>JALNZB010000022.1 GCA_023229545.1 Sulfuritalea sp. | reverse complement strand
TACATTACTCACCCGTTCGCCGCTCGCCGCCAGGGTTGCCCCCGCGCTGCCGCTCGACTTGCATGTGTAAAGCATTCCGCCAGCGTTCAATCTGAGCCAGGATCAAACTCTTCAGTTCAATCTGTCTGTTTTTACTACTCACTCAAACGAATCTCAGAGGTCAAACTTTCATTCGACCTTACTGTTATTTCGTGCAAGTGCTTGCTTCTATACTCTTAGCATCCAGCAGCAGCAGATTCTTCACGTCATGCTTTCGCACTCCGCTCGGAACTCGGCCCAAGTCTTTCAACCCGGACCAGCAATCGCCTCTTCGATTTCGAGACGACTACCCGCTGTCACCACCAGCACAGCAAGCACCTACACCTATCGGTTGTTTGGTTTTTAAAGAACTTCCGCCGCTTCGGCGACTCCGCGATCAGCAGAGAGGAGCGATTATAGGGTGGCATTTTTAATGTGTAAACCCCTTCGTGCATTTTTTTTCAGATTGTTGAAAAAAACCTTCTTGTCGGCGACATCGTAGAATCCAGCGCCATGAATCCGTATGCCCTGATCCGGCCACTTCTCTTTACCCTTGATGCCGAATGCGCCCATGAATTGACGCTCGGTCTTCTTGCGATCGGCGATTCGCTTGGGCTTCCGCTTCGTTCGTCGGTGCGTGGCAACCCGGTCGAAGTCATGGGACTCAAGTTCCCCAACCGCGTCGGGCTGGCGGCAGGGCTCGACAAGAACGGGACTGCGGTCGATGGCCTCGGTCGTCTCGGCTTTGGCTTTCTGGAAGTAGGTACGGTCACGCCGCGCCCGCAACCCGGCAATCCCAAGCCCCGCATGTTCCGACTGCCGGAACACGAGGCCATCATCAATCGCATGGGCTTCAACAACGCGGGAATCGATGCGCTTTGCGAACGACTGGCACACGTTCGCTATCGCGGCATTCTCGGCATCAATATCGGGAAGAACTTCGATACGCCCATTGAGCAAGCGGTCGATGATTACCTGCTCTGCCTCGACAAGGCCTATGCGCGGGCCAGCTATATAGCAGTCAACATTTCCTCGCCCAACACCAGAAACCTGCGCCAGTTGCAGGGAACGTCGGAACTCGACGCCCTGCTGGGCGCGCTGAAGTTCCGCCAGACCGCGCTTGCCGATCAGCATGGCAAATACGTTCCGCTGGCGCTCAAGATAGCGCCCGATCTTGACGTGAGGCAGATCGCCAACATCGCTGACGCCCTTCGGCGGCACCGGATCGACGCCGTGATCGCGACCAATACGACGCTCGGTCGCGAAGGCGTCGAAACCTCGCCTCTCGCGGTCGAAGCCGGCGGGCTTTCCGGCGCTCCGCTGTTCGAGAAATCAACGGCCGTGATCCGCAGTCTGGCACGGGCCCTGGCCGGCGAATTGCCCATCATCGCCAGCGGCGGCGTTACCAATGGAGAACGTGCCAGAGCCAAACTGGAGGTGGGCGCCGCGCTGGTGCAGATTTACAGCGGACTGATATACAAGGGCCCGCAACTTGTCGCCGAATGCATTGATGCCACCAACATCTGAGCACACGAGCCACAATTCCCCCATTTGCACAAACACCATCGGAGGCGGGATAATTTGAACTTTATCACCTCTACCATTTGTTGCGGAGCGGTCGCGGCCCTCCGCGCATCATGACCAGTTATCTCTTCATTATTCTCGGCGCAGTTCTCGTCAATAACGTCGTTTTCGTCCGCATTCTCGGCTTGTGCCCGTTCATGGGCGTCTCGAAGAAGCTCGAAACCGCGATGGGCATGGGGGCGGCCACCACTTTCGTTCTGACCATGGCCTGCGGCGCCAGTTATGTCATCGACCACTGGATGCTGATCCCGAACCAGGTCGAATATCTGCGTACGCTGTCCTTCATCGTCACGATTGCCGCCATCGTGCAGATCACCGAGCTGGTGATTCAGAAAACCAGTCCGTTGCTGCATCAGGTGCTGGGCATCTACCTGCCGCTGATCACCACCAACTGCGCCGTGCTGGGCATCCCGCTGCTCAACGTCAGCCTGCGCCACAACTTTCTTGAGTCGCTGCTGTTCGGCTTCGGCAGCGCGGTCGGTTTCACGCTGGCCTTGATCCTGTTCGCCGGCATCCGCGAGCGCCTCGAAGCGGCTGATATCCCGATTCACTTTCGCGGCACGGCGATCGCCATGATTACCGCAGGCCTGATGAGCCTGGCCTTCATGGGCTTCGCCGGCCTGGATAAATACAAGTAACCATGCTCGCAGCGATTCTGGTCATGGCGCTCGGCGCCATCGTGCTCGGTGCCGCGCTGGGTTACGCGGCGGTGCGGTTTCGCGTCGAAGGCGATCCGCTGGTTGAGAAGATCGACGCCATATTGCCGCAAACGCAATGCGGCCAGTGCGGCTTCCCCGGCTGCAAACCCTACGCTCAGGCCATCGCCAAAGGCGAAGCGGAGATCAATCAATGCCCGCCGGGCGGCGACGAAGGCATCCACAAGCTGGCCGACCTGCTCGGTCGCGAGTTCAAGCCGCTGTCCGCCGAACACGGCGTCGAAAAGCCAAAATCCGTCGCCGTCATCGACGAGCAGGTTTGCATCGGTTGCACACTGTGCATACAGGCCTGTCCGGTAGATGCCATCATCGGCGCCGCGAAGCAGATGCACACCATCGTTGCCCGCCAATGCACCGGCTGCGAACTGTGTCTGCCGCCCTGCCCGGTCAATTGCATTTCCATGCAGCCGATTGGCGAGAGCGTGGAAAACTGGAAGTGGAAATACCCGGTGTTCAAAATCGCCCCGGCGCGGCGGGAGGCAGCGTGAGCGCGCTTCAACGCCTGTTCAATTTCAACGGCGGTGTCAAGCCGGCCTACAACAAGGAAGCATCAATCGGGCTGCCCATCGCCGTACCGCCAACGCCGACTCTTCTGGTGATTCCGCTGCACCAAAGCATCGGCGGCATGCCGCGACCGCTGGTCAAGGCCGGCGAGCGCGTGCTCAAGGGTCAGCGCATCGGTGGTGCCGACGGCAATGTATCTTCCGCCGTACATGCTTCGACTTCGGGCACGGTGGTCGCCGTCGAAATGCGCCTGATGCCGCATACCTCCGGGCTTACTGCACTTTGCGTAGTGATCGAACCGGATGGCCGCGACGAATGGATTCCGCGTCAGCCCTTTGATTTTCGCAGCGCGACGCCGACGCAAAGCCGCGACTATCTGCGCGATGCCGGCGTCGTCGGCCTGGGCGGCGCGGTGTTCCCCACCTATCTCAAACTCAATCCCGGCAAGCATGGAAGACTCGATACGCTGGTGCTGAACGGTGCCGAATGCGAGCCATTCATCACCTGCGACGACATGCTGATGCGCGAGCGCGCCGAGACCGTCCTCAAGGGCGCCGTCATCATGCGCGAGATGCTCGGCGCCGGTCAGGTGCTGGTCGGCATCGAGGACAACAAGCCGGAAGCCATCGCCGCCATGGAAGTCGCCGCCCAGGCTGCCAATGCGGCTGCCGGCGACGCGGCGATCAAGATCGTAGCGGTGCCGACGCGCTATCCGGCGGGCGGCGCCAAGCAACTGATTCGGGTCCTCACCGGCATCGAGGTGCCGCACGGCAAGCGCTCGACCGACTATGGCGTGCAGTGTTTCAACGTCGGCACCGCGTATGCCGTTTACGAGGCGATCACACTCGGCCAGCCGCTGATTTCGCGCATCGTCACCATCGCCGGCAATGTCGGTCGGGCGCGCAACTATGAGGTCCTCTTCGGCACGCCGATGCGGGACCTGGTGGCGCTGTGCGACCCGCTGCCCGACAGCGACCGCGTCATCATGGGCGGGCCGATGATGGGCCTGCGGATGCCGAACGACAGCGTGCCCGTGGTCAAGGCCGCCAACTGCATACTGGTGGGATCAAGAAAGCTGTTCCCGCCGCCGCCGCCCGAGATGCCCTGCATCCGCTGCGGCGAATGCGCCAAGGTTTGCCCCAGCGACTTGCAGCCCTTCGAGATGTACTGGTTCTCGCGCGCCAGGATTTTCGGCAAGACGCAGGAATACCATCTCTTCGACTGCATCGAATGCGGCTGTTGCGCCTACGTCTGTCCCTCGCACATTCCATTGGTCGATTACTACCGATTTGCCAAGAGCGAAATCTGGGCGCACGAATCCGAGAAAGAAGCCGCCGACGTGGCGCGCCAACGCTACGAATTCCGCCTGTTGCGCGAAGAACGCGAGAAGCAGGAGAAGGCCGCCAAACTCGCCGCGAAAACCGCCGCCGGACGCGAAAGGGCCGCCGCCGCGCTGGCCGACGCCGACAAGCCGGCAGTCACGCCCGAGCAGGATGCGAAGAAGGCGCTGATCGCCGCAGCGCTTGAACTCGCCCGTACGCAAAAGGCGCAGGTGCAGCCGGAGAACATCAGCAACCTGACCCCCGAGCAGCAGGCCGAAATCGACGCCATCGAGGCGCGCCGCGCCGAGATCCGCGAAATGGCGAAGCCGCATGTGCGGCAGAACGACTAGACAAGACCGCGAGCCTTTCGTGAACAACTCATTGAACAACTCTCCCTACTTTCGCCAACCCGCCAGCGTGCAATCCGTCATGCTGCGCGTGCTGGCGGCGCTGATCCCCGGCATCGCCGCCTACGTCTGGTTCTTCGGCGCCGGCATTCTGGTGCAGATTGCGCTCGCCTCGGTCGCCGCGCTCGCCGCCGAAGCACTGATGCTTTCGCTGCGCGGCAAACCGCTGGCGATGTTCCTCGGCGACGGTTCGGCCCTGGTCACTGCCTGGCTGATCGCGCTCACCTTCCCCTCGATTGCACCGTGGTGGCTGACGGTGTGCGGCACGCTGCTCGCCATCGTCGTCGCCAAGCACCTCTACGGCGGGCTGGGACAAAACCCCTTCAATCCCGCAATGGTGGCATTTGCCCTGATGATCGTTGCCTATCCGCAGCTCATGTCGCAGTGGCCAGCCGCCGGAGCGACCGATTTCGCCACACAATGGCAGGCGATTTTCGGCAGCCGCCAGATCGATGCCATCACCATGGCGACGCCGCTCGACGCGCTGCGCACCGCCTTGCACACTGCCGAAGCCAAGGCCTCGGTCGCCAGCGTGCTGGGCGCCAATCCCGCCGTCGGCGGCCTGGGCGGCAAGGGCTGGGAATGGGTCGCCGTCGGATATCTGCTGGGCGGTCTATGGCTGCTGCAGCAGCGCATCGTCACCTGGCACATGCCGACGGCTTTCCTTGCCGGTCTCGCTCTGGTCGCCGGGCTGTTCAACCTGATCGACAGCACGCAGTTCGCCGGACCTCTGTTCCACATTTTCACTGGCGGCGCCATGCTCGGCGCCTTCTTCATCGTCACCGATCCGGTGTCCGGCACCACCACGCCCAGAGGCAAGCTGATCTTCGCCGCCGGCGTGGCACTGTTGACCTGGATCATCCGCACTTTTGGCGCTTATCCTGATGGCATCGCCTTCGCCGTGTTGCTGATGAACATCACGGCACCGCTGATCGACATGTACACCCAGCCGCCGGTGTTCGGCCACAAGAACGGGGAGGCGCCGTGAACGAACCGGTCGATACTTTCGACACCTCCGGCGCCATGGCGCCGCGCGAATCCGGCGCCCTGCGCATTTCGGTGCGCACCGCTGCCATCATGCTGGCTTTCACCGTCGTGTTCACCGCCTTGATGGCCGGCGCCTACGTCGTGACCGCACCGCTCGTCACGGCCAGTGCGCAAAAGGAAAAGCTGAACCTGATCGGCGAGGTGCTGCCATCCGCCCTGTATGACAACGCGCTGCTCGACGACTGGATCGAAGTGCCGCCAATCAAGGAACTGGGTCTGTCCGACGCCGCGCGTCTGTATCGCGCCCGCAAGAACGGCGAAGCGGTGGCGCTGATTATCGAGGCCGCCGCGCCCGACGGCTATTCCGGCCACATCGGCCTGCTGCTGGCGGTGAAGGCCTCCGGCGAATTGCTTGCCGTGCGCGTCACCGAACACCGCGAAACGCCCGGTCTGGGCGACTACATCGTGCCGAAGAAGGACAAGAACAAGGCGCAGCCGTGGATCACCCAGTTCAACGGCCTCAGCCTCGCCACGGTCACCCCTGAACGGTGGCGGGTGAAGAAGGATGGCGGCCGCTTCGACCAACGTGCCGGGGCCACCATCTCGGCCCGCGCCGTAACCAACGCCAGCGGTCGCGCGCTGGCCTGGGCCGTGGCGCATCGAGACAAACTGCTCGCCCTGCCGCCGAACGGCCGTTTTGAGGAGACCAGGCCATGAGCGCCTACAAGGAAATTGCCTGGAACGGCATCTGGAAACAGAACACCATCCTCGCCCAATTGCTGGGCCTGTGTCCGCTGCTGGCGGTGAGCACCAATTTTGTCAATGCAGTGAGTCTCGGCTTGGCGACCATCGCCGTCATGATGCTGGCCAATTTTGCGATTTCGGCCCTGCGCGCCCTGATTCCCTATGAGATTCGCATTCCGGTGTTCATCCTGATCATCGCCGCACTGGTGACCGTGGTCGATCTGGCCTTCAACGCCTTTCTGCACGACATGTATCTGGTGCTCGGCATTTTCATTCCGCTGATCGTCACCAACTGCATCGTGCTGGCTCGCGTCGAGGCCTTCGCCGCCAAGAACGGGCTGCGCGCGTCGACCTTCGACGGCATGATGATGGGCATCGGCTTCGTCTGGGTGATTGCGCTGCTGGGTGCGGTGCGCGAATTGATCGGCCAAGGCACGCTGTTTTCAGGCATCGAAATGATCTTCCCGACGCTGTCCGGCATTCAGGTATTGCCTGCGGACTATCCCGGCTTCCTGATCGCCATGCTGCCGCCCGGCGCCTTTTTCGTGCTGGGTCTGCTGATCGCCGGTCGCAACTGGTTGGAGGCGCGCACCAACCGGCGCGTGCTCGCACAGCGCCTGATGCAGCACTCCAGTGTTACAACCTGATCACGTTTTCGTCTTTCCATGCATACGTGTTAGCATTAACGATATTCAGCGAGTACTCACAGAGAGAGTCCAATGAAACCCAGCGTCCTTAGACAACTGCTGTTCGCCTCTCTCGCCTTTGGCCTCACCATTGGCCTGATCTTTCCCTTTTACGCCAATTTTTTCGTGACCTGGAAAGAGGGCATGTACGGCTGGTTCTTCGCCTCGTGCCTGGTGGCCGGCTCGCTGATCGGCGTCGCCAACTACTGGTTCGTCAATACCATTCTGGTCTCGCGATTGCGGCGCATTGCCGATATTGCCGGCGAAATCTCCGAACGCAACCTGACCCACAGTTGCGAGATCGAAAGCCACGACACGGTCGGAAAGATCATTGTCGCCTTCAACAAGATGACCGAGAATCTGCGCGGCCTGATCGGCAATATTGCCGGAATGAGTGGTCGCATCGAGCAGGACACCCAGGACATTCGGACTCAGGTCGATGAATTGCGCACTCGCTTTAGCGCACAGCACGACAGCACCAAACAGATAGCCCAGGCCATCGAACGTCTTACGGTCACGTCGAGCGACATTTCCACTACGGCCGAACAAGTGGCCGAATCGGCGCGTAGCACCGTGGGCGCGGCGCGCTCCGGTGCCGAGGTCGTCGCCGCGACGGTGGTCGGCATGGCGACTATCCAGCACACGGTCACCGAGGCCTCCGCCAACATCGACCAGTTGGGGCAGCGTTCCGATGAAATCGGCGCCATCGTCGCCGTCATTCGCGGCATCGCCGATCAAACCAACCTGCTCGCGCTAAATGCCGCCATCGAGGCTGCACGCGCCGGCGAGCAAGGACGAGGCTTCGCGGTGGTCGCCGACGAAGTGCGCAAGCTGGCCGAAAAAACCGGCAGCGCCACCCACGAAATCGGCCAGATGATCGGCGCCATCCAGAGTCAAGTGAAGCAGACTGTATTGGCCATGCAACAAAACCAGAACGAAGTCAGCTCGGGTGTCAGCCGCGCCGAACAGGCGGGGCAAGCACTGGCCGACATTCTTGGCGGCATCGAGAGCGTCAGCACGATGATGGAGCGCATCGCCGCCGGCACCGCCGACCAGCTCACTACCGTCGGCGAAATCGGGCGCCAGGTCAACGCCATCGAGGGCGTCGTCGATAGCGCGCGGGAACGCGCCCTGACAGCGGAACAATCCTGCCAGCATCTGGCGAGCGAATCCGCTGCGCTGTATGCCGAAATCGGTCGTTTCCGCATCTCCTGAACAACAAGGCCAGCCGTGACGCCCGCAGCGCGGAAAGCGTTCTTTGCCCGCCTGGCGGCAGCCAATCCCGAACCGAAAAGCGAGCTCGACTACGCCACGCCCTATCAGTTGCTGATCGCCGTGGTGCTCTCCGCCCAAGCCACCGACAAGAGCGTGAATCGCGCGACGCGACCCCTGTTCCGCGCGCATCCGACGCCGCAGTCCATGGCCGCACTCGGCGAAGAAGGCATTGCCGATTACATCCAGACCATCGGCCTCTATCGCACCAAGGCGAAAAACGTCGTCGCCCTCTCGCGCCTGCTGCTGGAGCGGCATGGCGGCGAAGTGCCGCATGACCGCGCCGCGCTCGAAGCCCTGCCCGGCGTCGGTCGCAAAACCGCCAATGTGGTACTCAACATCGCCTTCAGCGAACCAACCATCGCCGTCGACACCCACGTCTTCCGCGTCGCCAACCGCACCGGGCTGGCGCCGGGCAAGACGGTCGAGGAGGTCGAACAGAAACTGCTCAAGGCGGTGCCCGACCCATTCCGTCTGCATGCCCACCACTGGCTGATACTGCACGGTCGCTACATTTGCAAGGCGCGCAGCCCGGATTGCGTGCATTGCCTCGTGTTTGATCTGTGCGCTTACAAGGACAAAAATGTTCAACCCGAGTCGTGACCAGGCCCGCCAGTTTCTCATCGACGCTTGGGCCAAGCGCCGCAACAAGCTGCCCGGCACGCCCATGGATACCCTGGCGGCCGACCTCGTCGCGCTGCATCCCGAATACCACGCCCTGCTCGAAGCCGACGACGCCCTGAGCCGCGAGTGGACGCCGGAACAGGGCGAGACCAATCCCTTCCTCCATCTGTCGCTGCATCTGGCCATCGAGGAACAGCTTTCCATCGACCAGCCGCCGGGCATCCGCGCCGCTTTCAACACCCTGCAAAGCCGGCGCGGCGACCGGCATCAGGCGCTGCACGCGATACTCGACTGCCTCGGCGAAATGATCTGGCGCTCGCAGAAGAGCGGCCTGCCGCCGGACGGCGAAGCCTATCTCGACTGCGTCAAACGCGCCGCCCGCTGAAAGTCGGCGCTGGCGGTGCGGCGCCAGGACGTCCGCTCTGGGATAATCTTCGGCATCATGTGCAAACTCACCCAGCGAAAGGAAGCGCCATGAACCTCCGCCGCCGCTTGCTGAAAGCTTTTGCCGCCGCCGGGCTGTTCGGTCCCGCGGGAGTTTCCGGCCTGATCCAGAACGCCCTGGCCAAAGGCAATGTGCCCGTCGCGCCGGGGCTGCACAAGCTGCGCGGCGCTGTCACCGTCAATGCCAGGCCGGCGCGGGAAGGCCAGTTGATCGGCCCCGGCGATACCGTCGTGACCGGTCCCGGCAGCCAGGCAATCTACGTCATCGGCCAGGATGCCTTCCTGCAAAGGGAAGGCTCCACCATCAGCTTCGGCGGCGACGCCGCGCAAAACCTGATGCGCGTCGTCACCGGCAAGATTCTCTCGGTGTTCGGCAAGGGCTCGCGCACCATTCAGGTGGCAACCGCCACCATCGGCATTCGCGGCACCGGCTGCTACATCGAAGACGAAGGAGCGGGCGCCAAGGCGCGCACCTACTTCTGCCTGTGCTACGGCGGCGTCGAGCTGACGCCGACAGCCGCGCCGCACGAGCGCGAGAGCTACAGCACGACGCACCACGACAAGCCGATGTACATCTACAACGACATGAAAATGCCGAAGATGATGGTGCCCGCCGGGGTCGTCAACCACAGCGACGACGAACTCGAACTACTGGAAAGCCTGGTCGGCCGCTGGCCGCCGTTCCACGGCCAGGGCGGGCCGAGGTACTGAGAGCGGATATCCCGTCCGGGACTTGCTTAGAAGTGGCGTTTGAATCGCCGTCCCGCCAGCGCCGACTTTCAACGACTATGCAAATTCAATTCGAGCCTGGCCCCTTTTCCCTTTTCCTTTCACGGAAAGTCGGCGCTGGCGGGGCGGCGGTTCAGCGGCTGAAGTATTCTCGCGCCGAAGGGGGCGTCAGTGTTGCTGGCGCAGTCGCGCCAGCGCAACGTCGACGTCGAATTGCCTTGCCTGTTCAGCCAGCTTCTTCACGCTGTAGCCGGCTTGGGCGTTGAGAACGGCCTTGATCGCCCACAGCTCTTGCAGCAGCGGATCGGCCCGCCCCAGGCGCGCCGGCTTTTCGGTTACCGGTGCAATTTTTTCGTGCCTCATGGCAGTATCTCCAGCAATTCTTCGGGTGTGGCCAGAATCGGTGGGGGAAACCCCATGTTCTGGATGGCGGTTTGCAGACGGAACTTGGCGACCGGCCCCACCAGGTGCGCGAAGTTCCAGGTTGCAATGAAGTCGGCCCGCGACAAGGTTGCCAGAGCAAGATGCAGAGCATCTTCCTGCTCGGTTTCCGGAATCGCCCGTTCTGCGATGAGCGCTTGCGCGAGCTTTTCGCAAGCGGCATCAATCAACAGTCGCTGAATGGGCCGACAGATTTCTATCCGCAGGGTAGCCGCGACCGGGTCGCCTGCGGCGGCTTCCTGAAGCACCAGATTCGAGATCAGCGGCTGAAACATCGTGTCACGCAAATCCCACCATTCGCGCGTGGCTTCCTGGCGCGCGGCGACCAACAGGTCGCGACTCGACCGAGCCGTCAGATAGCTGACAACCGATGTTTCGACGTAGATGCGTGGCAGCGACATGGTGTTCGCATCATAGCACCGCGCAAATCGGCGTTGCCGATGGCCCCTGCGTCAGGGTTTTCATTGGGGACACGGTTTCCGTTCCCGCCACCACCCTCCGTTTGTCGTTCGCGCAAGCGGCCTCAACACGCCGTGCCGCCAACGCCGACTTTTCAAAGCGCGCATCTGTTTCGCGGCATCAGTCTTTCCCGTCTTCGTAGCTCGACGGGCTGACGCCGGCGTGAGCCAGAAACTCGCGTACCAGCTTGATGGTCTGCTTGTCGCAGACGTTGCTGTGATGAGGGTGGTGAAAGAAGCCTTCCACCCGGTTCAGCACCACGCGGATACGGGCGCCATGAGCGGGTTCGACGGCGGCCCCGAGGTGGTGCAATAGCGACTCGATCTCCCGCCAGTGGACGTTGCCGCTGACGGGATCCTGAAAAATCGCGCGCAGCAGGCTCAGATGCTTATGGCTCATCCCGCGTCAAACGCCGGCGGCGCCACCTTGATGATCTCCGCAATCGTGGTCAACCCCGCCGCGACCTTTTTCGCACCGGCAATGCGCAGCGGCTTCATGCCTTCGCGCATGGCCTGCTCGCGCAGCTTTGACAGCTCGGCCCCATTCGCCACCAGCTTCTTGATTTCCGGCGACATCGGCATGATCTCGTAAATCCCGATACGCCCCTTGTAGCCGGTCATGCGACAGTCGAGACACCCCACCGGATGATAAATCTGCGCCGGCATGTTTGACTTCCAGGGCGCCACCAGCGCGGTCCAGGCCGCCTCATCCTCGGCGCGCAGGCCGCCGGCCTGCTTGCAATGCGGGCACAGCGTGCGAATCAGGCGCTGCGCCATGACGCCGAGCACCGTCGCCGACAACAGATAGGGCGGCACGCCAAGATCGACCAGCCGCGTCATTGCCGACGGCGCGTCGTTGGTGTGCAGGGTGGACAGCACCAGGTGGCCGGTCAAAGCCGCCTGGATGGCCATGTCGGCGGTTTCCAGATCGCGGACTTCGCCGACCATGATGATGTCGGGGTCCTGCCGCATCAGGGAGCGAATGCCCTCGGCAAAGCCCATGCCGATGTCGGGCAGGATCTGCACCTGGTTGAAGGAACCCTCGATCATTTCGATCGGATCTTCCAGCGTGCAGACATTGACCTCGGGCGTCGCCAGTTGCTTCAGCGTCGAATACAGCGTCACCGTCTTGCCGCTGCCGGTCGGCCCCGTCACCAGAATGATGCCGTTGGGTTGCGACGACATGGTGCGCCATTGCGCCGCCTCTTCGTCGGCAAAACCGAGCTCCGAAAAATCGCGGACCAGCACTTCCGGATCGAAAATCCGCATCACCAGCTTCTCGCCAAACACGGTCGGCAGGGTGGACAGGCGCAGCTCGACCTCCTGTCCATCCGGCGTACGGGTCTTGATCCGGCCATCCTGCGGCCGCCGCTTTTCGATCACGTCCATGCGGCCGAGAATCTTGATGCGGCTGGTCATGGCATTCAATACCGCCATGGGAATCTGGTACACCTGATGCAGCACGCCGTCGATGCGAAAACGCACAATACCCAGATCGCGCCTCGGCTCGACGTGAATATCCGAAGCTCGCTGCTCGAAGGCATACTGCCAGAGCCAATCGACGATGGTCACGATATGCTGGTCATTGGCGTCGAACTGCTTGTTGCCCTTGCCCAGCTCCACCAGTTGCTCAAAATTCGAGGCGCCGCCAGCGACATCGCCCCGGCCCATCGCGCCCTTGATCGACTTGGCCAGGTTGTAGAACTCCACCTGGTAGCGCGTAATGTCATCCGGGTTGCTGATGACGCGGCGGATGTCCTTGCGCAGGATCGGCTGCATCTCCGCTTCCCATGCCTTCTGGAAAGGCTCGGCGGTGGCGATCACCACCTCATGCGGCTTGACCTCAACCGGCAGGATGCGAAAGCGTGTCGCATAGGAATTGCTCATCACCTCCGTCACCGCCGAAAAATTGATCTTCAGCGGATCGATGTGCAGGTAGTCCAATCCGGACCATTTCGCCAGCCATTGCGTCAGGCCATCCAGATCGAGCACCCGGTGCGGCGCTTGCAGCGACTTCCAGCGCTGCTCGGCAATCACGATCAGGGGATGCGCGTCGCCCTGGTAATAGCGCCGCTCCTGCTTGAAGCGAGCCGCCTCGTCGGCGGCGACCAACCCATCGGCGACGAGGGCGTCGACCACTTCGGGCAAGGTCAATCGGTGTTCCTTGGGCGGAGCCTGGTTCATGGCAGGAGCTTATGCGTAGCGATATCCAGCGGGACGGCGTTGGCGATACGGCGAACTATAGCCGACAACCCGGCTCGCCCTCAATGGCGGGGTAAGATGCCGACGCAATTGCCATGAACATTCCCAAGAAAAAGCGCATGAAAGCGAAGCTTCAGTGGAGGCTAACACCGGCTTTATCGGCGTTAAGCGCAGCGACCGGAACTAAAATGCTGCTGGCGCTGGCGGCGGGTGCCCTGCTCTCGTTTCCCGCCTTGGCCCAGTCGGCCGCCGACTACTGCGCCCGTGCGCGCGACCCGGTCCGTTGCGAAGCGCGTCAGGCGGCCCTGAAGAACTGTGCCGACATGAACCGCGTCAAGAAACAGGCCTGCCTGGAGGCGAGCATGCCGCCTGTCGATTGCAGCAAGGCGCAAAATCCGCAAGCCTGCGAGACCGCGCAAAAGGCCCGGCAGGTCTGTAAGGGAAAAACCGGCAAGGAACTGAAAATATGCCTGCGCGACGAACGACCGCGCAAAAAGAAAATGAGCAAGCCACGCCCGGCAAGGGCCATCCCGAAAAAAGGACACAAATGATTGCCAGCATCAGGAATTTCTTCACCCAGATGATCGAGCCGGGCGCCACCGGATCGGGCGTCGCCTCGCAACACGCGCTGCATGTCGCAACGGCGGCACTGCTGCTGGAGATGATGCGCATGGACGCTTCCGTCACCGCCGAGGAACTGGCGACAGTGGCGCAAGCGCTGCAAACCCGGTTCGGCCTCGATGCGGCGGAAGTCGAAACGCTCATGGCGCTGGCCGCCGAAGAAGCGCATCAGGCGACCGATTACTTCCAGTTCACCTCGCTGATCAACAAGGCCTTCGACGGCGAACAGAAAGCGCAAATCATCGAGTACCTGTGGCAGGTAGCGTTTGCCGACGGCCATCTCGACGCGCACGAGCAGCATTTCATGCGCAAGATCGCCGATCTGCTGTATGTGCCGCAAGCGGCCTACATCGCCGCCAAGCAGCGGGCGCGTGGAAAGAATCCGACCGCTTCCTGATGCCGGATCGGGCCTGACCCGTTCAGCCCTGTTTCGCCGTGTCGCCAGCGCCGACTCCTGGCAAGCGAACCGAACCCGCCCCGTATCGCTAGGACAACGGCTTGCCGTCGGCGGTTAGAGTCAGGCTGCCACTCGCCGAGAATTGCAGGGCAATGGTGTCGTAATGGCGATTGCCCGAAAACAGATAGCGGTACTTTGCGACAACGGCATCGACTTCGGCCTGCGTTGTAGCGGCGGCATATTCCTGCTGGAAGGGCATGCTCTTTTTCATCTCGACCCAATGCGAGGTGAGGGCATTTACGGTACTCAGCTCTCTTGCCATCGTTGGGTTGTTCGCCAGCGCCTGTTTGAATTCCGAAGCGTAAGGGTAATCCGGGGGCAACTGGACTTTCCCTTCGCGGTCATAGGTGATGCTCGATGGCGCGTACGGAATATTGTTCTGTGCCAGAAACCGCGGGAATGTTGCCGAGATATGGTCGGTCAGGGCTTCAATATTCTTCTGGGTCGGGAGCAACAGCGGCGGAAGTGAAAACGGAGATCCGCTCGTAGTGGTTTTGGGCGTGAAGTAATCGTCGACGTCCAAAGTCATGGAACCTTGATTGGTATCGAAGACGGCTGTTGCGCCGCTTCCCGCTGGCGCGGCGGACCTGGATTGAGCGGCGAGAAGGTCTCGCGCAGCCTGGGAAATAGTTGTTCTGTCGGCAGAAGTTGCCGCCGAGGCGATGGAACTTGCCGTAGCGGCACTGGCAGATGCCTGTTTCTGGCGCGACGGAATATTCAGAAGCGACAAGGCCGAATAGGCGCTGGCTGACTGGACTTGCACGAGAGACTCCTCAAACGCTGTTGGTCACGTGCTCGCCACACGCAATCGGCATGCCACGTTGGGAGTAAGCAGGATTCAAGGCGCGCTCGCCGTGTCGCCAGCGCCGACTCTTGACGAGCGACCGGTGGCGCTGGAACTGCACCGAAGCGGACCCCATCTCGCTTGTGTCAGGCTGGGGGCAATCGAAAGTGGTGAATGCCGAAGTAAAACCATTCCTTTGATCGGCATGGGTGCCGGAATGGGCTGGCGAGGCGCCTTGCGCCGCTCATGTCCCCCGACGCCGGCCTTCGGCCGCCGCCTCCTCCTTTACTTCGCCGCGCAAAGCGCCTCGCCAGCCCACTCCGGAAACGCCTTGGTTGTTCGTCGGTGACAAGGCACCCGCGTGTTCCGCCAAGGGCGGCGGGCGGTCGCCGCAGCGAAGTAAAGGAGGAGGGCCGGGCGTCGCCCGGCCCGGGGGACATGAGCAGCGGTGGCCGCCCGTCGCCCTTGGCGCACGCAGACATCGAGCGCGCCAGGGTTTTGACTTCTCGTCCGCCACTTTCGATGCACCCTGTCAGGCTCCAGCGGTTGCAGAGCGGACAACCCAGGCCTACAATGTGTAAGGATTTATGAAAGGATACACACCATGCGCACCAACATTGTGATTGACGACAAGCTCATGAACAGCACGCTTCGGGCTACCGGGTTGAAAACCAAACGGGAAGCGGTCGAGCTGGGGCTACGCACGTTGCTACGCCTGCATCAGCAAGAAGAAATCAAACGCTTTCGCGGAAAACTCGACTGGCAGGGCGACCTTGAGGCGATGAGGACGGACAAGTGATTCTGGTCGATTCCAGCGTCTGGATCGACTACTTCCGCGGAACCACGACCCCGCAAACCGGAAAGCTGGACTCGCTGCTGGGCATTGAACCGATTGCAACGGGCGACCTCATCCTGACCGAAGTGCTTCAAGGCTTCGTGAGTGACCGTGATTTCAACCAGGCCAGGAAGCTCATGACGTCGCTGGTGATCGTGGACTTGGGAGGACAGGACATCGCCGTTCAAGCCGCCAGAAACTTCCGCGTGCTTCGATCGCTCGGGGTAACGGTGCGCAAGACCATCGACACCGTGATTGCCACACGCTGCATCGAAACCGGGCTGCCTCTTCTGTATAGCGACCGGGACTTCGATCCGTTCGTCGAGCACCTTGGCCTGCGGTCAGCGCTGCCCGGAACCTGACGACGTTGTAGCCCCCCGTGAGCGCTGAACGGGTCGGCATCGACCTGCAGTCCATCATGAACCAACCGTCATTCCGCCGTGCCGCCAGCGCCGACTCTTAACGAGCGACCAGTGGCGTTCGAGCTAAACCGAAGCCGACCCCATATCGGAAGTTGGCGTGGCTATCTCATCCGCCACGGATTCAACTGAGATTCGCAATGCTGTCCCTGACCTTCTTGATGTGATAGGCATACCCAATTCCGACATTGGCCGACCGAGCAATTTCCTTGGCGATCCGCTCCATCTGAACCTCGATCGCGATCGTGGCAACAACAGGATCAACGCCCCCCACTGTGCCTCGAGCACCACTCCGCTGTGATGCTTGAAGCAAGTCGATATTCTGGCGGATCGCTTTATGAAGATCGTCGAACTGCTGGGTGAGACCAGTCGCTTTTCTAGTGACCATGCCGATGACGCGCCCACTGGCAAAATTGATGAGTGGACCGCCGGAGTTGCCTTGGTTTACGCTTGAGTCGAGTTGAATATAGCGGACATCCGCCCTCTGAAATTGCGAGGACACGTAGCCAACGTGCATTGACAGGTTGGACTGTTCGAACTGGAAGCCAAATAGCGCGATTTGCGTACCGACCTGCACGTCTTCGCTTTCGTCTAGTTGAAGAGCGGGCACGGCCGCAAAAGCGGGATGCGGAACCTTCAGGACCGCGTAGTCCCAGCCCGTTTCAGGGTCACCATCTAGTAGCATGCTTCGGAATTCAGGGTGCCCAAACGACAGTTCTACGTTCCTTGTATAGCTGTCTTGAAGGACGCTTCGCAAAACAATCCGCCTCGCTCCTTGTATCTGCATTACGTGGTTGTTGGTTACGAGCAGATCGTTGACTTTGAAACCTGTACCTGAGGAAATTCGACCCTCGTCGCTCTCGAATGTCAGGGAAAAGACCGAGGCGTGGCATCGCTGCCAAAGGTTGAGCATGGTCAGTGTCTCCAACTTCTTTCGTTAAGTGGCCCGTCTAAACGACGGAAAACAATCCGTCATTGGCGACGCATGACGCCTCCGGCTTGGAGTCAGTATGTTTTTCATCCGAACCGCCGTCCCGCCAGCGCCGACTCCTGGGCGGCTCATTCCGCCGCGCGCGGCATCGGCTCAACGTTCCAGATGGTGTTGGCGTACTGCGCGATGGTCCGGTCCGAGGAAAACTGGCCCATGCCGGCGACGTTGAGTATCGATTTGCGCACCCAGGCCGCCGGATCGCGATACAGTTGCCCGACCTTTTCCTGGCAGGCGATGTAGGACGCATAGTCGGCGAGCAGCAGGTAGTGGTCGCCGTGATAGGTCAGCGTCTCGAACACCGGCATGTAGCGATTCCGGTCTTCGGGAGAGAAGTAACCGTCGCGGATCATGTCGAGGGTCTGCTTCAGTTCCGCATTGTCGTCGTAATGGAGCCACGGGTTGTAGCCGGCGGCGTACTGCGCGGCGACTTCGTCGGTGGTCATGCCGAAGATGAAAATGTTTTCCGGCCCCACCTCGTTGCGGATTTCGACGTTGGCGCCGTCCAGCGTGCCGATGGTGAGCGCGCCGTTCAGGGCCAGCTTCATGTTGCCGGTGCCTGAAGCTTCGGTGCCGGCGGTCGAAATCTGCTGCGAAAGATCGGCGGCGGGAATGATGATTTCCGCGTTGGAGACATCGTAGTTGGGGATGAACACCACCTTGAGCAGGCCGCGCACCAGCGGATCGTTGTTGACGATGTCCGCCACGTCGTTGATGAGGCGGATCACCAGCTTCGCCATGCGATAGCCGGGCGCGGCCTTGCCGCCGAAGATCACCGTGCGTGGCGCCGCGTCGCCGCCGGCGCAAATGCGGTTGTAGAGCGTGATGACATGCAGCACGTTGAGCAGTTGCCGCTTGTATTCGTGGATGCGCTTGATCTGCACGTCGAACAGGGAATCCGGATCGACCCGGACGCCGAGCCGCTCCGCGATCACCTGCGCCAGACGGACCTTGTTGTTGCGCTTCACCCGCGCGAAGTCGTCGCGAAATCCCGCGTCGCCGGCCAGCGGCGCCAGTCGCCGCAACTGGTCGAGATCCTTGAGCCAGTCGCGACCGATATGGGTCGTGATCAGCCCTGACAGCGCCGGGTTGGCCTGATTCAGCCAGCGCCGCGGCGTCACGCCGTTGGTCATATTGACGATCTTGTCCGGCCACAGCCGATGAAAGTCGGCGAAGATGGTTTCCTTCATCAAGCGGGTATGGATTGCCGCCACGCCATTGACCTTGTGGCTGCCGACGATGGCCAGGTGCGCCATGCGAATGCGTTTGTCCTTGGCCTCGTCGATCAGCGACATGCGCTGCCACAGGACGGGATCGCCGGGATAGTGGTGCATCACGTCCTTCAGGAAGCGATAGTTGATCTCGTAGATGATCTGCAGATGGCGCGGCAGAATGCGCTCGAACATCGCCACCGGCCATGTTTCCAGCGCCTCCGGCATCAGCGTGTGATTGGTGTAGGCGAAGGTGCGCGTGGTGATGTCCCAGGCATGCGCCCAATCGAAGTGATGGTGGTCGATCAGGATGCGCATCAGCTCCACCACGGAAATCGATGGGTGCGTGTCGTTGAGCTGAATCGCCACTTTGTCCGGCAAGCCGTCGACCGGCGTACCCGACTTGGCGTAGCGGTAGAGCACATCCTGCAGCGAGGCGGAGACGAAGAAATACTGCTGCTTGAGCCGCAGTTCCCGCCCCATCTCGGTGGTGTCGTCCGGATAGAGCACCTTGGACAGGTTTTCCGAATCGTTCTTGTCCTCCACCGCGCGGATGTAGTCGCCTTCGTTGAAATACTTCAGGTCGAAGTCGCGACTCGATTTCGCCGCCCACAACCGCATGTTGTTGACAGTGCCAGTGTCATAACCCGGAATCGGGTAGTCGTAGGCCATCGCCATCACGTCGTCGGTGTCCACCCATTGAAAGTTCTTGCGGCCGTGTTCGTCGGCGTAATCCACCACCCTGCCGCCGAACTTCACCTGGTACAGCACTTCCGGGCGCGGAAACTCCCAGGGATTGCCGTAGCGCAACCAGTTGTCCGGATGCTCCACCTGCTGGCCTCCCTCGATGGTCTGGTGGAACATGCCATATTCGTAGCGAATGCCGTAGCCATAGCCGGGTATGCCCATGGTGGCCATCGAATCGAGGAAGCAGGCGGCCAGCCGCCCCAAACCGCCGTTGCCCAGGGCGGCGTCCTGTTCCATCTCGCGAATGTGGTCCACATTCAGCCCCATCGCCACCAGAGCCTCGCGGAATTCCTTGTCGCAGCACAGATTCATCATGCCGTTCACCATGGTGCGGCCCATCAGAAATTCCATGGAGAGGTAGTAAACCCGCTTGCGGTCCTGCACGTAGTAACTGCGCATGGTTTCCATCCAGCGTTCGATCATGCGTTCG
Organism: Sulfuritalea sp.; assembly: GCA_023229545.1. Lineage (GTDB taxonomy): Bacteria > Pseudomonadota > Gammaproteobacteria > Burkholderiales > Rhodocyclaceae > Sulfuritalea. The sequence goes on along the minus strand of JALNZB010000022.1, from coordinate 34,199 downwards.
CGCAGCACCGCGGCGGCGCTGTAGAACCAGTCGCGGTCGGTAGCGGTGATGGGATCCTTGCCGATCGAGTAGGTCAGGCGGTTGTAGAGCGAGCGCTGGATCGATGGAGTGTCCAGCGTCGGATGGTCGAGTTCAAGCGCGGCGACCGGCTTTTTCATGGGGCGTCCCTTCGAATATCGCAAGCATCATCATACCCGCCGAGCCGATATCCACCGACAGCAAATCGATCCAGCGTGGCTTATGCGACTCCGCCCGCGTGCAGCGCCGCGCGCCACCGCGCGAGTTTTTCCGCGAAACTCATGCCGGCGTGGGCCGGGCTGGTGGAGGGCAGAACCAGAGCCTCGAAGCCCAGCGCCTCGACCTCGCGGATGCGTCGCGCCGCCGTGCGGCCATTGAAGCAAATTCGCCGTAGCGCCGGCGCCGACTTTTGCAGCGCGGCCAAGTCATTCGGTACGGCATCGCGAATTGCCGAGTCCAGGCTGCCGGATCGCTGGCACGAGGCGAACACGTCCCATATCCCGATGCCGGTGGCCTGCACCGCCGCGATGCGCGCCGCATAGTCCATCTCATGCAGCGGCTGCTCCAATACCGCGCCGAGGATGCGCCAGAACTGGTTGTGCGGATGAGCGTAGTACTGCTGCGCGGCGAGCGAGGCCGTGGACGGAAACGAGCCCAGAATCAGCACCCGGGTTCGTGCGTCGATTACAGGCGGTAGACAATGCAACAGGTCGGATTTCCGGAGCATGAGGGCAAGCGCAACAAGGGCATGCCGCCGCCGCAGCAAACGCCCATCATGCCACGGGTGACAGGAGGTTCGCCACAAGCGAAAACGCCCCGGCGAAGCGGGGCGTTCGGGGTGGCTGCGAGTAATAGCCTACTTCTTGGCGAAAGGCTGCGGTCGCGGCGTGCTGTCGGAAGACGGCGGCAGGATGGGCAGCTTGAAGTTCGGCTGGTCGCCGGTCAGGGTCTTCAGGAAAGCGACGACCTTACTGTTCTCATCGTCGGTGAACTTCTTGCCCAACTGGATACGACCCATGGTTTCTACCGCTTCCTTCAAGGTATTGGCGGCGCCGTCGTGGAAGTAGGGATACGTCATTTCCACGTTGCGCAAGGTCGGCACCTTGAAGTTGAAGCGGTCGGCATCCTTGCCCGTCACGCTGATGCGACCTTCGGCCGGACTGCTGGCCTTGTAGGCCTCGACCACTCCCATCTTCTGGAAGGAATTGCCGCCAACGGCCGCGCCGTTATGGCAGGCCACGCAGCCACTGTCCTTGAACAACTGGTAACCGGCCAGTTCATTGGGCGCAAGCGCCTTCTTGTCGCCCTTCAGCCACTTGTCGAAGCGCGAGTTCGGCGTCACCAGTGTTTCCTCGAAAGCGGCGATCGCCTTGGTCACTTCCTCGATGGTCACCTTGTCCTTGCCGAAGGCCTTCTTGAAGTCGGCGACGTAGCCGGGGATGGACTGGAGGACATCGACGGCCAGCGCGTGGGTGAAGCCCATTTCGCCCGGATTGGCGATGGGACCGCCGGCCTGGGCCTGCAAGTCCTTGGCGCGACCGTCCCAGAACTGGGCCAGGTTCAGGCTGGAGTTGAGCACGGTCGGCGCATTGATCGGACCCTCGTTCCAGTTGTGACCGATGGAGGTCTTGATGTTATCGGTGCCGCCCATCGACAGGTTGTGGCAGGAATTGCAGGAAATAAAGCCGGACTTCGACAAGCGAGGATCGAAGAAGAGCTTCTTGCCCAGTTCGACCAGAGCCGGATTGGCGACCTTGGCGACCGCGACGGGCTTGATCGGCTCGTTGACCGCCGCCCAGGCGACCGAGGTTCCGGCCAACAACAGACTTGCGGCGAAAATACATAATTTCATCATGAACTCCCTTTGGTTGGAAAAACGTCTTGACATGGGAGCGGACGATACCCCTACAATGAGCGGGGGATGTTGACGTAAGTCAATGATTTATAATAGTATTTTGCTATTTAGCGTATAGCCGTTACCTATAGGTGCCTCATGAAGCTCTCCGCATTGCGTTACCTCGTAGCCTTCGCCGACGAGGGCTCGTTCAGCCGCGCAGCCGCGCGCTGCCATGTCAGCCAGCCCACGCTCAGCGTCGCCTTGCAGAATCTCGAGTCCGATCTCGGCGTAACCTTGATCGATCGCGCCAAGGGTCACGTGGCCCTCACCGACCTCGGTCACCAGGTCACGGCCCAGGCCCGCCGCGCGCTCGACGAGGCGCGGCGGGTGGAACTGGTGGCGCAACTGGGCAAGGACCCGCTGCATGGCGAATTCCGCCTCGGCGTCATCCATACCATCGGGCCTTACCTGCTGCCGGAGTTGATCGCGGCGATGCGCCGCACGGCACCGCGCATGAAGCTGTACATCGAGGAAAGCATGACGGCGCTGCTCGCCGACTACCTCAAGTACGGCACGGTCGACGCGGTCATCGTCGCCCTGCCCTTCGACCTGCCCGGTATCGAGACGCGCGCCCTTTACGACGAGCCCTTCCGCGTCGTCGTGCCGCGCGGACATGCCTGGGCCAAGCGCAAGAGCATCGCCGCCGAGGACGTGCGCGGCGGCGACGTGCTCGTGCTCAAGGCCGGCAACTGCTTCCGCGAACAAGTGCTCGACGCCTGCCCCGACATCAGCCATGCCGAAGGCTCGCTGCATCAGGGACATTCGATCGAAACCATCCGCTGCATGGTGGCCTCGGGCTACGGCATTTCGGTGCTGCCGGCGGGCGCCATGACCGGCCCCTATCGCGCCGACCTGGTCCACGCGATTCCCTTCGAGGCGCCGGAACCGGCCCGGCGTGTGGCGCTGGCCTGGCGCCGCGGCTTCACGCGACTGGAAGCAATCGAAGCGCTGGCCGACGCCGTGCATGCCATCGACAATCCGAGCTACGCGCACCTGCCGCGCTGAGCGGCAGGTGCGCGGCGAAAGCTTCGATTCGCCGCGGGCGCGGCTCGGGTTTGCCCAAACGGCGGCTCAGCCCCCGCTCATCTCCAGCATCAACTGGTTCATGCGCTTGACGAAGGTCGCCGGGTCGTCGAGCTGGCCGCCTTCGGCCAGCAGCGCCTGGTCGAACAGCACCGCGGCCCAGTCGTCGAAGCGTTTGTCTTCGTACTTGAGGCGCAGCACCACCGGATGATGCGGGTTGATTTCAAGGATCGGCTTCGATGACGGCGCCTTCTGCCCTGCCGCCTTGAGGATGCGCGCCAGGTTGCCCGAGACATCGTGCTCATCCGCCACCAGGCAGGCCGGGCTGTCGGTCAGGCGATGCGTCACGCGCACTTCCTTGACGCGCTCGCCGAGGCTCTTGCCGATCTTCTCGGTGAGTTCCTTGAATTCCCCGGCGGCGGACTCCTGTTCCTTCTTCTCGGCCTCGTCTTCCAGCTTGCCCAGATCGAGCCCGCCCTTGGCCACCGAGACCAGTTGCTTGCCCTCGAATTCGCTCAGGTGCGATACCACCCATTCGTCGACGCGGTCGGAGAGCAGGATCACCTCGATGCCCTTCTTGCGGAAGACTTCGAGGTGGGGGCTGTTCTTCGCCGCGTTGAAGGTCTCGGCGGTGACGTAGTAGATCTTCTCCTGCTCCGGCTTCATGCGGGCGATGTAGTCGGCCAGCGAGACGGTCTCGTCGGGCGTATCGGCCTGGGTCGAAGCGAAGCGCAAGAGCGCTGCGATCCTGTCCTTGTTGGCGTGGTCCTCGCCCATGCCTTCCTTGAGCACCTTGCCGAACTCGCCCCAGAACCTGGCGTACTTTTCCTTCTCGGCGGCGTCCTCGCTGTTGGCCAGGTCGGCCAGCATGCCGAGGACCTTCTTGGTGCAGCCGTTGCGGATAGCCTCGATGTCCTTCGATTCCTGAAGTATTTCACGCGAGACGTTGAGCGGCAGGTCGTTGGAGTCGACCACGCCGCGCACGAAACGCAGATAGAGGGGCATCAACTGCTCGGCGTCGTCCATGATGAAGACGCGACGCACATACAGCTTGACGCCGTGGCGGGCGTTGCGGTCCCACAGGTCGAAGGGCGCGTGCGCCGGCACATACAGCAGTTGCGTGTACTCGGTCTTGCCCTCGACGCGGGCATGGGTCCACGTCAGCGGTTCCTCGAAGTCGTGGCCGACGTGCTTGTAGAACTCCTTGTACTGCTCGTCCGTAATATCGTTCTTCGATCTGGCCCACAGCGCCGAGGCCTGGTTGACGGTTTCGTCCTCGTCGGTGGCGACCTGCGCCTTCTTCTCGTCGTTCCACTCTTCCTTCTTCATCACAATCGGCTGGACGATGTGGTCGGAGTACTTGCGGATTACGGAACGCAGCTTCCAGCCGGAAAGCAGGTCGTCCTGGCCTTCCTTCAGATGCAGGGTAATTTCGGTTCCGCGCGCGGCGCGGTCGGTCATCTCGATGGTGAATTCGCCGGCGCCTTCGGACTCCCAGCACACGCCCTGATTGGCTTCCAGCCCGGCGCGACGGGTCAGCACCGTTACCCGGTCGGCGACGATGAACGAGGAATAGAAGCCGACTCCGAACTGGCCGATCAGGCTGGCGTCCTTCTGCTGGTCGCCGGAAAGTTGCGAGAAAAACTCGCGCGTGCCGGACTTGGCGATGGTCCCCAAGTTAGCGATCACTTCCTCGCGACTCATGCCGACGCCGTTGTCGGCGATGGTCAAGGTCTTGGCTTCCGGGTCGAAAGCGACGCGAATCCGGAAGTCCGAATCGCCCTCGAACAGCCCGGCATTGTGCAGCGCCTCGAAGCGCAGCTTGTCGCAGGCATCGGACGCATTGGATATCAGCTCGCGCAGGAAAATCTCGCGGTTCGAGTACAGCGAGTGGATCATCAGGTTGAGAAGCTGCTTGACCTCGGTCTGGAAGCCGAGCGTTTCGCGCGAAGTTGGCGCGGTTTGGGTGTCAGTGGTCATAGGGAATCCTCTTGTGGAACGTCGAACAACGATCAGGAGGCCGATATGGGGGCGCGGATGCCCGTTTCAAGGGTGAGGGAATCCGCGCCTTGCCGGGCAGGCGCAAATAGCCGGCCAGAAAGTCGGCGCTGGCGACACGGCGAGCGCAGCGGCATCCGCCCCGTGTCCGAAACAATTGCAGCATAATGGCAACGGGTTGTTGGCGACACTGCGGGGGAACGCTCGATACGAGCCATGATGAAGGTAGTTCGATATGGATGATCGCTCTGCCGGGTCCGGACTTTCAGACGCAGTCCGGCCCACGACTATTCTTATCGTCGACGACATGCCGGAAAACCTCGGCGTGCTGGGCGTCTTGTTGCGCGACGAGGGCTACGAGGTCAAGGCCGCCAACTCGGGGGCCGTCGCCTTGCGCTATGCCGTTCAAGAGCCGCTGCCGTCGCTGATCCTGCTCGACGTGATGATGCCCGAGATGGACGGCTTTGAAGTGCTCCGCCTGCTGGGGGAAAACGACCTGACCCGGAACATTCCGGTGATATTCCTGACCGCTCTCGGCGATCCCGATGACGTTGTTCGTGGCTTGAGCCAGGGCGCCGCCGACTATATTCCAAAGCCGATTCAACCCGAGGTCGTGGTGGCCCGGGTTCGCACGCAGCTTGAGGTCTATCGCGCCCGCGAGTGGCTCAAGGACCAGAATCGATATCTGGAGGCCGAGGTGGCCCGCCGCGTGGCCGAGACCGAGCGCATCCGGGATGAGGCCGAGCGCACCCAGGCGCTGCTCAACCACCAGCGCGAACTGGTCCTGAGTTCTGCGGCGGAAGGCATCTTCGGCGTCGACGCCAAGGGCATCATCAATTTCGTAAACCCCGCCGCGGCTTCCCTGCTGGGTTACGAGCGCGATGATTTGTCGGGACGTCATGCCCGCGAGATATTCTTCACCGCCGACAAGGATGGCGACCGGCGTCCCGGCTGCAACTGCCCGATGACCTCCTGCGCGGCCGGCGTCGGGATTGGCAGGCACGAGGAAACTTTCCGCCGCAAGGATGGCAACCCGGTGACGCTGGAGTTGTCCTGTACGCCAATCGTCGAGGACGGCAAGCGAAACGGATCCGTCGTGACCTTGCAGGATGTCAGCGAGCGCAAGCGCTACCTAGAGCAGCTTGAGCGCAAGTCGAATTACGACGACCTGACCGGGCTGCCCAACCGCAACCTGCTCAACGACCGCCTCGCCCGCCTGATCGACCAGCGCCGCGAAGAAGACGGGGAACTGGTCGTCCTCACCCTGAATCTCGATCGCTTCAAGAGCATCAATGACAGCCTCGGCCACGGCGCCGGTGATCAGGTGCTGCGCCAGGTCGCGGTGCGTCTTGGCGAGCGGGTGGGCAAGATGGACACGCTGGCTCGCCTCGATGGCGACGAGTTCGTACTGGTGGCCGAGGGCACCGAAACCGATGCGGCGGGTCAATTGGCGCAACCGCTGCTGCAGACGCTGATTCCCCCGTTCAGGATCGGCGAACATGAGTTCTTTCTCACCGGCAGCATTGGCATTGCCATTTTCCCGAGAGACGGCGAAGACACCGACACGCTGTTGAAGAACGGCGCCGCCGCAATGTTCCGGGCCAAGGCGGCGGGCGGCGATCGCTACAATTTTTACGCAGCCGAAATGAACGCGCGCTCGCTGGAACGTCTGAGCATGGAGAACGGACTGCGTCGCGCCCTGGAGCGGGGCGAGTTCGTGGTCTATTTCCAGCCCCAGTTGAGCTTGCGCACCGGCGAAATCATCGGCGCCGAAGCGCTGGTACGCTGGCAGCACCCGGAACGCGGGCTGGTAATGCCAAGCGAATTCATCGCTCTGACCGAGGACAACGGTCTTATCCTGCCGCTCGGGGAATGGGTGTTGCGTTCCGCCTGTGCGCAGAACAAGGCTTGGCAGGATGCCGGGCTGGCGCCGGTGACGATGGCGGTGAACATGTCGGCCCGCCAGTTTGCCGCGCAGGACGTGGTCAAGCTGGCAGCCGGCATTCTGGCGGAAACCGGGCTTGCCGCCAACTACCTCGAACTGGAACTGACCGAAAGCATGGTCATGGCCGATGCCGAAGCCTTCATCCGCGCTACCGAACAGCTCAAGGGACTGTCGATCACCCTGTCGATAGATGACTTCGGCACCGGCTTTTCCTCGCTCAACTATCTCAAGCGTTTTGCCATCGATCGCCTGAAAATCGACCAGTCTTTCGTGCGCGACATCACCCACGACGCCAACAGCGCCGCCATCGCCCTGGCGATCGTTTCGCTGGGGCACAGCCTGAAGCTTTCGGTGATTGCCGAGGGCGTGGAAACCGAGGCCCAGCTCAACTTCCTGCGCCGCCGCGGCTGCGACGAAATGCAGGGCTACTATTTCAGCCAGGCGGTGCTGGCGACCGAGTTCGAGCAACTCCTGCGCGAGTGCCGCAAGCTGGAGTTTTCGGGAGATGAACAACTGCCGCGCCAGACGCTGCTGCTGGTCGACGACGAGCCGGGAATTCTGTCCTCGCTGCAGCGCCTGTTCCGCCGCGAGGGCTACAAACTTTTGATCGCCGGCGGTGGCCGGGAGGCCCTCGACCTGTTGGCCAGCAACCAAGTCGGCGTCGTCATCTCCGACGCGCGGATGCCAGAGATGAATGGCGGCGAGCTGCTAGGCAAGGTGCGGGACATGTATCCTGGCGTCGTGCGCATGATGCTTTCCGGTTATACCGACCTCGCGGCGGTGACCAGCGCCGTCAACCGCGGCGAACTGTTCTGCTTTCTGACCAAGCCGTGGGAAGACAACGAATTGCTGGCAACGGTGCGCGACGCCTTCCGCCACTACGAACTGCGTCGCCAGGGGCGGCAGGAAGGCACGCCTCGTCCGGAGGATGGGGCATGAAGCGCATCGACTCACCCGCGCCAAAGGTGGCGGCAAGCGTCGAGCGCATTCCCACGACCACGAGTCGCTGGCTGCGCTCCGTGTTGCTGCTGATGGCGCTAATGGGCGGACTGAATACTTGTGCGGCGCTGGCGCAACCCGTTGCGCCGCAGCGGATTCTGTTGCTCTACGCCTATGGCTACGGCGGGCGCGGGGTGGAACTGTTCAATGAGGGACTTTTCAAGGCCCTCACCGAGGCCGGCTTTCCCGTCAGCAACGTCCATGCCGAATACCTCGATTTGCAGCGCAACAGAGACGTGCCGGGCTACCGCGACGAACTGCTCGACGTGCTGCGCAAAAAATATGCACGACATCCCGTCGACCTGATCATCACGGTACAGCAGCCCGCACTCCAGTTCCTGCTCACCGACGGGAAAGACATCGCGCCGCGAGCGCCGGTGATCGCGATACAGCAACGGCCGCTGCTCGAAGATGAAAAGGCCGGCCGCCGCATCGTCGGCGAGGTCAACCAGTTCGACATCAAGGGCACGCTGGAACGAGCGCTGGAACTGTTCCCGCAGACCAAACGGGTGGTGTTCGCTTCGGGCAGCAGCGCGGCCGACGTCAGCGTCGCCGACGAGGCCGCCCGCGTTGCCGAGTCCTGGCGAGGCAAGCTGGAATTCGAATACACCAAGGGCATGGCGCTCGACGAGATACTGCAACGGGTGGCCCGCCTGCCTCCGCACAGCATTATCCTCTTCACCCAGTACAACCGCGACAGCAAAGGCCGCGTGGCGCTGGCCTACGAGGCCGAGCACATGATCGTCAAGGCCGCCAACGCCCCGGTATTCGGCTTCTACGACTACAACCTGAAAAACGGCGGCATCGGCGGCTCGGTGATCGCCATCGAGGCGTCCGGCGCGCGCACCGCGAAGCTGGCGATGGAAGTCCTCAAGGGCGCGGGGCCGGCGGCGACCGGAGCGCTGCGGATAAACGAAAACATCCCGATGTTCGACTGGCAACAGATCCAGCGCTGGGATGGCAATGTCAGCCGCCTGCCGGCCAACGCGGTGTTCGTCAATCGTCCGCCATCGGCGTGGGAGGAACATCCCGAGACCATCGGATTCATCCTTGCCCTGGCGCTGCTGGTTGCCGTGCTGCTGACTCACATCCGACGCCGCAAAAAGGTCGAGATCGTGCTGGGCGAGAGCGAAGAAAAATTTCGCGCCATATTTGAAGGCTCGCGCGACGGCATTGCACTGGCGGATGCGGGAACCCGACAGTTCACCAGTGCCAATCCGGCGTTCTGCCGCATGCTCGGCTACAGCCCCGAAGAACTCAGCCAGATGAGCGTTGCTGACGTACATCCGCCACAGGATTTGCCTCGGGTCGTGGCAGCCTTCGAGAGTCAGTTGCGCGGCGATATTCAACTGGCCATGGACATCCCGGTCCAGCGCAAGGATGGCTCGGTGTTTTTCGCCGATATCAACTCTGCTGCCGTGAAAGTGGGCGGCAAGACCTGTCTTCTGGGCATTTTCCGCGACATGACGGATACGCGCCGAACCGAGGCGCAACTGCGCAAGCTTTCCCTGGCCGTCGAACAGAGTCCCGAAAGCATCGTCATCACCAATCTGGATGCCGAGATCGAGTACGTGAACGACGCCTTCACGCAGGCCACCGGCTACAGCCGCGAAGAAGTAATCGGCCGGAATCCGCGCATCCTGCACTCGGGCAAGACGCCGGTTGCGACCTTCGCCGCCATGTGGGCGGCGCTGACCCAGGGCCGCCCGTGGAAGGGTGAGTTGCATAACCGCAGGAAGGACGGCAGCGAATACATCGAATTCGCCGTCATCACGCCGTTGCGCCAAACCGACGGGGCGATCACCCACTATGTTGCGGTGAAGGAAGACATCACCGAGAAAAAGCGCGTCGGCCTCGAACTGGATGGCCATCGACATCACCTGCAGGAACTGGTGGACAGCCGCACTGCGGAGCTGGTCGCCGCGCGCCAGCAGGCCGACGCCGCCAACGAGGCGAAGAGCCGCTTCCTGGCCAACATGAGCCACGAGATCCGCACGCCAATGAACGCCATCATCGGCCTGACCCATCTCTTGCGGCGCGCCGGGACGACGCCGGAACAGGGCTTGCGGCTGGAAAAAATCGACGGCGCCGCGCGGCACCTGCTGGCCATCATCAACGATATCCTCGACCTGTCCAAAATTGAGGCCGGTCGGCTGCAACTGGAAAGCACGGACTTCGCCCTGTCCGCCATTCTCGACAATGTCGCCTCCATCATCGGCGAGGCGGCGCGGGACAAGGGCTTGCTGATCGAAATCGACCTCGATGGCGTGCCCCCATGGCTGCGCGGCGATCCGACGCGACTGCGCCAGGCGCTGCTCAACTATGCCGGCAACGCCGTCAAGTTCACCCGCAAGGGTTCCATCGCGCTGCGCGCCAGAGTGCTGGAAGACAGCGGCGATGAATTGCTGCTGCGCTTCGAGGTGGCGGACACCGGCGGGGGCATCGCGCCCGAGCAAATGGCCCGCCTGTTCCGCGCCTTCGAACAGGCCGACAGTTCGACCACGCGCAAGCATGGCGGCACCGGCCTCGGCCTCGCCATCACCCGACGACTGGCGCTGCTGATGGGTGGAGAAGTCGGCGCTGACAGCACGCCGGAAACGGGCAGCACCTTCTGGTTTACCGCCCGTCTGCAACGCGGCCACGGCACCCTGCCCACCGAGGCAACGACCACGACGGAAGGGAATGCGGAAGCGCTGCTGGCCTTGCACCATGGCGAGGCAAGGCTCCTGCTGGCGGAAGACGACGCCATCAACCGCGAAGTGGCGCTGGAGATGCTGCACGGCGTCGGCCTGGCGGTGGACACGGCGGTCGACGGCGGAGAAGCGCTGGACAAGGCGCGCGCCACGGCCTACGACCTGATCCTGATGGACATACAGATGCCGAACATGGACGGCCTCGAAGCCACCCGCGCCATTCGCGCCCTGCCAGGCTGGCAGAGCCGACCGATCCTGGCGATGTCCGCCAACGCCTTCGACGAGGATCGACACGCCTGCGAAGCGGCGGGCATGAACGACTTCATCGCCAAACCGGTGGAACCGGACTTGCTCTATGCGGCCCTGCTGAAATGGCTGCCGGTCGAGACGGATCGCGGCGTAGCGACGACGGTTACGGTGTCGCAGGATAACGAACTGCGCCATCGCCTGTCGGCAGTGGCCGGCCTTGACCTTGAGCGTGGTTTGTCGATGGTCCGCAACCAGGTCGGCAGCTACCTGCGGGTACTTGCGATGTTCCTCGACGGTCACGCCAACGACGCGGAACGCCTGCGTCAAATGCTCGACGCGGATGATCTGTCCGCCGTCCAGAAGCTGGCGCATACCCTCAAGGGTTCGGCCGGCAACATCGGCGCCTTGCGCCTTTCCACGGCAGCCGGTGCGCTGCTGGAGGCCACCCACGAGGCGGCGGAACGCGCGGAAATCGATCGTCGCGCGGGTCGGCTGCGCGACGAGCTATTGCCCCTGATCAAGGAAATTCACGAGATTCTGGTAACCCAAAGCCAGCAGCCGGTGGCTGTTGATATGGCTCGCGCTGATGAAGTGCTGGCAAAGCTCGCCGAACTGCTGCAAGCCGGAAATATTGCGGCGAATGACCTGGCGCTGGCCGAAGGGGATCTATTGCGCGCCGTGCTTGGCAAGGAGGGCGACGAGTTCCTGCGGCGCATTGCCCGCTATGACTACGGAGCAGCATTCGCCATGCTGCGGGAAGCGCAAGCCCGACGCACCGGCGATTGAAATCGGCTGGCGTCGGCGCAAACTCCTGGGTTCAGGCCGTCAGCTTGCGATAAATCTCGGCGATCTTCCGTGGCAGCTTTTTCGCGTCGTCGATCACCGAATAATGCGCCGGGCCATAGAGCTGCGGCAGGTAGTCGGCGCCGTGGCGATCGATGGTGACGCAGTAGCTGCGGATACCCTTCTCGCGCGCTTCGAGCAGCGCGTGACGGGTGTCCTCGATACCGTAGCGGCTGCGGTATTCGTCGCTGAAGTCGTCGGGCCGACCGTCGGACAGCGTCACCAGCAGCTTGTGGCGGGGGTTCTGACGCATCAGCAGGCTGGAGAGGTGGCGCACCGCGACGCCCATGCGGGTGTAATCCCTGGCCTCAATGCCGGCGATGCGGCTGCGGGTGGCAACGTCATAGCGGTCGGTAAAGCGCTTCACCGGATAGATGTCGCAGTGCGTGCGCGTCCAGCCTGAAAAGCCGTAGATCGCATAGCGATCGCCCAGCGCTTCGATGGCCTCGCACAGCAGCACCAGCGATTCGCGCTCGGCGTCATTGACCCAGCCCTTGGTCGAACCGCTCATGTCGACCATGAACATCACGGCCAATGACCGCTCGACGCGGCGGCGATGGATGAACAGGCGCGGCGATGGCTCGGCCCCGCTCAGCCGGTCGGCGCGGGCTTCCACCTGCGCGTCGAGATCGATTTCCTCGCCGTCGAACTGGCGCCGCTGGGGCTTGTCCTCGCCGCGCAAAGCCTCGAAACGGCGACGGATGCTGCGGATCAGGTGGGCATGACGAGTGCGCACCTCATCGACCCATTCGGCATCGCCGACCGGCGCCTTCATTTCATACAGATGACACCAGTCGCGCCGCCATGCCGCGCGCCGGTAGTCCCATTCATCATAGAAGGCGTCGGGTTGGACGGTGCATGAAGCGTCCTTCGGGGGTTCGACGCCATCGACTGCCTGCCACGCGCCCGGTCCCGCCGGATGCAGGGCTTCCGGCGGAATCTCGCCGAGATCCTGCATCAGCGATCTTGCTGCGGCCTGGGCCGGGGGCGGCAGACTGAGCAGTTCGGACTGCGGATCGACCGCCTGCGGTTCACTTTCCGCCGCCAGCGGCGGGTATTCGGGCTTGTTCGCGTCGGCCCCATTCGGACCCGTGCCGCGCAGCACCTTGAGGGCGCGTCGCAGCACCGCCGTTTCGCGCACGATGCGCGCCGCGCGCACACGGCGGGCGGCGACCGGGTCAAGCGCGCCAATATGCGGGAAATTCGGCGTCTCGCCAGCGCCGACTCTTCGCAACTCGGCCATGCAGGCGAGGCTGTCGGCCACCGTCGCAGCGGGTCGCGCCAGATTAGTCGCCGCTGCCGCCAGATCCGCCGGCCACGGCCCGCGCAGCCCGGCGATCTCGACGGCGAGGCCAGGCAGTTCGACGCCGATGCAGGCTTCGAGCCGCATGGCCTCGAACAGGGCGAACCACGCCAGCGCCTGTCCGCGCTCGGGCCAGAGTTCCAGTTCCGGCTCGGGATCGATGTTGAAGGTGCCGTAGCGCGTTTGCGCCCAAAGCAGCGCGGCCATGGCCTTGTAGATCAGGCGATTGCCCACAACGTCGGTTGCCATGTCGAGCCGCTCCGGCAACCACAGGGTTTCGCTATCGGTCCACGCCGTCGGCCCGCTGACCAGCCTGAGCGGCCGGCCTTCCAGCGCATGCAGAAAACGCGACAGGCGGCCTTCGATCGCGTCGAATGAAACGCTGTCCGGCAAGCGCGACGCGCTGCCCAAGTGCGCTGCGGCAAACTCGTTCATCGCCGTGCGCGCGGCGGCCAGTCCGCTGCGGTCATGGGCGTCGAAGCCGGCGCGCGCCCAATCGTCGACATGCGGCCCGAGGCTGGCGGCCTGCTCCGCGGCCAGCGATGCGATCAGCCAGCCGAGATCGCCCGAGGTTTGCGCCGCGACACCTGTCCAGTGCAGCACGCGCTCCTGCATCTGGCGCGGCAGGACTTCGAGCAGCGCCGCCGGCTCCTCCGCCGAACGCTGGCGCAAGGAAAGCAGCAGCAATTCATCCAGCCGCGCTTCGAGTTCGTGAGCGAAAAGCTTGCGTTCGCTCATGACAATTCAAAAAACGGCGCGTATCAGGTCGTCGAGCGCGTCGCGGGTGTCGGTTTCGTCGGCCAGCGGGCGGGCGATGGCGGCAGTGCAGGCGGTTGCCGCGTCCATGCCGTTGGCAATCAGTTGCGCGGCATGCACCAGCAGGCGCGTGCCGGCGCCTTCGTCGAGCCCGGCGCCTTTCAGCTTGCGCGTCAGCTGGCCCAGCTTGACCAGCTTCTTTGCCGTATCGATATCTACACCGCCTTCGTGGGTCACGATGCGCGCTTCGATTTCAGCTTCCGGATAGTCGAAATCCAGCGCCACAAAACGCTGCCGCGTGCTTGGTTTCATTTCCTTCAACACGCTCTGGTAGCCGGGGTTGTAGGAAATCACCAGCATGAAGTCCGGCGGCGCCTCAATGTATTCGCCATGCTTCTCGACCGGCAGCGCGCGACGCGAATCGGTGAGCGGATGAATCACCACGGTGGTGTCCTTGCGCGCCTCGACGATCTCGTCCAGATAGCAGATCGCGCCGGCACGCACGGCCGCCGTGAGCGGCCCGTCCATCCAGACGGTTTCATCGCCGACGATGAGGTAGCGCCCCACCAGATCGGCGGTGGTGAGGTCGTCGTGGCAGGCCACCGTGACCAGCGGCCTCTTCAGCCGCCAGGCCATGTGCTCGACAAAGCGCGTCTTGCCGCAACCGGTCGGACCTTTCAACATCACTGGCAGGCAGCTTCTGGCGGCGGCCTCGAATACGGTGAGTTCGTCGCCGATGGTTTGGTAATAAGGCTCGTTGTCGAAGCGCACCAGCGGTGTGGCGAGATTGCGAACGTCGGCGCGGACAGCGGCCCGCGCGGAGGGTTTGGGTGCGTCCATGTCAGCGCCTACTTCTGTTTGGCTTCCTTGGCCCGCTTGGCGTCATCGGCCATGCGTTTCTTCAACTCGCGCAGCCGCGTATCCACCTGCGACTGCTCGTAGAAATTGCCGTCGCCGGCCTTTTGCGCCAACTCGAACTGTTCCGCCGCCGCCGCAACCTGGCCCAGCAGGGCATAGGCTTCACCCTGCGCGCGATGCTGTTGCAGACGCTTGCCGAGCAGCGAATAAGTCTTCGCCTGCAAGGCATGCATCTTTGCATCCGACGGATAACTCAGCAGATCGGTTTCGGTAACCTTGATCGCATCCGCCGGCAATCGGGCCTCGTGCAGCGCTTCCACCAGGCCGTAGGCGATGGCGCGTTCCTGCGGAAAACGCGGTTGCGCGTCGCGCAGAATCTTCACCGCTGCCGGGGCATCGCCCTGCTTCAGGCGCAGCTGCGCCGCGAGCGTCTCGATCATGGGCGACACTGCCTTTATACGCCGCACCTCGTTCAACTCGGTCTCCGCCGCGCCCAGATTGCCATCGCGGATGCGGGCCTGGGCCAGGCCGTAGCGCATGGCCGCTTCACTGCCGGCGAAGCTGCGATCCTTGAGACGGGTCTCGAATTCCGTCACCGCATCGCGCGACGTGCCGTTCTGCGCGCGCAGCTTGGCCCGCACCAACTGGAAATCGAGCGAATCCGCCACCTGCTTGTAAGGCCGTCCCTGTATCCGGTTGCCCATGTCGGCGAGACGTTCGGTGGTCAGCGGGTGCGTGCGCAAATAGCCGGGGGCGTTGTTTTCGTAGAGACGACCGAACTTCTGCAAACGCTCGAAGAAACTGCCCATGTCACGAATGTCGAAAGCGGAGCGCTCCAGCAGGCCCAGACCGATACGATCCGCCTCGCGTTCAAAATCGCGCGAGTAGTTCAACTGATTCTGAATCGCCGCACCCTGCCCGGCCATGGCGGCGCCCACCGCCAGATCGGGACTGCTGCGCGCGGCGAGAATCGCCACCGCCAGCGCCAACATGCTCGTCACCTGGCCCTGTCCCGACTTGTTGATGAGGCGCGCCAGATGGTGCTGGGTGACATGGGAGATTTCGTGCGCCAGCACCGAGGCCAGTTCCGATTCGGAAGCCGCCGCGAGAATCAGTCCGCTATGCACGCCGATGTAGCCGCCGGGCATGGCAAAGGCGTTGAGCGTGGAATCGCGCAGCGCAAAGAACTCGAACTCCTGCCGCGCCTGCTCGCTCTGCGCAGCGAGCCGGTTGCCGAGCCGGTTGAGATAGCTGTTGATCTCGGGATCGTCCAGCCAAGCCGGGTCGCGGCGGATTTCAAGCATGATCGACTCGCCGATGCGACGTTCCATCGCCGGCGAGAACTCGGCTTGCGCCGCTTCGCCCAGATCGGGCAGACCTTCGGCCACCGACAGCGGCGGTGCGACGAGGACGCCGAAACAAAGTATCAGGGCGAGGCTGAGCGAATGCGGTTTCATACCGCTATGATAGCGACTCCGTAAAAACCAGTTGTGACAGGGTATTTCATGAAGCCATCGCATAAACCCGCCGCCGGACCGCTGACCCATTTCGATGCCGCCGGCCAGGCGCACATGGTCGATGTCGGCGCCAAAACCGAGACCACCCGCGTCGCCAGGGCGCAAGGCCACATCCGCATGGCCCCGGCCACCTTCGCCCTGATCGAAAGCGGTTCGGCCAAGAAGGGCGACGTGCTGGGCATCGCGCGCATCGCGGCGATTCAGGCCGCCAAGCGCACTTCCGACCTGATTCCTTTATGCCATCCGCTTGCTCTCACCCGCGTCGCCGCCGAACTCACGCTCGATGCCAGCCGTTATCGCGTGACGATCGATGTCACGGCCGAAACCGTCGGCCGCACCGGCGTCGAGATGGAGGCGCTCACCGCCGTTTCCATCGGCCTGCTGACCGTCTATGACATGTGCAAGGCCGTGGATCGCGCCATGGTCATCGAGGACATTCGCCTGCTGGAAAAAGCCGGCGGCAAGTCCGGGCATTGGATTGCGGATAGCGACAAGTAGCCGGGGAATCGCCGACAGGCCATGGTGCTTGCCAGGAGTCGGCGCTGGCGGGACGGCGGTTGATGCCGCATTCGTCGGGCGTTACCTTGGCAGCTATTCGTACTTCACCTTGATGATGTCTATCTCTCGCACGCCGCCGGGACTCTCGAAGCGCACCGTATCGCCTTCGCGCGCCTTGAGCAGCGCGCGCGCCAGCGGCGAAATCCAGCTGATGCGGCCTTCCAGCGCATTGGCTTCGTCGATGCCGACGATCTGATAGGTCGCCTCCACACCATCGGCATCGCAGACGGTGACGGTAGCGGCAAAAAACACCTGATCGCAATTCCGCTGCTCGGTCGGATCGACAATCACGGCCGACTCCAGCCGTTTGCTCAAGAAGCGGATGCGCCGGTCAATCTCGCGCAGCCGTTTCTTGCCGTATATGTAGTCTCCGTTCTCCGAACGATCGCCATTGCCGGCCGCCCACGACACCACCTGGACGATGGCGGGCCGCTCGACCTTGACCAGATGTTCGAATTCGGCGCGAATCTGCGCATGACCGCGCACCGTCATGTAGTTGGTACCCACCGGCAGCGCGGACTCGGGCGCCTCGTCCTCGTCGGCGTCGTCCGATTCTTTGACAAAAGCTTTGTTCATTTCGTGTAAGCCGCCCGCAACAATTGCTCAGCGACCGACCATTCTGATGGCATCGCCATAGTCCGAGAGCACGGCATCGGCGGTCAGTAGTTCCATTTTTTCCTGCCGTGCCTGGGCAATCAGCAGACGGTCAAACGGATCGCCGTGGATCGGGGGTAAATGCATCGTCGCGACGGCGTGTTCCGGGGTAACAGGGACAAAACGGATCGAGCTGCCTCTGGCCACATCGAGCAAGCGATCGGGCCCGAAAGGCAGCTTGCCCAGCTTGAACTTGATCGCCACTTCCCAAAGCGACGCCGCGCTCACGAAGCACTCGCTGGAAGCAATCAAGTTTCGATCAGCTTCGGCCAGACGAGGGTGAGCGGACACCCACCACAACACCACATGGGTGTCCAGCAACAGGCGCGCCATCAGGAGTCGCTGCCTGTTTGTGCGCCCCCAGCCATCAGCGACGCCACATCGGCCTCCGCCTCTGCGGAAAATGCCGCATCCAGAACATCGGGCGAAATCTCCAGACTGCCCAGCCCGCTAGTACGCGGCAGATTTTCACTCACTGGAACCAGACGCACCGCCGGCTTGCCCGCGCGCGCGATGAAAACGTCCTCGCCATCGAGAGCCGCCTGCACGAGTTGAGACAGGTGTGTCTTGGCTTCATAGAGATTGCACTGGCGCATGGCGTCGATCCTCTGATGTAGTCTGACTAGGTTGGTCTAGTCTATGCGGAGCCGTCAGGGAAGTCAATTCCTTGGCACGTTATTCGCTGCGACAGGTATGTACACCTATTCTCAAGGAGAACATCATGCCTGTACTACCCAGCGGACGTCGTATCGAATTTTCTCTGGATCGCTTCCATGCCCTGCTTGGGCAGATGGATATGGAACAAGCCTTCATCATCGCCGACGCACTGCACGATCCTGACGATTTATTGCTGGTTCTGGATGCGGTTCATTTCAGCCTGGAGAGCGGGAAGCCCTACTTTGCCGGCTATGTCGCCGCCGACTGGGAGACCCGTGTAGCCGACTGGAATACGGAGGATCGCAACGCTTTGCGCGCCTGGTTCGCCTCCGACTCGGCACGCTTCCATCGTGCGGAAGCCATCGAGAGCATCAAGGCACTGCTGCTTGAAATGCCGACGGACTACCTCCCCCGGCATGAATCGGTCTACAGCCAGTTATCCATCTAGAAATGAACGTGAAATCAGGCGGCAACACATTGGGAAAACTTCGCCGTAGCGCGGCAAGAATTGCCTCGGCGATTGCCCCACGTGCGGCAATCTTTAGATTAACGACCGAAAGTTGGACATCTTTAATGGATTCCCCGTCATTTGCAAAAGGTGGCACGCAGGTTGCTCAGTAAAGCGCAGGAACACAACGAGTAGAGGTTCTAGCCCGGTGGTTTCGGACACGAAACCGCAAAGCGCGCCTCAAAACGTCTAACAGGAGATTCGTCATGGCACAAGTCATCAACACCAACGTCGCGTCGCTGAATGCGCAGCGCAACCTGAACCGGTCGCAGTCGGATCTGGCCACCTCGCTACAGCGACTCTCTTCCGGCCTGCGAATCAACACCGCCAAGGACGATGCGGCTGGCCTGGCGATCTCCGAGCGGATGACCACGCAGGTGCGCGGCCTCGATCAGGCGCGGCGCAACGCCAATGACGGCATCTCGCTGGCACAGGTCGCGGAAGGCGCGCTCCAGTCCTCAGCGGACATCTTGCAGCGGGTCCGGGAACTCTCCATCCAGGCCATGAACGCCACCAATTCCTCCACTGACCGGGCCGCGCTGAACGGTGAAGTGCAGCAGTTGGTGCAGGAACTCCAGCGCGTCGCCGCCACCACGGAGTTCAATGGCCAACGCCTGCTCGATGGTTCATTTACGTCTGCGGTGTTCCAGGTAGGCGCCAATGCCAACCAGACCATCACGGCAACATCCAGCAACTTCCAGACAACGACCTATGGCAACTACCGCATCGGCGCACTGGCATCGACGACCCAGACCGGCTTCGGTGATCTGACCAAGGGCGCGACGGCCAATGCGACACGCACCAAGTTTGGCGTACAAGATGACATTTCGCCCATCTCGGGAACCGGTCCACTGACAATCAGTACCGCCAGTGGGACGACAGCGCTTAGCTATTCCGCCGGTGCATCGGCCTATGACATCGCTACGATGGTCAACGGGGCCGGAGTGGGGATTCGTGCCAGTGCCGTCACTCAGATTGTTCTGGGAGCGGACGACGGAGCCGTAGGCACCGGTGGCCTGAAACAGAACACGACATACTCGTTTCTGCTCGCCACCGATACCACCAGTCCGACCGTCGCTGCAGCACCCGCAGCGGGCTTTACTTCAGTCTCATTCAGCACCGGCGGCACCGACACTGCCCTGGCCGTCAGTTCTTCCGATCAACTGAACGCTGCCGCTCAGGCTTTCAACGATGCGTCAGGGAAGACAGGATTCAACGCACGGGTGGTAAAGACGGATAACGGAAAATACGGCCTGCTAATCACCAGCGAAACCGGCAACGATTTTCACATCAACAACGTGTCGGCGACAAACGTACGACTTGAAGATACGAGCGTTATCGATGGCAGCACGGCTGCGGTAGCTCCTGTCACGCACACACAACTGATGACAGGAAATCCAGGAACGACATGGGCGGTTGGCCAGGGCGTATGGGTTACCGGACAACTGAATTTTGACTCGGAAAGTTCATTTTCAATAATGGACGTCCTCGGCGACGCGGGAGGCCCGGGCTCTGGGTTCATGATCACTGCGGGCGTTGCTTCCGCCGCGCAACTGCAGCGTACGGCCGACCTCGACGTCAGCACCACCGATGCTGCGCAGAGAACGATTTCAATTGCCGACTCGGCGCTGGGCGCCATCAACAGTCAGCGCGCCCGTTATGGCGCCCTGCAATCACGGTTCGAATCGACCATCGTCAATCTTCAGACGACCTCCGAGAACCTGAGCGCCTCGCGCTCCCGTATCCGCGACGCCGATTTCGCCATGGAAACCGCCACCCTGACGCGCAACCAGATCCTGCAACAAGCCGGCACCGCCATGCTGGCCCAAGCCAACGCTTTGCCCAATCAGGTGCTGCAACTCCTGCAACGCTGATACGCAATAGCTTGATGCAGCAAACGCGGCCCGTTCAACGGGCCGCGTTCATTTTGTCGGTCGATCACCGATGGCCTAAAGTTTTCCCCGCGCACTCCGATAATGAACCTGTCGGCACCACAACGCCGCTCAAGAAATCTGTCGGAGACAGCGATTCAGGCGCTTCCGATCAGTCTAACCCTCTGAAAGGAGTAGCAAAATGGCACAAATGATCAACACCAACGTCCAGTCGCTGAATGCGCAGCGTAACCTCAATACGTCGCAATCCAGTCTGGCGACCTCGCTGCAGCGCCTGTCTTCCGGTCTGCGCATCAACAGCGCCAAGGACGACGCCGCCGGCCTCTCCATCGCCGCGCGTTTCACATCGCAGATTCGCGGCCTGGACCAGGCCCGGCGCAATGCCAACGACGGTATTTCTCTGGCGCAAACGGCTGAAGGCGCGCTGTCCGGCTCACAGGATATTCTGCAACGGATGCGCGAACTGGCCGTGCAGTCGGCCAACGAAACCAATTCGGCTTCCGACCGCGCCGCCCTCCAAGGCGAAGTCGCCAACCTTTCGTCGGAACTCGACCGCATCGCCCAGACCACGCAGTTCAACGGTCGCAATTTGCTTGACGGCACGTTTACCTACGCCCAGTTCCAGGTCGGTGCCAATGCCAACCAGACGATCACCGCCACCAGCGCCAATTTCCGCACCAACAACTATGGCGGCTACCGGGTTGGTTCGCTTGTTGAGGGTGCCGATACGGATAACAAGACCAACGGTGACCTCATTGCCGGTAGTGCGGCTGTAGCCATCACGACGACCGCCACCGCTATTGCCACGATCGGCGCGGTTGGCGGACGTGTTGCAGGTGGACTCCTGACTGTCAATGGTGCGCTTGGCTCCGCAGCAATTACCACGGCGGCAAACGCCAGCGCCAAGGATGTGGCGGCGCAAATCAATGCGGCGGCCGGCTCCAGCGGGGTTACGGCGACAGCAAAGACCGAGATCAACCTTAGTTTCGCAGCGGATTTTAGCTATAGCTTGCGACTGGCTTCCGACAATGCCGTAGCTTCCCCGGTAACGGTCGCCTTTACCGTCGCGTCCGGAACCGCCACGGCGGACAAGCTCTCTTCCGCAGTAACCGCGTTCAACGACAAATCGTCGACCACGGGTGTAACCGCTCGGGTTGCCGATGATGGCAACAACATCATCCTGAGCAACGCCAACGGCAATAACATCCGGATTGAGAACAGTTCCACTCTTGTGGGTGCGGTCATCACTTTGGATTCATACACTGGAGGCAATGGTGGGACGGCAGGTGTAACCGTTGCTGGTGCCGGCGTTCTATCCGCGATTGTTGAAGGGCAGCTCACCTTTGATTCCGATCGGTCGTTCAGCGTGGTAAGTGCCAACGCCACCGACTTTGTTACGGCCACTGCCGCAGCACAAGCCCAAACAGTGCAGTATGCGGACGTCTCCAACAAGGATGCGGCCAACCGTAGTATCGCCATCATCGACGGTGCCCTGTCCAACGTATCGAGTCAGCGTGCCCGCTACGGCGCCCTGCAGAACCGCTTCGAAACCACGGTGACGTCTCTGCAGACCACTTCGGAGAACTTGTCAGCATCCCGCAGCCGGATTCAGGATGCCGACTTCGCCCAGGAAACCGCCAACCTGACCCGTGCCCAGATTCTGCAACAAGCGGGTATCGCGATGCTGGCCCAAGCGAATGCACTGCCGAACCAGGTTCTGACTCTGCTCCGCGGCTAATAGGCAAGTTCGACTGACAGGCGCGGACTGAAGCAGCAACAGTTTCAGTCCCGCCTGAGAAACAAGGAGTCTTAAATGAATATTCAATCCTTGAACGGGGCCAACGGCAATCCGCCGCAACCCGCACAGGTCCGGAGCAATCCGGCCCCGGTGCCGGATGCGGTAGTGAAACTGCCGCAGGCGCCCGTACAGTCGGTACAGCCCAGCCCGAAGCCAGCTCCAGAGCAACTGCAGAAAGCGCTTGAGGCACTCAAACAAGCCGTGCCAGCCAAATCAAACGCGCTGACGTTCTCGCTGGATGATAGTTCCGGACAAACCATTGCCCGTGTTGTGGATAGTGAAACAGGAGAAGTGATTCGACAGATTCCGTCAAAGGAGTTGCTGGAAATCGCCCACGCCATCGACAAGATGCAAGGTATGCTGCTGAAGCAAAAAGCCTGAACCGACACAAATGCAGTAGCTTGACCAAAGGCCCGCAGTGCGGGCCTTTTTCTTGCTTTATTCAACTGACCGCATAACCTATACTTGGAGCGGCGGTCTGGATTTCCGGATAGCCCCGTCCTTCAGGATCCCGTTGTGATGCCGTAAGCAATAGCAGGGCAAAGGAGTTTCCCCATGGCAAGCATTTCATCTTCCGGTATAGGTTCCGGCCTCGACGTCGCTGGCATCATCAAGCAACTGATGGATGTCGAGAAGCAGCCATTGACTGCGCTCAACACCAAGGAAGCCGGCTATCAGTCGAAACTGACCACCTACGGAACCCTCAAGAGCGCTGTGGCCTCGGTACAGACGGCGGCGCGCGCACTGAAGTCAAGCACGCTGTACAGCAGCATGTCGGCCACGTCGGGTAGCAGTTCGGTGTTCAGCGCCAGCGCCAACACCGCCGCCCAGGCCGCCACGTATTCGGTACAGGTGGTCGACCGCGCCCAGACTCATGCAATTTCGTCGCAAGGATTTGCCAGCATCACCAGCGATGTTGCTTTGGCTGACGGCAAAATCAAGATCGAGCTCGGCACGTTCAGCGGTGGAACCTTCACTGCTGACCCCGACAAGACGGCGACCACCATCGAGATCGACGCAACAAGTAGTTCCCTTGAGGAAATCCGCGACGCGATCAATGACGCCAGCGCAGGCGTTCGTGCCAATCTGGTCTATGTGGGCAACGACGAATACAAGCTGACCCTTACCTCCGATGATACGGGCGCCAAGAACAGCATCAAGCTCACCGTCCTTGATACGAGTGATGTTGTCCAGAACAACAATACCGGTCTGGCGAAACTCTCTTTTGATCCCGAAGCAGCTTCCGGCACCGGGAAGGAGTTTGATGTCAACACAACGGCGCAGGATGCCCACATCAAGATCGACGGACTTGACGTCTATCGCACCACAAATTCCATTTCCGATGCCATCACCGGCGTTACCTTGAGTCTGGCGGCGCAGGGAACCACGACACTGACCGTGGCCAAGGACTCGGCTTCGGCAAAAAGTGCCATGGACACCTTCGTCACGGCTTATAACGATGTCAGCAAGCAGTTGCGGGATGCGATGACCTACAACGCATCGACCAAACAGGCGTCGATCCTGACCGGCGACAGCGGAGCGCGCAGCCTGCAAACGGCACTGCGCGAAATGATCGGCTATTCCCGCAGTTCCGCTGGCAGCAGCTATTCCACATTTTCGGATCTCGGCGTCGCCTTGCAGCGCGACGGATCGCTGGTGTTCAACTCATCGAAATTCGAGACCGCGATGGCATCATCGACAACCAATGTCGGCGACCTGTTGAGTTCCACATCGACGACGTCGCCAGGCATCGCCGTGCGCATGACGACAACGCTGGACAGTATTCTTTCCACCACGGGTCTTCTCGCCAGCCGCACCGAAGGAATCAATCGCAGCATTACGGATATCGGTCGCCAGCGTGAAACACTTTCGCGTCGCCTAGTGCAAATCGAGGCGCGTTACCGCAAGCAATTCAGCGCTCTCGACAGTCTGGTTGCCAGCATGCAGCAGACCTCACAGTATCTGACGCAACAACTGGCGGCTCTGTCCAGCAGTACAAGCTAACCCGTCGAGGAGACGCTGATGTTTGTTTCATCCAGAAAACAGATTGATGCCTACAACAAGGTCGGCCTTGAAACCGGCGTTGATGGCGCAAATCCCTATCGCCTGATTACCATGCTGCTGGATGGCGCCATTTTTTCTCTGGGACGTGCGGCACAGGCGTTGAGGGAAAAACGCATCGGCGAAAAAGGCAAGGAAATTTCGATGGCGATCGACATCATCTCTTCAGGGCTTCAGGCAAGTATCGACCTTAAGGCCGGCGGAGAAATCGCCGAGCGCCTGAACTCGCTTTACGATTACATGTGCACCCGCCTGCTCCACGCCAATTTGCACAGTGATTTGGCCGCAATTCAAGAGGTATCCAGCCTCCTCGGCGAGATCAAGGCCGGCTGGGAAGAAATAGCCAATGATCCCGCCGTAGCTTCCCGCAACAAGGTGTCCGCATGATGGCTACGATGCACCGGATGCCCTCCCAAATAGAACTCTACGAAGAAATGAGCTTGCTGTCGTCCCGCATGGTCGAAGCAGCGCGCGCCAGCGACTGGGATAACCTGATCGAGCTCGAACGCGGCGTTGCCGGTTTGCGCAACACATTGATGGCCACTCCGGAGGACAGCAACACACCCGCCGCTGATTTGGCGCGCAAACACGGCCTGATCCAGCGCATCCTTGAAAATGACGCCGAAGTACGCCGTCACACCGAACCCTGGATGGAACATGTACGAAAGTATCTCGGCGACAGCACGCGCCGTCGCGACGTGCAGAAGGCCTATGCGGCCGGTGCCGGAGAATCCGCTCCCGGCGGCTTCGGGGCGTAAGCCGCGAGGGTGGCAGGTAGCCACCATGCTCGCCGCGCATTTTGTTAGAACGAAGCGTAGCGGAGTTTCAGAGCAGGCGAATGCCAGCGATGGCAGGCGTGATGCCGAAACCACAATCCCGATGACATCATGGTACTGATCCCCAATGATGTTGGCATCCGCATGCGGATGCAGACCGAGACGGCCCTGCATCCGATTACACCGGTTTCCGAAATTCCGGCTGATCTGGCGGAACTGCATCCCGGGCAGACCTTTTCAGCGCGAATTCAGGAAGTCCTGCCGGAGAACACCTACAAGGCCCTGGTAGCGGGCCGCAGCCTGACACTTGCGCTGCCCCAGGGAGCAAAGGCCGGCGACACGCTGGAACTGGTGGTGGTTGATCGCACGCCACGCTTGATCGTTGCCCAGCTTGCCAGCCAGAACAGCCCCGGCGACGCGGCGACCGATGCCAGCAACCCGTTCACACGCTTGTCACCCACCGCTCAATTGATCGGCGCGCTGCTTTCACGTGATGGAACTCCCCCACCTCCGGCAGCGCTCACGCGCGGACAACCCCTGCTTGCCGCAGCGTCCGGCAATACGGCCAGGCTGGCCGCCGAACTCGCACCGCAACTGGCCAAAGCGGTCGGTCAGAGCGGGTTGTTCTACGAAGCCCATCAGGTGCAGTGGGTCATGGGACAGCGCCCAATGACCGATCTTCTGGCCGAGCCTCAGGCGAGGCATGCGCCGAAAGGAGGCCCGACCGCGCCAGCACAGGAACTCGGTGGCGCCGCCAGTCGCGTGGCATCAGGCGGACGTCCTGCGGAACTGTCCGGGCCGATGGTGCTTCTGCAAAACCTGTTTGGCAGCGACGAAGCTCGTCAGCAAGGCAGCGCGCAGTCGGCAGCAGCAATCGCAAATTCGGCTCAATCGGTGCCGGAAGAGCTGCGGCCACTGGTGCAGCAGCAACTGGACGCAGTGGCAACACAACGTATGGCCTGGCATGGGGAAATCTGGCCAGGTCAAACGCTGAACTGGCAGATCGAGCCGGATGAACAGCGAACGGGGAGCGAGCAGGCCGACTCGGAACGCGGCTGGATCACATCGCTACGCCTCGTCACACCGCGACTGGGCGAAATAGACGCTCGGCTCAGTCTGACGCCGCAAGGCGCGAGAATCACCCTGACGACGCCCACGGACACCAGCGCCGCCAATCTGCGAAACGCCGCACCGTCACTGGAGAAATCGATGGCGACAGCCGGCGTGCCGCTGCTCGCCTTGCAGGTGAAACATGTCAGTGAAGAATAAGGAAGGCGAGCCTCGGGCGCTGGCCGTTGCGCTGAAGTACGCACCGGGCGATGCGGCGCCAACAGTGGTGGCAAAAGGGCGGGGGCTGATCGCCGAGGAGATCATCTCGCGTGCGCGCGAGCATGGAATTTTCGTTCACGAATCGCCCGAACTGGTCGCGTTGCTGTCCCAAGTCGACCTTGACGGGCAAATCCCCGCCGAACTCTACATTGCCGTCGCCGAACTGCTGGCGTGGATCTACCAGGTGGAGCGCGGGGGAGTACTGCCGAATGGTCCGATTTCAGGCAATCTCGGCTAGAATAAAACGCACCAAGTATCCCTGCCCAAGCACTGATCGACCTCTATGAGCGGTACCGAAGCCGAAAATCCCTCCACCCCGGAGGCGCCTGCGGTTGTTGTCCAGCAGACCGCTGTACAAAAACTCGCAGACGAGCTTTTGTCGACAGACGAATTTAGCCAATACATGCTGAATTCCAAGAGCGAGATGTTCGCGGTCTTTCGCGGCATGGTCGAACACGTTTCGCAAATCACCATGTTTTTCAACGAAGGCAGAGACATGGTGCTCACCAGCATGATCAGCTATAACGACAACGGTATTTCCTTGGATCTCGGCGCCAGTTCGGAGATGAACCGCAAGGCACTGGAAGCGAAGAAACTCTTTTGTGTCACGCAGCTCGACAAGGTCAAGGTCCAGTTCATCCTGCGCGGCGTGCGGCGTATCGAGACGACCGGAGGGCCGGCATTCTTCGCCGCCCTGCCCGACAGTGTGCTACGCCTGCAACGCCGCGAATACTACCGGCTGGCGACGCCCATCGCGCGCCCCCTGAAATGTTTCATCACCTTCCCGCCGGCAGCCGATGGTAAACGCCAGGTTATCGAAGCCAGCATCGGCGATATCAGCGGCGGCGGAGTTGGCGTCATCTCGGTTCCGCTCGATGTTCCGCTCGAGGCCGGTCTTGAGATCGGCTGCAAGATCGATCTACCGGAAGCCGGCACAGTGACGGGTACGGTTGTGATACGCAGCGTATTCGATTCGGTGACGCGTAGCGGCGTCAAGTCCCGCCGTGCGGGCTGTGAGTTCGTAAAGTTGCCGGGAGCCATGCTGACCATGATCCAGCGTTACATCATCAAGGTCGAACGCGAGCGCAAAGCCCGTGAATCGGGAATGACGTAACGACCCATCGCCGTCCCGCCAACGCCGACTCTTGTCACTCGCCCTCGCCGCCCAATACTTCGAGCAGATGTTCCAGCAGTTGCGCCAGTTCTCCGCACATCAGGGTGAAGTCGGCCGCAAATAAATCATCCGCGTTCTCGGACTGACGCTCGGCATCTTCTTTCAGCAAATCGAGAAACACCAGCCGCTTGATCTGCAATTGCTCGGTCAGCACAAACGAAATGCGATCATTCCAGGTCAGCGCCAATCGCGTGGCGGACTTGCCGCCGGCAATGTGACTGCGAACCTCTTCGCTATCAAGGTTGTGGCGCACGTAACGCACGGCCGCACGTTCTTCGACCATGGCACGCAGTTCGCAATCGCGGTCGATGGTAAAACTACCGGGGGCTTCACCCTCTGACAGCCACTGTGTCATGGCGGTAGCGGGCGCTAACTGCGTCTTGATCAGAGTGACCGGCAACTCGTCGAGGGACAGCTTGAGATGCTCCATGACTTCGTCGGCTCGTGTGCTTGAGGAAGCATCCACCAACAGCCACCGATTGACCGGATCGATCCAGACGTAGGTCAGGCCGCGCTTGACGAAAGCACGCGGCAGCAATTCCGCTTCAAGCTGATCGATCACTTCGCGCGTCTGCTTGCGCCCCGGTTTGTAGCCTTGCGCGGCCTCGATTTCGGCCAGCTTTGCCTGCGCATACTGCCGTACCACTGAAGCCGGAAGCAACTTCTGTTCAATGCCCAATGCAATCAGTTGCTGACGCCCGACCGAAAATACCAGTTCGCCTTCGTTGCCGCGCGGCGGCACCCAGCCGCGCGCCACCCGATCAGTGGCGCCGCAACTTTGAAAAAGACCTTTGCGCAGAGCAACCGACAGCGCGTCGGTGCTATAGGCCCACTCGGGAGTAAGCCGGAAAATCTGGAGATTTCGAAACCACATGGACTGTTTACCGATGTTTTCAGGGAATTGGGGTTCGGACAAGTTTCGTCCAAAGTCGCGTCCGAGAATCAACGGCTCTTAAACGCTTCGGTCCATTCTATCGCCCGCCGTTTCGCTTCGGAAATCTGATCCGGCGTCATCAGCGTTTCCGCGTAGTTTAGATTGGCCGCGCTGGCTAGATTTCCGGCCGCTGCGGAAATGCTGAACCACATGTACGCTTCGATGTAGTCGATTTCGCCAGCATCGCCACGCGCGCACATCAGCCCCAGAATACATTGCGCTTCGGCCACGCCCTGCTCCGCAGCCTGCCGATACCAGCCTTCGGCTTGCCTAACATCCTTGGCTACCCCGAGGCCATTGTTGAACAAATATCCCAGGTTATGCTGCGACTCCGCATCGCCCTTTTTCGCGGCTTGTTTCCAGAGAAAGATGGCTTTGGAATAACTCTGGGAAACTCCGTGTCCATTTGCATATCTGAGTCCAAGCGCCGCTTGTGCCGGAGCAAACCCGGCCTTTGCCGCCTTGGTAAGCCACTCCAGAGCCTCGATCTCGTTATCGTCGACACCGAGGCCGTCCTCGTAAGCGAGGGCCACCTGCCACTGCGCCCGCAAGTCCCCCTGCCTGGCCGCCTTGAGATAAGCCTCAAAAGCCTTCGCCAAGTCTTTTCGCAAACCCTGGCCGGTTGCGTATTTGCTGCCGAGCATGAACTGGGCTTCCGCAATACCCTGTTCAGCGGCCTTCAAGTACCACGTCGCTGCCATGTACTGGTTGCCCTCGTAAATCCGGGCAAGCTTCAGCTGCGCCTCGGCATCTCCCTGCTCAGCCGCTTGAAAGTACCAATACTCCGCATCCATGGCGTTTCTCTCGGTGCCTTCGCCGGCTTCATACATGGCACCCAGATGATACTGAGCCCGCGCATATCCCTGTTCGGCCGCCTTCAGGTACCAGGAAAATGCCGTCTTGAGATTCTGTTTGACGCCCTGACCGCTGGCGTATTTGTTGCCAAGGACGCATTGCGCGGGCGCGAATCCCTGATCTGCGGCGGATCGGTACCAATCCAGCGCCTGACGCGGATTCTGCGGAATGCCTTGACCGCTAGCGTAGAGCAGCCCCAGGCGATATTGAGCCTGTGCATCACCTTTCTCGGCTAGCAGTCTCAAAGACTCTGCGACTGTGCGAGCGGCCTTGACAGCCTTCATATTTTCTCAATCCATGGTGGGGCCGCACAAATAAAACAGGCCGCGCTGCACCGGGCAACGCGGCCTGCAATTCTACGATACCGGCGAGATCAGCTTAGCGGATCGTGGATCTTCACCCCGACCAACAACTGGTGCTGCTGGGCATCGTTGAGAATACGGAAGGTTTCCCCATCGATCTGGGTAGTTCCCGCATCCGTCCAGACACCCGGCTGATCGGTGATTCGGACCGCATCGTTGGCGTCGCCTTGAATCATCAACTGAACGTGACCGCTGCCCGTCTGCTCATTGACGTAGAGATTCATCTGTCCCAGCTTCGCCACGTCATGCGCATTGACCAACACCGTATCGCCGGCGCCACCGTTACCCGAGACATCGACCAGCGGCAGGTGCGAGCCCGGCAATAAGCCCGGATCAATCTGCGACAAATCGACTGTCTGGTTTAGCTCCTTGTTAATCGAGAACCAGACGTCAGCCATGGCATGGACTTGTCCATCCACCGTCGTAAAGGTGGATTCCAGACCAATCCAGTTACCCTGATCGAGGACGGATGTCTGTTCAGCATGCAGGTCCAGGCTCGCAATACCGAGAGAGTCAAGACTGTGCAGTTCGCCTGCCTGTGTCACGCCATCCGTATTCGCATCCTGCCAGACCTCCAGTTTCGTGTAGGCAGCATCCAGATGGTCAATATGACCATCGTGATTGGTGTCGAGTTCGGCGAGCGCATGGTAACCAGTTTGTGCCGTTGTCCCATCCGCCAACTTCGTCGAGGTGCCAAAGAGCTCGCTACCATCGTTGATCTTGCCGTCGCTATTCCGGTCAAGCACCAGGAAGCCGTCTTGAGACGACAC
The DNA here is from genome assembly GCA_023229545.1 of Sulfuritalea sp. Lineage (GTDB taxonomy): Bacteria > Pseudomonadota > Gammaproteobacteria > Burkholderiales > Rhodocyclaceae > Sulfuritalea. The sequence goes on along the minus strand of JALNZB010000022.1, from coordinate 3,772 downwards.
CCACCCGACCTGATGCTGGACACCCGTGCCCGTCAAGTCGAAGGTGACACCGTGCTCGATTCCCACGGTGTGCACACCATCGCCATTCAAGTCGAGTACCAGTGGCGACGCTTGATCAATCATGGCGACCTGTGCCGTTGTCAAGGCCGCCAACTGAGTCGCGGTCAGCGCCGATTCCTGGGCGGTAGTCAGCATATGGAGTTGCGCGTCGGTCATATTTGCCACCTGATCGGTGGTCAAATACTTGATTGTGCTCGTAGTCAGTGCCGCAAGTTCATCGGTCTGCATGGCGGCAAAGGCGGCGGTGGTCAATCCGACGATCTGGTAAGGCGTCAAGGCTGCCGCCTGTGCCGTAGTGAAATCATCAATCTGGGTCGCGGATATTCCGCCCAACTGGTCGGCGGACAACTTGCTCATCTGCTCCGGAGTAATAGCTGCAATCTGGCTAGACGTCAGGTTCGTGATCTGATCCGTTGTCAGCGCATAGAGCTGGCTAGTGCGAATCGCCGCGAGATCTGCAGTCTGCATTGTCGCAAGGTGATCGGGCGCAATTGCCCCGACCTGTTCCGCACTCAATGCGAACGCCTGAGCGGTCGTCAGCGCCACGATCTGATCCGTGGTTAGCTGTTGGATATGATCGACACTCAGGTTGCGAATAATGCTGGTGTTCAACTTGCCGAAGTCGTCATCCTCGATTGCCGAGACCTGATCCGTTGTCAGCGCGGACATCTGCGTGGCGGACAATATGCCCGCGTGATCCGTCGTCAATGCGAAGATCTGCTCCGTGCTGAAGCCGGCGATCTGATCGGCGGTCAGCTTGGACACCTGGAAGGTGGTCATGGCAAAGACCTGTCCCGTCGTCAGACCGTCGATCTGAGCGTTATCCAGTATCTGAATGACGCTGGTCTTGAACAGGGCCACTTCCGTCGGATCAAAAGCGTTGATCTGGTCAGACGCTAGCCCGTAGGCCTGTGTCGCCGTCAGCGCCGCCGCATGATCCGTGGTCAGCGCCACGATCTGATCCGTTCTCAACGCCTCTACCTGCGTATCGGACAGCTTGCTGAACTGCGCCGTGGTCAGAGCTTGAACCTGTGCGGTAGCCAGAGCGTCGATCTGCGCCGTGGTCAAGCCATACAACTGACTGGTGCGGATAGCCGCAATATCGTCCGTGGCCATCTTGGCGAGATCGACGGGATCCAGCGCCTCAATCTGGTCCGCAGTAAGCGCGGCAGTCTGCATCGTGGTCAGTGCCACCAACTGTGCCGTGGTCAGTTGCTGAATATGCAAGGTGCTCAAGCCCTGAATGACCGCCGTACTCATCACTTCCAGGTCGGCCGTCTCGATCTGCGAAACCTGGGCAGTAGTCAAACCAGACATCTGCGTTGCACTCAACACACTCGCCTGAGCGGTAGTCAGCGCGTCAATTTGCGACGTCGCCAAACTGCCAATCTGATCCGCGCTGAACTTGCTTATCTGCGCCGTCGTCAGCGCCGCCACCTGGGAGTCACCCAGGGCTCTGATCTGATCCGACGTCAGACTCTGAATCACCGAAGTGCTCAGCCGTTGCAAATCCTCGGCCTCCAGCTTGGACATGTGCGCCGTGGTGAACCCTTGCGCCTGAGTCGCGGTAATCGCTGTCGCCTGATCCGAGGTCAGCGCCACAATCTGCGCCGTCGTCATGTCTTCGATCTGACTGGAGTTCAGCACGCGAACCTGCGCCGTGGTGAGTGCCGCAACCAGGTCAACACGCAGCGTCGGAATCTGGTCTGACGTCAGCCCTGTAATCGCACTGGTCTTGATGGCCGCAAAATCGGGTGCGTCAATTACGTTCAACTGAGCTGTCGTCAGTGCTGCCACCTGCTCTGCGGCAAGAGCCTGTGCCTGGGTTGTTGACAAATCGATGATCTGCGCATTCTTCAGCGCCTGGATCTGTCCGGCATCCAGTGAAGAAATGACCGCCGTCGAGAATTTTGTAAAGTCATCGGCGTCCAGATTCTGTATCTGCAGCGTGGTCAGGCCGTCGGTCTGAACCGCAGTAAGCACCGCAGCGTGCGCAGTCGTCATGCCCGCGAGCTGGCTGGTACCCAGATGCGAAATCTGATCGGCGGAGAGCTTGACGAATTGAGCCGTCGTCATCGCGTCCATCTGTTCGGCCTTGAGCGCTTCCATGTGGTCAGACGTCAAGGACTGGATGGCGCTTGTCGACAGTTTGGCAAAGTCATCAGCGGCGATCGCAGCAGTCTGGGCGGTACTCAGGCCAGCAACCTGCGTACCTGTCAGCACTGAGACCTGTGCCGTCGTCAGATCACCGATCTGAATCGTTGTCAATCCATCGAGCTGTGTATCCGAAAGGCTCTTGATCACCGAACTGGAAAGCGCCTGAAGATCAACATCCTCAAACTTTGCAAGCTGGTCCGAGGTCAGTCCAGCGGCCTGGCTGGCCGTCAGCGCAGTCGCATGATCGGTAGTCAGTGACTGAATCTGGCTGGAGCCAAATGTTGTAAGTTGCGAGGCCGACAGCTTGGAGAACTGCATCGTACTCAAGCCATCAATCTGGTCAACCCTCAAGCCGGGGATCTGAGTCGCCGAAAGGCCAGCGATAACGGCTGTGGAGAACTGCTGTATGTCGGCAACATCAAGCTGGCCGACTTGCGCCGAGGTCAGACCCAAGGCCTGCGCTGCCGTCAAGGCCACCATATGGGCGGTTGTCAGCGCTCCAATGTCTGCGGTTTCTATGTTTTGGATCTGTATCGACGTCAGTTTCGAGAATTGAGCGGTTGTCAGCGCACCCACCTGATCGGCACTCAGTGCAGCCATCTGCGTCGATGACAGGCCGGAAATCGCGGCAGTAGAAATCGCCGAGAAATCGCCTGAATCTATGGCCGCAATCTGGGTAGTGCTGAACCCGGTGATCTGACCAGCCGACAAGGCGCCAATCTGCTTGGTCGTCAGGTCGCCCATCTGAAGAACAGACAAGCCATCAAGCTGTGCATCGTCCAAGCTGGCGATCACGGCTGTAGACAACTGACCCAGATCGGCTGCCTCAAGCTTGTTGATCTGACTCGATGTGAGTCCGTCCGCCTGCGTTGCGGTCATTGCGGCAGCGTGCGCCGTGGTCAAGGCCTGAATCTGGCTTGAGCCAAGGTGCTGAATCTGGTCCGAGGAAAGCTTCGCAAATTGGGCTCCCGCGAGCGCTTCAACTTGCTCTGCCTTCAGCCCGACCATTTGATCGGTGGACAACGACATGATCGCACTGGTCGATAGCTTGGCAAAATCTTCCGCCTCGACAGCCGCGACCTGAGTCGTAGTCAAACCGAGCATCTGGCTTGCCGTCAGAGCCTGAGCTTGCGTGGTGGTCAAGCCACCAATCTGGGTGGACAACAATCCGTTCAGTTGAGTATCGGACAGTCCTGCGATCACGCTGGTCGACAACTTCGCAAGATCTTCCTCCTCAAGCTTGGAAATCTGGGTCGATGTCAGCCCTGCCGCCTGTGTCGCGGTAAGCACATTTACCTGCGCTGTGGTAAAGGCCTGGATCTGACTGGTACCCAGTTCCCCGATCTGCGCCGCCGTCAGTTTCGAGACTTGCAGCGTGCTCAGCCCGGCTACCTGATCCGCCGTCAGACCCTTGACCTGATCTGTCGTCAGTCCGGCAATCACCGCCGTCGAGAACTGCCCAACATCCACTGCATCCATCTTCGCTATCTGCGCCGAGGTCAGCTCCGCCGCTTGCGTTGCCGTCAGTGCGGCGGCCTGGTCCGTCGTCATGCCA
>JALNZB010000021.1 GCA_023229545.1 Sulfuritalea sp. | reverse complement strand
CGCCGATAAGCCGGGTTCTGTCGTGGGCAACCATTCCTCTGGGACCGCCGTTGCCGACGGCCTCTAGCAGCCTACCCGGGAGCGACGCGGGCCACGCCATTACTCCCCTATTTGGCCTTGCCCCGAATGAGGTTTGCCATGCCGTTTCCGTTACCGGAAACGCGGTGGGCTCTTACTCCACCATTTCACCCTTACCAGTTCTTGCGAACGTAGGCGGTATCTTTCTGTTGCACTGTCTGTCACCTCGCGGTGCCCGGTCGTTAACCGGCATTCTGCCCTGTGGGGCCCGGACTTTCCTCCAACCACTTGCGTGATCAGCGGTTGCCTGGCGAACTTCCCGAGCGCATTGTACGCCCGGCCAGATTACGGCTTTGCGCCGGCGGTCGGCGCTGATGGTTTCTTCTCTTCCTTGCTCTTGTATTCGAGATTGCCGTCCTTGGCTAGAAAGCTGCCGATCACGTCGCCCGGTTCCGGCGGCGGCGCCTTGAACTGCTCGAAGCGACAGGTCTTGGTCTCGGTGACATACCAGCGCTTGCCGTAATTCAGAATGAATACGCCGGGTTCGGCGCGATACACATCCATTTTGACGTTGTCGCCGACCATCTCCTTCAGGGGAAAGCGTCGCTGACACTCCGGAAAGCGCGCGACGACCAGTTCGGTATTCCACTCGCTGCCGACGAAATCCTGCTGCCGCGTCAGGGTCAGCGAATGCTGGGGGCCGCCAATCAGGTAGGCGGCATGCTGCGTGTCGCCACAGGCGGACAGCGCGAGGATGGAAAGCAGCGGCAAGACAAGCTTCATGATGTCATCACTCCAGACGCCAGGCGACGGATTCGCCGGCGCGCAGCGGCACCAGCCGGTCGCCGGCAAGATAGTCGAGGCTCGGGGGTACGCCGACGGCATCGCGGCGCAGCGTGACTTGCTCCGTGTTGCGCGGCAAACCGTAGTAATCGGCGCCGTGGAAGCTGGCAAAGGCTTCCAGCCGGTCGAGTGCTCCCGCAGCGTCGAAGGCTTCGGCATACAGCTCGATGCCGGCATGCGCGGTGTAGCAGCCGGCGCAACCGCAGGCCGCTTCCTTGGCACTTTGCGCGTGCGGCGCCGAATCGGTGCCGAGGAAGAATTTTGGGTTGCCCGAGATCGCCGCCGCCAGCAGCGCCTGGCGGTGGCTCTCGCGCTTCAGAACCGGCAGGCAGTAATGGTGCGGACGGATGCCGCCGGCGAAGATCGCGTTGCGGTTGAGCAGCAGATGATGCGCCGTCAGGGTTGCCGCCACATTGGCGCCGCTGCTACAGACGAAGTCGACGCCTTGTTTCGTGGTGACGTGTTCCAGCACCACTTTCAAGCCCGGAAAATCGCGCAGCAGCGGTGTCAGCACGGTGTCGATGAACACCGCCTCGCGATCGAAAATATCCACCGCCGGAGCGGTAACCTCGCCATGCACCAGGAGCGGCACGCCGAGTGTTTCCATGCGCGCCAGGGTTGCCGCGCATTTTTTCAGGTCGCTGACGCCGGCATCCGAATTGGTCGTGGCACCGGCCGGATAGAGCTTGATGGCGTGCACAAAGCCGCTGGCCTTGACGGCGTCGATTTCGCTGGGCGGCATGTTGTCAGTCAAATACAAGGTCATCAGCGGCGTGAAGCGCAAACCGGGCGGCAGCGCAGCGAGAATCCGCTCGCGGTAAGCCGCAGCCAGCGTCACCGTGGTCACCGGCGGCTTCAGATTGGGCATGACGATGGCACGGGCAAAGCGCCGCGCCGTGTCGGGCAGCACCGCCGCCAGTGCGGCACCATCGCGCAGATGCAAATGCCAGTCGTCGGGACGGGTGATGGTGAGTGTCTGGGTCAGGGTCTGCATGGCGCGGATTATAAGGGCAGGCCCTTGCCGTCCTTCAGCTCCAGCGCCCTCGCATACAGCGCATTCTTCGGCTGGCCGGTGATGGCCGCCGCCAGCTTGGCCGCCTGCTTGACCGGCAACTCACTCAGCAGCGCGGCCAGCACGCGCTCGGTCTCGGCATCCATGCCCGTGCGCGGCAGCGGGGCGGAGACCACCAGTACGAATTCGCCGCGCTGATGGTTGGCGTCCGCCGCCAGCCAGGCCGAAGCGTCCGCCAGCGGCATGCGTTCGATCTGCTCGAACAGCTTGGTCAGCTCGCGGGCGATGACGATTTCGCGTTGCGGCTCCAGCAGTTCGGCGAGGTCGGCCACCGTTTCCGTCACCCGATGCGGTGCTTCGTAGAACACCAGTGCCGCATCGACCGGCGCGAGTTCGCTGATCGCCGTCCTGCGAGCGCCGACTTTTGTGGGCAGGAAGCCGACGAACAGAAAGCGCGGATCGGCGAGGCCGGCCGCCGACATGGCCGTGATCGCCGCGTTTGCCCCCGGCAGCGGAATCACCTTGAAGCCGGCGCCGCGTACCGCCGCCACCGCCCGCGCGCCGGGATCGGAGACGCCCGGCGTGCCGGCGTCCGACACCAGCGCCACGCGCTTGCCCTCGCCCAGCAGGCGAATCAGTTTGTCGGCGGCTTCGTTCTCGTTATGCTGGTGCAGCGCCAGCGTCGGCACGGATATGCCGTGATGATCGAGCAGGTGGCGGGCGTGGCGGGTGTCCTCGCAGGCGACCAGATCGACGCCGCGCAACACCTCCAGCGCGCGCAGGGTGATGTCACCTAGATTCCCGATGGGGGTGGCGACGACATACAATGCATTTTCCATGTCCGCCATTCTTGCAGTCCGATGAGCACGAGGCAAGCCAAAGGTGAAGCGGCCGAGCAACTGGCGGCGGATTATCTGCGGCAAGCGGGATTGTCCGTCATCGAGCGCAACTTTCGGGTGAAGGGCGGCGAGATCGACCTGATCTGCCGCGACGGCAAAACCACGGTGTTTGTCGAGGTGCGCCTCAGGAGCCGCCAGGATTTCGGCGGCGCGGCGGCCAGCATCACCGCCACCAAGCAGGCGCGGCTGATTCTTGCGGCGCGGCACTGGCTGCTGCGCCATGGCGAGACGCCCTGCCGCTTCGACTGCGTGCTGCTGCATGACCTCGACCCCAACCACATCGAATGGCTGCGCGATGCGTTTTCCGCTGACTAGATTTTTGCTTCGGCTCATCCTCGGCCTGGTCATCAGCCTGACGGCGCTGGCCGGCGAAGTCCGTATTTTGGTGCAAAGCTCGCCCCTCGCTGGTTTTCAATACCATGCCGGGGAAACCCTGTGGCAGGAAATGCGCGAGGGCGACCGGCTGGCGCTGGTGCGAGAGGCCGACAACCCGCATGACGCCAACGCCGTGCGCGTCGAGTGGCGCGGGCAGAAGCTGGGCTACCTGCCGCGCGCCGAAAACCGCAGCGTCGCCGCCGCGATGGATGGCGGCGAAGCGGTGGATGCCCGCATCGCCCGCTTGCGCCAGCACAAGAACCCCTGGCAGCGGATGCTGATCGAAGTATTTGTTGTACTCTAGGCCCGCTATTCCAGCCTCGGACCTGCATTCAAGACCGCTATTCTCAAACGATAATCTCCAGACACGAAGCAAAGACCTGATATATGTCACTTATCGAACGCATTCAGCAGCAATTCAAGGACAGCGCCCAGACCAAGCTCGCGGCAGTGGCAACCATGGCGGGGCCGATTGAAGCCGCGACGCGCCGCATGACCAGCTGCCTCAAGGCCGGCGGCAAGGTGATGGCCTGCGGCAATGGCGGCTCGGCCGCCGATTCGCAGCACTTCGCCGCCGAACTGGTAAATCGGTTCGAGCGGGAGCGCCCGCCGCTGGCGGCGCTTGCGCTGACCACCGATACTTCCACGCTGACCTCGATTGGCAACGATTACCGCTACGAGGATGTCTTCGCCAAACAGATTCAGGCGCTGGGCCGCTCTGGCGATGTGCTGCTGGCCATTTCGACCTCGGGCAATTCGCCGAACGTGATCGAGGCCATTCATATCGCTCATGCCCGTGGCATTACTGTGGTGGCGCTCACCGGCAAGAATGGCGGCAAGATCGCCACATTGCTCGGCCCCGACGACATTCACCTGTGCGTGCCGGCCGAACGCACCGCCCGAATCCAGGAAGTTCACCTGCTCACCATCCACTGCCTGTGCGACGGCATAGACGCCTTGATACTGGGAGAAACACAATGAACATCCAAACCGACATTGGCGGGAAAATTCGCAACCTTGCCGTGCTCGTCCTCTGCGTACCCGTTCTCGCCGGCTGCTTCGGCGCCGCCGCCGTCGGCGTTGGCACCGGGACGCTGGTCCTGCTCGACCGTCGCAATCCGGAGACCTTCGTCTCCGACGAAGCCATGGAGATTCGCGCCGCCAACCGCATCAACGAAAAGTACGGCGACAAGGTGCATGTCAATGTAACCACCTACAACCGCATGATTCTGTTGACCGGCGAAGTGCCGACTGCCGCGATCAAGGCCGATGCGGAAAAGATCGCTTCCGGCGTGCCCAACGTCAAGTCGATCAGCAATGAACTGGCCATCGCCGGGCCGGCCGGTTTTGGCGGGCGCGGCAACGATTCCTACATTACCTCCAAGGTCAAGGCGCGCTTTGTCGATGCCGACAAGTTTGCCGCCAATCACGTCAAGGTGGTGACCGAAGCCGGCGTGGTTTTCTTGCTCGGACTGGTCACCCAGGCCGAGGCCAATGCGGCGGTGGAAATCGCCCGCACCACAGGCGGCGTGCAGAAAGTGGTGCGCGTGTTCGAGATCATCAGCCCGGAACAGGCCCAGGCGCTGGACAACAACCCGCCCGCGGCACAGGGCGCCACGACGACGCCGAAAAAGTAGAGCGCGGCATGGCGCTTGCGCAACCCCGGCTTCCCGCCTTCGAGGCCAAGATCGCCGACCCCGCCGATCTGGCCGGGCGCATCGCGCTTTTGCCGCGACCGCTGGTGTTCACCAACGGCTGTTTCGACATCCTGCATCGCGGCCATGTCACCTATCTGGCACAGGCGCGCGCACTCGGCGCTTCCCTGATCGTCGCCGCCAACTCGGACGATTCCGTCAGGCGTTTGGGCAAGGGCGAGGATCGCCCGGTCAATTCGCTGGCCGACCGCATGGCGCTGCTGGCCGCGCTCGAATGCGTGTCGCTGGTGACCTGGTTCGACGAGGACACGCCGCTCCAGCGCATCCTCGATTGCCGGCCCGACGTGCTGGTCAAGGGCGGCGACTGGCCGGTGGAAAAAATCGTCGGCTACCGCGAAGTGATCGCCTGGGGCGGTAGCGTGCATTCACTGCCCTTCATCCACGAGCGGTCGACCACGGCGTTGATGGAGAAGATTCGCCGGTTGTAAGAACTGACCTCAAGAGTCGGCGCTGACGGTGCGGCGGTTCAAGCGGGCGTGCGCCTCAGAATCATATCCCGCACCAGGTCGATGTGTCCGCGCAGGGTATAGAGCATGTCCGAAAATGTCAGCGGCGTGCGGATGCGGCTGGCATCGGCCTCGATGCGGTCGAGTTTCTCGATCCACTCGGCGCGACTGTGCCGGCCCGGTTCTTCGTTGATTTCGTTTTCGAGAAACTTCAGTTCGCCGTAGCGCCGGTAGATGCGCGAGCGCACCCGCCAGCCATAAATCTGCGGCGCAAATTTGACCAGGGGCAGCAGCACCACGAGCAGCGGCAACAGCATGACCACCATGCGATCGATCAGCGTCGCCGCCCAGAACGGCAGATAGCGCTGGAGCCAGGGTTTGCCGGACTTGTAGTAGCGCTCCGCCTCCTTCGATAGCGGAAATTCGCCATGCCCGGCGCGCGGGAATTCGGCGGGTTTCTGGAACACGCCGGAAGCGCCATGCACCTCACTCGCCGCCTGCATCAGCAGATCGATCAAGGCCGGATGCGTGCCCTCGCGCACCAGCATCGTCGCCAGCGGCGATACCAGCTGAACATCATGCGGCGGAATGTCCTGTGTCAGATCGATGGCGCCGCGCGGCAGCACCAGCCGCGCCAGATATGGAAAGCGCCGCGTGTAGGCCTCGGCATGAATCAGGTTCATCACGCGCACCCCCGGCGTGTAAAGCAGCATCCACACCAGCGCGGATTGCGTCGGCCCGACAACGAACACGGCATCGATTTCATTCTTGCGCAGACGTTCGACCAGGCCGAGGCCGCCCGCTTCGATCAGCCGGGTGTTCTTGGCATCGATGCCGTTGGCGGCCAGCAGTTCCATGGCGAGATAATGCGTGCCGCTGCCCGTACCACCGACGGCCACGCGCTTGCCCTTGAGGTCGAGCAGCTTGTCGGCGCCATGCAGCGCCGCCTCGCGATAGAAGATCCACAGCGGTTCGTAATAGATGTCCCCCAGCGCCACCAGTTCGTCCTCTTCGCCCGGACGCGCCGTGCCACTTTGAATGAAAGCAGCATCGACCTCGAACTCCGGATTGCGCAGCCGCTCCATGTTCTCGGTCGAACCGGCGGAGGGCTTCTCCACCAGTGCGATACCGTAGCGCGCCAGCACATCCTTGTAACGGGCAGCAAAGCGCTGGTAGGCGCCGCCCTCGCCGCCGGTGCTGATGATCAACTGGCTTGGCGGCGCCGGCTTGATGAATTGCGCCGCCAGCCAGAAGGCGGCGATGATCAGCAGCAACGAAGGCAGCGCGATATACACGATGTCGCGCCAGGAAAGAAGCTTGAGTTTTTCGGGCATGTTGATACGGCTTGGCCAGGACGCCGCCATTATCCTGGCAAACGCGGTGGGGTGGTGTGAGACCGATTTCGTGGTTGATTTGCTTTCAGTACAATAAGCGACCGATGGAACAGTCGCTTATTACACCGAAAACAAATGGACGCCCCGTTGGTCATCAATCCGTTTCCGGTGCCGGGGGCAAGATAGCGGTATCTTCGCTGTATTCCCGAGGCAGCCTCAGAAAGCCTCGCACGTCAAATATTTCAGTGATGGTCTGTCCGGCAATATAGCTCTTGGCGCGGATCGCAGCTTCGACGCGGCGCAACTGTTCATCAGTGAGCGCCGGCAATTTGTCCCAGAATATCCGGTCAACCTGCCCGTCACTGCCTATCACCAACAGCACTGACACGCCGATCGCCGCTGGTTGGGCATTCGACGTCCGCCCAAGCGCAGGCTGAGCGGCAATGCGTGCCTTGACGGTAGATGCATCGGGTTGCAAACGCGTAGCGGCCAGCGCGGTTACCCCCGCTGCTGCCGGTCTGGGCGGTATCAGAAAAGGCGTCAGGGCGGCATCCTTCCGCACTAGTACCGGAGTCCCGGTTTTCCTTTCTGAGGCTCCTGGCGCGCTCGGCGCTACTGGCGCCGTTCCGCGTAGAACGACGGTCAGGACAGCTTGGTCTACCGCTTTCCAAAGCGGCGGGGGTAGTTTCCAAACCAGCAACAACGCGGCGTGCAGGAGGACTGAGAAGCCGAACGAGAAATATAGCCGGTATTCATCGTCATGCCTCCATTCGGTGTACCTCCAATGGCTCTGCCACACTCCCATCAATAGGCCTCGAACTCCCGCCACAGACCGCGCTTGCCGCCGAAGATGCTACTGCTGCCACCGCCACCGCCACCCGGAGAAGCCGCGATAGGCACCGCAAGGGTTTCCTGCTGATAGCTGGACTTGGTGGCGATGGCCTTGTAATCGCCGGACTGTAGTTTCACCACCGTAATGCCCACCACCAGGGAATCACTGATCTTGATCGATACCGTGGTTTCGCCGTCGACCGGTAGCCCGGTCGAGTAATCGAGGAAGTTGGCCCAGGAACTTCCGCCCACGGTGCAACTGTCCGCTGCAGGAATATTGGTCGCAAACACCAGCGTCCCACGGACCAGTTTCGGGTCTACGTTCATGCGTTCTCCGGAATCCGGGAAGCCGACATACCAGCCGCCATATATATCCCAGTCCATCGCGGTCGGATCGGTATTGGCGCAAGCCCCGGCCCCGGTTACGGTGGAAGACGCACCTGGACATACCTTGCGTACGTTGGTCAAGACACCATTCACGGTTGCCGTGATCGCCGCATTGTTCTCATCCTCGGAAATCAGCTTGCGGGTGAGAAACATCGGCACTACCGTGGGAGTTCCCGACACATCTATCGTGGTGGTATCCGCGCTTGGGTTCCAGGTTTCCTGCGAAGCGCCACCCTTGTTGGCCACACCCAGAGTGTCCTTTACCGCGTAGAAGCCCTGGACAGCGGTACTGGTCAGGTCGCTTGTTTCAAGGTACTTGCCGGTACCGACGAAGACCAGGCGGGTACCGGATTCCAACTGCGACAGTTCGGGCTTGGTAGTGATCGGCTGCGCCACCCCGCCGCTCTCCAGGTGCGCCAGCTTGAACACCTGGGTATTCGTATGACCGGAAGCCGTGTGATCGAGATCGAAACGCCACAGGTCGCCGTACAGGTCGCCTGCGTAGACATACAAGGCCGTATTATCGGTCGAAGGTGCATCGGCCCAGACGGCGATCTTGCCAAGGTTGCTGGGCACGGTGGTGGCGCCGGTCGCGATCGGGAAGCCGGTCTTGACCGCACCGGTTTCCGGATTCAGGGCGAACAGGTAGCCGTCGCCGTTACTGCCGGAGGCGTCGTTGTTGTAACCCGAACTGAACAGTACCGCCCATTCACCGTTGGGCAGCTTGCTCACGGTCGAATTGGAGAAGGAATATCCCAGATCGGTATGGGTGAATTCCCAAAGATAGGTCGGATTTAGCGGATCGGTTACATCCAGTGCATAGTAAGAAGTGCCGCCGGCGCCTTGCCCGCCGACCAGAATGGTGTGCCAGTTGCCGCTGCCGAAATCGACGTCGGCGATGGTGATCTGGCCGTCGATGAAGTAGCGGTGCGCATAATTCACGTCGGCCAGCACGTTCATGCTGGACATGACCTGGGTCGGGATGAAGGCCCACATTTCCTCGCCTGGAGCCACCGTGCTGCCGCCCACCGTCACCGGCGCGGTATGGGCGTTGATTGTATGCAGCATACCGTCCTGCGCCGAGACGAAAACCACGGACTTGCGAGTGGATGCCGTCCCGGTAGACTTGAAGTCGGAGTAGCCGGCATCGGCGTAGGAAGCGCTCGGCGTCTTCATGAACACCGGCTGGGTGTTGACGATGTCACCCAATACATGCGGACGGCGGCGCCAGATCTGGGCATGGCTGATGTCGCCATCCTGCTCCAGACCGCGATTGCCGCGCAGGAAGTCCACCAGGTTGCTCGCCGTGATGTCGGATGCATTACTGACGGACAAGGCTGCGTATTGGCTCAGGCTACTCGGATTGAAATAGGCCTGTTCGGCACCGGAAAGGCCGGCATAGGTGAAGGCGCGCAACGCTGCGCCGCTGGTCCCCGAGCTCGGCGCTACGTATATCTTGCGCGCCGACCAGCTCAGGTTGTCGAGCTTGGTCTGCGCCGACCACTGGCAGCCGTACTTGAAGGCGCCGGTGCCCGATACGGCTGCGGTATTAGCCACCGACAGGGTCAGGGTGGTGCCCGAGATCGCGGTAATCACCGCGCCGCTGGCTATGCCGGTGCCCGACACGGTGGAGCCGACCACCAGACCACTGGCGCTGTCGACGGTGATGCTGGTCGCGCCGCTGCTGCCGCTGATCGTGGTGCTGGTTCCGGTACCGCTGCAATCGGTGGAGGAAGAGACATCGCCTGTGCTCACATCGATGGACCGCGACTGGAGATCGCCCGTCCAGTCCACCGTGGCATAGCTCGCCACGTAGGCATAGTTGTCGCCGGCCACCGGCTCCAGGTTGGAGGTCGCGGCCGCCGCCGCCGAACCGACCCGGGCGCCGATCTTGTTCAGCGCTTCCCGGAGGCCCGATACCACGTTGGGCACGTTGCGCGCGCTGAAGTACTTGCCGTGGCCGCTGGCAGTGGCATGCCACAGATCGTCGACCCCGGTCGGATCGAGATTGGCCACGGCCGGCCAGTTCTTCGAGCCGGCGACGATGGCGGCGTAGTCTCCGGTACTGGCGGTCAGGTAGTCGCTTTGGTAGGCCAGCCTGCCATCGATGCCCAGGCCCATGGCAAAAAAGTTCATGTGCTGGGCCTGATTCTTGTCGTCCGAAGTGGTCAGCACATTGTTGGTGGATACATCCGTGGTGCCATTGGTGTTGTTGCCGAAAGCCACAGTGCGCAGATCGGTGCTGTAGAAGTACCATGCAATATCGGCTAGGGTGCGGCAGGAACTTGCCGTGCTGCCGCGATTGCTTCCCACCGACGGGCAGGTGGTCGAACTCATCTGGCCGTCGAAGTAGGGGCGCGCCGTCGTCGTCAGCGAATTGTCCCGATTGCCGATGTCGGCATTGTCCACGCCCTTGATGCTGCTGCTGTCGGTCTCGTTCCAGTAGCCGTCGGTCACCAGGATCATGTAGTTCTGCTGGCAGGAATACTCCATGGGATCGGTACCCACCTTGCCGGCGAAATAGCGACCGATCTTGGCCGTTTCCGCTCGTAGCGGAGTGGCGCAGCTCGGGGTTTCTGAGGTCATGGTGGACCACCAGTTGGTCCTTGCAGTACCGGTAAATGACGCGGCGCCACGGAGGACGGACGTTCCGGTCGCATTGCAGATATTGTCATAGCCGACGCGATAGTTGCCGTCGAGCTGGCTGAAGGCCAGGGTGGTGGCCGACTTCATCATCAGCATGCGGGTACGGTAGTAGCTGTACCAGTTGGCGAAGTTCTGCAGTTCTTCGTTGTAGGTGCAGGTTGCGCCAACGCAGTCGGTGCGGCCAGACTCGCGGCTGTAGCTGTTATTGGTCGACACGACATCGACGCGCTTGAAGATGCCGACCCCATTCCAGTTGTTGGCGCTGGTGTCCGGCGCAGTACCGCCGGCCATCGCCAGCACATTGAGGCCCGCGCCGCTGGCATTGGTGGGGATAGCCGTGACTGCCGGCGCGCCCTGGTTGCTCATGGCGTCGGTGGTGACGCCGATGGGGCCGACGGTGGTGGATGTCACCGGCGTGGTCGTCGTCACCTGGGTCGGTGTGCCGCCCGAGAACGTACTGACGGTGAACAGATAGGGCGCGAAGTTGTCGACGGACGTGCCACCGGCGCTGCCGTTGCCGGTGGCCGGCAGGCAGGAACGCCAGGTACCGGAAGTGTCGTTGCTGTTGAAGCCCGTGCCGCTGAAGGCAATGCCGCTGTTATCGTCGTTGCCGTTGTACTTGAAGGACATGCTACCGGCGGCGCAGTTGTGGCTGTCGTCGTTATCCGCGCCGAGACAGGCATTGACGCCAGCCGGCCCGGTGATGGTGCAGTCGGCAAAGACGTCGGTGGAATTCGCCCGACCGCAGGTAATCGTGTAACCGTTGGCGTCATTAGCCTCGATGCTGGCGGCCAGATTGTTGATACGGGTAACTTCCGAACTGGAACTGGTACCCGTGCTCACGGTGCCGACGGTGATGGTGTCGGTGCCACTGCACTTGATCGAGTTGATGTACTTGCTGTCGGCAGTGGCGCTATTGATGGTGAAACGCCATGTTGCGGAACTATCCGTCACGCAGCTTTGCGAAAAATTATTGTTGTAGGCCAGATCGATCGAGCCAGACTTGGTGAAAGCGAGCGTGGTACACGCTGCGGGAGTTGTCGGACCGGTCACCGTGCAGGTCAGCGTGTTGGAACTATGGTTGCTGTTGCAACTGTAGGAGTAGCCGTTGCCATCCTTGTTCTCGAAGTACCATTTCAGCCAGTCCCGGCGATCGTCGCTGTCACCGTTTCCGGTATAGGCCGTTTCGGTGATGGTCTCCGTGGTGTTGCACTTGATGTTCGAGACAGAATCCCAGTCATCGGTATTAGTGATTTGAAACTCCCAGGTCGCGGCGCCGCACACCGTGCCGCCGGCGCTGGTCTTGCTGTAGGTGTCCAGGGAAATGGTGGCGTCCTTGTCGGACGCGTACCCGAGGTCAGCCGTGCATTTGCTCGCCCCGGAGGGGCCGGTGACGTTGCAAATGTAATTGTCGATCGTACCGCTCTGGCGCACGCAGCTGTAGGCGTAGCCGTTGGTGCCGGCGGCGTTCAGGTCGTTGGCCAGGTTGGTGGTGCGTTGCAGGGTATCGACCGTGGCCGTGCCGGTGCTGGCATCGGTCGAGAGAGCATAGATCTTGGTGCTGTTGCTGTTCGAGGCGTCGCAACGAATGTGTTCTAGGAGCGCATTGTCGGCGGTGGCGTGGTCGATCCGGAAATTCCAGGTCGGGCTGGTGGCGGCGCCGCCGGATGCCGTGCCGGCGAGGAAGGTGAATGACTTGCCGTTGTAGGTGGTGCCGACCGGGGCGGTGACCACGATATTGCAGCTCATGGCGTCGCCGCTGCCGCTGCAAACCGGTACCGCCGCCGAAAAACCGTTGCTGGTAATGGCGTTCTTCACCGAAGTGGCGTTGGCGGATACCGACTGGCCATTGGTCAGCGTACTCGACGAAATCGCGCTGGCGATATTGACCCCATTGACCTGGATGCCGCCCAGATCGGCGCCGTAGCTGTGGGTCGTGCTGGTCACCGACATCGTGCCGGTGGAGGCCGTGCTGGGCGAGGTGACCGCGATCGGACACGACGCGGCGGTGCAGGTGCAGCCGGTAACGGTCACAGTGCCGCTCGAGGCCGTTGCGCTGCAGCCGCTGCCGCCGATCTTTGCCGCCAGCGCGGTGCCGATGGCGGTGGTATCAGTGCCATCGGCAATATTCAGCGTCCCTCCGGTCAGGATCGATACCGCCGCAAGCGGCCCTGCGGCGCCATCGGTGTCCAGCGTCACGTCGGTGATGCTGGTGGTGCCGGAAGTGGCGGTGATCAGGATCGAGCCGCTGCTGACGGCCCCCGCCGCCGGACCGGCCGTGACGATGGCCTGGCCGTTGTCCACAGCATCCTCGGCATTGCGCTTGATCTCGACATAGCCGTCGGCGTTGGCGGTACAGGTACCCCAGGCGGAAGGGGAGCCGCTGGTAAGGTTCGCGATGGTATTGGCGCGGGCAGTATAGCCGCTGCCGGAATTGGTGTTGATGGCGTCGCAGATCATCTTCGCCGTGTTGTTCTGCGTGCCGTCCGCAGTGACCGTCGAGGTGAGCAGCTGATTGCCGTTGATCAGTATCGAGGACATCTGCAATCCGGCAGTCGCACCGCCACCGGCCACGGCCGGCGATACATGGATGGCGCCAATCGAGTTCGCACCCGCCACGTTCGGCCCGCTCACCAGCACCGACTTGGTGTTGTCGGCGGTGCCCACCGCCGCTGCTTCGATGGTCACGCGGTTATTGGTGGTCGAGCAGGTGAAGCCCGTACTTTCCGTGTTGGCCTTGATCGCGTTGCACACATTGGTTGCCACGGTGTTCTGGTCTCCGGTAGTGGCCGAAGTGAAGGTGGTGCCGCCGACGACATCGACGCCGCCGATGGTTAGACCGGTGATCTGCTGCCCGGCCGTGGTGCCGGGAGAAGACGGCGTCTCGGTTTCGCCGATTTTCAGAACGGCCGTCGCATGCACGCCGGTCGCGCCGGTGGTGAGCCAGCCACCGAGGTAATTGGGTACATAGTGGTCGAGGTCGCGCCTGTTCTGACAGTTCGTGCTGAAGGTCTTCGAATACGGGTTGTAGTAGGAACACCAGCGGTACTTGGACGGCACGTTGTAGGTTACGCCACCGATCTGGAAGGCCGGCACGGCGGCCAGCGCCTGCGCCCGTGTCACGCAGTTGGTATAGGTGGTGCTGGAACAGTACTCCGACGCCTCCATGGTGTTGTAGTAGGCCGGACCGTTGTAGGTCTTGCGGAAGGTGTAGGTAACATTGGGATAGAGGTTGTCGCCCGTGGTGTCGGTGTTTTCCTTGCACTGGGCATGGGTGGCGATATTGTCCTTCGTCGGCGTCGGGCTCGGGCTGGCGACGCTGCACCAAATCTCGTGCTGCCAGCCGGTGGTCAGCAGGTTGCTGGTTCCCGAGCCGCCGGCAAACCCATCCGATACCGGTGCGCTGGTGCTGGCGGCGGCATAGGAGGTGCCGTCCGCCTTGAGCGGCGGCAGGTAGCGGATCGCCGGGTCGTAGTACTGGTAGTTGATGGCGGCTGTCGAGTAGGGCATCTGCGACCGGGTGGTACAGGTCGGCGAGGCCGTCGTGTCCTTCGGTGCGCCACCCTGATTGCTGGATCCTGTGGTGCCCCAGCACATGCCCCAGGCCGAACTGCTCAAGCCGCCGACGAAGGTCACATAAGTGGAACCGGCGACGTAGCCGGAGCCACCGTTGGTGACGGTGACCGAAGCGATCTTGTTGGTCGTGGTATTCATCGTCACCGCTGCCGCAGCCCCGGTGCCAGCGCCCATGATTACCGCCGTCGGTGTGCCATTGCCATAGACATTGCCGCCCACTGCGGTGATCGCGGTGATGACGCCGCCCACAATGGTGACGGAGCCGGTATCGCCCGACGACCCCGGAGGGGCCAGGCCGGCGTTGGTCGGATCGGTGACGGTGGCATCGTTGATGTAGTCGGGAGTGTAGTCCCAGGCCATCGAGCCGGAGTCGTCAAGTACGTACATCAGGTTGGGACGCACCACCGAGGTGGTGCTGGCCGCCAGCGGCGTGGTCGCCAGCGTCAGCGCCATCGCCTGGGTAATACTGCCGATACTCAGCGCCAGCATCAGGAACCAGGCAACGGCTCTGCGGAATTGGATGGTTTTCATGGAGGCACCTCTACGAGTACCGGCCGGCGTCATCAGTAGACGAAAGCCTGGATGTAACGGTTGTTCTGCCGTGGGCCGACCACCTTGATGGTGATGCGGTAGTAAACGAGCGTGTTCGTCGCGGTCGCGGCGGTGCCGCAAAAGCTGGCGCTGGTTGGGTCCATCGAGCAACCCGCGCTGCTGCCGGTTGTTGCGACAATGGGTGGCGCCAGGCAGCCTGCTGCGGGACAGGCCAGTCCTGCCGTGGTCGCCATGCGGTGCACGACGTAATACAGGGTATAACCCGCTGGATTGCCGGTCACCAAACCTGCGCAGGGGAAGCCGTCAGAACCGGTGACGGTATCGCTGAAGCGGTATTGCTGTGGGGTAAACGCGTTGACAATACCGTCCTTCTTGCAACCCGCATTCGCGCCGGTCATGGTGGCGTAGTAACGCGGTGTGGCCGCCGCCGCGATGTCGCTGTTGAGCCCGGTCGCCACCGCCATCTGCGTTTGCACCCACTGGAAGGCGTTATCGACCGCCACATCGGCGGCGCGGGTCGCGGCCTGGCGGAAGGCGATGTTGCCCGAGGCGGAAATGCCGCCGCGTAGGCTGGAAATCATGGCCACCGCCGACAGGGTGATGACAACCATGATCACCAGCGCCAAAACTAGAACGAAGCCTTGCTGGCGCGCAGGAGCGCGAGAAGCGTTCAGCGTGTCCATATGACGTTCTTCAACGGAATGATGGTTGAATAAGCCCGGTAGCGCGACCGGGTGTCAGGAATCGTGAAGGTCACTGCATCCGTGCCACCGGAACTGTCCGCCATTTCGGAAAATATGGGAAGGGGATTGGGTTGGTCGATGGCTTCGTTCTCGCGCGCCGAACTGCGCGCCACGACACCGACACGGATGGCAATGACGCGACCGACGTTGGAGCTGGTGAGCGCCGTGGCGCCGCTGACCCAACTGGTGACGGTGGTGCTCGTCGTGGTGGCGGCTAGGCCGTACTGTGCCTTGAGAAATACGATGTCGTCGACCAGATTTGCGGCGGTGTAGGCCGGGTAGTCGCCCACGGTCATGGCCGTGGCGCCGACCGCGTAGGTGCGGCTGAAGAATTCGAGGAGCGTGGCCCCGCTACTGGACGATGTGCCGAAATAGGTCAGGTAGCCAGCGGTGCTGTTCGCCGCCAGCGCCGGGGTATAGCTGATGGTGTTGGGAGTGGAACCTGTATTGACGGCGGTCACCCGTGTCATGGTGCAGGTGGGCAGGAAATTTGTCGCCACCACCATGTCATCGACGCTGAAACCCACTGCGGAACTGACGTTATAGGCGCTGGTTGTCATGGTGTTGCCGCCGCTGACGGTCAGCTCGGTGCCCGGAATGCCGGAGGCTGGATTGGTACCCTGCACCGTAATGGTATCCGACACCCCGGTGCCGCCGTCACCAATAATGACGGGATAAGGCACGAAAGTATTCACGCCATGAACCACCGTGGTGCAACTCTGCAGCGGCGCTAGTCCGTAGCCGGCCTGGCTGATGTCGCGCTCCAGCCGGTACAGCGCCATGACGCCGTTGTCCTGGGTGGACATGGTCTGGGTGATGGCACCACGCTTCTTGGAGAAGGTCATCATGATCGACGACACCGCCGCCAATCCCATCAGGCTGATGGTCAGGCCGATGAGCAGTTCGATCAGGTTGAAGCCTCGTTGGCGGCGCATGGCGGTATTCAGTCAGTTACGTGTAATCATGCTGCTGGCCTGATACAGCCGGGGGTAGGACGCGTCCTTGCGGTCCGGCCAGGATACGCAGACGGTGACCGCCTGCGGATTAGCCACTGCGATTGTTCCGCTGGCCGGAGACGTGGTGCCGCCAACCGAATCGGTACACGTCGTTGCGGCGGTATTGGGAGAACACTGACAAGTTGCAAGATAAACCGAACCTGTTGCTCCGGGTATCGCCGTCTGCAGGCGAGTGGTCCACGTGGTGAGGTTGACGTTTGCACTTACCCACATCTCGGACAGCAGCTCGCCGACGATATAGCTGGCATCGTTGCGCGCCTTGGATTGCCCGACCTGATTCAGGCCTTGCACCGACAGTGCCATGAGCCCCAATAGCGCAACGGCAAACAGCATCAGACTGATCATCGCTTCAAGAATGAATGAGCCGGTCTGTCTGCGAATTGCGGTGGGGGAAGGCATGGCTGAATCCTTTTTCCCTAGCAGGCCATGGCATTGCTGCTGTCAAGGTCGGGGTTGCAGAACCGGACGGTGCCATTGGCATTGACCTGAACCCGGTAGCGGCGACCTTCTACTCCGCTGCTTGGCCCCACCGAAATCGTGGCGGTGGTGGCCGCCTGCATCGTGGTGCCGTCATAGTTGGCCGCCAGTTGCCCCAGAGGGCCAAACGTCACGACAAGTCCGGCAAGACTCCCCACCGATGATGGGGTAGCCGAAACATCGACGCTGGCTGCGGTCTCCGTGCTGCTCTGGTAGGCGATGAAAGGATCGGCGGTGCAGCTCGCAGCGGTGGGTGGATTGGACGCGGTGTCCACGGTATACGCCGGGGTTGTTGGGCAGGGTTCCTCGTGATCCGGCGGAGAATAGGGCTTGATATTGCAGCGCGCCCATGGCTCTCCCCGCGTATTGGCGGGGGAGGTTACGCCTGTGAATTGCGTGACGACCCACAAACGCGAGGTGGCGCTTGCGGCACATGTCGCGTCCATGGTCGAAACGAGTTGGAAACGCATCAGCGCGTTGCGCCTAATTGCCTCCGAGCGGGCCAGCAATAACCCGGACTGGATCGATTCGGCCACACCCCGTGTACGAGCGCTGACAATCTGGCTTTGCAGGTTCGGAACGGCAATGGACATGACGATTCCGACGATGACCAGAACGATCAGCAGCTCGATCAGATTGAAGCCACGTTCACGCATGTCAGCAGGTCGTGCCACTGCCTCGGAGCCAGCAGGCGGCTGTTACGGATGACGGCGTCACCGTGGTCTTGGTGCCGGTTTCAGTGATGGTGTAGGTGTAGTTAATGGTCGGTGCCGTTGCGGTGCAGGTATAAGTCTGGCCGCTGTTGGCAGTGACACAAGAAGTGACTGTGAAGTACTGGCCCGCAGCGCGCGGCGTCATCCCGTTGGCGTAGGTCCGGTTGTCCTGGTAATACTGCTCCTGGCGAACCTGGAGGTCGGATAGCAACGACATGGCTTCAGTCAGCCGACCCTTCAGTACGTACTCACTGTATTGCGGGATCGCGATGGACGAAAGAACGCCGATGATCAGCACTACGATCATCACTTCGATAAGTGTGAAGCCTCTTGCACGATTCCACATGGAATCCTCCTCAATAAGATCATTGACCGCATCCATTGGCCGTGATGACGCCTGACGACCATGGGACGGAATTGGGTTGAAACCCGAAGCATACCGGGTCAATTGGGTTGCGAGCATAAGTGTCGGCTGGCGCGCATGGTGGTCGGACTCACGGGACTGTGAGCGGCAGAATAGCCCCAAGGTCCGGGATACCGCCATCGGATACCGATCAACGGCTCGACTCAGGCGACGAACGACAGTTTCATGCCGCTGGACGCCGGCATTTCCGTCCCGCCAGCCAGGCAGTGCAAACCAAATGTCCAATGAAAAACGGCGCAGAACCTGAGTTCTGCGCCGTTTGCTTGCTTGAACGACCCTGTTAAAACGGAATATCGTCCTCGAAGTCGTTGAAGGCCCCGCCCGCAGGCTGCGCCGCCGCTGGACGATTGCTGCCGGCGCCACTGGCCGAATTGGCGCCGCCCGCGCTACCGCTGTCGCGCGGTGGCGCGTCGCTCATGCCTTCGCGCGAGCCGAGCATTTTCATTTCGTTGGCAACGATTTCGGTGGTGTAGCGCTCCTGGCCTTCCTTGTCCGTCCACTTGCGGGTGCGCAAGGCGCCTTCGACATACACCTGCCGTCCTTTCTTCAGGTACTGGCCGACGATTTCGGCCAGCTTGCCGAAGAACACCACGCGATGCCATTCGGTGGCTTCCTTCTTTTCGCCGGTGGCCTTGTCCTTCCAAGTGTCGGTGGTGGCGATGGTGACGTTGGCGATCGACGCGCCATCGGGCGTGTAACGTACCTCCGGGTCGCGGCCCAGATTGCCGACGATGATGACTTTGTTGACTGACGCCATTTGAATCTCTCCTCAGGATTTTGTTTCAAGTATGCCATGCGCAGATGGTTCCGTGGCGACCGTCCGGCGCGCGGGGATCGGCGCCATGGTGGCGGCGGCGACCAGCCAGAGCGCCGCCATCGCCGCGCCGCAAAAAAACACGGCGCCCGCGTCGAAATTCTTTACCAGCCAGCCGCCCAGGGCGCCACCCGTGAACAGACCAAGCGCCTGGGTGGTGTTGTAGACGCCCAGTGCCGCACCCTTGGCGCGCGCCGGCGCGATGCGCGAAATCAGCGAGGGCAGCATGGCTTCGAGAATATTGAAGGCGACAAAGAAACTCAGCAGGCCGCCGGCAATGACAAAAAAATTCAGGCCGCCGAACCCCATCGCCAGCATGGTGACAAGCAGCAATCCAATGGCGGCGACAAATACCGGCTGCACCTTGTTGCGCTTCTCGGCAAGAATGATCGCCGGCACCATCAGGACAAATGACGCGAGCACCGCCGGCAGATAGATCTTCCAGTGAGCGGCCAGCGGCAGGTCGCCGTAACGGATCAGCAGGCCGGGGACGACGACGAACATCGACATCTGTACGGCATGCAAAGTGAAAATGCCGAAGTTGAGCCGCAGCAGGCGGGTGTCGAGCAGTACATCGCGAAACGCCGGCTTGGGGCCGGGCGGCAGCGGTGGCGCGGGCGGTACGACATGGGTGACGAGACCGACCGCAGCAATCGCCAGGACTGCCGTCATCCAGAAAATTCCGTTCATGCCGATCACGCTGTAGAGCGCGGGCGCGGCGACCAGCGACAGGGCGAACACCAGTCCGATCGACGAGCCGATCATCGCCATGACCTTGGTGCGATGCTGTTCGCGCGTCAAATCGGCGGCCAGCGCGGTCACTGCCGCCGAAATCGCTCCGGCGCCTTGCAGCACGCGGCCACCGATCATCCACCAGATGTCCGTCGACAGCGCCGCCAGCGCCGAGCCGAAAGCAAACAGCAGCAGGCCGAAGACGATCACCGGCTTGCGGCCAAGGCGGTCGGCGGCTATGCCGAAGGGAATCTGGAACATCGCCTGGGTCAGACCGTAAGCCCCGAGCGCAATACCTACCAGCGTCATGTCGCCGCCGCCGGGAATGCTCTGGGCGTGGATCGCGAATACCGGCAGGATCAGAAACAGGCCGAGCATGCGCAGCGCGAAGATAGCGGCCAGCGCGGCGCCGGCACGCTTCTCGTCACGGTTCATGGGGTCTGGAGTGGGGGATAGCATGGGGTCAGGGATTGTTCTGGAAAATCAAATCACCGGAGCCCCGGCAGTGCTGCGTATCGGCGCATTTTAAGGCACATGCAACCGAAAACGGGCCTTGCGCAAAAGTCGGCGCTGGCGGGACGGCGATTACAACGCGTCCCAGTACGGCGTGGCGATGGCTTCGCCCAGATCGGCCTCCACCAGGCGTCGCCGCACCTCCAGCAGACGGGCGATTAGCGCCGGTTCGGCGGCGCCGTAGGCTTCGGCGTCCGGTGTGCGCCTGACCACCACGCCGAGCATTTCCGTAATGGCGTTGCCGATGGAATTCTGGCTGATGGTGACAATCAGCCGGCCTTCGTCGTTGCGGTAGATGAGTTGCTTGAAGGCCGGCTGCCAGCGGATGGCGTTGGCGTATTTGGCGTCCTTGATGCAGCGGTCGCGCACCATCTTGGCCGTCTTCAGGAAGTCGTTGTCGAACTGGAGCCGGGCCTCGACCAGTTCGGGGAAATGGATGTCGCGCGGCAGCGGCGCGTTGCGCGTCGACACCTGGGTGAAAAACGTGCGGTAGAAGTCGATGAAGCCCTTGAGGATGGCGTCATACTCCTTCCAGAAGCCTACTTCCTTGAGCGCCGCCAATCCACCACCTGCGCCCTGAATCTCCCAGCTCGGCAGGCCCTGCGGGTAGCCGGTCAGGGCGATGCGGCAGGAGCCGGACTCGCAGGGCTTCAGAATCCGCAGGTCGAGCCCGTCGAAGAAGGCGCGATAGACATCGCGCATATGGGCCTGGAACAGCGAGTGCTGGCCGCCGTCGGTCAGGTTCGGGTTGTCGCTGTCGGCCGGCGGCGCGTCGCGCAACGCCTGTTTGTCGAAGACGATGAAATGGTTGTGCAGCATGCGGATGCTCGGCACGCCGGGCGAAGTCAATGGCCAGGTGGCGTCGAGACTGGCTTCGCCGGCCAGCACCAGATGCGCGTCCGGATCGGGGTAGCGCTCCAGCATGAACTCGACGAGTATCTGGTTCATGCGGTTCCAGACGTTCTTCACCGCGTCGGGCACCTGGGTGCGGCGCACCGGGCGACCCAGCGGATCGAGGATGCTCTGGGAAGTGTTGTAGATGATCGAGCAGTCAAACTCGTTGCTGTGGCCGAGCGCCTTGCGGTAGAGCAGCAGCCCTTCCGGGTTCGTCAGGAGGCCGTTGTTGTGCGCCAGGTCGTTGAGGTTCTCCGTGCTGTTGAAGAACTCGTTCGGCTTCATCCCCTCGGGAACGTCGAGCGGAATCGGGCGAAAGGGAGTGACGATTTCACGTGGTGCGGATTGCATGTAGTCCATTCTGAGATGTCGCGAACGAAACTCCTCCCCCTTCAAGGGGGAGGCTGGGAGGGGGATGGGGCAAAGGGGCGCTGGTTGGTGGTGGCTTCCAACAACTCCATCCCCTCCCCGACCCTCCCCTTGAAGGGGAGGGAGTCCCGACCTCAGAAGCCGTGCTTGGCCTTGCTCTCGGCTTCCTGCTTCCTGAACTGGCCGAAGCGCGGCAGGAACTTGTCCCAGTCGATGATGTGGCTGTCGATCTCGGGGCCATCGACGCAGGCGTGCTTGCGCACCATCTTGCCGTCGATGGTCACCGGCACCATGCAGGCGCCGCACATGCCCGTGGCATCGACCATGATGGAGTTGAGGCTGGCCACCGTCTTGACGCCGTAGGGCTTGGTCAGGTCGCTCACGGCGCGCATCATCAGCGGCGGGCCGATGGTCACCACTTCGGCGATTTCCCGGCCCTTGCCTTTCTTGTTGTTCTTCAGCATCTCCTCCAGCGGCCCAGTGACGAAACCCTTGGTGCCGAAACTGCCGTCGTTGCTGGTGTAAATGACTTCCAGCGTCTTGGGGAACTCGGCTTGCAGTTTGGTGACGCGCTCGTTCTCCTTGACCCAGAACAGCAGGTCGGAGTTGCGGAAACCGGCGATCAGCGTGACGTGGTTGCCCAGGCGCAGATGCTCGCGCATGATCGGATACACGGGCGGCAGGCCGACGCCGCCGGCGGTGAATACCACCGTTTTGTTGCCCTTGTAGTGGTGCAGGTCGCTGGGCAAGCCAAGCGGGCCGGCGATGCCGGTGAAGGCCTCGCCCACGGCCATCTTGTTGATGGCGATGCTGCTGGTGCCCATGGCCTGTATGACCAGGCAGATGGTGCCGGCCTCGGCATCCCAGTCGGCCAGCGTCAGCGGAATCAGTTCGCCATTCGGCCAGGCCAGCACGCGCACGAACTGCCCGGCGCGCGCCGCTTTGGCGACCAGCGGCGAATGCACGATGAATTCGACGATGCCGTCGGCCAGCTCGATCTTTTCGAGAATGGTCTGCGGCGCGGCGCCGAGGCCGGTGTAGTGTCCGGCGCGCTCGACCATGCTCTTGATTTCTTCGGCGGACAGGTTCATGTCGCCGACGATCTCGCGTGCCGCCGCCTGGCCGTCGCCGGCCGCGCGAATCGCGGTGGAGCCGCCGCGCGCGGCATCGCCGCCGGAATAGACGCCCGGCAGCGAGGTCTGCTGCGACCCCTGGCCGACATCGATGGTGCCCCACTTGGTGGTCTTCAGCGTCGGCTCGGAATCCTTGATGATCGGGTTCGGCGTGTTGCCCAGCGCCATGATGACCAGATCGACCGCCATCGGCTCGATCTCGCCGGTGGATTTCGGGCTGCGGCGACCGGAAGCGTCCGGCTCGCCGAGTTCCATGACATCCAGATTGGCGTGGGTGACGAAGTTGGTCTTGCTGTCGCCGATGAACTCGCACGGCGCGCGCAGGAACTTGAGCTGAATGCCTTCTTCGATGGCGTGGTGCAGTTCCTCGACGCGCACCGGCATTTCGGCGCGGGTGCGGCGATAGACGATGGTGACGTTGGCGCCGAGACGGCGCGCGGTACGCGCCGAATCCATCGCCGTGTTGCCGGCGCCGATGACGATGACTTCCTTGCCACGGGTTTCCGGCAGCGGCGTTTCGTAATCCTCGCGCAGGCCCTGCATCAGGTTCACGCGGGTGAGAAACTCGTTAGCCGACATGACGTTGATCAGGTGTTCGCCCGGCACGTTCATGAAGCGCGGCAGGCCGGCGCCCGTGCCGACAAAGACCTTCCAGAAACCGGCGTTCTTCAGGTCCTGGATGGTGGCGGTCTTGCCGACGACGAAGTTGGCGACGAACTTGCCGCCAAGCAGCTTGATCTTGCCGACGACATCGTCGATCAGCTCGTTGGGCAAACGGAACTCGGGGATGCCGTAGCGCAGCACCCCGCCCAAGGCATGGAAAGCCTCGAACACGGTGACCGGATAACCTTCGGCGGCCAGCAGGTAGGCGTTGATGAGGCCGGCCGGGCCGGAGCCGACCACCGCCACTGGCGGCTTGTCGGCCTTCGCCCACGGGTCGGGAAAGCCGGCATAGCGTGCCGCGATGCCTTCGGCATTGACCAGCTTCTCGCGCTGCGGCAGATACCATTCGATCTGGCCGATTTCGATCGGCCGCTTGGTGTGGGCGCAGACGCCCTGGCACTGCAATTCCTGCGGGCAGACGCGACCGGTGACGTTGGGCAGCGGGTTGCAGTTCTCGATCAGTTCCATCGCCTCGCGGAAGCGACCGGTGCCGAGCAGTTCCAGCATTTCCGGGATATGGATCTTCACCGGGCAGCCGCCCTTGGGCTCGAACTTGCCGGGTACATGCACGCCCATTTCGCAGGGCTTGTCTTCACACTGCTTGTCGCGCAGCGCTTCGAGCCAGACGATCATCTCGACCTCGCGCCCGCTGTAGCCAAGATTCATGTAGCCGAGATAGCCCTGATTCACCAGGCCGAAATCGGTCGACCTTTGCTCGGGATCGCGGATATAGGGCGGAATGTAGTTATCGGCCGGCCAGTTTTCCGACAGACCCTTGAACATCGGATAGCGATCCGACAGGTGGCGGTCAATGGCGCGCACGAACTTGCGCTTGAGCCCGAGCGGCACGTTCCAGACAAAGCGCATCAGCACCTTGCTGGTGTCGTCGTCCTTCAGCATCAAATCCCACATGGTGCGGATGAACCCGGGGCTGAGCTCAGCCTGCTGGAATTCCCAGACGATGGCGTGGGCGCCGTCGGCGATGAACATGTCGCGGAACGCCTGCGGCTCTTTCAACAGCCGCCGGCGCAGCAGCGCCATTTGCGTGTGGAAGGCCTCGACGGCTTCGGTTTGCTCCAGCGCCTCGACCTGCGAACGCGTGCTTTCCAGCGTGTTGCTGGCGTTCAGGTACTGGTACAGATCGTCCTGGCTGGAAGGCTGAGCGCCTGTGCTCATCGTATGATCTCCGCGTCGCAATTCGCCGCAACCCGCTTGATGCGGGCCTTCAGTTCCGGTGTTACGGTCACGCGCTCAAGCGCGCCCGGAATCAGCCGGGCGACATCCCTGGGCACTCCATCGATAATGACTCGGGTCCTCTCGAAAAGTTCGGGAATATCCTGGTAGCAGGTCTTGCAGTCGGTGCACTTCGCCACGTCATCGGGCGACAGCGTCACCAGCGCCTCGCCGCCGGCAGCGCTTCCGGCTGCGGCGGGGTTGGCAGCCGGGTTGGCGGCGGGTGCGCCGGCCACCGCCATGATCGGTATCACGGTGCCGCCGCCGGGCTGTGCCTTGCTCGACGCTGCCAGTTCCGACATCGCCCTGGCAAAGGAATCGAGCGAGGTATCGCGTTGCGTCACTGAATCCTGATACTGCGCTTGCAGCGTCGCCATGCCGGCGCGATGGCTTTCGCTCATCTTGTCGACATGCTGGCCGGCCAGGTATTGCAGCAGACTCCAGTATTTGCGGCGCTCTTCGACCAGCGCGACGACAGCGTCGGCGACCGTCAGCTTGATCAGGTGCTGCTTGGCGTCGACCGAATGGATGAAGGCGGTCTTGCCCGCGCGTTCGGCCTCGGACAGGTCGATAAAGACCTCCACCGGCACGGCATTGGCATCGTCGGCGCCGAGCTTGCGGAACTGCTTCTTGAAGCGGATCTCGCCCAGCGCGAAGTGCGCCGGCGTCAGCGGCATCTCCAGCAACTGAAGCTTGCCGTCGTCGCCGAGGTATTCGAGCGTGGTCTTGCTCCAGGTCGCCTCCGGATCGGGATTGCCTTCGAGCGAGAACCACTCGTGCAGCGTCTTGCCACGGCGCGGGTCATGGACGAACACCGGGCTCATGCGGCTCTCGACTGCCAGCCGCGAACGCTGGGCGGAAGCTGCGTCGTTGATGCCCTGCTCGCCCTGGCAGGGCGTGTAGACGTCCAGCACGGCGGGCGAATCGGTGTAGGTCAGGAACTCCATCGTGTTCTTGAGGAAGTGGCCTTGCAGCGCCGGGGTGGTGGAACAGACGAAGACGTTGGAATGGAAGGAAGCGATCAGGCCGAGCTCCTTGCGCGCTTCGTGTTTGCCGCTGTGGGCGCCGCCGATGCGCGCCAGGTCGGAATCCTGGCCGATGAAGCTCGACGTCGACGCCTGGCCGCCGGTGTTGGAATAGGAGCCGGTGTTCAGCACCAATACCTTGAGCGGCGTGTCGCTGGCCAAAATGCGCGACAGCGCGCCAAAGCCGATGTCATAGGTGGCGCCGTCGCCGCCGATGGTCATCACCGTCGGCATCAGGCCCAGTTCTTCCACGGTGAACTTGTCCCACGCCAGGCAGCGGAACTCCTTGTCATGGGTTGCCGGAACGTAGGCGTCGTCCAGCTCCAGCCGCGCCAGGCGCAGCGCGCGCACGTCGGACACGGTCTGCGCCGAGATGCCCTCGAAGATGCCCTTGGCCAGCGGCTGGGCGTCCTGGAACAGGCTGTTGACCCACGGATCGTTGTAGGCGTTGAACGGGAAGGTCGAAGCGTAAACGCTGCTGCAACCGGTGGAATTGGCGATCACGGCGCCGGCGGGGCCGTTGCCGGTGGGGCCGCCCTCGTAGAGATACAGCCGGTTTTCCAGGGTGGTGATGAGCTCGCCGATGCGCTCGCGCCGTTCGCCGTCCTTCGCCGCCAGCGTCGCCAGTTTGGCGTTGAGGCGCTCGATCAGGCTTTCCAGGTCGCGCGTGTGGTCGCGCTGGCGCTTGTCGGTGATAGCGTGGTTGGTGGCCATGACGAGGCGGATCGCGGTCACTTCGCCGCAGCCTCGGCAGGCGCCGTGGCCGCCGGTGGTGGAGTAGTAGTTGGCGCGGTCGAGCAGCAGGCGCTTGACCTCGCCGCCGGGCTTGATCGCGCCGTCGACGAAGCGGGCCGGCGTGTTCGGCATCTGGCTCATGAACTCGAAGCGGGCTTGCAGGGTTTCCAGCAGCGCCGCGTCCTGCTCGCGCGGGACAAGCGCGCCGGGGCCGCAGACCTCGACGCACTCAAGGCAGCCGGTGCACTTCCACGGATCGATATTGACGCCGTAGAGCCCGCCACTGCCGGGCGTGGCCTTTTCCATGGCGTCGAAGAAAGGCCGCGTGCGGGCGACCGGATAGGCGGCCAGCGCCTCGACCAGCCTGGCGAAATTCTTCAGCACGGTGGGCTTGTCGGTTTCCAGTTTGGACACCGCCGCAGCGACCATTTCGTGGAAAGGAGGCGAATCCTTGTTCTGGCGATAATTCTCGCGCACCGCTTCGGCCAGCGCATAAACGTGGCCGCGCATGGTTTCCTTCTGGGCTTCGGTGATGTCGATGCGGCCAATGGCCGTCAGCAGCAGATCATGAATCTCATGCACGGTGTTGGGGATCGCGGCATCCGGGCAAACCAGGGTGCATTCCATGCAGCCGGTGCACAGCTCGGGCTTGAACTCGGGCACGGTGCGGCGGAACAGGCCCTTGTCCTTGGCGCCGGCGGTGCCGGCGGGCATGAACAGGCCGGTGCCGGGCAGCACCGGCGCTTCGCCGATGGTGCCGTCGCGGAAGCGGCTGGCGACCATGTCGTCGTAATATTCGCGGTCGAACATGCCGCAATCGGATGACCCGGCGTTCTGGCACATCGAGGCCGAAAGCGAGACATTGCGAATCGAAATCGTCGCCGGCTGGGCTTCGATCTTGGCGAACGCAGCGGACTGGTAATCGACCTTGTGCGTCGCCTCGACACCGCCGTGGATCACCGCCATGTTGCCTTCGACGACGGCGGCGCCCTTGCTGCCGAACTTCTTGGCGATTTGCTTGCGGATCTTTTCGAGGATCACCTTGGCCGGGGCTCCGGCCGCCACGCGGTCGACATGGCCGGCCACGGCGCCGATGAAAGCGATGCCCATCATGCGGGTTTGCAGTTCCGGCGTCGGCGCATGCTGCTTGGCTACGGCGAAGGCATCGACGATGAAGAAGCGGATCTTTTTCTCGCGGATGGTTTTCCGCGCACTCGCCGGCAGTTCGCGCCAGACTTCTTCGGCCGAGGCGTGGGATTGCATGATGAAGGTGCCGCCCGCCGTCAGCCCGCGCAGCGGATTGGTGTGGCTGAACACCTTGTGGTCGGGAGAGAGGACAATCTCGACATCCTCAAGCTCGGCGTTAGTGATTTTCACCGTCTCGGGGCTGAGGGTGATGTAGTAGTTGGTCGGTGCGCCGCTCTTCTCGGAACCGTACTTCGGCGCCGACTTCGAGTGCATTTCGAGCGCGCCGGCGAGGATGTCGGTCAGCAGCTTGCCGGTGGCGATGGTGCCGTAGCCGCCCACCGAATGGAAGCGCACGCGGAAGCCCGCCTCCGGCAGCAGCCGGGGATTGGCTTCGGTTTCGAGCGCCATCAGTTCGGTTTCGGGATAGGCCGCCTTGAGGCGTGCCTGGAGTTCGGCAACGCGCGGCGACGGCGTCTTCGAGAAGAACTGCGAGCCCAGATAAACCAGCGGCGCGGACTTGCCGCCTGCCATGTTCTTGAAGGCGGCGATCAGATGGCGCGGTTGCAGGTCGTGGCCGCCGAGACCGAAAATCGCCGTGGTGAGCTGCGGCATGGCCTTGATCGGCGGAATGCCGGGATGGCGGATCTGGTCACCGTTTTCGCGCGCCTTGAACAGCGCCTGGGTCACCAGGCTGGTGAGCGCGGTCTGGTCCGAGCGTTCCAGCACCGTGACCGCCTTCTTGCCCTTCAAGGCCGCGACCAGTTCGGCCTCGGGGAAGGGTTGCAGCAACTTGACAGCGACCAGGCCGACTTTCTTGCCCTTGCTGCGCAGGTAAGTCACGACCGCTTCGACATCGTCGGTGACCGAACCGAGGCCGACCATCACGGTTTCGGCGTCGTCGCACATGAAGGTGTGCACCGGCGAATACTTCCGCCCGGTCAGCGCGCCGTATTCGTCCATGGCCTGACGCACCAGACCAGGAACGGCGTTGACGAAGTGGGTGCGGTGATCGACCGCGCCGGCCTGGAAGTCGGGCTGGTTCTGCACCGCGCCGGTGAGTCCGGGGTTGTTGACATCGACCAGCGCCGGAACCAATTGGCGCGTGCCTTTTTCGTGGGCATTGCGCCACTGGCGCTGCCACTGGCCGTGCAGTTCTTCGGGCAGCCATGCCAGCGTCTTGGCGACGAGTTTGCCGGCGTTGTCCTTCTCGATTTTCGCGGCGTTGGCGTCGAGATGGCTTTGCAGTTTGGCGAGATTGTCGGTCGTGATATCGGCCTGGTGACGCGACAGGTACTGCTGCAACTGGAAGACGCGACCCTTGGAGCCGTACAGCATCTCCTGCGCCAGCGTCGGCGCCACGATGCGCCCGGCGGGATCGCCGAGATATTCCTTGAGCAACGCCGGCTCGGGCATCAGGGCTTCGCACATCATGTGGCTGGTGGCGAAGCCGTCCATGGCGTTGGCGACGGGAATCAGCGAGAGCGAGGCGGCGCGATAGGAAATCGCCGCCAGGTCGGCCGCTTCCTGCGGGTTGGCGCCGAACAGGATGGTGTAGCCGGACGAGAGCAGCGCATAGACATCGTCATGGCCGGCCATGACGTTGAGCGAGTGCTTGGAGACGACGCGCGCCGCGACTTGCAGGACGAAGCCGCCGACCTTCTTGCCGACCGTGACGTAATGCGATTCGAGTGCGTAGAGGATGCCCTGCGAGGACGAGGCGTTCGAGATGAACTGGCCGCCGGTCAGCGCCGCG
This sequence comes from Sulfuritalea sp., assembly GCA_023229545.1. Lineage (GTDB taxonomy): Bacteria > Pseudomonadota > Gammaproteobacteria > Burkholderiales > Rhodocyclaceae > Sulfuritalea. The sequence continues at coordinate 31,672 of JALNZB010000021.1, read as the reverse complement.
CCGAGCGAGCCGCTCTGCGCCGAGTGCTCGCCTTCCGGGCCGAAGAAGAATGGGTGCTTGCCCCAGACATTGACGCCGCCGTCGGCGCGGAATGCCTCGTAGATCTCGGCGATTTCAGTGGACGGGGTAATCGGGTAGCCGATCACGCCTCCGCAGACCTGGCCCATGACATGGGCAACGGCGCCGTTGCCGTGGATAACGCTGGGAATGCCGGGGTACTTTGCCATTTTCATCCTCGTTTTCATCGTCTCGTTTCCGCAAATTGTCAGTTGTGCAAAATGTTGCGACATCCTCATCCTGTGCCGAATACTTCAGTCCCTCAGGCGCGCTGGCGCAAGGAACGGCTGACAATCAGGTTTGGTGGAGCTACCTGCTAGACGCCTTGCGGGCGCGACCCAGATACTCCTCACGGCGCGGTCGATGGTTGGCTTCGACCTGCTGGCAGGCGAGCGCTATGGCGCTTACCCGGATGGACATGCGAAAGGTTGTTGCGCCCCCCGCACGCTCGTGAGGGAGCGAGTATAAGACATTGCCGCAATGCAGCAAACAGTTTTCTTGCTGTTCAAAGCAGGTTTTCGTTGCGCGATGCGGAAGGATATTGCGCCACGCAAAATACCCTCTCCCCGCCGTCCCGTCAGCGCCGACTTTTGCGGTGTTTGTGCGACGACGCCAGCCGTAGTTTCAATCCTCGCCCGGCCCGCGAGGGCCGGGCGTCTGGGTCTATGAGATCGCGGAAATGGGCAGTTTGATGTTTCAATCCTCGCCCGGCCCGCGAGGGCCGGGCGTCCGGCTTTGTTGAGGTTGATCGCGGCGGGGAATTCCTGTTTCAATCCTCGCCCGGCCCGCGAGGGCCGGGCGTCTCCCGCTCCGCGCTGGCGCTGGCGAACTCGCAAAAGTTTCAATCCTCGCCCGGCCCGCGAGGGCCGGGCGTCCAGCAACTTGAAGACGAAGGAGCTTTCGCATTATGTTTCAATCCTCGCCCGGCCCGCGAGGGCCGGGCGTCTCAGGTTTTCCAGTTTTTGCGATGACGAAGGAATTGTTTCAATCCTCGCCCGGCCCGCGAGGGCCGGGCGTCGGGCGAGGCGCTGCAACGCGGTCAGCCTATCCGGGTTTCAATCCTCGCCCGGCCCGCGAGGGCCGGGCGTCGCCGTCACTTCAGTCATCCCAGCTTCTTCAATCGTGTTTCAATCCTCGCCCGGCCCGCGAGGGCCGGGCGTCACCACGACACCAACCAGACGCACATGACGAACCTGTTTCAATCCTCGCCCGGCCCGCGAGGGCCGGGCGTCGCACATGCAGCCCGCGAACTGTGGCACCCTTTAGCGGTTTCAATCCTCGCCCGGCCCGCGAGGGCCGGGCGTCGTTCAAAAAAGCCGAGGCCATGCTCGACGCCGAGGTTTCAATCCTCGCCCGGCCCGCGAGGGCCGGGCGTCGCAGCAGAAGTGGGAATACCCGGACGGAATTGATGTTTCAATCCTCGCCCGGCCCGCGAGGGCCGGGCGTCGGGTGTCGCGGCCATGATGCCGAACACGTCGGCGATGTTTCAATCCTCGCCCGGCCCGCGAGGGCCGGGCGTCTTCATCAATTCATCCATTTCAGGAGCGCACGCAATGTTTCAATCCTCGCCCGGCCCGCGAGGGCCGGGCGTCGCCAGTCGGCAAACACCTCGCGCGTCATGTAGCTGTTTCAATCCTCGCCCGGCCCGCGAGGGCCGGGCGTCTCCGGATTGAATGAGAGACGCCATCGACACCAGAGTTTCAATCCTCGCCCGGCCCGCGAGGGCCGGGCGTCTGGTCGAACGGGACGGTGCCCGCCACTGCGCATGTGTTTCAATCCTCGCCCGGCCCGCGAGGGCCGGGCGTCCATAGTCAGGGATATTAGCACTTGGTATAGTCAGGTTTCAATCCTCGCCCGGCCCGCGAGGGCCGGGCGTCCACGCGCGTGGCGGGCCGAAGCCTACCAGAAACATGTTTCAATCCTCGCCCGGCCCGCGAGGGCCGGGCGTCTCCAGTTGTCGAAGATCTGCTGCAAGCGCTGCTGGTTTCAATCCTCGCCCGGCCCGCGAGGGCCGGGCGTCGTTGCCGCTGATGTGGTTACGTTACTCCATGCCGTTGTTTCAATCCTCGCCCGGCCCGCGAGGGCCGGGCGTCGCATCGCAAGCAGCGCAAGCACGCCGGCCATGATGTTTCAATCCTCGCCCGGCCCGCGAGGGCCGGGCGTCCTGCCGCGATCAAGGCGGCGGGCGTGTCCGTTCTGTTTCAATCCTCGCCCGGCCCGCGAGGGCCGGGCGTCGGCATAGATGCCGCACTTGTAACCCATCTCGTCCCGTTTCAATCCTCGCCCGGCCCGCGAGGGCCGGGCGTCTTCGACGGCGAAATAAACACGCTGACGCCGAGGAGTTTCAATCCTCGCCCGGCCCGCGAGGGCCGGGCGTCATCGGCATCAGCGCCGGCACGTCGCCCCACAAATGGTTTCAATCCTCGCCCGGCCCGCGAGGGCCGGGCGTCTTTACGTGCATAGAATATCCGGTCAGTTCGACCGGTTTCAATCCTCGCCCGGCCCGCGAGGGCCGGGCGTCTGCGCACCGGCTGGGCGCATCTATGGGATCAGGCGTTTCAATCCTCGCCCGGCCCGCGAGGGCCGGGCGTCTCGGCATCAGCGCCGGCACGTCGCCCCACAAATGGTTTCAATCCTCGCCCGGCCCGCGAGGGCCGGGCGTCTGGTTTCGCGCATCGCATTGAGTCATCAAACGAAATTTCTCACTTTGCGCGAACCGTCCAGTACCTCGCCGAAACGAGGCGCTGCTGATTCTCTTCCATCCGATTCCGGAAAGCAAAATCAGCCGCTTACCGTCGCCGCGGACCTGCCGACAATTCTCCGTCACTTGCGATCCGCGCGTCATAGCACCAGCGGCCCTTCAAAATCCACCGCCTTGAATTTTCCGTATTCGCGCATATGCAACTCAACTGGCTCGGTCAAGCGGTAAAACCGCAGGCAATCTTCACCGACATCTATTTCCGCCAACAGGCGACGTTCGAGTTCCTCGAACTGCATGGCGTCCACCTTGCATTCGAATACCGACTTTTGCACGCGCTGGCCCATGCCTTCGCAAACCCGCGCCACGCGGCGCAAGCGACGACGACCGGCCTTGGTTTCGGTGGAAACGTCGTAGCTGACGATGACAAGCATGGCTCCGCCGCTCATTTCGGACAAAACGGCAGATAACCTTCCGCGTCACCACGCACGGCACGCGCGAGCAGGCGCGCCTGGACGAAGGGGACCAGCCCGAGAGCGAAGCTCGACTCCAGCAGCGGATGCGTCAGCGCTTCCTGTTTGCGCTCCTGGTACGCGGTAACCACTGCTCGTCGCGCATCGTCTTTCAGCGTTACCGCGCCGCCGGCATGCTCGTCGAAATCTTCGGCGTTGATCTGCCGCCGGTTGATGAGCGTCAGGGCCAGCCGGTCGGCCAGCAACGGACGGAACTCCTCCATCAGGTCGAGCGCCAGCGCGGCCCGGCCTGGCCGCACGGCGTGCAGAAAACCGATCTGCGGATCGAGGCCGACGCTTTCGACCGCCGAGCGCACGTCGTTCATCAGCATCGCGTACAGGAAGGAAAGCAGCGCATTCATGCGGTCCAGCGGCGGCCGGCGCGTGCGACCGTTCATGGTGAAGGCCTCCCGCGCATCGGGGCGCAGCAGCAAAGTGAGTGCGGCGAAATAGCGCTTGGCCTCGTCGCCCTCAATGCCGCGCACGGCGTCGAGGTCCGCAGCGTGTTCGAGCCTGGCCAGCGCGCAACCAAGCTCGTCGGACGTTGCCGTCAGTACAGAAGCATCTTCTTCACGGCCATTCTCGCGCGCACCGCGCTGCAAGACCTGACGGCAATTCCGCAACTTGCCGGCGATGCAGGCTCGCGCCACCTCGACACAGAAGTCGGCGCTGGCGAGACGGCGATGTTGGGCCTGGCGCAGCAGCACGTTGCCCGAAACAGGGCCTTCGAGCCGCGCCTTGAAACGACCGTGACTATCCAGCAACACCAGGCTCTTGCCTTCTTCGGCCAGACGATGCATGAGGATGGGCGAGACCATCACATGGCCGAAGCACACCACGGCCGAAAGATGATGCAGCGGCACGCGCAGCCGCGTCTCGTGTTCGATCTCGACCCGCAGGGTGTCGTTGTCGAGATGCAGATAGCTTTCCGGGAGAGTGACGTAGAGGGTGTTGAGCAGTTGCATCGCATACTCCCGTCTAGGCGTCGGCATCGAACAGCCGGGCGCGCGCCGGGCTGGTTGCGCCGGTATCGCGCAAGACCGGCTGGCACAGTTCGATCAGCGAGCAGTTCTTGCAGCGGGCATCGTTCACGGCTGGTGGCACGACGCCGGCATCGATCAGCGCACGCACGGCGACGGTTGCCTCGGCAACGCGCTCGCGCAATGCCATCGTGACCAACACCTCACGTCGGCGGCGGGACGTGGCGTAGTAGAGCGCGCCAGCCGGCACCTGCTTGCCGGTCATTTTTTCAAGGCACAGGGCCTGGGCGGCGAGCTGCAAATCGTCGCAGGCCGCGATCCACGCCGCCTTGCTGCGGCTGCCGTGTTTGTATTCCACCGGGTAGGGCGTGCCGTCGTCCTCGAACTCGACGATGTCGGCTTTGCCGATCAAGCCGAGGCGATCATTCCATACGGGTAACGCGCGCTCGACGCGCAGCCCGGCGCGCGTCTCGACGCCGGGCTGGTCCACCTGCTTATGCACCGCCTGGCCGCGCATGGTGTGCAGGTTGTCGGCGAACACCTGCTCGACATGGATCAGCGCGCACTGGCGCGGGCAGTAGCACCAGTGCTGGAGGGCGGAGAGAGGGATGGAGTCGGCGGGATCGCTCACGCTACGAACCATCACCGCCCAGTTCGCGCTCGATCTGTTCGATGCTCGGCAGACTGGTTTGCAACTCGGCAGGCAGTGCGGCCACGAGCTGGTATTCGGCGACGCCGATGGGCTTGCTGGAACCGCGCAGCGCGTACTCAGCGACCACGCGGTTCTGGCTCTTGCACAACAGCAGGCCGATAGTGGGATTGTCCTGCTCCGCCTTCACCTGTGCATCCACCGCGCTCAGGTAGAAGTTCAGTTGCCCCGCGTGCTCCGGCTTGAACGGGCCGGCCTTGAGTTCGATCACGACGTAGCAGCGCAGCTTGAGGTGATAGAAAAGCAGATCGATGAAGAAATCATCGCCGCCCACCTCGATAGGCACTTGCCGCCCGACATAAGCGAATCCGGCGCCAAGTTCGAGCAGGAAGCGGGTGATGTGCTCGACGATGGCGGATTCAATTGCGCGTTCGTTGGCATCCTCGCCCAATCCGAGGAAATCCAGCCGGTACGGATCCTTCAGCGATTCGCGCGCCAAGTCGGAGTGCGCGCGCGGCAATTGGGTCGAAAAATTGGTGACGGCGGTGCCGCTACGTTCGCGCAGACCGGTCTCGATCTGGATCACCAGGACATTGCGCGACCAGTTGTTTTCGATGGCCTTGGCGGCGTACCAGCGGCGCTCATCCGCCGTGCGCAGCTTGTCGAGCAGCGCAAGCTGGTGATACCAGGGCAATTGTGCAAGTGCCGCTTGCACAAATTCGTTATCCGGCCATGCCTCGGCAAACGCGCGCATGTACTTGAGATTGCGCGGCGAAAATCCCTTCATGTCGGGAAAGGCCGTGCGCAGATCGTGCGCCAGCCGCTCGATCACCTTGGCCCCCCAGCCCTGCCGGGCCTGCCGCTCCAGAATATCGCGCCCGATCTGCCAGTACAGCAACACCAACTCGCGATTCACCGCCAGCGCCGCGCGCTGCTGGGCGGTCTGGATACGAGTCTTCAGATCGGCCAGCCAGTCGGCGTAGCCGGTGGGGGCGTCGGCGAGGGCGGGCGGGGTGTCGGAAGGCATAGGAACGCTCAAAACCCCTCAATGATCTCGGGTTTTACGCCGATGTCAGCTACCGAGATAGAGCCATCCGCCGCAACGGTCAAACTACCATGCACCTTGGCCGATGAACACTTGCCGGCCTTGCTGTCATGTTGCCACCAGACGACCTTGACGACTTCCATGCTGCCATTTGGCCGAGCCGATGAAGCATCATTTTCGAACAATTTTGGTAGCCACTGCTTGATGGCTTCGGCATCTTTGGCGGAGAAGCCCGTGCGTTCGGCCAGTTGCGGGTTGATGCTGCCGTAGCTGACATAGATGCCGTGATCGACACGGTGCTTCATGCCCATGGTGTCAGGGGTGCGTCTCGCCCCATCACCTTCGCCGTTTACGCTTTTGGTGATTTGCGTGCTGGTAATACTGACGGGCTCAACGGAGAAAGCGGACTGAATGGTGACCGGGCCACGAATGCCGATGGATATGCCGGTGTCACCGCTCGCTTCGTCCGCCGACTCGCCTTTCTTGCTCGATTTCTTCGCGGCCTTGATCGCGAACAACTGTCCAAATGCGCGAACGTCAAACCATGTGCCGCAAGCAAGCGTCACCGTCTCTGGTCCGCCGAGCTTATCGCCAAGCACCGCCTTGGCCCGGTTGGCAAGGCTTCTGTGTTCATCTTTCCTGCGGTCATCAGATTGAACGAATATCGGCTGTCCTGCTTCCTGCAAGCGATCACGCAGCTTGCGCTTGAGACAGACGTCGGTGATCTCGCCTAAGCCGCCGTAATCGGTGCGCGGGCGGTTGCCGTTGAGTGGATCACCGTTCGGGTTGGCGTTCTTAACGCGAAGGACGATGGCGAAGTCGACTTTGTTTTGTAATGTTGTCATGATGGTGCACGCTCCTGAGTAGATTCATCCGAGGGTTGATCGTTGGTAGCCGACGGCGCCGAGGCAAACAGCGCTTGGCGCTGGCAGTGGTAGCCGAGCAGGAATTCGCCTGATAGGGTGCGGTCGTCGTTGAAGTCGTCGGCATGAAAAAGCCCCATGATTTCGTCCAGTGCTTTTTCCCGGCTCAACAAGAAGCCAGCGGTTATCTCAGAGGAGCGTAACCTGGTTTGGTACGGTCGTAACGCTAGCTCGATGCTTCGCCAAGCCGAGAACGGTCGGTCGGCGAAACGTTGCATCAGCCGCGCGGCGGTGGTATCGCGCGTTTCGCCGGCCTGTTTCAACGCGCGGCCTTCAATATTGTCTGCAACAGCCAGCAGGCGGCCAAACAAATAGTCGCGACTGTTTTTGTCCCGCTCCAATGCCATGTCGTACTCCTTTCCCAGTGATTTCGAGTAGCCCCGGAACATCGCGCAGGCGATGCCGAGATATTTTTCCCACTCCCAATACTCCAGTCCGACACGGTTGGTTGCGCGGCGGACAACCGAGACCACCAAGTCGCGTGGCATAACCTGGCCGTCGACAATGCAAGGCAGAAGCCGCTCGACAGTGGCTTTCTTCAACTTTTCGTCCAAGCGACGACCGAACGCAGCTTCAGCGATGTCGTGCGGAGCAGGGACACCTACGAAGCGCTTGTCCTTGCCGAAGTTCTGCGGCCAGGCGTATTGCGTATGCCAAGCTTCCACGCGGGCCAGGAATTCCGAGCCCTTCAACTCGCGGTAAAACGTAATCGCCATACGTCCCGGCGTTGCCGAATCCAAGCCCATAACGACGATGTCTTCGGTCGGATCAAGTTTGGCGCGATACCCGGCGATAGCATTGCGCAGGCGAAGCGCAAACGCCTGCCCACCATCGCCGACGAAGACTTGCCCATCCTCCGTAGTAGTTGCTGCGGTAGTTTCGATACCGAGAATCAGTGAAAGCGAGTCTGCCCACGGATCGGGCACTGGTTTGCCAGTGACAGCCCAAGTAACGATGGCCTGATCGCCATTTCGGTACGCTTGGCGCTTGATAAGCCAGCGCAGGGCGCTGTGAGCTTTCTGCGTGACCACATAGCTGACACCAGCGGCTTGCTTGCCATCGCTATCGGTAAAGCGACCGCGGAACGTATATCCACTGCCATCGTTGGAACTGATGAGTTTTGCCCCGTCTCCAGGATGCCTGATGCGCTTTGGATGGCTGGAAGCCAAAGCCGCATCAGGATCGCCAGTTACCATGCAAATACCTTTCTCTGTATTGTTCGCAGAGTCGAAGCCGATCCATGCTTCCTGCAATCTCGAGTCCTTCCATACTTCCGAGCATAGATCATCGGCGCTCCAGACTATCCAGCGGATAAATGCGTCGCCCTGGTCACGCTTGGTGTCGCCATACTTGTCCTTCTTGCCAGTAAGCAGGCGAAAAATCTCCGGCGTTTCGTCGCCATTCCATTCGGTCAGGAGTTTTCCATCCGCATCCAAGTGGAGAAGTTTTTCGCTGACCAGATCAGCAACCACTGTGCCCTTTTTTACATAAGCGAGAACGGCTTGTGCTTTGGAATGAGTGAAACAAGAGGCGCACCAAGCAGAAAGCAGCGTCTGGTAGCTTTGAAAGTATGCGGGCTTGGCTCCACCGAAAGCGGGATAGTCCGCTGCGCAATACTGCACCTTGTCGCAGAGTGGATGCGCCGCTTCATTGGCAGTTCGGATCGACGATTGTTGTGTCGCCGGGACCACTGTCTCTTCCTTTTTTACAATCTTTGCGCTCTTGAAATTGCCCTGTCCATCGACAGTGATCTCGATGTGCGCCTGTTGCGGCGTATGACTCACCGGCATCAACGGTTCAGCGCCCGGCGGCTCGTGTCCCTTACACGCCTCGTAAGTAGCGTGAAGCTTCTCAATCCAAGCCATCGCTCGCCTCCAGTTGCATTTCGGCGACCTCTGCTTCGACGCCTTGCAGGTTCTTATCCTGAACGAACTGCTTGGCTGTCATGTCGCGCACGAACTTGCGGACAGCACAGTATTCCGGTCGCGGGAAGCGGATGACGCCGTCTTTCATTGTCGGTCGCCAAAAGCGCGCATGCAGTTTGCCGTCGCCAATCTCGTCGGGATAGTCGAAGCCATGGAACATGAGGCCATAGGCCAGTTCGCCAGCACCGTCGTATTCACCGGTACCGCTACCGAATTCGCAAGGTTCGACATAGCCCTGGCAGTCGCGGGTGCCGAGAAATATGTCCTGCCGTCCGCCGCGTTCGAGCGTGCGCTGGGCAACAGCGAAATGCTTGCCGGGATTTCGGTCGTCGGCCAGTTCGGGGCGGTGCTCGTTCCACTCGAAATGCGCTCGCACCTGATATTCGACATCGGCAAGAAAAGTATAGATCGCCAGATCGTTGCCGCCACTGAACACCAGCGGCTTGGTGCCCTTAGTCTGGGTGCGGATGCGCTTCATGATCCGCACCTCATCGATGACCCAGATGAAGGTCGGCTTCCAGTAGATCGACTTGGCGATGCCCTTCAGCGCCTCGTACGTCGGGACGTGATAGGAACACTTCTCGCCGCCGACACGGGTCAGCGGATCGGTGAATAGGGCGTGACGTGCCCAAACCTTGAAGGCGATTCCTTTGTGGCGGGTGTCATTCACGATAGCAAGGTCTCCATGGGGCCGATGGGTTCGGTGACAAGGCCAAATTCAAAGCTGTAATAACGTGGGTCGAGATGCAGAATCCCCGTGCCTTCCTGCACTGGATGCACGGCGCCCGCTTCTTGCAGCTTGGCCAGTTGATGCGGGAATACATTCACGGTGTATTGCTGGGCGCGACGCAGCAAGTCGTATTGTTTCTCCACTTCGTGGACGGCGCAAAGATCGTTGACTAGTTGGCGACCGGTTTCGCAGAACGGAACAATAACGCCCTGCGTCGGCGCGTCGATGGCCTTGAATGCTTGCGCGGCGGCCTTGAAGGATTGACGCAGATAGAGCTTCGGCATCTGGCCGTTGCGCTGAGCATATTCCGCGCTCGCCAGCGGATTGGACGACAGCAGGTTGAGCAAGTTGTCGTCGTGTCCAAGGGTTGCGGCGGAAACCGGATAGCTCATATCGCCCTTTCGTGCGAAGAAGTAATTCTCGTAGTACCACGCCATCGCTTCCGGTCCGATCAGGTTGCCATTGAAGCGCGCCGGATTTGCCTCGTAATCATTCAGGATACGCGCAGTCTTGTCGCGACCGATGCGAATGTCAATCAGCCGATCAAGATTCTCGTCCTGTTGCTGCGGATTAACGACATGAACACGACCAGTGGCGTTCCGTTTGTTGCGGTTGCAGCGCCCCGCCGCCTGTGCGATGGAGTCGAGACCGGCGGCATAGCGAATCACGGCGCCGAAATCGACATCGACGCCGGCCTCGATGAGTTGGGTGCTGACGCACAGGACAGGCTCACGACGTTCGAGGCTCTCCCGCACTTCGCGAAGAATCGCTTTCCGGTGCGCAGGACACAGGCTGGTACTGAGATGAAACACCGGCACGCTGCTACCCTCTTGGCACAGGAGATACACCGCTTGCGCCGCTTTCTTGGTATTCACGATCACGAGGCAACTGCCCGCCTCTTGCGTTTCCTCGCGCGCCAGCTTGGCGACTTCCTCCTGCGTCCAGCCACCGGGTTTGTGTTGGTTGATTACATCGACCCGTTTCAGATCGGCGAACAGGGCGGTGACGTCCGGCATAAGTTCACTATTCGGCGTTAGCCGGATCGCACCTTGGCTCGAATCCACCTTGTCCAGCAATGGCTGGGTGGCGGTGCATAGCACCACCGTACTGCCGCAATGATCGGCGAGAAAGTTGATGGCGTTATTGAACAGATGGACGCAATTAACTGGCAGGGACTGGATTTCGTCGAAGATCAGCACCGCATTGGCCAACTGGTGCATACGTCGCGCCCCCCGCGTACCGACGCCGAAAAGGGTTTCGAGAAACTGCACCATGGTCGTGTAGATCACGGGTGCATCCCAGTTCTCGGTCAGTATCTTGTCGCGCCACGTCTGAACTTCTGGCGTGAGGTTCGAGTGATGCTCCAGCACGATCCGGCCCTGTTCCGCGATATCTTCCTTGGGTTCGAGAATGTCGCGCACCACCTCGGCGTTCTGGTCGATGATGGACGTGAAAGGAATGACATAGATGATCCGGTCCATCTTGTGCCGAGCGGCATGATGAAGCGCAAAGCGCAAGCTCGCCAGCGTCTTGCCGCCGCCCGTCGGAACGCTGAGGGTAAAGATGCCTCGCTCACGCGCTGCGCCCGCCAAGCAATGCCGGGAAATGTCGCGCCGCAGATGGTCAATCGACTCGTGCGGCTCCAGCCCGGCGAGGTGTTTTTCCAGCCGGCCCACCAATATCGGCCAGTCCGCATAGTCACCCTGTCGGCGGTGCCGGTTGGCGCGTGGCTTTTCGAATATCGCCGTATCGAGCCGATCCGCGTCGATCAGGCAACTGAACAGGAAACGAACGAGCAAACCGATTTGCTGCTGAGCAACGAAACCCTTGTCCGCCCTGCCGGGCGCAGCCAGCGCAATACGTCCAAGCCAGGCTTGCAGTCCGGCCACGACATCCGGCGTGGCGAACAACGATTCCGCTCGCTCACGAATCGCGACATCGACCTTGCTCCATGCTTCGACCAGATGGCTGCGCTCGTCGGCCTTTTGCACGCGCCGGGTGAAAACATCTTCGCCGAGACTCCGTTGATCGGAACTCAGGCAGTCGATCAAACCTGAGTGATGCGAGGCGATGCACAAGGCCAGCATCTGACCAACGATCTGCCCGACCGGGCCACGCTTTTCCAGTTCGCGCCAGACCAGTTGCGCCCCGGCGGTTGAATGATCGATCTTGCCCTTGAGTCTGTCAGCATCGACAAAATCCTCGTCTTCATCCTGATTCAGAATGCCGGTTGCGGAACCCAGATAGGCTTGAAACGCTGCGCTGTATTTGCCGAGATCATGCAGCAGGCCGATCAACTCTCCCTGCGTGGCCAGTCCGATCTTGGCCGCGTTCGTGGATGCCTTCTCGCCAACACCGCGCAAATGATCGCGAAGCCATTGTCGGTCTCCGTTCTTCCGAACATGGGCGATGTAATTCATGGGTTTCTCATCAGTCATGGCGGCCATCCTACTTCTCGAAAGGCTCACCAGACGAGCCACCCAAAAAGAAAAGTCGGCGCCGGCGAGACGGCGGATTCAACCCAACCGAAGGCGCGATACCCGCAGGAAATGGCCCAACACACTCGCCCCGCAGCCGCCGAGCCGGCCACTCCAGCACCCCGGCCGCTCACCCGTCGCGCAGCGCCACCTGCATGCCTTCCTCGATCAGTTCGCGCGGCAGGTTGCGACCGATGAAGACCAGGGTCGACGTGCGCGCCTCGCCCTCCAGCCATGGCCGGCCGGGGCTGCCGCCCATCAGTGCATGCACGCCCTGGAAGTTGATGCGGTGGGGCAGGTCGTCGATGGCCAGCACGCCCTTGTAGCGCAGCAGGTCGGCGCCGAACGCTTCGACGATGGAGGTGAGTACGTCGTGGAAGCGCTCGCCGTCGAAGGGGCGGTCGGCGCGAAAGACGATGGAGGAAATCGAATCGTTGTGGTGGTGATGGTGGCTGTGAAGGAAGTTCGGGTTGATTTCGAGGATGGCGTCGAGGTCGAAGCCGTTCACGTCCAGCAGCCGGTCGAGCGGCGCGTGTCCGAAGTGGGCAGTGTCGATTTCGGCGCGCGGGTTGATGCCGACCAGGCGGCTTTTCAAGGCCGCCAGTTGCGACTCGTCGACCAGGTCGGCCTTGGAAATCAGGATGCGGTCGGCGAAGCCGACCTGTTCCTGCGCGGTCGCGTGTTCGTCGAGCTGCGTCATGGCGTGCTTGGCGTCGACCAGCGTCACCACGGCGTCGAGCAGGTAGCGTTCGGAGATGGCCGGATCGACGAAGAAGGTCTGCGCCACCGGGCCGGGATCGGCCAGCCCGGTGGTTTCGATGACGACGCGGGTGAAGGCCAGCCGACCGGAATCGCGCTTGTCGGCCAGCTCGCCGAGGATGCGAATGAGGTCGCCGCGCACCGTGCAGCAGATGCAGCCGTTGTTCATTTCGACGATCTGTTCGTCGCCCTGCACCAGCAGTTCGTTGTCGATGCCGGCCTCGCCGAACTCGTTCTCGATGACGGCGATTTTCTCGCCGTGGCGTTCGGTGAGGATGCGGTTCAGCAGCGTCGTCTTGCCGGCGCCGAGGAAGCCGGTAAGCAGGGTGACGGGAATCGGCGGCTTGTCAGTGGCGCTGTTCATTCCTGTTTCTGGATCGAGGTCAGGTAGGCCAGAATGTCCTGCAAGTCCTTTTCCTTGAGTGTCGTCAGGATGTCCTTGCCCGCGCCATCCTCGTGCGGTCGCTCGCCCTTGATGTAAGCGTCCATCTGCTTCTTCAGGTAGTTCGTGTATTGCCCGACCAGCATTGGCACGCCGCCGATGCCCAGGCCTTTCTTGCCGTGGCAACTGGCGCAATCCTTCTGGTAGACCTCGCCGCCTTTCGCGATGTCGCCCTCGACGCGGGAGATGATCATCACCTTGTCCATGGCGGTCAGGCGCGTCAGCGCATCCTCGTCCCCCCTGAAGGCCGGCATCGTGGATGACAGCTTGATGCCAGCGAGATAGGCGGAAACGTCCCGGATGTCCTCGTCGGGCAGTTCGCGTTCCTGGGTATAGGGGAACATCGGGATGTTCACCCGCTTGCGGGCGCGGTAGGCGCGGAGTTGGTCCTCAAGGAACGCGGCGCGCTGGCCCGCGATGCGCGGGTATTCGCCCCGCTTGCCGCCCTGGCCGAGTTCGCCGTGGCAGGCGGCGCAAGTGTCGTTGATTTCCTTGCCCTTCTCGATATTCTGGGCGGCGGCGGGTAAGGACACAAACGCGGACACAAACGCGGACACAAACCCGACCATGACGGCGGGCAGCAGATAAACAAGTTTTAGATTCACGAGACTTCCTTTGATAATCATCGGCGCCACAAGCAACGGTCGTGCGTTAAACCTCGCGCAGTCTCAATAAGTTCCCCAACTCTTCCGCCAACATCGGTCGACCGAAGAGATAGCCCTGGCCCTCGCCGCAGCCGAAGTTCTTGAGGATGTCGAGCTGGGTCGGAGTTTCGATGCCCTCGGCAATGACGGCCAGTCCAAGCGATCGGGCCAGCATGATGATGCCTTCGGTGATGGCGATGTTGTTGGCATCCTGTTCCAGGTCCGTGACAAAGGAGCGGTCGATCTTGAGGCGGTCGAGGGGAAAGCGACTGAGATAAGCCAGCGATGAATAGCCGGTGCCAAAATCGTCGATGGCAAGATGGATGCCCCGGCTGCCCAGCGAACGCAGGACTTCCTCGGCCTGTCCGGTATTTTTCATCATGGCGCTTTCCGTGATTTCCAGTTCGAGGCGATCGGCAGGCAGCCCGGTACGGTGAAGAATGTCGTCGATGTGCCGGACCAGGTCGCGGTCGCGAAACTGGTAGGTCGACAGGTTGACCGCCATGCGCAGCGGCGGCAGACCTTGTGCATCCCAGAGTACTGCCTGGCGGCAGGCTTCTTCGAGCACCCAGGCGCCGAGCGGAATGATCATCCCGGTTTCCTCGGCCACTGGGATGAACTTGTCCGGCGTGATGGGGCCCCGCTCCGGATGATTCCAGCGCGCCAGCGCTTCGACGCCGATGATGCCGCCGGTCGACAGTTGTACCTGGGGCTGATACGCCAGGTGCAATTCGTTGCGCCCGATGGCGCCGCGCAACTGGGTTTCCAGCAGCAGGCGCTCGGTGGCCGCCGCGTTCATGGCGGCGGTGAAGAAATGGTAGGCGTTGCGGCCGTCCTGCTTGGCGTAATACATGGCGGTGTCGGCGTTCTTCATCAGTGCGTCGGCATCGAGGCCGTCGGTCGGGAAAACACCGATGCCGATCGAGGGCGAGGTGTGCAGCACGTGGCCCGCCAGCGTCAGCGGTTCGCCGATCACTTCGATAACCTTTCCCGCGACATGCGCCGCATCTTCCGGCGCGACAATGCCGGGCACGACGATGACGAATTCGTCGCCGCCGAGGCGCGCCACCGTGTCGATTTCGCGCAGTACCGAACGCAGGCGCTGCGCCACGGTGATCAGCAACTGGTCGCCGATGTCATGGCCGAGCGAGTCGTTGATGTTCTTGAAATGATCGAGGTCGATGAACATCAGCGCGAGTTGCGTGCCGCTGCGCCGCGCGTCGGCCAGCGACTGCGCCAGCCGCGCCAGCAGGGCGAAGCGGTTGGGCAGTCCGGTGAGCGGGTCGTGGTAGGCAAGGTGCTCGATGCGGGCCTCGTTTTCCTTGCGTTCGGTGATGTCGGAAAAAATGGCGACGTAGTGGGTGATTTCGCCGCTGGACGCATCGACGACGGCGTTGATGGTCAGCCACTTGGGAAATATCTCGCCATTCTTGCGCCGGTCCCACACTTCGCCGGTCCAGATGCCGCTGCGCTTGAGTTCCCCCCACATGGCGGCAAAGAAAGCCTTGTCGTGGCGACCGGAGGAAAACATGTGCGGGTTCTGGCCGAGGGCTTCCGCAGACGCATAGCCGGTGATCTCGGTGAAGGCCGGATTGACCGAGACGATGGTGCCGTCGGGATCCGTGATCAGGATCGCCTGACCGCTGTTGGAGAAAACCTTCTCGGCGAGCAGCAGGCTTTCCTCGCTGCGCTTGCGCTGGGTGATGTCCTCGGCGGTGCCGCGCAGGCCGCCGGTGTTCTGCCCGTCCGTGTCGACCACCGGCTTGCCGGAAAGGGACAGCCAGCGCAGCTTGCCGTTCGGGCGACGAATGCGCAGTTCGATCTGCCGGAACGGCTGACCGGCATTGGTCTGTTCGTCAATACGGCGCCGCAGCGCATCGATATCTTCCAACGGCACATACTCGGCAACGCTGGTGCCAATCAATTCCTCGACCGGTCGACCGAACACGTCGCCCGCCCGCGCCGAGAGGTAACGATAGACATGCCGGGCGTCGGTCTCCCAGATGAACTCGCCGGCGGACTCGGCGACATCGCGGAAGCGCTTTTCGCTTTCACGCAACTGGGCCTCCGCGCCGAGTCGCGCCTGTTCCCGCAAGTCGAGCGAGGTCACCATGTCCTTCATCGCATGGGCGACTTCGCCCAGTTCGTCGGCGCCAGCGTCGGCTGCCTGTTCCAGATAGGTATTGATCGCCGGCGTCGGCTTGCCCTCGACGGCAAACAGGCTGGCGGCGCGACCGAGCTTTTCGATGCGCGGCAGCAGGCGGACCAGCCAGCCGCGCATCGCTGCGGCGAGCAGCAGCGCGAGGACGACAAAGAAGCCGATACCGAAGCTGGCGCTTTCGGCGATGGAGAAGGGCGGGGCGATACGGGTCTGGACCAGGAGAGCCGGCGCATTCTCGTCCCCGGAAAAAGCAATGCGGCGTTGTTCGTAGCGCTGGCCGGCGCGGGCCAGGGTCCCCTCGAAACCGGGCTGTCCGAGTTTCAGCTTGCCGTCGCCTTCGGAACTGGCGACGATTCGGCCCTGCCATTCGATGAAAAGCTCGGTGTCCGGGAAAGCGTTCTGGCGCAGAAAACCGTTGTCGAGGGGAACCATCAGGTGCATGGCGCCCATGCCGTCCGGGCCGAGCCAGATCGGTGCGGCGAGCGCGACAAAAAGCCGACCGGTGGTATCGACGAGATAGGTGCGCGCCTCGCCACGGTTCGGATCCGGTACCGGCCAGCGTCGGGCGATTCCCGGCCCGTGGCGAAACAGTTCGGTGCCGTCAGCCTGGCTGATGACCATGCCGGCGTAATTGGGTGAGGCGCTCAGTGAGGCGAGGTAGGCGCGCAGCTTGTCCCAGCGGCTATCGCGGTACTCCATCAGGCGCGCAAATTCCAGGCGGGCCTTTTCCCGCATCAGCCGATCTTCCCAGGCGAGTCTGTTGCCGTGCAGCCTTTCCTTGAAATAGGCCTCGACCGCCGCGCCCCTGGAGTGGGCGGCACGGTCGATAATTGTCCGGTACATCGCCGTCGAAATAACTGCGGCCATCAGCGCGGCAATCGCCAGTATGGCGCCGACGGTGATGGCAGCGCGGCGGCGCAGGGAACTCCTGGACCGGGTCAAGGCTTCCGTCCGGCCCAGCGGGCGTCGATCATGTTTTCGAGCACGACGGGTCGTGCGGCGCCTTCGGTGGCGGCATAGAAGCGGCTGGTTTCGCGCATCTGACGGTCCGAGAGTTTGCCGTCCGGGCTATACAGGCGGGGGTACTGGCGCAGCGATTTCAGCAGCGAGGCGCGCGCTTCCGTATCGGCGATCTGGAGTGTCTCGACGATCTGTTCCGGCGTGTGGCTGGCCATCCATTGCAGCGTGCGGCGGATCACCGCCACCATCTTTTCGGCCTTGTGGGGCGCGTCGCGCAGGATGTCGCTGCGCGTTTCGAGGGATGCCTGCAGCAGTTCTCCGCCGGGAACGCTGGCGGCATCGGCCGGATTGCCGAGGTTGAACAGGAAATACACCAGTCCGGCATCGCGCAGGCGCGAAGCGTAGGGCTCGAAGCCGAGAATGGCGTCGGCCGATTTGCTGCGCATGATGGCCGACTGCTCTTCCCAACTCTGGCCGGCGGCGATGATGCGCACCTGGTTCGGCGACAGGCCGTCGTTCTTCAGCAGCAGTTCGGCGAGTTGGTGGGAAATGGTCTTGACCGACAGCGAGCTGCTGGTGACGCCGATCACCTTGCCGGCGAGATCGCGCGGCCGCTTGACCTTGCCCTTGAGGTCGCTGCGCACGGTAAGGACGAACACGGCCAGGTCGTCGATCGCGGCGATGACGACCACATCGTTGCCGTTGGCTTTTGCCGACATGGCGGCCGGCACGCCGGCGACGGCGAAATCGGTATTGCGCGATTGCAGTTGCTGGAGTGCGGCGCCGCCGCCGCCGGTGGGACGGGGCACGAACTGAACGCCCTCGGCCTTGTCGGCGCCGATTTTCGCAATCAGGTCGAGCGGCAGGTAGGAAATGTTGAGCGGGCCGGGATAGGCAACGGTCAGCCGTTCCTGGCTCCAGGTCAGGGAGAACCAGATGAGCAGGGGTACGGCAACGAGAATTCGCAGTGGGGTCATGCCGCTCTCCTGTTGGTTTGTTTGTCCCCGCTAGAGTGGATGGACAAGAAGGCCAGCTAGCCGGGTGTGTAATTCGCGGGGTTCATCTTAGTATATTTCCGCTGGCCGAGCCGAACGCGGACCTCGCCCGGTCAGGAACAAGAGTCGGCGTTGGCGGGACGGTGACCGACATCGATGCTTTTCCGGTTATTGTCCATTTTATTGCCGGATAATCGTGGCGCTACGGGTTCCGGCCCGGTCTTCGGTTTGAAGTTCCGCCGCGCCGGCCCCGCAATCGATATATACGAATTGGGTAATGCATGATCGAGTTTGGAACGCCAGTCTTCTGGGTTGCGCTGTTGCAGATCATCGGCGCCGATATCGTCCTCTCCGGCGACAATGCGGTGGTCATCGCGCTGGCGACGCGCTCGCTGCCGTCGCATCAGCAGCGGCGGGCCATCTTCTGGGGCACGTTCGCCGCAGTGGCGATGCGCGTCTCCCTGACCGTGGTTGCCGTGACGCTGCTCAAGTTGCCGGCTCTGAAGTTGATTGGCTCCATGCTGCTGCTGTGGATCGCCGTGCAGTTGCTGCTGCCCGAGGAGGAAAGCGTCGGCGAGGGCATGGCCGTCGGCAGCATGGGCGCGGCCATTCGCACCATCCTGATCGCCGACGTGGTGATGAGCATGGACAATGTTATCGCCATCGCCGCCGTGGCCAAGGGCAGCCTGCCGCTGCTGGTCTTCGGTTTGGCGCTGAGCATTCCGCTGGTGGTGTTCACCAGCACCTTCCTGCTCAAAATCATGGAGCGCTATCCCATCATCATCACCCTTGGTGCGGCGCTGCTCGGTTACGTGGCGGGTGAAATGGCGCTGTCGGATCCGCTGGCGGCGCCGTGGATAGAGGCAAACGTGGCCTGGCTGCACAGCGTCGCGCCGGCGGCGGGAGCGATTTTTGTGGTGGCGGTCGGCAAGCTGCTGGCGGCGCGTGCCGAGGCCGGGGAAGAACAACGTCCACTGGTCGAAGTCGGCGTCGCGCCGGAAACATCCGTAACGGGAGATACAAGCATGCACAAACTGCTGTTGCCGGTGGATGGCTCCGACGCCTCGCTGCGGGCTGTCGATCGATTGTCGATCCTGCGCGACTGTTACCGGGAGCCGCCGGAGATTTACCTGCTCAATGTCCAGCACATCCTGCACAAGGACGTGGGGCAGTTCATTTCGGTAGAGGCCATGAACGCCTACTACCACGACGAAGGCATCAAGGAACTGGCGGCGGCGCGGGCGCGGCTCGACCGCGCCGGCATACCCTATCAGCACCATGTCGTCATCGGCGACCTGGCCGCCGCGACCATTGCGCATTTCGCGCGCGAGCACGGCATCGGCCAGATTCTGATGTGCACCCATGGTCGTTCGGCGGTTGCCGATCTGGTCCTCGGCTCGGTCGCCAGGGGAGTGTTGCAGCACACCGATGTGCCGGTGACGCTGGTTCGGTAGCGGCCACGGAGTGCCATCCGGAATATGAACGTGAAAGGGAGCGCTCCCCGACCGGAAGTGCAGCTAGGGCTTGGCGTGGCGATTGCCGCCTACCTGCTGTCCTTCTTTCATCGCGTGGCGCCGGCGGCTATTTCCGGCGATCTGCAAGCCGCGTTTTCCATCGGCGGCGCACAGCTTGGTACGCTGGCGGCAACCTACTTTTACATTTACACCTTGATGCAGATTCCCGCTGGGGTGCTCGCCGACACCCTCGGGCCGCGCCGCATTCTATTCTGGGGCGGGCTGGTGGCCGGCGGAGGAGCGATTTTGTTTGCTCTCGCGCCGAGTTTCGAGCTGGCGTTTGCCGGTCGCACGCTGGTCGGCCTCGGCGTTTCTGTGACTTTCATCGCCATGCTCAAGTTGCTGGTGATCGGTTTCGAGGAACGCCGCTTCGCCACCCTGACCGGACTGTGCATGTTGATCGGTAATTTGGGGTCAATTCTGGCTGGTGCGCCGCTGGCGTGGGCGACCCAAGCCGTCGGCTGGCGTCAGGTGTTTGTCGTGGTCGGGCTGCTGTCGTTCGTCCTGGCGTTTGCCAGTCGCGCCTGGGTCATCGAAACTCCCGCCGGCAGGGTGGACCGCACGGCCTGGCTCACGGGTCTGGTATCGGTACTGAAGAATCGAAAAACCTGGCCCGGTTTTTTCGCCAACGCTGGCCTGTCGGGAGCCTTCTTCGCCTTTGCCGGGCTGTGGGCGGTGCCCTATCTGACGCAGATGCATGGCATGACGCGCGCCACGGCTTCCAGCCACGTCAGCATTTACTTTCTCGGCTTTGCCATTGGCGCGGCGCTGTGGGGGCGGCTGTCGGACGCCTTGAGGCGGCGCAAGGCGGTGGCTCTGGCGGCGTCCGGGCTGCATGTGGCCGGCTGGGTCGTCTGGTTGTGGGCGACATGCCAAGCCGGAAGCACACTGCCGGCGGCGGCCACCTATGCGCTGTGCATCACAATGGGTCTGGCCTCGGCCGGATTCACGCTATCCTGGGCCAGCGCCAAGGAAGTCAATCCGCCTCAGCTCTCTGGCATGGCCACCAGCGTGGTGAATGTCGGCGTCTTTCTTGGTCCTGCTATCCTGCAACCCATGGTCGGCTGGCTCATGGAGCGCACCTGGGATGGAAGAATGGAAGCCGGCGTGCGCATCTATTCCGCCATCGACTGGCGCAACGGCATGCTGCTGTTGACGGCAGCGGCGGTGGGTGGCTGGCTTGCTACACTCATGGTCACCGAGACTGGCTGTCGCAATGTGTGGAAAGCAAAGGAAGAATAGTGAAAGGCATACTCCTGTTTGGTCATGGCGCACGCAATCCGGAATGGGCGCAGCCGTTTCATGGCATCCGCGACGCCATTCTGGCTCGTGAGCCGGCGGCGCTGGTCGAGCCGGGTTTTCTGGAGTTGCTGCGGCCCAGCTTCGACGAGGCGGTGGATAGCCTGGTGCGTCAGGGTGCGACGGAAATCGTCGTCGTGCCGATTTTCATGGCGGCCGGTCGTCATGTCAAAAAGGATCTGCCGCAGATTGCGGCCAACGCCATGGATCGCCATGACGGGCTGGTGATCACGCTGGCCGCGCCGGTGGGCGAGGTGCCGCCGGTGCTGGCGGCGATGGCCGACTATGCGCTCGACGCCTGTACTGGCGCGGGCGGGTGAAGGAAACTTCGTTTTTGGATCGAAGGCGTGATCTATTGAGTATATTAGCGTATACTGATATTCATGAAAATACGACTCCGTAACCGTTTTCTCGCCGGGAGCCTCCTCTTGGCGTTCCTTGCTTTGCCCTTCGCCGGTCTGGCGCCGGTGGGTGCGTCCTTTGCCGCCGAGGCAGCGACCAGTGTGGTGGTGCAGTTGCGCGAGGTGGACCTCGGATTCCCGGTCGAAGCCACGGTCGAAGCGGTGCGTCAGTCCACGGTGGCGGCGCAGATCGCCGGTCGGGTGACGGAGATTCGCGTCGATGCCGGGCAGCGGGTCAAACAGGGTGAGTTGTTGATGCGACTCGATGCGCGCGAGGCGGCTGGCTCGGACGCCAGTGCGCGGGCCGCGCTGGCGCAGGCTGGCGCGGCGTATGAGCGGACGAAGAGTCTTTATGCGCGGAAATTCGTCAGTCAGGCCGCACTCGATCAGGCGGCGGCGGCGTGGCAGGCAGCACAGGGCGCTGCGGCAAGTTCGGGCGCGGGGCTGTCGCACGGGGCCGTGACGGCGCCGATTGCCGGGCTGGTGGCGCAGCGGCATGTCGAGCTAGGCGAGATGGCCGCTCCGGGCCGGTCGCTGGTCACCGTGTTCGACCCCAAGGGCTTGCGCGTGATCGCCAGCCTGCCGCAATACAAACTGGCTGAACTGCGGAAGATCGGTCGCGCCCGCATCGAGTTTCCCGAAACCGGACTATGGGCCGATGCGCTGCGCGTGGAAATCCTGCCGACGGTGGATGCGCGCAGCCATACCGCGACGGCACGGCTCTACCTGTCGGAAAACATTGAAGGTGTGGTGCCGGGCATGTACGTCCGCGCCCATTTCACCCTCGGCCAGACGCGGAAGCTCACCGTGCCGCCGAGCGCCATTTTGCGTCGCGGCGAGGTGACTGCGGTGTATGTGCTGGACGAAAAAGGCGGCGCCCACCTGCGACAGATTCGCATGGGCGAGGCGGTGCCTGGCGGCGAGATCGAAGTGCTGGCCGGACTCACTGCGGGCGAGCGGGTCAGCCTCGCTCCGGTGAAGGCCGGCATCGAACTCAAAGCCGTTTCCGGCCGCTGAAGAGGCGGGGCGGACATGGGCATTTCAGGCCGGATCGCGGAGTATTTTCTCAGGAATTCCCTGACGCCCCTGATCGCGCTGATCGCGCTGCTATTGGGAGTCGGCGCGACGCTGATTACGCCGCGCGAGGAAGAGCCGCAGATCAACGTCACCATGGCCAACGTCTTCGTGCCCTTTCCCGGCGCGTCGGCAAAGGATGTCGAGGCGCTGGTGACGCGCCCGGCCGAACAGGTGCTGTCGCGCATCGCCGGTATCGAGCATGTCTATTCCGTGTCGCGCCCCGGCATGGCGGTGATCACGGTGCAGTTCAAGGTGGGCGAAGACCCGATCCAGGCGCTGGTGCGCCTTTACGACACCATCAATTCGCACCGCGACTGGCTCTCGTCCAATCTCGGCGTCATGGAGCCGATCATCAAGCCGAAGGGTATCGATGACGTGCCGATCGTGACGCTGACCTTTCACAGTGCCGATCCAGCGAAGTCGGCCTTCGAGATGCAGCAGGTGGCGCGTGCCGCCGAGATCGATCTCAAGCGCATTCCCGGCACGCGCGACGTGGCGACCATCGGCGGTCCCGGCCACGTGATTCGCGTCGTCATGGATGTCGACCGCATGAATGCGCATGGCATCACCGCGCAGGACCTCAAGGCGGCATTGCAGGTGTCGAACGCTTCGCAGCCGGCCGGCAGTCTGGTTGCCGGCAACCGCGAAGTGCTGGTGCAAACCGGCACCTACATCGAGTCGGCCGCCGATGTGAAGCGTCTGGTGGTGGGCGTCTTCGAGCGCAAGCCGGTGTATCTGGCCGATGTGGCCCAAGTGATCGACGGCGCCGACCAGCCGGTGAGCTATGTCTGGCATGGGGATCGAAAAGCCGAGTTTCCGGCGGTGACGCTGTCGATATCGAAGAAGCCCGGCGTCAATGCCGCCGATGTCGCGCAAGCCGTGATCGCCCGCGCCGAAGCGCTGAAGGGCACGGTGATTCCCGAGGGTGTCGAATTCACCGTGACGCGCAACTACGGTGCGACCGCCACCGACAAGGCGCAGAAACTGATCGGCAAGCTGGTCTTCGCCACCGCCTTCGTCGTGCTGCTGGTCCTGTTCGCGCTGGGCCGCCGCGAGGCCGTGATCGTCGGCGCGGCGGTAACGCTGACGCTGGCGGCGACGCTGTTCGCCTCGTGGGCCTATGGCTTCACGCTTAATCGCGTCTCGCTGTTCGCGCTGATCTTCTCCATCGGCATCCTGGTCGACGACGCCATCGTGGTAGTGGAGAACATTCATCGCTGGCACCTGCTGCACCCCGACCAGCCGCTGTGGCAGATTATCCCGCCCGCCGTCGATGAGGTCGGCGGTCCGACCATCCTCGCCACCTTCACCGTGATCGCCGCCCTGTTGCCGATGGCTTTCGTCACGGGCCTGATGGGACCGTACATGAGCCCGATCCCGATCAATGCCTCGATGGGCATGTTCATTTCGCTGGCGATTGCGTTTGTCATCACGCCGTGGTTGGCGCTGAAACTGATGAAGCCGGCGGCGCACGGCAGCGCTGGCGGCCATGGCGAAGACAAACTCACCGGCAGGCTCGACCGCTTTTTCCGCCGCGTCATGTCGCCGATGCTCGATCCTGGCACCGGCAAGGCAGCCCGCCGCAAGCTCTGGCTGGGCATTCTGGCGGCGATTCTGGTTTCGCTCAGCCTCGGTTTTTTCGAGCTGGTGGTGCTGAAAATGCTGCCCTTCGACAACAAGAGCGAATTCCAGATCGTGCTCGACATGCCGGTCGGCACGCCGCTGGAAGAAACCGCCGGGGTGCTGCGCGAGATGTCGACCGAGATTGCGCAGGTCGAGGAGGTTGCCGACTATCAGGCTTATGCCGGCACCGCCAGCCCGATCAACTTCAACGGCCTGGTGCGCCAGTACTACTTGCGCACGGCTCCTGAAATGGGCGACATCCAGGTCAATCTGGTGGACAAGAAGCACCGCCATCGCCAGAGCCACGAGATCGCCGTGTCGGTGCGCGACCGGATCGTGGCGATTGCCAGGAAGCGCGGCGGCAATGCCAAGGTGGTGGAAGTACCGCCGGGGCCGCCGGTGCTGTCGCCCATCGTCGCCGAAATCTACGGCCCGGATTATGCCGGGCAGATTGCCGTGGCGAAGCAGGTGCGCGCGGCCTTCGAGGGCACTGCCGACATAGTCGGCGTTGATGACACGGCGGATGCCGATGCCGAAAAGCTGGTGCTGCGCGTGAATCAGGCCAAGGCCGCCTTGCTCGGCGTGGCGCAGAAGGACATCGTCGACGTGGTGCGCCTCGGGCTGTCCGGCGAGAACGTGACGCCGGTGCATGACGGCGACGCCAAGTACGAAATTCCGGTGCGCATCGTCCTGCCCGCCGAGCGCCAGAACAGCATCGATCAACTGCTCAAGCTCAAGCTGCGCGGCAATTTACAGAACGGCGGCCAGATGGTGCCGGTCTCCGAAGTGGTCGAGATCAGGCACACGCTGCGCGAGAAGGTGATCTACCACAAGGATCTGCTGCCGGTGGTCTTTGTCACCGGCGACATGGGCGGCAAACTCGACTCGCCGCTGTATGGGATGTTCGACATTCGCCACAAGCTGGCCGGCATCGCCTTACCGCAGGGCGGCACGCTCGGCGAATATTTCATCAAGCAGCCGCAAGACCCCTACGCGCAATACTCGCTGAAGTGGGACGGCGAATGGCAGGTGACCTACGAGACCTTCCGCGACATGGGCGCGGCCTATGCCGTCGGCTTGATCCTGATCTATCTGCTGGTGGTAGCGCAGTTCAAGAGCTATCTGGTGCCGCTCATCATCATGGCGCCGATACCGCTCACCATCATCGGCGTCATGCCCGGCCATGCGCTGTTCGGCGCGCAATACACCGCCACCTCGATGATCGGCATGATCGCGCTGGCCGGCATCATCGTGCGCAATTCGATCCTGCTGGTCGACTTCATCAACGAACAGGTGGCGGGCGGCATGGACTTCGCCGAAGCCGTGATCCAGGCCGCCGCGATTCGCGCCAAGCCGATTGTGCTGACCGGACTGGCCGCGATTCTCGGCGCGCTGTTCATCGTCGACGACCCGATCTTCGCCGGCCTCGCCCTGTCACTGATCTTCGGCATTTTCGTATCCACCGTGCTGACGCTGGTGGTGATCCCGGTGCTCTATTTCGCCGCGATGAAGGATCGCATTCAGCAGGTCTGATAATTCATTCAGGCGAATAGCCGCGCCAGCTCCGCTCCCGGCGAGGGCGCGCGCATGAAGGCTTCGCCGACGAGGAAGGCATGTACGCCGTGGGCGCGCATCAGTTCGACATCCGCCGGGTGACGGATGCCGGATTCGGTGACCACGATGCGCCCGGCGGGTATGCGTTTCAACTGCAACAGGGTGGTGTCGAGATTCACCTCGAAGCTGCGCAGGTTGCGGTTGTTGATGCCGATCAGCGGCGTCGTCAGGTGCAGGGCGATGTCCAGTTCGGCGGCATCGTGGCACTCGACCAGCACGGCCATGCCGAGGCCGTGCGCAATCGCCTCCATCTCCTGCATCTGCGTCAGCGACAGGGCGGCGACGATCAGCAGGATGGCGTCCGCCCCCATGGCGCGGGCTTCATACACCTGCCAGGGATCGATCATGAAATCCTTGCGCAGCACCGGCAGCGAACAGGCGGCGCGCGCTTCGCGCAGGTAGGTTTCGTCGCCTTGAAAAAACTGCTGGTCGGTCAGCACCGAAAGACAGGTGGCGCCGTGCTGCTGGTAATCGGCGGCGATCTCCGCCGGGCGGAAATCGGGCCGGATCAAGCCTTTCGAGGGGCTGGCCTTCTTGATTTCGGCGATGACCGCCGTACCGCCAGCGCCGACTTTTGTTCGTATCGCGTCGACGAAGTCACGCGCCGCAGGTTGCGCTTCCGCTACGGTACGGATGGCCGCCAGCGGTCGAGCGCTGCAAGCCGCCGCGACTTCCTCGCGCTTGACGGCGAGGATATTGTTGAGGATGTCGGACATCAGCCGAACTTGCGCGTGAAGGCGACGAAGTCGTCGAGCTTTTTGCGCGCCGCGCCGCTGGCGATGGCTTCGCGGGCGCGCTGGATGCCGGCGCCGATCGAGTCTTCCAGATTGGCGGTGTAGAGCGCGGCGCCGGCGTTGAGGATGACGATCTCGCGCGCCGTGCCGGGCTTGTTTTCCAGCGCCTCGATCAGCATGGTTTTCGATTCGGCGGCATCGGCAACGCGCAGACTGCGGTTGGACGCCATGGCCAGGCCGAAGTCCTCGGGATGCACTTCGTATTCGGTGATCTTGCCGTCCTTCAATTCGCCGACCAGGGTCGCCGCGCCGAGCGAAATCTCGTCCATGCCGTCCTTGCCCCAGACCACCAGCACATGGTCGGCGCCGAGTTGCTGCATGACGCGCACCTGGATGCCGACCAGGTCGGGATGGAACACGCCCATCAGGGTGTTCGGCGCGCCGGCCGGGTTGGTCAGCGGGCCGAGAATATTGAAAATGGTGCGCACGCCCATTTCGCGCCGTACCGGGGCGACGTTCTTCATCGCCGGATGATGGTGGGGCGCGAACATGAAGCCGCAGCCGATGGTCTCGATGCTTGCCGCGACCTGCGGCGGCGTCAGGTCGATCCGGGCGCCCAGCGCTTCGAGCACGTCGGCCGAGCCGGACTTCGACGACACGCTGCGGTTGCCATGCTTGGCCACCGTGGCGCCGGCGGCGGCGGCGACGAACATCGAGGCGGTGGAAATATTGAAGGTATGCGCGCCGTCGCCGCCGGTGCCGACGATGTCGACAAAATGAGGATTGTGCGGGGTGTCGACCTTGGTCGACAACTCGCGCATGACCATGGCGGCGGCGGAGATTTCGCCGATGGTCTCCTTCTTCACACGCAGACCGGTGAGAATCGCCGCCACCATCAGCGGCGAGATTTCGCCCTTCATGATCTGCCGCATCAGGTGCAGCATTTCGTCATGAAATATTTCGCGGTGTTCGATAATGCGCTGGAGCGCCTCCTGCGGGGTAATCATGGTTCAGGCACTCCTCAAGAAGTTCTTCAGCAGTTCGTGACCGCACTCGGTGAGTATCGATTCGGGATGGAACTGCACGCCCTCGACATCAAACTCGCGATGGCGCACGCCCATGATCTCGCCGTCCTCCGTCCAGGCCGTGATCTCAAGACACGCGGGCAGCGTCTCGCGCCTGATCGCCAGTGAGTGGTAGCGCGTCACCGTCAGCGGATTCGGCAGGCCGGCGAAGACGCCTTTGCCCTCGTGAATCACCGGCGAGGTCTTGCCGTGCATCAATTGTTTGGCATGGACGATCTCGCCGCCGAAGGCCGCGCCGATGCTCTGGTGGCCGAGGCAGACGCCGAGCAGCGGGATTTTTCCCGCGAACTCCTTGATCGCGGCCACCGAGATGCCGGCCTGCGCCGGCGAGCAGGGGCCGGGCGAAACGACGATGCGCGCCGGCTTCATGGCGGCGATTTCCGTGACGGTGATCGCGTCGTTGCGAAACACCCTCACGTCCTCGCCGAGCTCGCCGAAATACTGCACCAGGTTGTAGGTAAAGCTGTCGTAGTTGTCGATCATCAGCAGCATGATGGCTCCCCTAGTCGAAACGCGTATCGAGGCCGGCTTCGGCCATTTCGGCGGCGCGCAGTTGCGCCCGTGCCTTGCTCAGCGTTTCCTGCCATTCCGAATCGGGGTCGGAATCGGCGACGATGCCGGCCCCCGCCTGGACGTGGATCTGACCGTCCTTGATGACGGCGGTGCGGATGGCGATGGCCAGGTCCATGTCGCCGTTGAAGCCCAAGTAACCGACGGCGCCGGCGTAGATGCCGCGCTTCGAGGGTTCCAGTTCGTCGATGATTTCCATGGCCCGCACCTTCGGCGCGCCGGATACCGTGCCCGCCGGGAAAGTGGCCTTGAGCACGCCGAGCGCATCCTCATTGTCCTTCAGCTCGGCTTCGACGTTGGAGACGATGTGCATTACATGCGAATAACGCTCGATGATGAACTGGTCGGTGACCTTGACCGTGCCGGTTCTGGCGACGCGACCGATGTCGTTGCGGCCAAGGTCGAGCAGCATCAGGTGCTCGGCGCACTCCTTGGGGTCGGCCAGCAGATCGGCGGCAAGCACTTCGTCTTCAGCGGCGGTGGCGCCGCGCTTGCGCGTGCCGGCGATGGGGCGCACGATGACGCGCTTCTTGCCTTCTTCATTTTCCAGCCGCACCAGAATTTCCGGCGAAGCGCCGACGACATGGAAATCCCCGAAGTCGAAATAGAACATGTAGGGGGAGGGGTTCAGCGCGCGCAGCGCACGGTAGAGCGCCAGCGGGCTCGCGGCGAAAGGCTTGCTCATGCGTTGCGACAATACCACTTGCATGATGTCGCCATCGACGATGTATTGCTTGGCGCGGCGCACGGCGGCCTTGAACGCTTCTTCGCCGAAATCCGAAACGGCGGGCGCGGAAACCGCCGGCGCCTCGGGCGGAATTGCCAATGGTGCGCGCAGCTTTGTCAGCAGTTCCTTGAGCCGGGCCTGGGTCTGCTTCCATGCGTCGGGGAAGCCCGGATTGGTATAGACCACCAGCGTCAGCTTGCCGGAGAGATTGTCGACGATGGCGATTTCTTCGGACAGCAGCAGCAGGATGTCCGGTACGCCGAGCGGGTCGGGCGATTTCTCGCGGGCCAGTCTGGTTTCGATATAGCGCACCGTGTCATAGCCGAAGGCGCCCACCAGACCGCCGCAGAAGCGCGGCAGGCCGGGCAGATCGGGCACCTTGAAGCGCGCCATGAACTCGGAAATGAAGCTCATCGGGTGGGTGTCTTCGCGCCGCTCGGCAACGCAGTCGCCGCTGTACACCGTGATGGCGCTGTCGACCACGGCGATGCGCGTACTGGCGGCGAGACCGATGAAGGAATAGCGGCCGAAGCGTTCGCCGCCCTGCACCGATTCGAGCAGGTAGGAATAGGGATCGTTGGCCAGCTTGAGGTAGATCGACAGCGGCGTGTCGAGGTCGGCGAAGGTTTCCAGCGTCACCGGAATGCGGTTATAGCCTTCGGCGGCGAGCCGGTTGAAATCAGATTCAGTCATGGGAAACTCCACAAAACGGGTACTGCAAGGACAAGTGCGCGGGCCTGTCGGCTCCGGCGCGAGGGAAATCGGCGCTCGATGGCGCGGGCGTTCAGGCCCGCCAGGGCCAGGCCCCCGCCCCGAGGGCGTGTTTCCTTGTCATATGCAGGTTGTGGTGGAGCATGTTCGGACTATGTATTTGGAAAGTCGGCGCTGGCGACACGGCGGGATGCCTCCATCAGCGACGTGACTATAGCATCGCAGTCGATTCCTTGCACAGCCGCTCCCTCGCTGTAGCCGTAGGGCACCAGGAACACCGGGCAGCCGGCGGCGCGCGCGGCGGCGGCATCGTTCCTCGAATCGCCGATGTGCAGGTTCTCGGCGGGCTCGCTGCCGAGACGTTGGCAGGCATGCAGCAGCGGCAGCGGATGCGGTTTTTTCTCAGGCAGGCTGTCGCCCGATACGGCGAACTCGAACCACGAGGCGAGTTGCGTCGCGATCAGCAGCGGTTCGGTGAACGCCGCCGCCTTGTTGGTAATTACGGCCATGCGCAAACCGGCGGCGCGGAAGGCCTGCAAACCGTCGAGCACGCCAGGAAAGAGCTTCGAGCGGCGACCGTTCTCGATGGCGTAATGACGGCGGAAAACAGCTTGCGCTAGCGCCAGCGCGTCACCCGCGAGATCCGGCAGGCAGCGCTCGACCAGTTTGGGAATGCCGCGACCGACGAAGGTGGCGACGGTGTCGATCGAAAGTTCGCGCCGCCCCAGTTCGCGCAGCATGCCGTTGGCGGCGGCGGCAAGATCGGGGACGGTGTCGACCAGGGTGCCGTCGAGGTCGATGGTGACGGAGCGAATAGGTTTCATCGGCACGACGATAGCACCGCTCCCGCGCCGCGACGGCAAAGCGCCTGGATGGCTGTATAGCGGGGTTTTATGTCCCTGCGGGACGTGGGGGCGGCACGCCGCTTGCGACAGGATTCAGTTCGGACGGTGTCTCAGCTTCCCCTGGCTTCGGAGGACCGGCGATGTCGTATGCGGGGTTATTGGTAATGTCCCATATTGGGACTATACTTCGTCCCATGCGAATCATTGCCATCAGCCACCTGCGAGCCTTCTGGAAAAACAATCTGGATGCCGAGCAGCCTTTGAAATCATGGGTTGATGAGGTGAAGAAGGCGACATGGCGCCAGCCAGCGGATATCAAGGATCAATACCGTAGCGCCAGCGTTCTAAAGAACCGCCGGGTTGTCTTCAACATCAAGGGCAATGACTATCGTCTGGTGGTCTCAGTGGCATACCGCTACCAGGCCGTCTACGTGAAGTTTGTTGGTACGCATGGCGAATACGATGCGATTGATGCCGAAACCGTTGAGATGGAGCACTGACATGGAAATTCGTCCAATTCACACCAAAGCCGACTACAAGGACGCATTGCGTGAGGTGTCGGCATATTTCGACAACGAACCAGACCCCGGCACGCCTGACGGGGATCGCTTCGAAGTGTTGCTGACCCTGGTCGAGGCGTATGAGGCCAAGAACTTCCCCATCGACTTGCCCGATCCGGTCGAGGCCATCAAGTTCCGCATGGAGCAAGGTGGGCTGACCCCGAAGGACCTGGTGCCGGCCATTGGCCGCCTGAACCGGGTCTACGAAATCCTCGCCCGCAAGCGCCCCTTGACCCTCAACATGATCTGGCGGCTGCACGAGAAATTCGGCATCCCCGCCGAAAGCCTGATTCGCCCGAGTAAGTTGTCAGCCGCCGCCTGAACCAGGAGTTCACTGGCAGCACGCTTGCGACTGCAAGCTGTGCGGCAGCGGTAATTTGCCAAAGGATAGGAAAAGCAATGGCGGCTCTTGGGAGCGATTACGTGTGCGTGCTGTCGGCCAAGAGCCGCCCTTCGGTCAGTCCTCGGACCTGTCATTTGAGAGGCTGCTCCAATCCGAAACGGATGCACGCGGCATTTAGTTCTACGAGGCTTATCGTATAGACTGGAACATTCCGACAGAATTCAGCATAAGGGAGAGACAATTGGACAAGATAACAAAATCTCTGCTGGACACATTTGCAGGCCAATTTGAGCTGGAGAAGCTTGCCGAACATGTGCAATTTGAACACTTCGCAAACTACGCGATCATCTCCAAACTCAATAGGTTAACATTTGATCTTGATGACATTCATGTTGGCAGCGGTGGAGACTGTGCAATCGACGGGATTTGTCTCGTAGTAAATGGAAAGATTATTACTGACGCGGATGAACTGCGTGAAATTGTCGAGGGGCCGAGGGTGTCCCGAATTTTGTGTAAACGGGATTTTGCTTAGCGCGCTGTCATCCGATGTTCGAACTGGATAGTAAAGCGAGTAAGCGCGGATTTCCAGTCCCGGATCGGCATGGTCCATTT
>JALNZB010000054.1 GCA_023229545.1 Sulfuritalea sp. | reverse complement strand
AAACTCGGCGGCGGTCTCCCCCTGCGTCGTATCCATGCGCATGTCCAGCGGCGCATCGAAACGAAAACTCATGCCCCGTTCGGGCGTATTCAATTGCGGCGACGAGACGCCGATATCCAGCAGCACTCCATCCACCTGCGTCACACCGAGCGTGTCCAGCACCGCGTCGAACTCGCTGAATGCCGCGTGTACCAAGGTGAAGCGCGGATCGGAAAGCGCCGCTCCGGCGGCAATCGCGGCTGGATCGCGATCCAGCGCGATGAGGCGCCCGGTCGGCCCGAGCGAGTCGAGAATCGCCCGACTGTGACCGCCGCGACCGAAGGTGGCGTCGACATAAATTCCCGAAGGCCGGATCGCCAGCGCTGCGACCGCTTCGGCCAACAGCACGCTGACGTGGGTGTCGACATTCACAGCGCAAGATTTTCCAGGCCCGGAGGCAACAGCTTGTCGCCCACTGCGAAGATCGCGTCCTGCTGCGCCTTCCAGCCGGCAGCCGACCAGATCTCAAAATGGCGGCCCTGCCCGATCAGCCAGATTTCCTTTTCCAGCCCGGCGTATTGCCGCAGGGAAGGCGAAATCAGCAGACGCCCGGCGCCATCCAGTTCCACGTCCTCGGCGAAACCCACCAACAGGCGCCGCACCATGGCGGATTCGACTTGCAGGCTGGGCGCCGCCAGGATCTGGGCGCGAATCGGCTCCCATGCGGGCTGAGGGTAGAGCAGCAGGCAACGATGCGGATGGGCGGTCACCACCAGGCGACCTTCGCTCGATGCCACCAGGGCGTCACGATGCCGCGCGGGCACCGCCATGCGGCCCTTGGCATCGAGATTGAGCGCCGTCGCACCTTGAAACATCGAATCTCCCCTGAGCGAGAAACACGTCGCTATTCGACCAATGTTCCCCACTAAATCCCACAATACCCCACTCTAAGACACTTTTTTGTATCGGTCAAGGATTGGTAGAGATTTTTTCAAGCGCAACAAGGGCTTAGGCGCACAACCCAAACAAAAGTAGGAACAAAATATTGATTTAAATCAATGAGGATAGAAAGCAAATCGAATGTGCTTTCTAAGGAGTGCGAGGCTGTGGGCCGACACGAAAAGACGCTCCTCGTATCGCTACAAATGCCCCTGCGCCCATCACGCCTATAGCCGTGATGGGCTGGCTCGCCTCGGAGCCTATCAACTGTTCAAGCTGCGCGACTCCTTAGTCGCAACTTGTCGGCGTATCACTGTCCTTGGCGCCCGCACTCAGGAACATTTTGACATCGGCCATCAGCTCGGCATCCGGCAGTTCGGCGTACTTCGCAGCGGCCTGGTTCCTGGCCTTGATGCTGGCACGGTATTCCTTGCTGAAATAGTACTTGACAGTGTCCTTGCCCTTGGCGTGCTTGTCGGCCTGCAGGTAGGAACTCCATTCCGCCTTGGTCTTGGCGCTCGGCGAGATGGGGCCATCCAGCTTTTCCATGTGGCAGACCGAACACACCATGCGGTAATACACGCGACCGCGCTTTGCATCGGCCGCCTGCGCACTGATGGAAGCTCCCATCGCTGCCAGCAGAAGAACAACAATCACGGGTTTCAGAGGTTTCACTTGGGACTCCTTGGTCAATTAGCGCGAAAGAATCCACTGAGCCAGGTTCTTCTGCTCAGCCGCATCCTTCGTTTCGATGATCTTGTGCTCTTCTTCGCTGCCGTCCTCGAGCTTGACCTTCTTGCCCTTGGTCATCATTTCAATGACTTTCTGCTCGCCATCGGCTTTGCCCATGTACTTGGCAGCAACCTTCTTGTAGGACGGCCCCTTCTTGGTCTTGTCCACGGCATGGCACTTGGTGCAATCGTTTTTCTTGGCAAGTGCCGTGGCCGCAGCTTCATCGACCGCTGCCTGTGCGGGAGTCAGGCCAGCCAGAGCGAGGAACAGCGATCCGGCGACGAGAATCGAGGTGGTGGTTTTCATTGTTGTGTTTCCAGTGATCCGGCCACGGGGCCGTACAAGCTGA
Source organism: Sulfuritalea sp. (assembly GCA_023229545.1). GTDB lineage: Bacteria > Pseudomonadota > Gammaproteobacteria > Burkholderiales > Rhodocyclaceae > Sulfuritalea. The sequence goes on along the minus strand of JALNZB010000054.1, from coordinate 7,639 downwards.
TTAACGCGGGTAGCGATTTCCTGCCGACGGGAAAAGGCAACGGATTTGTATCAAATCATTTCATCGCGAATTGCGAATACCCGCTTTACCAGCGTCGGCTCTACGCCGCTGACGCGCACCCGCTTGGCGCGCGACGAATCGCCACTGACCAAACTGACCGCCGCTTTGGCGACGCCAAGCCGATCGGCGAGAAACGCGATCAGACAGGCATTGGCCTTGCCGTCCACCGGCGGCGCGGCAAGGCGAATCTTCAACGCTTCGCCATGCAGGCCCGTCACTTCGGTCTTCTTCGCGCCGGGCTGGATATGCAGCCGCAGCGTCACTCCCTTGTCATCGGCGGTCAGCCAGCTCATCAGTGCAACAGCATTGGCATGACGCCGTTGCGCACACCGGCAATGACAAACAGGACGATTTGCAGCAGCAGCAACAGCGCCAGCGGCGACAGGTCGACGCCACCGATGGGAGGAATGACGCGACGAAACGGTCGCAGCAGGGGATTCGTCAGCGTGTTGAACACCCCGGCCAGCGGTGCGTACGGATTCACCCAGGAAAACACCGCCGACACCAGCACGGCCCCGATCACCAGGTACACGCTGATCTTCGCCACTTCCAGCGCCGCCAGCAGCGCGACCACAAGAGTCGGCGCTGGCGATACGGCGAGCAGCGTCCCGGAAAACCCCAGCGCGATTCCCTGATACACCGCCTGCCACAACCAGGCCAGCAGCAGGCTCGCCGTGTCCAGACCGAACAAGCTGGGAATCAGGCGCCGCAGCGGACGCACCATCCAGTCGGTGACGGCGACAATGAATTGTCCCAGCGGGTTGCGGAACGGCACGCGCATCCATTGCATCGCAAAGCGCACCAGCAGCGCCAGCGTCAGGAAGCCGCAGACGGTATCGAGGATGAACAGAACGATCTGGGCCAGCATCAGTCTTTACCGAGAATGTCGCCCAGCTCGCGCCCGCGCGCCTCGGCGGCCATGATGCCGTGTTCGATGGCGCCGGCAATGCCGTTGGCGCCAAACGACCGCAGTGCCGCCTCGGTGGTGCCGCCCTTGGAGGTCACGCGCTCGCGCAAGGTGGAGATCGACTCGCCGCTCTGTTCAGCCAGGCGGGCAGCGCCGAGAAAGGTTTCAATGCTCAGGCGGCGCGCCGAGTATGGGTCAAGACCCAAATTGAGTGCGGCGGCTTCCATGGCCTCAAGAAAATAAAACACATAGGCCGGGCCGCTGCCGGAAACCGCAGTGACGGCATCCATTTTCTCCTCGTTGTCGATCCACACCGTGCTGCCCACCGCATTGAGAATTTTTTCGGCCTGAGTGCGTCCTTCAAGATCCACGCTCGGATCGGCAAACAGGCCGGTAATGCCGGCGCCGATCAGGGCCGGCGTGTTGGGCATGGTGCGCACCAGCTTGTTGTAGTTGCCCAGCCAGCGCGATATATCGGCCATGCGCAGCCCGGCGGCGATGCTCACCACCAGTTGACCGTCGAGCTTTCCGCAAAACGGCGCGACGGCCTCCCTGAGTTGCTGCGGCTTGACCGCCAGCACCAGGACTTCGCAATTCAGGGCCGCCGCATCGACTGCCGCCGTGCAGCGCACGCCAAAGGCCGCGACGAGTCTTTCGCGAGCCTGCTCGAACGGCTCCACCACCTGTATGCCTGCGGCGGAAAAGCCCTGCTTGCGCAGGCCACCGATGAGCGCGACAGCCATGTTGCCGCCGCCGATGAATGTTATTTTCATGCGTACACTCTTTCCCCAAATATCGCCGTGCCGATGCGCAACAGCGTGCTGCCCTCCATTATCGCCGCTTCCAGATCGTGGCTCATGCCCATCGACAGAGTATCAAGTTCCATGCCCAGCGAATCGCGCAAATGGCGCAGGACGGCAAACTGCTTGCGCTGCTGCGCCTGGTCCTCGCTGGGCTCCGGAATCGCCATCAGGCCGCGCAGCCTGAGCCGGGGTAGCGCCGCAACCGCGCGCGCCAGCGAAGATACCTCCGCTGGCAAACAGCCGCTCTTCGACGCCTCGCCGGAGACATTCACCTGGATGCAGACTTGCAGCGGCGGCAGATCCGGCAGACGCTGCGCCGCGAGACGTTCGGCGATTTTCAGGCGTTCCACCGAATGTACCCAGGCGAAGTTTTCGGCCACCAATCGCGTCTTGTTGCTCTGCAGCGGCCCGATGAAGTGCCATTCGAGACCCAATTCAACCAGGTCGGCCAACTCCGCCACCTTGTCGACGGCTTCCTGCACATAACTTTCGCCGAAGGCGCGCTGCCCCGCCGCGACGGCCTCGCGCACACTGGCGGCAGGCCATGTCTTGGAAACAGCGAGCAAGCGCACGGACTCGACCGGTCGCCCGGCAATAACACAGGCGGCGGCAATGCGTGCACGCACAGCTTGCAAGTTGGCGGCGATTGATGTCATATTGCGGTTTCAAAGTATATCGCACCCCATCCACAGGAAAGCGCTCATGGACATCACCGAACTGCTCACTTTCGTAGTCAAGAACAAGGCGTCCGATTTGCATCTGTCTTCCGGCCTGCCACCGATGATCCGGGTTCATGGCGACATACGGCGCATCAACCTGCCGCCCATGGAGCACAAGGACGTGCATGCCATGATCTATGACATCATGAACGACGGCCAGCGCAAGGTCTATGAGGAAAATCTGGAGTGCGACTTTTCCTTCGCGGTGCCCAATCTGGCGCGTTTCCGGGTCAATGCCTTCGTCCAGAACCGGGGCGCGGCGGCCGTGATGCGGACCATTCCGTCGAAGATCATGTCGCTGGAAGAACTCAAGTGTCCGAAGATTTTTGAAGAGCTGGCCGACTACCCGCGCGGCCTGGTGCTGGTGACCGGGCCGACCGGTTCGGGCAAGTCGACCACCCTGGCGGCCATGGTCAATCACAAGAACGATGTTGAATACGGCCACATCCTGACCGTCGAAGACCCGATCGAGTTCGTCCATGAATCCAAGAAGTGCCTGGTCAACCAGCGCGAAGTCGGGCCGCATACCCTGTCCTTCAACAACGCCCTGCGCTCCGCCCTGCGCGAAGACCCGGACGTGATTCTGGTCGGCGAAATGCGCGATCTGGAAACCATCCGGCTGGCCATGTCCGGCGCCGAAACCGGGCACTTGGTATTCGGTACGCTGCACACCTCCTCGGCGGCGAAAACCATCGACCGCATCATCGACGTGTTCCCCGCCGCTGAAAAGGAAATGATCCGCGCCATGTTGTCGGAATCGCTGCGAGCGGTGATTTCGCAGACCCTGTGCAAGACCATGGACGGCAAGGGCCGCGTTGCCGCGCACGAGATCATGGTCGGCACGCCGGCCATTCGCAACCTGATCCGCGAGGCCAAGGTGGCGCAGATGTACTCGGCGATCCAGACCGGTCAGCAGTTCGGCATGCAGACGCTGGACCAGAATTTGCAGGATCTGGTCAAGAAGAAAATCATCTCGCCTGCGGAAGCGCGCAGCAAGGCGGCCAACAAGGACAACTTCCCTGGCTGACGCCAGGGAAGTTGTCCTTGCGGAATTGTTACACCCGCCCCTCCCTTCCTTCCCTCGCGGGGAGGTGACTATGTTGGATCGCCGCGTTGCGGCTCAATTTTTTGATTGACGAGGTTTGCCATGGAACGCGATGAAGGTCTCAAATTCATGTACCAGCTTCTGACGATGATGATGCAGAAGAAGGGGTCGGACTTGTTCATTACCTCCGGCTTCCCGCCGGCCATGAAGATCGACGGCAAGATGACGCCGGCGACCACGCAGCCGCTGTCATCGCAGCACACGCAAGAACTGGCGCGCGCCATCATGAATGACAAGCAGGCCGCCGAGTTCGAGGCGACCAAGGAATGCAATTTTGCGATTTCGCCCGCCAGCATCGGTCGTTTCCGCGTCAATGCCTTTATGCAGCAGCAGCGCGTCGGCATGATTCTGCGCACCATCAACGTGCAGATTCCCGAAATGGACGACCTCAAACTGCCGCCGGTGCTGAAGGATGTGGTGATGACCAAGCGCGGCCTGGTGCTGTTTGTCGGCGGCACCGGTTCGGGCAAGTCAACCTCGCTGGCGGCGATGATCGGCTATCGCAACCAGAACAGTTATGGCCACATCATCACCATCGAAGACCCGGTCGAGTACGTGCATGACCACCGCAACTGCGTGATTACCCAGCGCGAGGTCGGCGTCGATACCGATTCATGGGAAATCGCGCTGAAGAACACCCTGCGCCAGGCGCCCGACGTCATCCTGATCGGCGAAATTCGCGACAAGGAGGTGATGGAACACGCCATCGCCTTTGCCGAAACAGGCCACCTGGCAATGGGCACGCTGCACGCCAACAACGCCAATCAGGCGATCGACCGGATCATCAACTTCTTCCCCGAAGAGCGCCGGCCGCAACTGTTGATGGATCTTTCGCTCAACCTCAAGGCCATCGTGTCGCAGCGCCTGATTCCGGTAAAGGAAGGCAAGGGCCGCGCGGCAGCGGTGGAGATTTTGCTCAACTCGCCGCTGATCGCCGACCTGATCTTCAAGGGCGAAATTCACAGCGTCAAGGAGATCATGAAGAAATCGAAGGAGCTCGGCATGAAGACCTTCGACATGGCGCTCTTCGATCTGTTCGAGGAGGGCCGCATCAGCTATGACGATGCGTTGCGTTTTGCCGATTCGATGAACGAAGTGCGCCTGATGATCAAGCTGCACAGCAAACAGTCGCAGGACATGGATCGCAATGCCGGCATCCAGCACCTGGATATTGTTTAGTCCCGCTCCCGGCGATGGCTGCCGGCGGTGATTTCGATGTTGTACAAGCGGCATTCGAGCGCGCCGTTATAGAGCGGGATCTTGCGCGATGTCTGGAGCCGGATCAGCTTTGGCAGTCGCGTGTCGGCCGATAGAAACCAGCAGCTCCAGCCGGCAAAGCGCTGCTTGAGCGCGTCGCCCAGCAGCGGGTAGAAGGCCGCCAGTTCCTCCTCGCTGCCCAGCCGTTCGCCGTAGGGCGGATTGGCCACCATGATTCCCGCTGGCGCCGGGGCCGCACGCGTCAGCAGGTCGGAGGTTTCCAGCGTGACCAGATCGTCGAGCCCCGCGCCGGCCAGGTTCTGCTTGGTGCGGGCGACTGCATCGGCGGCGATGTCGCTGCCATAAATCGGCAAGGCCACCGCCTCGCGGCGACGCTCGGCTGCTTCGCGCTGCAACTTGCGCCATAGCGCGGCGTCGAAAGACTTGAGATGCTCGAAGCCGAAGTCGCCCGGCTCGCGCGACAGCCCCGGCGCATCGTCGAGACTGATTTGCGCCGCTTCCAGCAGGAAGGTACCACTGCCGCACATCGGGTCGAGCAAGGGCGTTCCGGGTTCCCAGCCGGACAGGCGCAGAATGCCGGCGGCAAGGTTTTCCTTGAGCGGCGCGCCGACCTTGGCCAACTTGTGACCGCGCATGTAGAGCGGCTCGCCGGAGGTGTCGAGATACAGCGTGGCCTGCTGTTCGGTGATGAAGAGGTGGATGCGCACCTCGGGGTTCTTGGTATTGACACTGGGACGCCGTCCGGTCTCGGCACGAAAGCGGTCGCAGACCGCATCCTTGACCTTCAGCGTGATGAACTCGATGCTCTTCAGCGGCGAGCGTATCGCCGTGACGTAGACCCGAATCGAGCGATCCACGGAAAACAGCCGCGACCAATCCACGTCGTAGGCCAATCGATAGACCTCGGATTCGTCGCGATAACCGCCGTGCGCGATGCGCCACAAGACCCGCGTCGCGATGCGCGATTCGAGGTTGATGCGGTAGCCCGTTTCCAAGCTGCCATTGCAACTGGCGCCGCCCGGCACCGATGCAATATCCTTGCCGCCAGCACTGGCGAGGTCGTCCGCGAGCAGGGTTTCCAGGCCGCGCGGGCAGGTGGCGAAATAGTGATTCAAGGCGAGTTCTCGGTGGGGATCAAGTCGACATTATCGGCGCTATTGAGCTGGCACGAGTGAACCGGAGCAACCGGTATCGCCGTGTCGTCAGCGCCGACTCTTGTGCTTCACTCCACGACCGCGCCGGGATTCGCCCCGGCGGGCGAACTTTCCTTGCTCACTCTGTCCAAGTGACAAGGGCCGGCAGAAATTACTCTGCCGACCCTTAATTTAGTGCCACCAGCCTTATGGGGCCGGCTTGGTGACCGGGTTCTGCTGCAGAGTCACCTGAGAATCTGCAAACAGTCTGCCGTTCACTACCGCGCCGGTATTTGCGATAGCCTGCTTTGCGCTCAAGATCGTTCCATTGAACGTAGAGTAGGTTCCGAGCGTTGCACCGGTAAGACCACCGACCTGCCAGAAGATATTCGAAGCTTTGGCTCCACCGGCGAGTATTACCTTGACACCGGCAACGACGTCACCCTTGGCAGCGACAGGAAGATCCAGCCCTACCTGAAAGATCCAGACAGCGTTCGTATCGCCTTTCGCGTCAAGAGTGACATCCGTGTTTATTGCAACATTGGTGCTCCATTTGTAGAGGCCGGGGTAGATGGTCAGCCCGCTGATATCTCCAGCACCCAGTTCTGTAGCATCAGGCAATGTCCTTGCAGCGGCTTCGGCGTACGCGGTTCCCATGTCGAGTATCGCGTTGTCCACCAGGGTCTTGTTAGCTCCTGGACCAGGCGCAACACAAGTAACATTACCACTGCCTACATAGGTAGCATCGACCGTGTAGACCGTCCCAGTCATTTCTGCGCACGTTACGCCAATAAATGAACCGGCTGCCGGACTCACTCCAACATTTCCAGTAATAGCAGATGAAGGGACATCGGTGATCGTTGTTTTTGCCAGAATCACGAAATTGCCCGCCGACAAAAGATCTACCGGCGCCTGACCGACAAACGGGCTGGCCTGATTGGCGAATGAGGTGTTCATGGTGGTAAAGCTCCATGCAACCGGATTGGGCATTGCCGTAATGCTGCCGGCGTTCTTGGCCGCAGTGGATATCGTGGCGGTATAGCTGGTATTCGCAGTGAGAGCAGCCACGTTCGGTGTAAAGGTCGCAATCGTGTTTGCGGCATTCATGGTGACTACACCGGACACGTCGTTTCCGGATGTGGTTTCCTTGAGCGTGAACACGCCAAGCGGGGTGATCGTTGCCGGATCCATCGCCACACTGAAGGTTGCAGTCACCACCTTGACAGTCACAAGATTACTGGTGCCATTATGGGTTCTGGTCGGTACATTCGTGTCGCCGTTACTTGGGCTAGAGGAAATCGCCGTGGGATTGGTGACTGCGGCGCCTGTACTACCGGCGGGACCCGGGAGAACGGTAACTGGAGCCCCTATGGTGACGGTTACGGTATAGGTCGCCGTTGAGTTGTCTGCTGCGGTTACGATGTATGCCACCGGATTGGTGAAGTTATTCGCAGTCGCTGTGCTCGTCTGAGCCGTTGTTCCCACCTTTACGCCTGCCCCCGAGGTCGTGAATGTCGCGACCAGGGCCGTTACGGCTGTTCCGTTCGGCACGATCACCGCTATGGTCTTTGCCGTTTCATCTATTACACCTGGAGACGCGGGAAACCCGACAAACGAATAGGCGGTGATGGTCTTGAGAGAGCTGGGAGCCACAGCCACGGTTACGGTATAGGTCGCCGTTGTGCCGTCGGCTG
>JALNZB010000053.1 GCA_023229545.1 Sulfuritalea sp. | reverse complement strand
ACGGTATCGGGCACGCAATCGGGGCGGGTGCCGACGCAAAGGCCGACAATATCGGTCTGGCGGGTGGCCTCGGCATAGAGGCGGCGCAATTCCTCGACCTCCGCATAGGTGCTGGTGTAGGCTTGGAAATAGGCGATGTAGCGGCTGGCGCGCTTCAGTTCCATCCGCCGCGCCGCGAGCTGCTCGCCGAGCGGGATATCCGGATCGCCTTCGTTGAAGGAACGAACGCTGCAAAATGCGCAGCCGCCGCGCCCCAGGGTCCCGTCGCGATTCGGGCAGGTGAATCCGGCGTCCAGCGCCAGTTTCCGCACGTGCTGGCCGAAGCGGGCCTTGAGATGTTTGCCCAGGGTGTTGACGTAGCGGTCGAGATGCACGAAGGAAAACCGTCGGTATCAGAGTTCGTGAAGGAACTTCACCGTAAATCCGGTAGCCGCAGCTTCGCTGTCGTGCGCCATCAGCGGTCCTTTTGCTTCTGCATCGTGTGTCGCATGAAACAAAGATCCTCCCAGGCCTTGGCCTTGTCCAGCAGGGTACGCAGCAGGTAGGCGGGATGATAGGTGATGATCAGGGGAATGCCGCGATAATCGTGCAGTTTGCCGCGTGCGGCGCCGATCTTGACTTCCGACTGCAACAGCGTTTGCGCTGCCGGACGGCCCAGCGCGACAATCAGCCTGGGCTGGATCAATTCGATCTGTCGTTCCAGGTACGGCCTGCAAGTGGCCGTCTCTTCCGGCGCGGGCGTACGGTTCTCGGGCGGTCGGCATTTGACGGCGTTGGCGATATACACGTCATTGCCGCGCTTGAGACCGATGGCCGCCAGCATGCTGTCGAGCAGCTTGCCGGCCTGGCCGACGAAGGGTTCGCCACGTTGGTCTTCTTCGGCGCCCGGACCCTCGCCGACAAACAGCCAGTCGGCATTGCGGTCGCCGACGCCCAGCACCGCCTGCTTGCGCGCCTCGCAAAGTCGGCACTGGCGGCACGCCGTCACCGTCGCGGCAAGTTCATCCCAGCCCATGGCCGCAAGCGGCGCCGTCGTGGCAACGGTTGGCGCGATGGTCGGCGCGATGGTCGGCGCGATGGTCGGCGCAATCTCACGCGGCGGTTCGGCAGCGGTCGGGGAGGGCGCCACGACTTCGTCCGCCGGTATTGGCGCAGGCGCGGCACGCAGTTTCCAGGCCGGTCCCAGGCCCATCTCGCGCAGAATATGTTCGCGTTCCGCACTCATAGGTCATGCGCCATTACGATGGCATTCTCGCGGCCTTCAAGCGCCGGGTAATAATCGCGACGGAGACCGATTTCGCTGAAGCCGTGACGCCGGTAGAACCCGCGTCCGGAAACATTGCCGGCGCGCACCTCAAGCAGCATGCGCCGCGCTCCCTGCATCCGCGCCAGGTCGAACAGCCGGATCAGCAGCGCCGCGCCGCGCCCACGGCGCTGCAATTCCGGCAGCACGCTGATGTTGAGCAAGTGGACTTCGTCCGGCGCAGGCATCACGACGGCATAGCCGGTCATCTCCCCGTCCTCCCGCGCCAGCCATGCCCCATGGCCCGCCGCCAGCGAGTCGGCAAAGTTGCCGCGGGTCCACGGGAAGGAATAAATGCGCCGTTCCGCTGCGGCCACCGCGTCGAGATCGGCGTCCGTCATGGCCGGATAGTGGAGCACTATTTCGCACCACCGCGCGCCATCCGTTCGGCGGTGGTCAAAGCCACCTTGTCGCGGACGTAGATGGGCTGCGCCAGAGCCGCCGCGACGCCCATGCCGCGCGAGAATCCCGGCGCGGCAAGACGTAGCACGGCGGCGGCGGTGGGGAACACGTCGGCGCGTACACCCTGAAGGTCGGGCTTTCGTGTCAGCAGCAACGGACCATAAGCGGCAAAACCATCGCCCACGCCCCAGCCGCCATCGAAAGTCGGCGCTGGCACTACGGCGGGCGGCAGGCAAACGGGCGCCATCAGTTGCTGCACCGTATCGCCTTCGACCCGGTAGGCCGCGCCATACACTTCGTTCATGCGCGCGTCGAGACAGACCCAGGCATCATTCTCGCCGGACGCCAGCGCCAGCGCTTCGAGGGTCGACACCGGCAGCACCGGAACATCGAGTCCGTACGCCAGTCCCTGTGTCACGCCGCAGGCCAGACGCAGCCCGGTAAAGCCGCCGGGGCCGGCACCGAAGGCGATGCCGTCGATCTGCGCCAGCGCGAGACCGGCTTCGGCCAGCAACTCATGCACCCAGGGCAGCAGTCTTTCGGAGCCGCCGTTGGGGCAGTCCTCCGCGCGCTCGATCAACTCGCCGTCCTGCCACAACGCAACCGACAGACGCCGCGTCGCGGTCTCGAAAGCCAACAGGCGCATCGGTTTCCGGCTTGCGCTTACTTGCGACTGCCGAGGATGCCGCGTAGCGTTTCCTGGATGTCGGCTGGAATAAGTACTGTTTTGGCATTGTCCGACTTGGCCAGATTGCCGATGGCATGGATGTATTTCTCGCCGAGCATATAGCGCATCGGCGCGTCTTCCGTGCCGATGGCGGCGGCCACGCGCTTGATCGCCTCGGCCGAGGCATCGGCCAGCGTGATCTGCGCTTCGGCTTGCAGACGCGCAGCCTGTAGTTGCGCCTCGGCATTGAGAATGGTGGACTGCTTGGTGCCCTCGGCCTTGGTCACCATGGCCTTGCGCTCGCGCTCGGCGGAGGCCTGCGCTTCCATGGCCTTCTGCATGGATTCGGAGGGATTGATGTCCTGAATCTCGACCGATTTCACCGTCAGGCCCCAATCGATGGCCTCATCGGCAACGCCTTCGCGCAGACGGGCCTTGATCTTGTCGCGGTTGGACAGCGCCTCGTCGAGCGTCATTTCGCCGATGATCGAACGCAGGGTGGTCATGATCATGTTGCGTATCGCCTCGGAGAAATCCGTCACGCCGTAGACCGCCTTGATCGGATCGGTGACCTTGATGAAGGCAATCGCGTTGGTCAGGATCACCGCGTTGTCCTTGGTGATGACTTCCTGTTCCTGCACGTCGAGGATGATGTCCTTGGTCGTCAGTTTGTAGCGCACCTGGTCGAGGTAGGGGATGAGGATGTTGAGGCCGGGAAGCAGCGTGGTGTGATATTTGCCCAGGCGCTCGACGATCCATTCTTCTCCCTGCGGCACGATGCGAACGCCCTTGGCGATCGTTACGGCGACAAAAACAAACAGTGCAATTACAAAAAATGCGAAATCACCCATGACCTGCCCCTTCAGTATTTGCCGACCTTCAATAACTGGCCGTCCACCGCCAGCACCCTGACTCGTTCCCCGGCCGCAATGGACTCATCGGCAAGGCAAGGCCACACATCCGAACCCAGGATCGGCTTCTGGAAGCGTACTTCGCCGCGCCCCGAAGCCACTCCCAGCGGCTCGACCGCCCGCACCAGGACGCCGATCTCGCCCAGAGCCTCGTCGGCCTGGCCCGACCGCGTCTTGTCGCCGTCCTTGCGCAAGACGCGGAACCAGAGCACGGTCATGGCCACCGAAGCCGCCGTCCACAGCAGAATCTGCGTGCTGAATGCGATACCCGGCGCCACCAGCATGGTGACTCCCACCAGCAGCGCTCCGAGACCGAACCAGATGATGAAAAAACTGGGTACGACGAGCTCCAGCAGACCCAGCCCGAGACCGAGAACCATCCAGTGCCACCAGGCAAGTTCCATTGGCTGTACTTCCTTTCCTTGACGACTTCGGGTGATGGGGCGACCGTCGGGCAAAATTGATGGAATCCTGCCACGGAAGCCCGCTTGCCTGCAAGCCTCGGGCAATTTTATCGCCTTTGCCTGCGCACCTCCCCCGGTCGACGGATTATTCGCTGATGCCGACAACCGCCGATCGTTCATTGCAACGACCTGGATGACCCCGGACCCCGGTCTTTGGTCCGATCCTGCCAAGGATTACTACAAATTTAAAAAAAGTTCCGTTCCGACAAAAAATTGTTTGTCACTTCGCGTTACCATTCGCATAGAATTCAACCCGCCACTACCATCATCATCACTCCCACGAGGTCACACATGAACAAGTCTGAACTGATCGAAATCACCGCCAAGGAAGCCGATATCAGCAAGGCCGCCGCCGAGAAGGCACTGTCTGCTGTGATGGCTGCCATCGTCAAGGCCGTTTCCAAGGGTGACAGCGTTACCCTGGTTGGCTTTGGCAGCTTCAAGTCGTCGAAGCGCGCGGCGCGTATTGGCCGCAACCCGCAAACAGGCAAGGAACTCAAGATCGCCGCCACCACCGTGCCGCGCTTCACGGCCGGCGCGACCTTCAAGGCTGCCGTTGCCGGCAAGAAGGCCGCCAAGAAGAAGTAAGAATCAGCGCTTCAGGTTTCTTTCAGGCCCGCCTTGTGCGGGCCTGTTTGTTTTCAGGATTGTCGCGCGCTGACGGCGCGCCTCGAACAGGCACACTGCGGTTGCCGCCGCCACGTTGAGTGACTCGGTGCCGCTGGCAAGTGGAATTGTGGCGCGAACTTTTGCTGCCGCAATGAGTTCCGCAGACAGCCCCGCGCCTTCGTTGCCCACCAGCCAGAGTGTCGGCCCGGTCAGATCGAGTTCATGGAGACTGACGCCACCACGGGCGACAGTGGCGACCGAGATACCGGAGCAGGTCGCCAGCACCGCCGCCAGATCGACCTGTTCGCGGATCGCCAGCGAGAAGTGCGCGCCTTGTCCCGCGCGCAACACGCGCGACGTCCACGCGCCGGCGCAGCCCGGTCCCAGCAGCACATCACGCACGCCGGCGGCGGCGGTCGAGCGCAGGATGGCGCCGACATTGCCGGCATCCTGCACCGCGTCGAGCAGCACGGCATCGCCCGTCAGTTCGCCCGAAGCTACCGGTGGTATGTCGATCACGGCGGCGATGCCCGTCGGGGTGCTGACCCCGGAAATCTCGCGGAACAAGCTGTCGCGCAGAACCACGCACTCGACGGTTCCGGCCCCTTGCAGCAGCGTGACAATTTCCGCATTGCGCTGGCCGCTTTCACTCACCAGAAGTTGCTTCACGGCAATGCCTCGGGCAAAACAGCTAGTCACCAGATGAACGCCGTCGAGCAATGTGCGCCCGTGCCGCCGAGGATCGGCAACCAGCGCGCGCAGCGCCTTGAAGACGGAATTGTCGCGCGACGTGATGCGACGGGCATCGCTCATCGCGATCCTTCGAGCAAGACTCTTACCGGCGCGAAGCTCTTGCGGTGAAACCATGCGGGGCCGTGCAGCTTCAGCGCGGCACGGTGCGCCAGGGTGTCATAGCCCTTGTGGCGATCCAGCGCGTACTGCGGAAATGCTTCATGAATACGCCGCATTTCGGCGTCGCGCGCCGTCTTGGCGAGAATCGACGCAGCCGAAATCGCTGGCTCCGTGGCATCGCCGCGAATGATGGCGCGCGCTGGCATCGCCAGTAACGGGCAGCGGTTGCCATCGATCAGTGCCTCGGCGGGTTGTACGGCGAGCGCCTCGACGGCGCGGCGCATGGCCAGCAGCGTCGCCTGCAAAATATTGATGCTGTCGATTTCCTCGACCGATGCCCAGGCAATGCCGAAAGCCAGCGCCTTGTCGCGGATTTCCAGGGCCAGGCATTCGCGCCTGCGTTCGGAGAGTTTCTTGGAGTCGGCCAGACCTGCGATGGGACGCGCCGGATCGAGGATCACGGCGGCGGCATAAACCGGCCCCGCAAGCGGACCGCGCCCAGCCTCGTCGACGCCGCAGACCCAATGCATCATGTTCTTTGCAGGTAAGGCAACACCGCGTCGGCGGCTTTCTGCGCGGTGTCCTGGCGCAGCAGGCGATGGATGCCGGCGAAGACGCGGGCAATACCGGCGCGAGCCTGACGGTCGACCAGCAGATTGCCCAACGCCTGGGCAAGGTTTTCCGGCGTCGCTTCTTCCTGAAGGAATTCGGGAACGACATAACGACCGGCGAGAATATTCGGCAGTCCTACCCAGGGCAGGTAGCGCATGCCGCGCATCAAGCGCCAGGACCACGGCGACATCTTGTAGGCGATCACCATGGGTCGACCGACCAGAGCGGTTTCCAGCGTCGCCGTGCCGCTCGCCACCAGCACCGCATCGCTGGCGGCGACCGCTTCGGCGGCATGACCGAACATCAGGGTAAAGGGCAGCTCGTCGGCCTTCAACTTCCATAGCGCTGTTTCGAATTGCAGTCGTGTTTCCCTGGATGCCAGCGGTACCAGGAACTGCGCGCTTGGATAACGCGCCAACAGCAGCTTGGCGGCCTCGATAAATGTCTCGGCCATGAAGTGCAGCTCGGACTGGCGGCTGCCCGGCAGCAGTGCAAACACCGGCCGATCCGGTGCCACGCCAAGCCGTTCGCGCACCGCGCGCTGATCGATTTCAAGCGGAATCACATCGGCCAGCGGATGACCGACATAGCTGCACTTGACCGCCGTGCCCTGGTAGAGATCGGGTTCGAAGGGATACAGGGCGAGAATGTGAGTTACCGACTGGATGATCTTCTCCATCCGGTTCTTGCGCCAGGCCCAGATCGACGGACTGACAAAGTGAATGGTCGGAATTCCGCTGCGTTTGAGGCGTTTTTCCAGCCAGAGATTGAAATCCGAGCCGTCGACGCCGATGAAGATGTCCGGCTTGTCGTTCAGCAGCCGGCGCAGAAGTCCGCGACGCATGCTGGTGATGGCTCGATAGTGCCGCAGGACTTCGGCATAGCCGCGAACCGCAAGCGTCTCCGCCGGCCACAGCGAATCGAAGCCTTCGCGCTGCATCCTGGGTCCGCCGATGCCGTAAAACCGCGCGTCGGGTAAATGCTGCTTCAATGCGGTGATGAGATGTGCGGCCAACTGGTCGCTGGAAGCTTCACCCGCCACCATGGCAATTCGCACCATCAGCGGATGATCCCTCGTCCCGGCGCCGCGAGAAAGCCGGCGAGCAGGCTCAGTTCCGGCGCGGTGGCCGACTCGGCCTCAATGCCGGCGCGCGCCTCATCGAGCTTCAGGCCGCTTTTGTACAGGGTCTTGTAGGCGCGTCGAATCGCGGCCACGGCACCGACCGAAAAGCCACGCCGCTTGAGACCTTCGGCATTGATGCTGCGCGGCGCGGCGGGATTGCCGGCGGCCATGACGAACGGCGGCAGATCCTGCAACAATATGGTCCCCATCGCCGTGATGCTGTGGGCGCCGATGCGCACGAACTGATGCACGACGGTGAAGCCGCCGAGAATGGCCCAGTCGCCGACCTGCACATGACCGGCCAACTGTGCGTTGTTGGCGAAAATGGTCTGGTTGCCGATCTGACAGTCGTGCGCCAGATGGACATAAGCCATGATCCAGTTGTCGTTGCCCAGCCGGGTGACGCCGACATCCTGCGCGGTGCCGCAATTGAAGGTGCAGAACTCGCGAATGGTGTTGCGGTCGCCTATTTCAAGACGCGTCGGTTCGCCGGCGTATTTCTTGTCCTGCGGCTGCTCGCCGATGGAACAAAACTGGAAAATGCGATTGTCACGGCCGATCCTGGTGTGGCCGGAGAGTACGACATGGGGACCGATGACGGTGCCGTCGCCTATTTCGACGTGCTCGCCGACAATCGAATACGGGCCGACGACAACGCCGCCGCCGAGCCGCGCCCCGGGATGGACGATGGCGCTGGGATGAACACTCATCAGGACGTCGTCGGGCGAACGGCGCAGATCAGATCGGCTTCAGCCGCCAGTTGACCATCCACCTTGGCCGTTGCCGAGAATTTCCACATGCCGCGCTTGTTGGCACCGAGCGTGACATCGATCACCAGTTGATCGCCGGGGCTGACCGGCTTCTTGAAGCGCGCGTTGTCAATGCCGACGAAGTAATACACCGACTTGCCGTCGGGTTTGCTGCCCATGGTCTTGAAAGACAGAATCGCCGCCGTCTGCGCCATCGCTTCGATCACCAGCACGCCGGGCATCACCGGGTGATGCGGGTAGTGTCCGGGGAAAAACGGCTCGTTCATCGTGACGTTCTTCAAGGCGGTGATGCGTTCGCCAGGAATCACCTCCAGTACGCGATCAACCAGCAGGATCGGATAGCGATGCGGCAGATAATTGAGGATTTCGTGAATATCCATGCGGGAATCGGTCGCCGCGCTGGCAGTGGAATTGCTCATGATTTTTTCTCCAGTGCGGCAAGCCGCTGTTCAAGGGCACGAATTTTATCGGCCATCGCATCCAGATGGCGCAGCCGCGAAAAATTTTTGAGCCAGTCGCCATGTTCGAGAAAAGGCACCGCGCCGCTGTAGGTGCCTGCGGTGTGAATCGATTTCGTCACCAGTGTTCCCGCTGACACATTGACATCATCGGCGATGTGCAGGTGGCCGAGGATCACCGCGCCTCCGCCCACCGTGCAACGCGCGCCGATCACGGCGCTGCCAGCGATGCCGACACAACCCGCCATCGCCGTGTGGGCGCCGATCTGCACGTTGTGAGCCACTTGTATCTGGTTGTCGAGTTTGACGCCATCGGCAATCACCGTGTCGCCCAGCGCGCCGCGATCAATGGTGGTACCGGCGCCAATCTCGACATCGTCGCCGATCAGCACGCGTCCCATTTGAGGAATCTTGACCCAGGCACCGGTCGCTTCGCGGGCGAAGCCAAAGCCGTCGGCGCCGATCACCGCTCCGGAATGGACCAGGCAGCGTGCGCCCAACCGGCAACCGGCATAGATTGCGACATTGGCCGCGAGTCGACTGCCGGCGCCGATCTCGACCCCGGCGCCGATGGAACAGTTGGCGGCAATTACCACGTCATTACCAATCGACGCCCCGGCGCCGACCCAGACATTCGGCCCGATGCTGGCGGTAGTTGCCACCTCGCCCTCGACCACGGCGCTAGAGTGAACGCCGGCTTCGGGTACGGCCAAGGGATTGAGCCACTGCGCAACATGAGCGTAGTAGAGATAAGGCTGTGGCGTTAGAATCGCTGCCGCCGGTCCAGCCACGGCGGGCGGCGCCATGATGACGGCGGCGGCGCGGGTTGTTCTTAGCTGATGGCCATATTTTGGATTGGCGAGAAAGGCCAGATCGCCGGGACCGGCGTCTTCCAGCGTGGCGACGCCCGAAATCGCCGTGTCGCCAGCGCCGACTATTTCTCCGCCGAAACGCGCGACGATCTCGTCGAGCCGCAGCTCCACGACAAATGCAGCTTATTTGGCGCCGTCGCCCAGCGCCTTGATTACCTTGTCGGTGATGTCAATGCGCGGGTTGGCGTAGACCGCCTCCTGGAAAATGATGTCGTATTTCTCGGCTTCGGCAAGCTGCTTGATGATCTTGTTCACGCGCTCGAAAATCGCCGCCATTTCCTCATTCTGGCGCTGGCTCAAATCCTCGCGGAACTCGCGCTGCTTGCGCTGGAAATCACGGTTGAGTTCGCCAAACTCGCGTTCCTTGGCGCGACGCTCGCTCTCGGCCATGGTGACGGCGTTCTTGTCGAGATTCTCCTGCAAGCCCTGCAACTGCTTGGAAATGCGCTGCAGATCCTGATCGCGTTTTTCAAAATCCTTTTCAATCTTTTTCTTCGCACGCGCGGCCTGCGGCGCGTCGTTCAATATCTTCTGGCTATTGACGAAGCCGATCTTGCCTTCGGCCAGGACGCCTGCCGAGAACGACAAGAAGGCAATACTTGCAAGAATATATCTCTTTAGCATAACTCTCTCACTCTATGAAGGGGATCAAAATACCGAACCCATCTGGAACTGCATACGCTGCACTTTGTCGTCGTCCTTCTTGTTGAAGGGGTTGGCGAAGGAAAACTTCAGCGGACCCATCGGCGAATTCCACGAAAGGGCCACGCCCGCGCTGTATCGCATGCCGCTCAGGCTGAATTTGTCGTCATAGCCCCAGACATTGCCGGCATCGAAGAAGGCGGAGAGGCGCATCGACTTGTCCTGGCCCATACCGGGAACCGGGAAAAGCAGTTCGGCGTTTCCGATCAGCCGCTTGTCGCCACCCAGAGCCTCGCTGGTGGTGGCATCGCGGGGACCGAGGGAGTTCGAGTCGAAACCGCGCACCGATCCGATGCCGCCAGCGTAAAAGTTCTTGAAAAACGGCAGATCCTTGTTGCCGTAGGACTTGGCCAGACCTATCTCGCCGTTCAGCGCCAGGGTCAGCTTGCGATCAATCGGGAAAAAGTGCTG
>JALNZB010000020.1 GCA_023229545.1 Sulfuritalea sp. | reverse complement strand
GATGCGCGCAGTGCGTCAATTCGTCGCAGCGACACTTCGTCGCGGCAGCACCGGGACGGCGGATGTCATTGGCACTGGGCAGCTTTTTGGAAACCAAGGGGAACATATCTTATGAAGTCACATGGCAAGCAAGTCGCCTCGCTGCTGTTGGCAATGGGGATAGGAATGGGGGCGAGCGCGGTCCGGTCGGCCGACACGCTGCAGGATGTGCTGAAACAGCGCGGTTTGAGTCAGCAGGATCTGCTGGCTGCGGCCAAGACCTACGTACCCACCGGCAAGCGCGACGAGTTCATCGCCTTCAGTTCGGGCGGTCAGTCGGGCCAGGTTATCGCCTATGCCATTCCCTCGATGCGTATTCTGAAATACATCGCCGTGTTCACGCCGGAACCCTGGCAGGGCTATGGCTTCGATGAGAGTTCGAAGAAAGTTCTGGCCGGTGGTCGCATCAATGGCAAGGACATCACCTGGGGCGATACCCACCATCCGGCAGTATCCGAAACCAATGGCGAGTATGACGGCCAGTTCCTCTTCATCAACGACAAGGCCAATCCACGCCTCGCTGTGATCGACCTGCGCGACTTTGAAACCAAGCAGATCGTCGTAAATCCGGTTTTCAAGTCAGAGCATGGCGGCGCCTTTGTCACCACCAATTCCGAGTATGTGATCGAGGCCGCCCAATATCCGGCGCCGCTTGAAAACAAGAAGTTCTACCCGCTCGAGGAAATGAACGAAAAGTATCGTGGCGGCGTCACTTACTGGAAGTTTGATCGCAAGGAAGGCCGCCTCCAGCCGAAAGATTCGTTCTCGCTGGAACTGCCGCCCTACTGGCAGGATCTGTCGGACGCCGGCAAGGGTCCCTCCGAAGGCTGGTCGTTCACCAATTCCTTCTGTTCCGAGCGCTACGTCGGCGGCATCGAGAAGGGCCGCCCGCCGTATGAAGCCGGCTGCTCCGCCAAGGACACCGACTACCTGCACGTGATCAACTGGAAGAAGGCCGCCGAAGTCGTCAAGGCCGGCAAGGCCAAGAAGATCAACGGCCACGACGTGATCATGATGGAAACGGCGATCAAGGAAGGCTTGTTGTACCTGATTCCCGAGCCAAAGAGCCCGCACGGGGTTGACGTGACGCCAGACGGCAAGCACATCATCGTCGCCGGCAAGCTCGACACACACGTTTCGGTGTATAGCTTCGAGAAGATCCAGGCCGCCATCAAGGCCGGCAAATTCGAGTCCAAGGACGCCTACGGCATCCCGGTGATCGGCATGAAGGATGCGCTGCATACGCAGGTATCGCTGGGCCTCGGCCCGCTGCATACCCAGTATGACAGCAAGCCTTGCGTCGCTTACACCTCGCTGTATGTTGACTCGCAAGTCGCCAAGTGGAACTACTGTGACGGCAAGGTGCTGGACAAGCTCAGCGTGCACTACAACATCGGCCACCTGATGACCATGGAAGGCGATTCGACCAAGCCGGCCGGCAAGTATCTTGTTGCGCTGAACAAGCTGGCGATCGACCGCTTTGTACCTGTCGGTCCGCTGCATCCGCAAACCCACCAGTTGATCGACATCAGCGGCGACAAGATGCAGTTGCTCTACGACATGCCGCTGCCTCTGGGCGAGCCGCACTACGCCGTGGCGATCAATGCCAAGAAGCTGAAGCCTGCCGTGCGCTACAAGGTCGGCACCGACAGCCGTACCGACAAGCCGCATCCGGGTGCAGTCCGTGCCGGCGAAGAAAAGACCGTCAAGAAGGGCAACAAGGTCGAAGTGTTCGGTACCGTGATCCGCTCGCACATCACGCCGGAAACCATCGAAGTTGATGTCGGCGACGAGGTGACGATCAACCTGACCAACCTCGAACGTGCGCAGGACGAGACCCATGGCTTCACGGTGTCGACCTACAACGTGCATGCCTCGATCGAGCCAGGCAAAACCGTGGCGGTGAAGTTCAAGGCTGACAAGGAAGGTGTCTATCCCTACTACTGCACGGAGTTCTGCTCCGCCCTGCACCTGGAGATGATGGGTTACCTGCTGGTCAAGCCGAAGGGCTGGAAGCCGACCAAGATGACGCTCGCCAAGGGCCACTACACGGAAACCGACTACAAGGCGACGGTGAAAAAAGTGGTGGATACCCAGGCGATCATCGACTCCGTCGTCGCCTACATCACCAGCGTCAATTACAAGGACTTCCCGGAAGTCGTGGCCATGGTGGAAGATGCATTCGACCAACTGGGCAAGACCAAGGGCCTCAAGGAGAAGCATGAAGGCTTTGCCGCCAAGAAGGATTGGGAAAATGCCAACCTCTGGGCCGAGCAGATCTGGCAATACCAGGTCAAGACCGCCGACCTCGGTTTGCGCGCCAAGACCTTCCTTGAACAAAATGGAGCCAAAAAGGTCAAGTAATACATGTCCCTGTTTGCGTGCGCCTGAGACGGTATCCATCCGGATATACCCCAGACGTTCGCGACAGGGACGATATCCCCTCGTGGGATGACCTTGATCAGGGCAGTCTCGGGGGACAGAGTTTGTGCTGTCCCCCGCTTTTTTTTACGAAAGGAATACCCATGAAATTCGGATTGATTCTCGCGGTCGCCGCCGCCGCATCCTTCGCCGCCCCGGCTCTGGCCGACGGCAAGAAGCTGTATATGGAGAAGACCTGTGTCGCCTGTCACGGCGTGGACGCCAAGAAGCCGTTGCTGCCGGAGTACCCGAAACTGGCCGGGCAGAATGCCAAGTACGCCGAGAACCAGATAATGGACATCAAAAGCGGCAAGCGCGCCAACGGCAATTCCGCAGCGATGAAAGGCGTCTTGCATCTGGTTTCCGACGCGGAGATCAAGGAACTGGCCAAGTACCTCTCCGAGATCAAGTAACGGCGCATGCTCGGGCCTGCTTGAAAAACAAGCCAGCCCAATTGACGAGTATCAATGAAGTCCGATGCTCCTATGTGCCACCATTGCCACGGTTCATACACTCGAATCAGGAGACAACAATGTACAAGATACTGACACTGGCGCTCTCAATCGCGCTGATTCCGGCATTCGCGCTGGCGGGGCCGCCAGCCGAAAAGAAAGCCGGCATCGAGTCCAAGGACTACAAATGGAACGCCCAGGAGGGCGAGAAGCTCGAAGCGCTCAAGGTGAAGGGCGATGCCAAGGCCGGCAAGGGTGGCTACGAAGTCTGCGGCGCCTGCCACTTGCCGAATGGCGCCGGTCGTCCCGATGGAACCTTCCCGCAACTCGCCGGGCAGCACACCACGGTGCTGATCAAGCAGATGGCCGACATTCGCGCCGGTCTGCGTGACAACCCGACCATGTACCCCTTCGCCAAGGAACTGGTGGACGCGCAGGAACTGGCCAACGTCTCGGCCTATATAGAGAGCCTGTGCATTCCGGTTGACCACGGCAAGTACGAAGGGCCCGACGCCGCCAAGCAGATTGCGGATGGCAAGGTAATGTACGAAAAAGAGTGCATCGAATGCCACAAGGCCAACGGTGAGGGCATCAAGGACAAGTTCTACCCGGTACTGGCCGGCCAGCATTACAAGTATCTGCTGCGCCAGATGACCGAGATCCGCGACGGCAAGCGCCGCAATGCCAACCCGGATATGGTCAAGATCATCAAGAAGTACGATGACAAGCAACTGGTGGCGATCTCGGCCTATCAGTCGAGCCTGACCATGCCCGGATCCATGTGCAAGGCGAAAGCTCCAGCCAAGGGCGGCAAGAAGAAGTAAATGTTTCCCCGCAAAGCCTCCCGCGCTTTGGCCTCGGCCTGAGCGCGGGGCGCTTGCACCCCGTTGTACCCCAACACAGAGAACAGAATGCAAGACCAGAAAAAACAGAACCTGCTGATCACCGGGCTGACCCTGTTGGCAACGGTGGCCTTGATCGCCGCCTACTTTGCGCCAATCTGGTGGGTTTCGCTGACGGCGCCGAACTACCCCAAGGATGCTTTTCCCGACGGCATTCGCATCCACTTTCACTTCAACGGAGTGTTTAACGGTTGCACGGCGGTAGGAAAAGGCACCCAGATGGGCAACGAGACCCTGCAAGCCGACATGGGTGAGGACACGCCTCGTTACAACCCGATTCTGGACAAGGGCAAGGACGTGAATAAGGAGGCAAAAAGCCTCGATTGCGTCCACGAAATGAACACCATCAACCACTATGTAGGGATGTATCCGATCGACACCGGTTCTCCGGTGGAGTTGCGTTTGTCGAAGTTCATCTTTGGCTGGTTTACCGTCATGCTGCTGGGTTTCATGGCGACGCAGAAGAAGAATCAACTGAAGATTCTGGGTGCGGGTTTCACGGCGGTTGCCGTGTGGATGGTGGTCGATCAAATCGCCATGGGCCAGTTGGACGCCTTCGCCGCTCACTACTACCACGAGGCAAGCACCTTCTTCAACCAGCCCGCCGTGCTGGATAAATGGAAGGCCAATTTGATACTCGCCACCCAGGTGTCGATGGCTGGAATGGTCGTGGCGATGGCGATCATCGTGCTGGGCGTCTGGAAAATCCGTGGTTTTTCACTGCTGCTGGCATTGGTTCCCGCCCTGCTGCCGATTTTTTTCGTGATCGATTACGCCGGCTGGCTGTGGTTCTTCGGCCACAACATGCACCCATGGGGCGCCTTCACCGTCAAACCCTTCATGCCGACGGTATTTGGCGAGGGCAAGGTGGCGCAGTTCTCGACCTTCTCCTATCCCTACTGGGGTTATGCGCTGCTGTTACTGGCTTCCGGCTGCCTGATGATGGCGCTGCTGCTGCGTCGCCGCCAGATGCGCAAGTCATAGGCTCCGGCACATGAACCTGAAACGCTGGCGGGCTCTGTTGCCGGCTTTGCTGCTCGGTGTCTCATCGCTGCTGGTAGCGCGTCCAGCCGACCGCGACACAGCCGAGGACAAGCCTGCGGCCCTCGGTGCGACCGCTGATTTATCCACGGCGCCAAGAGTCGGCGTCGATCGGCCCAAGCCCACCTATATGCTCCACGAACGCGACAAGCGCGTTCACGGCCTGAAGCCGTTCCAGAATCTGGTGGATGCGGCGCCGGTCGGCTCCATCCTGCGTCCGCCGCCCGGAACCTATTCCGGTCCGGTGATAATGACCAAACCGCTGATCATCGAAGGTGGCGGGCAGGTCACGATCGATGCCGGCGACCGGGGCACCGTGTTTTCGCTCGAAGCCGATGGCGCGGTGTTGCGCGGCCTGCACCTGACCGGCTCCGGCGATTCGCACGATACGGATGACTCCTGCCTCGATGTGCGCGGACATCGCAACGTGATCGAGAATCTGGTCGTCGACAACTGCCTGTTCGGCATCGACCTCAAGCAGTCGAGCGACAGCATTGTCAGAAACAACAAGGTGCGTTCCAAGCCGCGCGATCTGGGCGTGCGCGGCGACGGCTTGCGCCTGTGGTACAGCGACCGCAACCTGATCGAAGGCAACGAAATCGCCGATTCGCGCGACATGGTGGCCTGGTATTCCCACAACAATACCTATCGCGGCAATGTCGGCACCCGCAGCCGCTACTCGATCCACTTCATGTTCGCCAACCACAACGTGGTCGAGGGCAACCGCTTTTACGACAACGCCGTGGGCGTCTATTTCATGTACACCGAGGGCGGCGTGGTGCGCAACAACCTGTTTTCCCACGCCACCGGCGCCGCCGGCATGGCGATCGGCTTCAAGGAAGCCAGCAACACCGTAGTCGAGGGCAACGAGATCATCTACTGCGGCGTCGGCATCGGCTCCGACCTGTCGCCCTTTCAGCCCGACAGCAAGATCTGGGTGCGCAACAATCGCTTTGCCTACAATGGCATCGCGATAAAGTTGACCAGCGAGTTGGGCGGAAATATCGTCACCGACAATGTCTTTGAAGGCAATCTGACCAACGTCGTGCAGGCCGGGCGCGGCACATCCGGCCTCAACGAATGGCGGGGCAACTATTGGGATGATTACCAGGGCTTTGATCGTGATCACGATGGCAAGGGCGACACGCCCTACGAACTCTATGCCTATGCCGATCAGATATGGATAGAAATGCCGCCGGCGCGTTTTTTCAAGAATTCGCCGGTAATGGAACTGCTGGATTTTCTCGAACGGCTGGCGCCTTTTTCGTCGCCGGAGCTGACGCTGAAGGATGACAAGCCGCGCTTCATCCGACCGGAGCGGTCCACGCTGAAAGTGACCGGATGAGCGAGCCGACATCACCGGATACCGTGAATCCACCCCCTTCGCGGGAGCGCACGCGGCAGTCGCGCCGTCGCTGGCTGCGCACGGTATTGCTCACCGGTGGGGTGATGGGCGCTGCGCTCTCCGGATTTCTGCCTCTGGTTTACGCCAGAACCAAGCGTTTGCGACCGCCGGGAGCGCTGGACGAAAAGGATTTTCTGGCCTCATGCATCAAGTGCGGCCAATGCGTCCAGGTGTGCCCGGTACAAGCCATCAAGCTGGCCGATCTGGTCGATGGCGTGGGTGTCGGCGTACCGTACATCGATGCGCGCGAGCAGGCCTGCGATTTTTCCTGTGATGCCGTGCAGTGCATCCTGGCCTGTCCGACCGGCGCGCTGGTGTACAAAAAGCCCGCATTTCTTGGAATGCGCAAGGGCGCGAAACTCGCCGCCGCGCCCATCCTCAAGGCCAAGGAGAAGGATGCCGAGCCGACCCTGAACCTCAGCGAGCGCATCGGTGTCGCGCGCCTGACCCGGCCGGAAGCGTGTCTTGCGATTCAGGGCAAGGGTTTCAAGGGGCAGGTGCGGGGGGCCACCTTCAAGGGGCGCATGCGCTATATGGCAGTCGACCGCTGGAAGCCGATCCGCGTCAGCGAACACCCCTATGATGTTGCCGAGTGCGACCTGTGTGTGCGCGAATGTCCGGTCAAGGGCGCGATTTCCATCGAAACCGTGTTTGCGCCCGACGGCACCCAGCGCAAGTCGCCGGTGGTGCATGAACCCTGCGTCGGTTGCGGAGTCTGCGAAATGATCTGTCCGGTCGAGCCGACCTGCATCGTCATCGACGCGCGCGAGGTGTGGAACACATGAGTTCCATTCTTCGACGCCGCTTCTTCGACCAGATTGCGGTGATGTTCGGTCGCGAAGCGAAGAAACCTTCGGAAATCTCCGAGCGCGCCCAGCAAGTTCATGTGCTAAAGCGTGCCACCAACAAGGAAAGGCTGGCGGAGGCAGCTGTCGCCCACGAAAAGGCGCGGACGGTGCACAAATGGCGCAATCGGCGCTGGGCGGTGCTGATCGCAGCCAACCTGATGTTCACCTTCTCGTTCTGGCTCGATATCCAGATTCTCGAAGGCGCGCTGACGGCCTCGCGCTTCGTCGGCTTTCACCTCATCGATCTCAACTCCGCGTTGCAGGTAATGCTGGCGCACAAGCACATCATCGTCAATCTGGTGATCGGTACGGCCACGGTCTTTGTGCTCTGGCTGCTGCTGGGCGGGCGCACGTTCTGCTCCTGGGTATGTCCTTATCATTTGCTGGCAGAGGGCGCGGAGGAGCTTCATCTTTACCTCGTCCGGAAAAAGCTGGTGACCGACCAGAACATCGACCGCCGTCTGCGCACCTTGTCCTGGATCGTCTTTGCCATGCTTGCCATCGTCACTGGCTACACGGTATTTGAATCCATATCGCCCACCGGCATTCTGTCGCGGGCGCTGATCTACGGACCGGGGCTGGCCTTGTTGTGGGTTCTTGCGTTACTGGTGTTCGAGGTGTTTTTTTCGCGCCGCGCCTGGTGCCGTTACGCCTGCCCCATCGGACTGACTTACGGAGTGGTTGGCATTCTCTCGCCGCTACATGTCAAATACACGCTGGACAGCTGCTTTCATGAGGGCGACTGCCGCAAGGTCTGCCTCGTGCCCCACGTGCTCGATACCGTGATCAAGGGCCGTGCGGTGGATATTGAAATCCCGATTGGTCCCGACTGTACCCGCTGCGGCCTGTGCGTCGACGCCTGCCCGACAGGTTCGCTCAGCTTCGACGTCAAGGGTCTTTCCAAGCTGCTTTGAACCACGCATACTGCATACCATGATCCGCTTCTCAAACGTAACAAAAAACTTTCGCAAGACGCGCGTGCTCGACGACATCAGCCTCGATATCGGGCTGTCCGAGCGTGTCGCGCTGATCGGCTCCAACGGCGCCGGCAAGACCACGCTGATCCGATGTCTGCTGGGCGAATACATTTTCGACGGCCAGGTCGCCATCGCTGGCCGCGATCCGCGCCAGGAACGTACCGAGGTGCTGGGCACGATAGGTTTTGTGCCGCAACTGCCGCCGCCGCTGAAAATGCCGGTAGCCCAGTTGATCGATTTCTCCGCCGCGCTGTGTGGCACCGACCCCGTCCGCATTCACGAACTGGCGCAACGTCTGGGCCTCGATCTGGCGCCCATCCTGACGCGTCCCTTCGTCAAGCTTTCCGGCGGCATGAAGCAGAAACTGCTGATCGCGATTGCCCTCGGGCGCGACGCGAAAGTGCTGGTGATGGACGAGCCGGCCGCCAACCTCGATCCGGAAGCGCGCAAGATATTCTTCGAGCTTCTCGCCGAACGTCAGGAGGACGTCACCATGCTGATTTCCAGTCATCGCCTGAACGAGGTGTCGGCGCTGGTGAATCGGGTGATCGAGATGGACATGGGCAAGGTCGTGCTGGACGACCGCGTCGCCGATGACGTGTCACTTTCCGGCCAGTTCGCCTGTCGCATTTCAATCAAGCGCAGCGAGGCCGCGTTTACCAAGGCGATGCTCGCCTGGAACTTCCGCGATCTCGGTGATGGGCTGGAATGGCAGGGCGAAGTTCCGGGGCCGGACCGACTGCGCTTCATGGGCATGACCTCGCGCTACGTGGCGCTGATCAGCGACTTCTCGCTGGCCGAAGCGAAAGTCGGCGCTGGCGGGACGGTGAATCGATGAACCGGCGCCGTTTCATCGCTGCCGCAGCCGCTCATGGATTGGCGCTGACGCCGCTGGCCGCTGCCCTGGCGGCCTGCGGACGTTCCGGCGCATGGCCGGAGGGCATGGCCGAGATCAAGTGGGACCGCGACACCTGCGCGCGTTGCAGCATGGTGATTTCGGATCGGCGTTTCGCCGCCGAGATGCGTGGCGGCGAGAAGAACATCGCCTTCAAGTTCGACGACATCGGCTGCGCCGTGTTCTGGATGCGCGACAAGCAAAAGGACTACCCATGGCTGGCCGAGGCGGCAACCCGTTTCTGGGTGGCCGATGTCACCAGCGCCGGCGACAGGTGGATCGAAGCCCGCAAAGCGCAATTTATCGGCGGCAGGGTTTCGCCGATGGCATACGACTATGGCGCCATAGCCCATCCACAGGCTGGTGCCATCGATTTTGAAGAAATGCGCCAGCATATCCTGGCGCTGGGAAGATAGCGATGAAACAACTCTGGCTGACCGCCAAGCTCGATATTGTCGAATCCCTGCGTGCGCGCTGGTTCCAGATCTACACGCTGGTCTTCGGCGGCATCGTCGCCCTGCTATTCCTTTTTGGTTTGACCGAATCGCGCGTGCTCGGCTTCATCGGTCTGTCGCGCCTGCTGGTCACCTATATCCAGCTGACCATGGCCATCCTGCCGATCTTCGTCCTCATCACCACGGTGCGTTCGGTGGCCGGCGATCGCGAAGCCGGCGTTTATGAATATCTGCTATCGCTGCCGGTATCGCTGGCGGCGTGGTTCTGGGGCAAGATTCTCGGTCGCTACATCGTGATCTTCCTGCCGGTGTTCGGCGCCATGGTGCTGGCGGTGTTCATCGCGCTGGTGCGCGACATCGAGGTACCGTGGGGCATGTTCGG
The DNA here is from genome assembly GCA_023229545.1 of Sulfuritalea sp. Taxonomy (GTDB): domain Bacteria; phylum Pseudomonadota; class Gammaproteobacteria; order Burkholderiales; family Rhodocyclaceae; genus Sulfuritalea. Next base: position 56,488 of record JALNZB010000020.1, on the reverse strand, counting down.
CTACTACACGGCCCTGCTGGCGGTGATGGCGGCCTGCTTCCTCGGCATCGGCATGTTGATCTCGGCCCTCGCGCGCAGCACCGACATGGCGCAGGGCGCGGCATTCGTGGTCTGGCTGACGCTGCTGCTGTTCCTCGATCTGATCCTGCTCGGTGTGATGATCCAGGGCAAGGTGTCGCCGGAAGTGGCGGTTACCCTGGCGCTGGCGAATCCCCTGCAAGTGTTCCGCACCGCCGCTCTCGCCTTGTTCGATCCGCAACTCATTGTGCTCGGCCCTTCCGCCTACGTCATTCTCGACCTGTTCGGCGTCACCGGCTACAAGGTCTTCGCACTGGTCTATCCGACACTTGTTGGCGTCGCGGCGGCGACCCTCGGCTACCAATTGTTCCGACGTGGAGATCTACCGTGAAACACATAATCGCTGCGCTTCTGGCGTGCATCAGCCTGTCCGCCGCAGCGGCCGGGAATATATCGAGCGCGCCGCTGTTCGCCGCGACGCTGTTCGACCTCGACAACAAGTCCGTGGCCTTTGCCGCCTACAAAGGCAAACCGCTGATCGTGAATTTCTGGGCGCGCTGGTGTCCTCCCTGCCGCGTCGAGATTCCGGAACTGGTGGCGTTCCAGACGCGACACAAGGCGCACGGCATCGAAGTCATCGGCGTGAACATCGAAAGCGACGCGTCGCCGGTGCGCGATTTTGCCAAGGCCTACGACGTCAACTATTCCGTGCTATTGACCCGCGACAAGGGAATCGATCTGCTGCAAGCTCTCGGCAACAGCAAGGCCGGCCTGCCGTACACCGTGGTCATCAACCGGCAGGGTGAGATCGTAGCAAGCAAGATGGGGGCGATGACCAGGACGGAACTGGAAGCCGCCAGCGAGACAGCGCTTAAATGACAAAGAGATGAGAAAGCATATATGTCGAAACCCCTGGAACCGACCCTCGATGCCCTGCCCAACCCGTTTCTGCGCTACTTTGCGGCAACGCGACCGGCCTTCCTTTCGGTAACCTTCGTCGGCTGTTTGCTGGGTCTGGCCACGGCGGCATATTCCGGCATCCCGCTCGGGCCGGCGCTGGCCACGGCAACACTCTTTTTTGCCCTGATGGCGCATGCCGGCGCCAATGTCATCAACGACTACTACGATGCGCTTTCGGGCTGTGACGGAGCCAACACCGAACGGCAGTTTCCGTTCACGGGCGGCAGTCGCTTCATCCAGAACGGCGTCCTCAGCTTGCGCGCCACGGGCGTCTTCGGTTATTCGCTGCTGGCTGCGGTAGTTCCGGCGGGACTCTGGCTGACGGCGGTCAGCGGGTCGGAACTGATGCTGATCGGGCTGGCGGGCCTGGTGGTGGGCTGGGCCTATTCGGCGCCGCCGTTGAAATTGCAAAGCCGTGGTCTGGGCGAATTCGCCATTACCGCCGGCTGGTTGCTGGTCGTCGTCGGCAGCGACTTCGTGCAACGCCACGGTTTCGCCTTCGTCCCCGTCGCCGCCGGTTTGGGCTTTGCGCTGCTGGTGGCCAACGTGCTCTACATCAACCAGTTTCCGGATGTAAAAGCGGACGCCGGCGCGGGCAAAAACACGCTGGTGGTAAGGCTGGGGGTGGCCCGTGCACGCTGGGGCTATGTCGTGATCGCAGCGTTGGCCTACGGCTGGCCGCTCTTGATGGTGCTGGCGGGTCATCTTCCGGTAACTGCGCTGATCGCCTTGCTGCCAGTAGTCGCCAGCATCGTTGCGGCACGCCAGCTCTGGTCCTTCGCAGGGCAGCCGGCGGAGCTCACATCAGCGCTCAAATTGACCATTCTCGCGGCGAGCACCCACGGCCTGTTGCTGGCCGTCATTCTGACCATGCCGTGGGGCCGGTCGACCTGAAGACCGCGCAGGTCGTGACGTGAGGTATCGATTCGGGGTCCTCCGCTCAGGGCTGTGGTTGCTTGTCTGGTTCGTGCTGCCGACGCTGGCGGCGGAACCCGCGCTCCTGCAACCCCTGATTGATGCAACACCGGTCGGCGGTACGCTTCGCCTGGCGCCGGGAACTTATGCCGGGCCGGCAACGATAAATAAATCGATGACTCTGGATGGTGGACGTCAGGCCGTCATCATGGGCAATGGCAAGAGCACGGTGCTGTCTGTCGCGGCGAATGGCGTGACCATCCGGGGCATGCGCCTGACCGGCAGCGGTGACTCGCACGATCGAATCGACGCCGGGATTTTGCTGGAGGGCGACGACCACAGCGTCGAGGACAACGACATCGATGATGTCCTGTTCGGCATCCACCTGAAGCAAGTCAATCGTTCGCGAATTGCGGCCAACCGTATCATCGGCAAGGATCTGTCGCTGGGCATGCGCGGTGATGCGATGCGGGTCTGGAACAGCCGCCACAATGTCATTGAAGGCAATCGCCTGACCCGGGCGCGCGACCTGACCTTTGCCAACTCGGCGGATAACCGGGTTGTCGGCAACCGGTTTACAGACGGTCGTTATGGCATGAACATCGTTTTCTCGCCGCGCCTGCTGGTCGAAAACAATTTTCTGTCGAATACGGGTACTGGCATTATCGTGCTCTATTCGCCCGACTTGATCTTGCGCGGAAACCACGTGGCCCATGCCCTGACCGATGGCGGCGGCGGCATCGTGTTCAAGGAAAGCAATGGCGCCCTGGTCGAGAACAATGAAATTCTGCACTGTTCGGTGGGTCTCAAGGCCGATGCATCGCTACAGTCGGTCGGTACGCTGACGGTGAGGAACAACCGCCTCGCACATAACATCATTGGCATGTTCTTCTACGGCGAGGAAGGCGGGCATCGCCTCCTTGACAACCGTTTCGAGAACAACCTGAGCACGGTGGCGATCAGCGCGCCGGGCGCCGGCAGCGCCAATGTCTGGCGCGGCAACTACTGGGATGACTACCAAGGCTTCGATCGCGATGGCGACGGTATTGGCGATACGCCGCACGAAATTTATCTGTTTGCCGACCGAATCTGGATGGAAACACCCAAGGCGACCTTCTTTCGCAATTCGCCGGTACTCGAAATGCTGGATTTTCTCGAACGTCTGGCGCCCTTCTCGACACCTCATCGCGTGCTTCAGGACCCGCTGCCGCGCATGAAGTAACGGCGTGCCAGCAGCAGGACATTTCCTCACAGGATCATTGGCCGGCCAGTAGCCGCTTCAGATCGGCGGCAATATTGGCGGGCGCTTCGCCGTGCTTTATCAGCAAGCGCAGACGGCCCTGCGGGTCGAACACATAGCTGCCGGTGGAGTGGTCAACGCTATAGCTGCTGGGAGTCGATCCAGCCCGTTTGGCATAGAACACCTTGAAATCCTTCGCCACCGCCGCGATACCTTTGTCATCGGCATACAGACCGAGAAAGCTCGGGTGGAACGCCGGTACGTAATGCGACAGCAATTCGGGCGTGTCGCGCGCCGGATCGACGGTGGCGAACAGCACCTGCACCCGCTTCGCGTCTTCGCCCAGAAGCCCCATGGCGGCGGTCATGTTTGAGAGGGTGGTGGGACAGACATCGGGGCACTGGGTATAGCCGAAGAACAGCACCACGGCCTTGCCGCGAAAATCGGCGAGGCGGCGCGGCTGACCATGGTGGTCGGCGAGGCTGAAATCCTTGCCCCAGTTCACCGTCGAAATATCGGTGGAGACGAATTGCGACGGCTCGGAACATCCGGCCAGCAACAGCGCAAGGCACAGCAACGGGACTGACGGCAGCTTCATGGGAACCGGAACTTGGGTAGTTAGGGCGGCGATCAGTGTACCATCCGTACCTTGCTGCATTTTCCCGGTTTTCGCGGGGTGATTGGATGAAGTTGTACCCTTAACAAATGTGCCAGAATCGTGCGGATGGAAGAGGAACGACCGTGACACGGACCTGTATCAAATTGCTCTGCACCTTGCTGCCTCTGGCTTGGACCAGCACCGCAGCCGCCCAGCCCCTCGTCGAGGAAGACCTCGCCATGGCCTACGGCGACAAGGCCACCGTCAGCATCGCCACCGGTACGCAACAAGCGCTTCGCCGCGCGCCCGCCGTCGCCACCGTGATCACCGCTGCGGACATCGCCGCCATGGGGGCGGTGAACCTGGACGAGGTGATGGAGACGGTGCCGGGGGTGCATGTCGCCCGCAAGGGAACCGCCAACACAGCCCTTTACGTCATGCGCGGCGTATTTGACGCCAACAATCCGCAAATCCTGATGCTGCAAAACGGCATTCCGATGACCCTGATGTTCCTCGGCAACAAGGGCGACGTCTGGAGCGGCTTGCCCCTCGACAATGTCGCCCGCATAGAGATTATCCGCGGCCCCGGCTCGGCCCTCTACGGCGCCGACGCCTATGCGGGAGTCATCAACATCATCACCCGAACGGCAGCGGATACCCATGGCACCGATATCGGCGTACGCGCCGGTTCCTTCGGCACCTGGGATACATGGGTACAGCATGGCGGCAAACTGGGGCCGATGGACATCGCGGCCTACCTGCGCGTCGGCGACACGGACGGCCCCAAGGAAACCATCGCGGCGGATGCCCAAACCCTGCGCGACAGGACTTCGGGCCGCCCTCCGGCTTCCCTTGCTCCCGGACCGATGAATCTCGGGCGGGACGCGGTCGATGCCAGTCTCGACCTCGGTTACGACAAGTGGCGTTTTCGCGGCGGCTACAAGTTGCGGGACAAGGTCGGGCTTGGCGCGGGCATTGGTTCCGCGCTCGACCCCACGAGTTGGGCCAAGAGTGAGCGCGTCACCGCCGATCTTTCCTGGCTCGATCCCCATATCGCGCGCGATTGGGGTCTGGGCTTCACGGCCAGCTATCTGCATTACGCCGATACGGTACCGACCAACCTGTTGCTGGCGCCTCCCGGCGCCAAACTCGGCGCGACGGTATTTCCCGACGGCCAGATCGGCGGACCCAACAAATGGGAACGGCAAGTCAGGCTCTCGGCTTACGCCATCTATTCCGGCTTTGCCGATCACAGCCTTCGCTTCGGCGCGGGGCATGACGACCTGAATATGTACAAGACGGCTACCTACAAGAACTACCTCATCAATCAAACGACAGGCGCCGTGACCCTGACCGGGCCGGTCGCAGATTATTCCGTCATCCAGCCCTTCATGCTGCCGCAACGGCGCAAGGTGAGTTACGCCTATATCCAGGATGAGTGGCACTTCAGCCGCGACTGGACGCTTACCGCCGGAGTGCGCCATGATGCCTACTCCGACGTTGGCGGCACCACCAACCCGCGCCTGGCGCTGGTCTGGGACGCCAGCCACGACATCACCGCCAAACTGCTGGCCGGTCAGGCTTTCCGCGCCCCCTCGTTCAACGAACTGTACGGCATCAACAACCCGGTCAACAAGGGCAACCCCGCATTGAAGCCGGAAACCAACAGCACGCTGGAAGCCGCCTTCTCGTGGCAAGCGCGCAAGGACATGCAGGTGAATGTGAACTATTTCCGCTACACCATGAAGAATGCCATTCGCGCGGTGGCGAACACGCCGGGGTCGATGTTGACCACCTACGCCAATTCCGGCGAGCAGCAGGGGCGCGGCTTTGAACTGGAAACAGTCTGGGATGTCAGCCGCAGTCTTCGAGTCACCGCGAATTATTCCCACCAGAGGTCCACCGACTCGGCAACCAATACGGATGCTGGCTACGCTCCCCGTAACCATCTCTATGCGCGCGGTGACTGGCGTTTCACCGGCGGTTGGCAACTCAGCCCTCAAGTCAATTGGGTCGCCGACCGCAAGCGCGCCTTTGGCGACGCGCGCGCCGACGTGCCCAACTACACCAGCGTCGATCTGACCTTGCGCAGTGAGCGCAACAAGGGCCACTGGGATTTCGCCGCCTCGATCCGCAACCTCTTCAATGCCACGATCCTCGAACCCAGCCTGGCGCCGGGTACCGCGATTCCCAACGATCTGCCGCAAGCGGGCCGTTCGTTCTACTTGCAGGCGACCTACTCGCTATGAACCCATCACACACCGCAAGACTCGGCTTGTCGCTTGCCGCGTTCTGGCTTGCCGCCTGCATCGGACCCGCGATGGCATCCACCGCGTCGCAGGTCCCGCACGCCATCACCGTGATTTACTCGGAGACGGACAAAAAGGCCGCAGACGAAATTGAACCGATCATCGTCGCCATCGAAAACGACAAAGATCTCATTGTTTATCGCGTGCGCGTGGCGACCGGGATGGAACTCGCGGCGAATGAGGCCAGGAGTTCTGGCCACGTGAATCCGTCCGCCAACACGGGCGCGGGTGGCATCGCGGTGATCTATCCCGACGTCAGCGAACCCTACCGCAGCGTGTTCGCCAGGATCATCGAGGGCATCGAGGAACAAAGCAGGAGCCGCGTGGCGAGGTTCGTGCTGAGCGCCAACCTCAACCCGGAAGATATTTCCAATGAACTCCGGCGCCAGAATGTCCGCGTCGTGATCGTGCTGGGTCGCAACGGGCTCAAGGCGGCTACCGGCCTCGACCGCGACATCGGCGTTATTGCCGGCGGCGTGCTCTCCATCCCCGAGGCCGACGCACGCAACATCTCGGTGCTGAGCCTGGCGCCCGATCCGGCGCTGTTGTTTGCCCGACTGAAAGCCTTCATGCCCGCCGCGAAGCGGGTTTTCGTGGTGTACGACCCGAACCAGAACGCCTGGTTGCTGCGCCTGGCCAAGGAAGCAGCGAGAACGCGCGGCCTTGAACTCGTGAGCCATGAAGCGTCCGACCTGAAGACGGCGCTGCGAATCTACCAGGACATCTTCGCCAGCGCCGACCCGCGGACGGACGCGCTCTGGCTGCCGCAGGATTCGACCACGGTGGACGAGGCCTCGGTGCTGCCGCTGGTCCTGCAGGAAACCTGGGGGCGCAACCTGGTCTTCTTTTCCAGCAACGTCGCCCATGTCAGGCGCGGCGCGCTGTTCTCGCTCTATCCCGACAACGTCGAGATTGGGCGGCACCTGGCGAATTCGGCGCTTGGCTACCTGTCGTCTGGCGGCCAGGGTCCGCGCGGCGTATTGCCACTGAAGGCGGTGCGGCTGGCCGTCAACGCCCGCACCGCCGGCCACCTCGGCATCAACCTCGCGGGCAATCAGATTGCGCTGATTTTCCCAGAGCAATGACGGTCGACCAGCCATCCGGGTTGTTGATAATTGATTGTGAAAAGCCACTCGTGGCGGACCACAAGAGGGGAGAGTTCGCTATGCCAAAGACGCCGCTCAAGCTCGTTTGCGTATTGGGCGTCCTCGCCTGCACCGTTGCCAACGCGGCGCAAGTCTCCGAAGAGGAGGAGCTGGCCATGGCCTATGGCGACAAGGCCACCGTCAGCATCGCCACCGGTGTCCGGCAGGATCTGCGCCGCGCGCCGGCCGTGGCGACGGTGATCACCGCCGAAGACATCAAGGCCACTGGCGCCACCGGCCTGGACGAGGTGATGGAGACCGTGCCGGGGGTGCATGTCTCCCATACGGCCGATCGTTACTTCTCGACCTACATGTTTCGCGGCATCGCCAGCATGACAACCAACCCCCAAGTGCTGATGCTGCAGAACGGCGTTCCGGTAAACACGCTGTATCGCGGCGACAAGGGCGAAGTCTGGGGCAACCTGCCGCTGGAGAACCTCGCCCGCATCGAGATCATCCGCGGCCCCGGCTCGGCGCTCTATGGCGCCGACGCCTTGGCCGGTGTCATCAACATCATCACCAAGACCGCAGCGGACACGCCGGGCACCGAGTTCGGCCTGAGCGCCGGCTCGTTCAATACCCAGAGTGCCTGGGTGCAGCACGGCGGCAAGCTCGGGGAGGTGGATGTGGCGGCCTACCTGCGGGTCGGTGGTACCGATGGTTACAACGGAACCATTGATTACGACGCCGCAACCCGCCTCAACCAGCGTTTCGGCACCCATACCAGCCTGGCGCCGGGCTCCTTGAAAACCGGCCACGACGCCATCGACGCCAGCCTCGATCTCGGCTACGACAAATGGCGGTTGCGTGCCGGCTACAAGCTGCGCGACAACCTGGGACTCGGCGCCGGTGTCAGCTACGCGCTGGACCCGGTGGGCAAGGAAAAAAGCGAGCGCATCAACGCCGATGTTTCCTGGAGCGATCCGCAGTTTGCCCGGAACTGGGGGCTGGGTTTCAACGGCAGCTATCTCGCTTATTCGGAAGAGGCAAACAACTACAATATCAACCCGCCAGGCATCAAGATCGGCGGCAACACATTCCCGAACGGCATGATCGGCTCGCCGGGGCGCTGGGAGAAACAGCTGAGGGTCTCCGGCTACGCCACCTATTCCGGCTTCGCCGGCCACAGCCTGCGTTTCGGCGTCGGCCACGACGACCTGAACCTGTACCGGGTCAGGACGATGAAGAATTTCTACCTGGACCCTAACACTGGCGCGCCGACCCCCGATCTGGCATTCAACGGCGGTGCGGTGGTCGACTATTCGTCACGACAACCCCATCTCCTGCCTCATCGACGTTTAAATGACTACTGGTACGTCCAGGACGAGTGGAACTTCGCCCGCGACTGGACACTGACCGCCGGCATTCGCCGCGACAAGTTCTCCGATTTCGGCGCCACCACCAACCCACGCCTGGCGCTGGTGTGGGACGCAACGGTCGACCTCACCGCCAAGCTGCTCTACGGACAGGCTTTCCGCGCCCCTGCCTTCAACGATCAATATGGCGTCAACCCTACCGGCGACGGCAATCCGAATCTGAAGCCGGAACGCATCCGCACCGTCGAGGCCGCCTTTGCCTGGCAGGCGCGCAAGGACACCCAGGTCAACCTGAGCCTGTTCCAGTACTTGCAGTCGGACACGATACGCGCCGTGGCGAATGCGGTCGGTACGTCGGTCCAAACTTTCCAGAATACCGGCAAGCAGGACGGGCACGGCGCCGAGTTCGAACTGGTGTGGGATGCCAACCGCAGCTTGCGGCTGACCGGCAACTATTCCTGGCAGGTATCCACCGATCAGACCACCAATACGGATGCCGGCTACGCGCCGCACCATCATGTCTATGCGCGGGCCGATTGGCGCTTTACCGGCAACTGGATGCTCAGCCCACAACTCAACTGGGTGGCGGATCGCAAGCGCGCTTTCGGCGATACGCGGCCCGACGTGCCCGACTACACCAGCGTAGACCTGACGCTGCGCACCGAGCGCGGCAAGGGCCAGTGGAGCTTCGCCGCGTCGATCCGCAACCTCTTCGATGCCACGATCCTCGAACCCACCCTGTTCGCGGCCCCGGTTGCGGGTCGACCGGATATACCGACCAGCCTGATCCCTTACGATCTGCCGATGCCGAGCCGGTCGTTCTACCTACAGGCGACCTACTCGCTATGAGTCCAGCCAACGTCATCAAACAACAGATGGCAAGCCTGTGGTGCGCGGCGACGTGGCGGGTTTTTGCGTCCGGCTGGATAGTCATCATGGCGGGCTGGCGAAGTGTCGCAATGCTCTGGCGTCCCGCGCTGTGTTGCGCCATCGGCCTGACGTTGATTGCGGCGGCGGCCGCGCTGCAACCGGGACGCGGCATTGCCGTTATCTACCCGGACATCGGCGAACCCTACCGCAGCGTGTTCGCCAGGATCATCGAGGGCATCGAGGAACAGACCCGAAGCCGCGTCCCGAGCTTCGCCATCGGCGCCAACCCGAACATGCAGGAAATCGCCAGCGAACTGCGCCGCCAGGACATTCGTGTCGTCATCGCGCTGGGACGCAACGGCCTCAAGTTCACCTCTGGCCTGGAACGCGACATCGGCGTCGTTGCCGGCGGCGTGCTTTCCATCCCCGAGGCGGACGCCCGCAACATTTCTGTACACAGCCTGGCACCGGACCCTGGGCTGCTATTCACGCGATTACAGACCTTCATGCCCGCCGCGAAGCGGGTCTTCGTCGTGTACGACCCGAACCAGAACACGTGGCTGATACGTCTGGCCAGGGAGGCGGCAAGAGCGCGCGGCCTCGAACTCGTGGCCCATGAAGCGTCCGACCTGAAGACGGCACTGCTGATCTACCAGGACATCTTCGCCAAAGCCAATCCTCAGAACGACGCGCTCTGGCTGATACAGGATTCGACGACGGTGGACGAAACCTCGGTGCTACCGCTGGTGCTGCGGGAAACCTGGGGGCGCAACCTCGTCTTCTTTTCCAGCAGCGTCACCCATGTCAGGCGCGGCGCGCTGTTCTCGCTCTATCCGGACAATGTCGAGATCGGGCGCCACCTGGCGAATTCCGCGCTTGGCTACCTGTCGTCGGGCGGCCAGGGGCCGCGCGGCATGGTGTCGTTGAAGGCGGTACGACTGGCCGTCAACGTCCGCACCGCCGGCCACCTCGGCATCAACCTTGCGGGCAGGCAGAATTTCGACCTGATTTTCCCCGAACAATGACGGTCGTATAGCATGCCACTCGATTCCACCTTCTTCCGCGACAGGGCGTTCAAGCAGCAGTTGAACATCGCCGTCACGGTGGGCGTGATCTTCTTCGCCATAGCCTCCTCGCTGCTGATCTCGTGGCAGGGCAGCCACCAGATACGCCATACCCTGCTCGAGCAGGGCGAGCACATCGCCGGGAACCTCGCCAGCCAAAGCAAGCTGGCTTTGCTCTATGCCTCTGCGGAGAACGCCAACGAAGCCGTCAAGACCGCGCTGTCATTTACCGATGTCACGCGCGTCGAAATCCGCCACGCCAGCGGTCGACCGCTGGTCGTGCGCGGCAAGGCAGTCGCCGAGGCGAACGATACGCCGCTGGCGGACAAGACCATCCGTCAGGCCTACCTGGAAACGGAAACCGGCGATGCCTGGCGTTTCGTCGCGCCGGTGCTGAGCGAAGGCGACGACTCGCCGTTCGCAGTAATCGAGCGCAAGGAAGAGGTACTCGGCTTCGTCCGCGTGGTGCAAAGCAAGGCGACGCTGTCGCGCATGCTGACGCAGATATTCCTGCTCAACCTCCTCATCTCCCTGGTCTTCGCCGTCGCCTTCCTGTTCGTCATGCGCAATCTGGCGGGCCGACTTACACGGCCGATCACGGATCTGTCCGAAGCCATGGCGCGCGCCGAGCGCGGCGAGGCCAACGTGCACGCCGATGTCAGCGGGCCAAAGGACATCCGCGACATGGCCAAGGCTTTCAACAGCATGATCACCGCGCAGCAAGAGCGCGAGACGGCCTTGCGCGAGAGCGAAGAACGTTTCAGCCTGTTCATGGACACCCTGCCGGCGGCGGCGTTCATCAAGAACCAGGACGGCATCACTCTGTATGTCAACCGTTACATGGCGAACCTTCTTGGAGGACGGGACTGGCTTGGGAAATCCACGCAGGAACTTTTCCCGCCGGAACTCGCGGAAAAGATAATCGCCGATGATCGACGTTCGCTGGAAGCGGGGTATTCGGTCATAGAGGAACACGTGCCGGGTGCAGATGGTCAATCGAGGCTCTACCAAACGCACAAGTTCAGCATTCCCCGGCAAGGGCAGTCTCCCTTGCTCGGTGGCATTGCCCTGGACATTACCGAGCGCAAGGCATCCGCCGACAAGATCGAACATCTGGCCTTCTACGACCCGCTCACCGATCTGCCCAATCGGCGACTCCTGCTCGACCGCCTGCAACAGGCGCTGACCAGCAGTGCCCGCCACAATCGTTATGGCGCCTTGATGCTGTTGGACATGGATGACTTCAAGACCCTCAACGACACGCTGGGACATGACGTCGGCGACAGGTTTCTGACGGAGGTGGCGAGCCGCCTGCAAGCCTGCGTACGCGAAGGCGATACCGTGGCGCGGCAAGGAGGCGACGAGTTTGTGGTGATTCTCGAAGACCTCAAGGAGGATACGCTCGCCGCCATGCAGGCCGAGAGCGTTGCCGTGAAGATTCAAAACGCGATGCGCCAGCCTTATGTGCTCGATCTGACCCTTTCCGGGGGAGTAGAGAATACGCGCAGCTATCACTGCTCGTCGAGCATCGGCATCACGCTGTTTCGCGATAACTCCGTCTCGGTCGATGAGTTGATGAAGCGCGCCGACACGGCGATGTATCAGGCCAAGGCGGCGGGCCGCGACACGCTGCGCTTTTTCGACCCGGACATGCAGGCCGTGGTCACCGCCCGTGCCGCACTCGATAGCGACCTGCGCGAGGCCGTGAAAGAAAGGCAATTCCTCCTCTACTACCAGCCCCAGGTGGACGCCGCGGGACGCACGACGGGCAGCGAAGCCCTGGTGCGCTGGCAACATCCCCGGCGCGGCATGGTGTCTCCCGCCGATTTCATTCCCCTGGCCGAGGCAACGGGGCTGATCCTGCCCATCGGCCTCTGGGTACTTGAAACCGCGTGCGAGCAACTGGTAGCCTGGGCAACCGTGCCGGACATGTCGCATCTCACCGTGGCGGTCAATGTCAGCGCCCGCCAGTTCCGCCACCCGGACTTCGTCGATCAGGTGCTGGCGGTGCTGGATAGCACCGGGGCCAACCCGGGAAAACTCAAACTGGAACTCACCGAGAGCCTGTTGCTGGACAATGTGGAAGACATCATCGAAAAAATGACCGCCCTCAAAGCCAAAGGCATCGGCTTCTCGCTGGACGACTTCGGCACCGGCTATTCATCGCTCTCCTACCTGAAGCGGCTACCGCTGGATCAGTTGAAGATCGACCAGTCCTTCGTCAGGGATGTGCTGACGGACCCCAACGACGCCACCATTGCCCGCACCATCGTGGCTCTGGCGCAAAGCATGGGCTTGGCCGTTATCGCCGAGGGCGTCGAAACTGTGGCGCAGCAGGAATTTCTTGCCGCCAATGGCTGCAACGCCTATCAGGGTTATCTGTTCGGTCGGCCCATGCCGGCGGCGGAATTCGGAACGCGCCTGAATCAGGGCTGATGCGCCGGGCATTCAGCAGAAATCCCGGTTCACAAAGGATCATGAACTTGACATCGCGGCAGCTCAATCTTGATTTGAATGTCGGCTTGAGCGGCGCTCATTCCGCCAAAGTAGCTGCCGCGATTGAGAAATTGTCCGCAGCAACAGGAACCGAATCTCGCGGGGCAGTCTTTACGCGAACAGAGGTTGTTGAGTTCATTCTCGACTTGGTCGGATACACCGAAGACAAGCCGTTAACCAGGAACCGGCTTTTGGAGCCTTCATTCGGTGGCGGCGATTTCCTGCTGCCTGCCGTGAGCCGTTTGCTACTCGACCAAGATGCGCGGCGGCTTCCTCCGATTCCAGGCACAGTATCTTCGACGCCTGCGCCTTCCGCATTGGCGAAGCGTTCCCGCATCGCTACGGCTTGAGCTGATTGATGCCGCCAAGAAACGCGATATGCAGGCGTGCAACCGGGCGGCGTTCAAGCTGTACGGTCTGAACCACGAAGAAAAATCGGGCCTGGGAGGCAATTCCCCAGGCCCGATTCACACGCCGCGCAAAAGTCGGCGCTGGCGGGACGGCAAAATTCCACCGGCGGCGGACGCGGCGCAACCGCCGCCTCAGCCCTTTGCCTCCCCATCGACCCGTGCCACGGCCTCTGCCGGGCTAAGGATGGGGATGTCCTGATAGCGCCTCAGCGAGAGCAAATCGTCGTCGCCAGAAACGATGAAATCCGCTTGGGCCGCGAGCGCGAGCGCAATAACGCCATCGTCATCGGAATCACGGCAGACGGGTTGCGGCAAGGGTGGCGGTTCGATCATCTCCGGTAATTGCCGCATTTCGGCGAGCACATGTTCGCGCGACGTGTTCGAACGCCTCAGGATCGAATCGAATTTGGCGCGACCGAAGACGTCTTCCAGTTCGGCCAGCAACGCCGGGCTGCTGACGAGAATTAGCGTACCGGCGCGCACCTGCTCCAGCAGCACATGCGGCGCGCCGTGCCAGAACAGGCCGGAAAGCAGAACATTCGTGTCAATGACCGCCCGCACGCTGCTTGCGCTCCGCGCGTGCGGCCTTCACTTCCGCGTTGATCTCCTGCATCGTCATTGGAGGTATGCCCGCCACGGCGACGCGGTCGGCAATCGACAGCAGAGCATCCTCGGCCTGCCTGCGCCTGATCGCCTCCGTGAGCAGGCGCTCCATGGCTTGCGTGGTCAGCAGGCCCGCATCGCGTGCTGCCTGCGCCGTCGCATCGGGTAACTCGATCTGGATTGTCGTCATGGTCAGGACTCCTGCGCACCAAGGCGCTGCTTGGACTTGCCGACAAGTCTAGCACCGCTCCTCAACGCTTGATCGGCTTTCGGATGCCCCTTGGAGCCGATACCGTCCGTAGGGTACTCAGCAAAAATCCCGGCTCGCCGTCACCAGTTGCCCGAGCAGCTCACCGTGATCGAACAGGCGCTTGGCGATCAGATGCACCACGGCATGTTCGCCCTCGCCATGGCGCTGCAATTGGCCGGCCACGCCCAGCAGCCGACTGCCGAGCAATAGTCGGCGCTGACGGGACGCCGCTTCCTTGATCTCTGCTGCGCAAATCCAAAGCCGACAGATCGCGCGTAGTCGCCAGAGTGGCAGGTTGGCGAATGGACGTCTTTCCGAATCAATGCCACCGACTGGCATAATAAGGCCCGTAATTTGCAATCGGTATCAGGACATTGTTGGCCGTATGAACACCGCTAGTGGCTTGTCGAGCATTGAGCACAGATCACAAAGGATCATGAACTTGACATCTCGGCAGCTCAATCTTGATTTGAATGGCGGCTTGAGCGGCGCTCATTCCGCCAAAGTAGCCGCCGCGATTGAGAAATTGTCTGCGGCCTCGGGAACGGAATCTCGCGGTGCAGTCTTTACTCGACTTGAAGTTGTTGAATTCATTCTCGACTTGGTTGGATATACCGAGGACAAACCTTTAGCCGACAATCGGCTGCTGGAGCCTTCATTCGGTGGCGGCGATTTCCTGCTGCCCGCCGTGAGCCGGTTGTTGAGAGCGTGGCGGGCTGACACCGGCGCCACGTCAGCGCTGGACGATCTGGGCGGAGCGATACAGGCGGTAGAACTCCACCGCGAGACGTTCGAATCTACTCGTGCAGCCGTAATCGCCCTGCTGATGCAGGAAGGATTGGCCAAAACAATTGCGCTAGCCCTTGCTGACCGCTGGCTGACCCATGGCGATTTCCTGCTGGCGCCCCTCAATGGCCAATTCGACTTCGTCGTCGGGAATCCGCCCTATGTGCGTCAGGAGTTGATCCCTGCGCCTTTGCTGGCGGAGTACCGGGGCCGCTATCAAACCATGTATGACCGGGCCGATCTCTATATCCCGTTCATCGAGCGGTCGCTGACCACACTTTCAAAGGGCGGCAGCCTGGGCTTCATCTGCGCCGATCGCTGGATGAAGAACCGCTATGGCGGGCCGCTGCGCAGCCTTGTGGCCGAGCAGTTCCATCTGAAGATCTATGTTGATATGGTCGATACGCCCGCGTTCCATTCCGACGTGATCACCTACCCGGCCATCACCATCATCAGCCGGGAAACCCCCGGCGCGACGCGCATCGCCCATCGCCCTGCCGTCAACCGGGCCACCCTGACGAAACTCGCCGCAGCGCTGCGCGCCAATCCCCTGCCGAAGGATTGTGGATCGGTCCGCGAACTGGCTCGGGTCACCAATGGCGCAGAACCGTGGTTGCTCGAATCCGCAGACCAGATGGCGCTCATCAGGCGACTTGAGCAGCAATTCCCGACCCTGGAAGAGGCGGGCTGCATGGTTGGTATCGGCGTCGCCACCGGCGCGGACAAAGCCTTCATCGGCGACTTCAACAGCCTCGATGTCGAGCCGGATCGCAAGCTACCGTTGGTGACAACGGGCGACATCGTGTCAGGCGAAGTGAAATGGCGCGGACAAGGCGTCATCAATCCGTTTGCCGACACGGGCGGACTGGTCGATCTGCGCGACTACCCGCGTCTGCATCGCTATCTGGAAGCACGGCAGGAGATCATTGCTGCCCGTCACTGCGCGCAAAAGTCACCGACCCACTGGTATCGCACCATCGGCCGAATCACGCCGTCCCTGGCGAAAAAGCCGATGCTGCTGATCCCCGACATCAAGGGCGAGGCCCATATTGTTTTCGAGGGTGGGAATCTGTATCCGCACCACAACCTCTATTTCGTTACCTCGGAGACGTGGGACTTGCGGGCATTGCAGGCCGTGATGCTCTCGGCGGTCACCCGCCTATTCGTCGCGACGTACTCGACCAAGATGCGCGGCGGCTTCCTCCGATTCCAGGCGCAGTATCTGCGACGCCTGCGCCTGCCGCATTGGCGCAGCGTTCCCGCATCGCTGCGAGTTGAGCTGATTGATGCCGCCAAGAAACGAGATATGCAGGGGTGCAACCGGGCGGCGTTCAAGCTGTACGGCCTGAACCACGAAGAAAAATCCGGCCTTGGAGGCAATGGGGAATAAATGGCGCTCGATCTTGTCGATTACGAACAGAAGGCCCGCAAGGCCGTAAAGGCTTTCTGGAAGAAACGGAAAGCAGCCACACAAAAACAGATTGAATCCGGCAAGGCCGACCAGGGCGAACGCGCCGGTGTCACCAGCGGCAAGAACATGGACGGCTTCGTCGCGCTGGTAATCGATATCGTGCGAGCAAATGGCTTGGCCCATGCACAGATTCACCAGCGACGGGCGGTGCTGACCTTGCCGGGTTACTTCAGGCCGACCAAGCTCTGGGATCTGGTGGTCATACACAAGAACGATCTGATCGCCACCATTGAACTGAAGAGCCAAGTCGGCCCGTCATTCGGCAACAACTTCAATAACCGCACCGAAGAGGCCATCGGCACCGCCCACGATCTGTGGACGGCTTACCGTGAAGAGGCTTTCGGCAAACAGCCGCGTCCTTTCGTCGGCTGGCTGATGATGGTCGAGGACGCACCGAAATCCAGGTCGCCGGTCAAGGACACGTCACCGCACTTCCCGGTCTTTGCCGAATTCAAGAATGCGTCCTACCTCGAACGCTATGACCTGCTATGCCAGAAGCTTGTTCAGGAACAGCTTTACACCACGGCCAGCCTCATCACCTCGAAGCGCAGCGCGGCCACGAGTGGCGAGTTTTCCGAGATGTCAGCGATGACGGGCCTCAAGACTTTCGTTACTGCACTTGCGGGTCACGTTGCCGCAGAGGCCGCGCGGCTGGGATGAATCTCACTGAATCCGTTCTTCTTACGACGTGCCTGTCAATGAATTCGGTAGTTCCGGTTCGCGGGACGCACAAAAGTCGGCGCTGGCGGGACGGCGGAATGGTGGCAGGGAAAATGCGGCGCTGACCCCAAATGGCAGAAACCGCCACTACGACCACATATTTCTAGACGATGGGATGACTGCTACTCGTCTGAACGCTGCGAAAAACTAGAAGGAAGATACTGCGCGTACTTGTTGTGCAGGAGCGCAACGCCTTGATCCACAGTGGCCGCGTAGTCGAGCTTTTCTCGAAAAGCCTCCAGCCGCGCTCTACATGCCCCGAGTACCTCTGCCCAAGTGGTCAGGCCGATACGCAGGTTATCTTCTTCAAGGAAGAACCCGAAAGCCTTGCCCTTCTGCCGTACTGTCCGAGCCGCTTCCGGCGTCATCTCATTGGAAATAGCGAGGAATGTCCAATGAGTGTTCTTAGTATCGAACCGTTCATCGCTGGCCACTGCTAAGGCGTAGCTCTGAATCTGGCCATGGACAATGAGATCAATCTTCTGAGATGGACGCTTGAGCTCGACAACAAGAAACTCCCGCCGAGTCTGCGCATAGGCCGGAACCTCTCTTGCGAGCAAGAGATCAATAACGGCCTGTGATCCATCATCTCGCAGAACAGGAGCCTCCTTACGCTTTTTGCCCTTAGCGGGAGGACGTAGCCTATCAAGGTGCTTACGCAGTACCGTGTTGAGGTTCTCGTCGCTACTGGTCAGAAGAAACTCCTCTCCAAAAAGCCAGGTTTCGTTTTCCAGCATTCTGTGGAGCTGAGCGCGCTCCCGAAGGTCTCGTTTGCTCTCTGGCTGGAAGAGCAGTTCCTGAAGTCCCGTCAGGAACTGTAGCCGGTCAGCAACGAGCTTGCTCGCCTCAATGATAGACGAGAGGGTTGTGTACTGGAGAAGGTCTGCGAGTTCGTTCTGCTTATCTTTGGGTAAATCCAGGACCTCCGTGAGGATGCGCTTGAGAGATTCGGGGTTTTCGTCCAAAGCCGTTTTGAGCATTCGTAGCGTGAACTGCCTATCCTTGCTTTGCCCATCTCTGAATGAGTCAAGGTACTGGTGAACGTTCAATGCGCAGATATCAAAGACCTCGCGACGCGCAGTCTCAAGCGCGCCTGTCGCATCACCCGCGAAGGGATAGACCCCTTCTTCCTTCCACTGCTTAACAAGTTCAGAGGCAGTCTCTGCCTTCCTTCGTCGGAAGTGACTGCGAAGCTGCCCTCTCGCGTCGTCAATCAATCGTCTGAGGTCTGGATTGAGCTCGTCGAGCGCCAAGGCATTCTCATGGTGAAGCTTTGCGACATAGTCTGAGCGGACGTAGGCAGTGAAGTTGAAATCGCTGCCTGGACGAATGCCGGCCTCAACCTCATGAAGCGAAAACCCATCGGAGTCGCACAAGCAAATTCGGCGTTCTTTCTTCGAAAACGTCCACTCGACAATGTCGACCGTACCGGTGACCTGAGTCCCGTCTTCAGCACTGAAGGTAGTCAGAGGAACTGTCTGGTGGCTTTTCTGAACTGATTTGGGGTCAATTCGCTCGCCTCGGAAAATTATGTTCGTCGCGGGGTAGTTGCGCAGGTAAAGGGCGAAGAGTTCAGATAGCTGGAGTCCTGCGGAGCCGTCCCTCGACAGTATGCCAAGCGGCTCCATGATGTTGCTGATCCGAACATGCGTGCCGCGTAAACGGCCGCTTGAGGCAGGAACGACGTCGCCAATTTCGAAGTCTTGTAACCTGTCACTTAGCCCTTTGATGACGTAGTGCAGTGCCAGCTCGTCGGCATCAATGTAGACCGTATCCCACTCGACGGAGTGACCAAGGGCGAATGCCTTGAAACGCCCCTTGCCGTCACGGCCATGCATCTTCTTATTGGACCGTTCGGTGACGCGCCGTTCGCGCTTCCATGAGCCACCGAGGTTACCGAAAGCGCGCTCGGCGTCAGTCAGGCTAATACCGGTGCCATTGTCAACTACTTCAACTATGATGGGGTTGCCAAGCTCGTTGTCTGTGATTCTGATTTGCACTCGATCAGCATCAGCGTCCAACGCATTCCAGACAAGCTCAGCCAGTGCATTCACAGGCTTGCTACGGGTCAGCGACTCAAGGTGATCGGGCTTGGCTTCAACGTGAATAAACCGAGCTCCCGTAGGCTCTGCGGCGACTTGTTCGCTCATAGTCATGATGATGGAGGTCGAATAAAGGCGAAATATACAGCTTATGGGGTCGGCTTATGGTGCCAGAGTGATTTGCTTTGGCGACACATTGGATCTGGGATAACAGTGCCATTGGGGTCAGAGTGAAATTCGTTTGCAGGGCATTGGTCATTTCGAAAAGTCGGCGCTGGCGACACGGCGCCCGCAGTTGCATGCCGGCAACGGACACGGCACACTCTGCCCGATGACTCAACTCAGCCCTGCCTCCCAAGCGCGGGAACCCCGTCGCGTCAAGGCGCGCTTCATGATTCCCCTCGCCATCGTGCTCGTCTTCATCATGGGCGTGTTTGCGGTGGCCGCCTTGCGCGCCGAGGCCGATATCCGCGATCAGGATATCGCTGAGCGCACCGCCGCCGTGGAAAAGCTGTTCGTGCAGAAGCTGGACAAGGACGCCAACCTGATGATCGCGACGATGCGCGCGATGATGACCAATCCGTTGATCGAGCGGGCATTCCGCGACCTTGACCGCCCCGCCCTGTCCCATCTGCTAAGCCCCTTGTTCGCCAGCTTGCGCGACAAGCATCACCTCACGCACCTGTATTTCACCGGGCCGGACCTGATCAACCTCTATCGCTTCCATAGCCCCGACGAATTCGGCGACGAGATCGATCGGCTCACGACGATCAAGGCAAAAAGGCGGCAGGAGCCGGTGCACGGCCTCGAACTGGGGCCTTTGGGCACGCTCACGCTCAGGCTGGTGATGCCCTGGCGCAACGATGGCCGCGTGCTTGGCTACCTGGAACTCGGCGAAGAGATCGAGCATCTGATCAGCGAAATCGGCGAAGGCCTGTCGGTGGATATGCTGGTGCTGGTCAACAAGCGCATGGTGTCGCAGCAGCAGTGGCAACACGGCCAGTCCCTGATGAAACGCGAAGGGAACTGGGATCGCTTTGCGACCCATGTCGCGCTGGCGCAGACGATCGACCAGTTGCCGATTGCGCTGGATGAACCCACGCTGCAGAAACTGCTCACCGGACGCAGCGCAAAGATCCAGGACCGAGGGCGCTCGCTGCATCTGGCCGTGGTCCCCCTCGAAAATGTGGGCCGACGCCACATCGGCGACCTGGTGGTGATCCGCGACATCACCGCGCTGGAATCCACTTTTCAATGGTCCATCGTCGCCGTCACGGCGATCAGCCTGCTGGCGGCCATCGGCGTGCTCGGAGTGTTCTACCTCGCGCTCGACCGGGTCGAACGCGACTATCGACGCCAGCACGACCTCGAACACCAGTTGCTGCGCTTCAATGCCGAGTACAGCCGCATCCTGCAACTGGAGAAATTGTCGGCGCTGGGCACCATGGTCGGCAGCATCGCCCACCAGCTCAACAACCCGCTGGTCGGCGTGGTCAACCTGGCGCAACTGGCCGAACGCGGCGTCGACGATCCGGTGCGCACGCGCGAGCTGCTGGGCGAGATTCGCAGCGCCGGCGAAGACTGCCGCGCCTTCGTCAAACGCATGCTGGCGTTCTCGAAGGTTTCCTGTTTCGAGAGCAAGCCAACGCCGATGGCGGATCTGATCGAGGACACGGTGCTGCTGTTTCGCCAGACCGAGACCAAACATCTGCCGGTCGAAGTGAAGTTGCCGGACGAGCCCGTGGTGCTGACGATCGATCCGATCCTGATCCGCCACGCCTTGTTCAACCTGCTGGTCAACGCGGCGCAGGCCACGACCGACAATGGCGCCATCGTCATCAGCCTGGAGCGGGAAGACGATCCGGCGCGGAAAGTGCCCGGCTGGTCGCTGGCGGTGAGCGATCATGGTCATGGCATGCCGCCCGAAGTGATGGAAAATATCTTCGTGCCCTTCTACACCACGCACAGCGACGGCACCGGCCTCGGTCTGCCGGTGGTGCAGCATGTCGCGCTGCTGCACGATGGCCAGGTGAATGTCAGCAGCGAACCGGGGCATGGCACGCGAATTGCGGTTTGGTTCCCCAATTCGTTGCCCGAAATGCGCCCCGACCTGCCCCACAAACCTTCCGGCCTCTCCTGACATGCTGCCAAAAATCCTCGTGGTCGATGACGACCGCCATACCCGCATCCTGCTCGACCGGCTGCTGGCCAAGACCGCCGTGGTGAGCCTTGCCACCGACGGCGCGGAGGCACGCCAGTTGTTCGCGGCGGACGACTTCAATCTGGTGCTGATGGACCAGCGCCTGCCCAGTGACAATGGCATCGACCTGCTGCGCGAGTTCCGCGAGCGCCGACCGCATCTGGTGGGCATTCTGATGACCGGCTTCGCCGATGTGCGTGACGCCGTGGCGGCGGTGCGCGAAGGGCTGTTCGACTACCTGACCAAGCCCTTCGAAGACCTCGAAGCCCTCGAAGCCGTCATCGGCAAGGCGCTCGAACTCGACCGCGCCTACCGCGAAATCCACGGACTGCGCGCCCGCCTGGCCAGCGAATCGGGCGCGCCGGCGATGATCGGGCAGTCGCCCGCCATGGAACACGTGCTCGGCCAGATCAGCCAGGTGGCCGGCCTCGACACCACCGTATTGCTGGAAGGCGAAAGCGGCACCGGCAAGGATCTCGCCGCCCGGATGATCCACGCCATGAGCACGCGCGCGACCAAGCTCTTTCTTGAAGTGAATTGCGGCGGACTGCCGGAAACCCTGCTGGAAAGCCTGTTGTTCGGCTATGAAAAAGGCGCCTTCACCGGCGCCAGCCAGGCCACGGCTGGCTACTTCGAGAAAGCGCATGACGGCAACCTATTCCTCGACGAAATCGCCGACATGAGCCCGAAGCTGCAAAGCAGCCTGCTGCGCGTCTTGCAGGATCACAGCTTCACCCGCATCGGCAGCACCCAGCCGCGCGCAGCCGACTTTCGCCTGATCTGCGCCACCAACCGGCCCCTGCTCGCCGAAGTCAAGGCCGGCCGGTTTCGGGAAGACCTCTACTACCGCATCGCCGTGGTATCGATACGCATGCCGCCCTTGCGCGAACGCGAGGGCGACATCGTGCCGCTGGCCACGCATTTTCTCGACCACTACAGCACGAAATTCGGCAAGACCTGCGGGCCGCTCACACCCGCCGCGCTGCAGGCGCTGGAGGGCTGCCGCTGGGAGGGCAATGTGCGCCAGCTCCAGCACTGCATCGAGCGTGCCGTGGCACTGCATGTGAACGGCCCGATCGACATGTCGCACCTGTTTCCGACCGGCGAGTGCTGCGCATCCCCGCTTCCCGCGAATGATCCAGCGCCGGTCACACCGGGCTATCAGGATGCCCGCGCCGATTTCGAGCGTGAATATTTCCGCCGCGTGCTCGACGCAGCCGGCGGCAATGTGTCAGAAGCCGCGCGCCTGAGCGGCATCCCGCGACAGAACTTGTACGTGCGCATGAAGCGCTGGGGGATTGTCACCGATAAGTGACAGGCGTCGCGATTACGCGACAACCAGACCCGGTTTGCCACGCGATTTCGTGGGCAGCGCCACCAAATGGCCGGTGGCACAGAGGTTGCTGATGTCCCCCTGATGTTTCACAAAACAAGGGGATCACCATGAGAAAAACTGTTATCCGAAGCCTGCTCGCGCTTGCTTCGACCTTATTGATCTACGGCTGCACGCAGACCGAAATCAAGAGCTATCCGAACGCGCCGTTCAAGGGCGTAGTCGAGGATGGCAACAAGGAGACCTTCCAGAAAGTAGCCGGCGCTACCGTCTGGCTGATCCCTGCAACCGACGTGGCGGCGATGGCCAAGATGCCCGTCGAGATCAAGAAGGACGCCAAAAACGACGAGCCGCTGGAAGACAACCTCGCCGCCAACCGTGGGCGCTACCTGAATGCCAAGACCAACGCCAAGGGCGAGTTCGGCTTTGCCGACGTGCCCGGCGGCAAGTACTTCGTCTATGTCGAACCCGCCGACGCCACCTACCTGCCCGGCGGCGACAAGTCGCGCAAGTCGATGAGCACCGTCGAACTGTCCGCCGCGCCGCTGTTGATCAAGATCTCCGGCAACGTTTCGCCGGATGCCAAATACATCGGCAGTTCCGCCTGCATCGAGTGCCACGAAGACCAGAAGCACTTCACCAAGACCCTGCACCGGCTGGGCATCACGGTCATCGGCAAGCCGAGCAAGCTGCAGGACTTCTCGAAATTTCCGGAGTTCAACAAGGGGCTGAACCAGCTCATGGCCGGCACCAAGTTCTGGTTCTCCGGCTATGACAAGGGCCGCAGCTTCGACAAGTACCTGATCACCACCAAGGCTCCTGCCGATGCTTCCAGCGTGAGCTTCACCGCCACCTTCTACAAGGATAGCGACGGCAAGCTCAAGTTCCGCACCGAGAACGCCAAGGATTCCAAAGATCAGCCCCGCGTCTATCCGGTTGAAGTAACTTACGGCGGCGGCGTGTTCAAGCAGCGCTACCTGTACCGCGTCGGCGCCAACCTGTTCCCCTTCGTCCAGTTCAATCAGAAGGGCGACGACTCCTTTGCCGACCGCGGTCGCAAGCCTTGGCGCGACTACCATGGCGACTGGCTGTTCAACGAAGGCACGAAGAAGTTGGCCGATCCGTCCCAGGCCAAGTCCTTCGACAAGGAATGCGCGTCCTGCCATTACAACGGCTACACGCTGACCAAGACCGCCGCGGGCGACTACAAGGCAGGCTCAGCCAATGATCGCAACGGCGAAATGGACATCGACGGCGACGGCAAGCCCAATGAAATCAACATGGGTTGCGAAACCTGCCACGGTCCCGGCTCTGTCCACGTCAAGGCAAAAGAAATCAAGATGCCATCGACCATCGTCAGCCCCAACAAGCTGTCGGCGGAACGGGCTTCGATGATCTGCGTCCAGTGCCATAGCCGGCCCCAGGGCAACCTGAAGAACGACCAGCCGGTCAATACGGCCAACAAGATGATGCTGCCGGGCACCTCGCGCAATCAGTTCCTCAAGGAATACACCACCCGCGAGGATGCGGCCCCGAAAGACTACTGGGCGGACGGACTGCATTCCAAGTCCCACCACCAGCAGGGCACGGACTTCATCAAGTCGTCCAAGCATCGCAACGGCAATCATCTTGTGGCCTGCGCCGACTGTCACGATACGCATGGCAATGGCAAGTTCGCGCATCAGTTGAAGGCCGATCCGAAGAAGCCCGAAGCCTGCACCGGTTGCCACAAGGGAAGCACCGACCTGAAGGCGCACCTTGCCGACAAGGCCAAGTGCACGGTGGATGCGAGCCAGATCACCTGTACCGACTGCCACAGCACCAAGACCATGCAGACCGGCGCCGGCTTCGGCAAGGGCCTGACGGGCAAGGATGGCAAGAACTACTGGATGAACGACATCTCGTCGCACCTCTATGATGTCCCGCGCAAGGACAACAAGGGCGTCAAGGGCGTCGCACCGGGCGCGGCCATGCCGATCCCCTACACCATGCCCTGCGGCGCAGCCTGCCACGACACGAAGAGTCTCTAGCAAACGCTTTGCTTCACTTAAAACCGCCGGCAAGTCCGGCGGTTTTTTTAGCCATTATTTGAGTGGACAGATTGGCCTGTTCCGCCGCACAATTCCGGCCATGGATTCCGACAGCAGCGCTGCCTTTTTCGACCGGCAGTTTCAGCGGCAAGTCCGCGATCAGAACTTCAAGCTCAATCCGCTTGAGCTGGTCAAGGATACTCATGATTCGCGCAGTTGAAATTCCAGTCCTGCCTTAAGGTCGTATGATCCCCCCAAAATCTTTTCCCAATGGGGCCGTACTCAAGGCCAATCAAGACCCTGAAAAATGTCCAATATTCTTATCCTCTTTTCATCTACGGATGGTCACACCATAAAGATATGCAATCGATTGAAGCAAGTGATCGAACAGAACGCACATCATGTGACGCTGGTTCCTGTCACGGATTACCGCCAGGTGGATCTGCAAGCTTTCGACAAGATCATTGTCGGCGCCAGTATTCGCTATGGAAAGCACAGCAAGCACGTTTTCGATTTCATTGCCAGCAACCGGCAGCTCCTGGACAGCAAGGCAAACGCTTTTTTCTCGGTCAACATCGTCGCCCGAAAACCGGAAAAAAACCGTCCGGAAACCAATCCCTACCTCCGCAAATTTCTCAAGCAGATATCATGGCGCCCGAAGCAACTGGCGGTCTTTGCTGGCAAACTGGATTATCCGAAATACGGCTTTGTTGATCGGTTGATGATCCGGTTCATCATGTTGATCACAAAGGGACCCACCGATCCCGCGACGGTAGTTGAATTCACTGATTGGCAACAAGTGGAGGCGTTCGGCAGGGTTATCAGCGAGATGTAGCAGGATAAAGAAAATCCGGAGTAACCGGAAAATGTGCCAGGAGATCAAAAAAATGAAAACGTCAATGATTCACCGTACCTACCGTCTGTCCATTCTGGCGATTGCGTTGCCATCGATTGTGTGCTTCCAGTCGGCAATGGCAGAGACAAGAGAGAATCGCAGCGGCAAGGTGGTTGTCAAGACGGTTTGCGTTGGCTGTCATGAGACGGGAAAGGACGGCGCACCCAAACTCGGCGACCAGGCAGAATGGGCTAAACGCGCTTCCCGTGGTTTGAGCACCGTAACCGAGCATGCCATTATCGGTATCCGCAAAATGCCCGCCCACGGCGCGCATGCATCGCTTTCCGATCTCGAGATGAGCCGGGCCGTCGCGTACATGGTGAGCGGGGGCAAGGCCATCGATCCATCCAAGCCATACAGTTCGCCCAGTCAAAAGACCGGCAAACAATTGGTCAAGGAACGGTGCAGCGAATGCCATGCCACGGGTAAGGATGGCGCCCCAAGGATAGGAGTCATGGGTGACTGGAAGCCGCGGCTTCAGGCGGGAGTCGAGAATTTGGTCACATCGGCCATTCGTGGGCACAATAAAATGCCCGCTCGTGCCGGAATGGCCAACTTGAGCGATACCGACCTGCGTGCGGCTGTCACATTCATGGTGGTGCCACAACAGCCGCCGCAACCGTAGGTTGTCAACCGAACGTTCCACCACGATCTGCGGCCAGTGCCACAACCGCCTCTAGGGCAACCTGAAGAACGATCAGCCGGTCAAACTGTCGCCGGGAACCCATCCATCGGAGAACGGAAGAAGGGTGATCATGCCTCAGGTTGGAGCGAAAGTATCCACTTAAAGAGGTTGTCGACTTCGCCCTCGTTGCTGGTCTTGATGATCCTGTGACACACTTCAACACCATCGACAAACTTGACAAGTTTTCCGCTGGAAAGATGGGTCATCATGAGTTGCTCGGCATCCGCCTTGCCGCGATATTTTTCCGCAATTTTGGGCCAACTGGGGCCTTGTTTTGTCTTTTTTTCCTTTACGCTATGGCACTTGAAGCAACTGTTCTTGCGCGCCAATGCTATTGCGGCATCGGCACTTGCAGCTGCGAATGCATTAGCTGAACAGGCTAATATGATGGCGGCAGATACCATACTAACCAGTGCTTTGGTACGGGCTTGATATTTCATTTGTGTCTCCCTGATATTGTTCCAGTTGGACAACGCGTGCCATGCCAAGTTAAGTCAATGACATTCCTGATCAATAGCTACTGTCCGGTCACCGATCTTGAGTTCGGTTCTACGGTTTTCCACGACGTGATATTAGGGACAACGCATCCATGAGGAAATCCGCCGGAAGCACATTCGGCGGCGGCAGGCGACGTAGGGGGTGTCCTACCAAGTAGGTAGGCGGAGGTAGTTCGAAAGAACTAGGGTCTGTTGGCAATCAAGCAAGCCATATGTCAGCGGCAGTAAGCGCAACAAAGGAAGCGAAGCGTTCGGCGAACTTGTCATGGCGCGTTGCGATGCGCCGGAATTGCTTGATGCGGCAGAAGAAGCGTTTGACCAAGTTGCGGTTCTTGTACTGGTGCTAATCAAACGGGCGCTGGACACTTACACGTTGAAGCGCGTCGCTACCTGATTCAGGCGTTCGGACAAGGCTTCCATGTCATGCATCGCCGCCGCCGCGCGCTCAAGGGCGGCATTGTTGTCCCTGGCCATGCTGGCGAGGTGCTGGATATGTTGGGCGATGCCGTCGCTTGCCACCGACTGCTGTTTGACCGAGGCGATAATTTCCTCGGTATTCGTGGTGGTCTGCTGCACCGCCTGGTTCGACTCGCCCAGTGCCATCGCCACCTCTTCGAGATATTGCTGGCTTGTTTCCAGCGATGAAAGGCCGCGCTGAATGGCTCCCTCCACATCACCGGAACGGCCACCCATGGCTTGCGTGACCTTGTCGATCTTGGCCGCCGCGATCGCCGACTTCTCAGCCAGCTTGCGCACCTCGTCGGCCACCACCGCGAATCCCCGTCCTTGCTCCCCCGCGCGCGCCGCTTCGATTGCCGCATTCAGCGCCAGGAGATTGGTCTGATCGGCGATGTCGCGCACCTCGCGCGTCATGTCGGTGATCTCCTTGGTGCTTTCGATGAATTCGGTGGCGGTACTGGCTATGTCATTGACGGCGCTCTCCACCATCGATATTTCGCCGATCATGTTCGACAGGCTTACGTTGGCCGTACCCGTCATATCTATGCAGGTGGCGACCTGGCTACCGACATTCGCGGCGGTGTCGGCCACCCTGTCGACACTGGCGGAAAGCTCGCCGACCGTGGCTGCGGCTTCCTGCGCCACTTCGTTCTGCTGCGACGAACTGCCAACAATCCCGTCGGTCATGGCGCCGATCTGTTTTACCGATTCATCGAGTTGGCGACTCGCCGCACGCAACTCGCCGACCATGGTGTGCAGGTTCTGCTGCATGCCGCTGATCGCGGCACACAGGCTTTCCGTGTCTCCCGGACGAAGCTTCAGCGTAAAGGACAGATCGCCGCCGGCAATACGCTTGACGGCGTCCGCCACGTACTGCGGCTCGCCGCCGAGCAGTCCGAGCAGGATGCGGGCCAGTTGCACGAAAGCCGCAAGACCGAGAACCGATGCCACGGCACTGACGGCGATGATCCACATTTTCGCCGAGCCGGCATATTCAATAATCTGCGGATTGGTCTTGCCCGCCTCGTCGGCCAGGCGCATGAACATGAAGAAGTTGAATCCGGTGGCCATCACGGTCGCCACGGCAAGGATGGCAAGGACAAACAATAGCCTGCTGCGTAATGTCATGGCACTCCACCTCCTACTTTAGTATTAGACCTCGTACGCCGAAGTCTATAGCAAGTCACACACTGCGAGTGCGTTGTTCGGTTTCGTCGCACGAACCGTCCGGGCGGCATGCTGCCGGCCATGGTTTCTGTGCGATGACGGTGACGAAGGACTTGATGCGCCCACCTGCCGCATCAAATTCACGGAATTCGGAATGAATGATGTCCCAGTCCGCGAAGCGGCTTGTCATTTCGGACCGCAAAAACAGGCAGTAACCGCCGGGCTGAAACATGTCGAGGTAAGTCGTGCCTTCGACCAGCACGTTGATGACCGCAATGCCGCCCGGACGGACGCGCGCTTGTAGCATCGACAGGACGCGCGCGGCGCACGCGCAGTCGAAGAGCATCAGGAGGCCGATGGAGACCACGCAGTCAAAGTCTTCGTTGATTGCATGAGTCCGCAGATCGGCTTCGATGGCTTCGACCGGCAGGGCCTTGGCAGCGGCACGCTGCCGCAGGTGGCTGATCGCGGCTGGGCTGGCATCCAGCGCAACAACCGAGCAGCCACGCTCTGCGGCGGCAAGCGCAAGATTGCCCAAGCCGCAGCCGAAGTCGAGAACGCGCCCCTTCAGATGCGGCAAGACGGCCAGCTCAAACGGATTGAGCTTGAAGTCCTGGTCGCGGAGCTGGTGCTGAAACTGCCGCTCGAAGAAGGCAACGCTGCTGTCGGGGTTCATGGCTGGAATTGTGCGGCGGGACAGGTCGATTTGTCCACTCAAAAAACCGCCACTCAGAAAACCGCCGGACGCGCCGGCGGTTTTGAGTGAAGCCAAAGCTCTTGCTAGTCTTACTGCGTCATTAATTTAAATCGGGTCTTCGTGAAAGAGTGTGGGTGAAAACGCATGTCAATCAGATTTTCGGCAGCATACAGGTGAGGACTTTCAGTCGCAGGTACTGTTCGTCGCGCAGTCCGTATGCGCGGCGCTGGATGACGCGAATCTTGTTGTTGAGTCCCTCGACGAAGCCGAGCGAGACTTTGTTTTCTGGATTGCAGTAGGCGGCGATTCCATCCCAATGACGCTCGATCATTTCCGCGAACTTCTCGTAAGGCTTGAGGCGTTGCCACTTGAGGCTGGCTTTCCAGTTGTCGAAGAAACGCCGCGCCCATCCCTCGCGCTGGTAGCTCCACAACTGGCCGAAGGATTCCTTCAGGACGTAAGTTTCGCTCTGCGTGACGGGGATTCCCCTTCGGGGGCCGTCAATGCCGCTTCGCGGGCCGTCGTCAGGCGGCGACGCGAGTTCGCTGCCGGAGGTCGGTCGCGTCGGGCAGTTCGGCATCGAGCCGGGGAAAGCCGCTGGCAAGAGTCGGTGCTGACGCTATGGCGAATGCGTCGACGCGCCGAATGTCGCTGCGCTCCAGCACCTGGGCCAGCGGGGTGACAGATACGTTCACAAGGTCTTGCCATCCCGGATCAAGCCCACCGCGACGCCTTCGATGGTGAGCGGCTCCTTGCGGGTATTGACCAGGATCGGGGCGAAGTCGCGGTTCTCGGCGATCAGCTCGACCATGGCGCCGCGCCGCTTGAAGCGCTTGACGGTGACTTCGTCGCCGAGCCGGGCGATGACGATCTGGCCGTTGGTTGCTTCGGTCGTGCGGTGCACGGCGAGCAGGTCGCCGTCGAGAATGCCGGCTTCGATCATCGACAGGCCGCGCACGCGCAACAGAAAATCGGCGCGCGGCGTGAATAGCGCGGGATCGATGCGAAGCTGGCCGAGCCGGTTTTCAATCGCCAGGAGCGGGCTGCCAGCGGCGACGATGCCGATCAACGGCAGGCCGAGCTGCTCCACCAGCCGGATGCCACGCGCGGAACCGTGCTCCAGCGTGATCGCGCCCTTTCTCGCCAACGCCTTCAGATGATCTTCGGCGGCATTGGCCGAGGCGAAACCAAAAGCGCTGGCGATTTCGGCGCGCGTCGGCGGCACGCTGGAGACTTCCATGCTGTTGCGGATGAAATCGAGAATTTCCCGCTGGCGGGAAGTGAGATCGTCGGCCATGAAGATACTCCGTTAGCTGTTCATGCATACAGTACAGCAAAACGCAGTTTTAGTAAAGGCTAACGCCGGCAGTATCGGCGTTAAGCGTAGCGGCCGGAGCCAAAACTCCCGCGCGAAAGGCTAACGCCGGCAGTATCGGCGTTAAGCGTAGCGGCCGGAGCCAAAAGTGGGATAAGTGCCAGCCACTGCGAGTTCGCAAGCTCGTCCCGCCAAAAATCGACTATGCTTGACACCAATAATTTGTACCGAGACCCCCGCATGCAGGCTAATGGCATAGATTCGAGCACCGGTTTTCTTGATCGCGGCAGTTGCCTTGAACTGGTAGGCAGATTGGCATCCGGCGCGGTCGCCAGCAGCCAGTTGCTGGCCGCGCTGTGGATCGATCTGAGTCGCCTGAAGCAGGTCAACGAATCCTTCGGCCATTTGGGTGGCGACATGGTCATCACCCAGATCGCCCGGCGCCTGCGTGAAAAATCCGCCGGACGCGGCGAGTGGTGCCGCATGGGTGGCGATGAGTTCGTCTGCCTGATACCCAACAGCGATGCGGAACACGCCCGGCAACTGGCGCAAGACCTGTTGCAGGCCATTGAAGCACCACTGCGCTTTGGCGAACTGTTTCTCCATCCTTCGGCCAGCATAGGCATCGCCATTCTTGAGGGCGACGAAGATCCCTTCGCTTTCCTCGAACGCGCCGACCGGGCCATGAGCACCGCCAAGCGCCAGGGTGGCGGGCGCGCCGTGGCTTCGGGCGACGAGCCGATGCCGGGACGGCTCGGCATCCTGCTCGCGCGCGAAGAACTGACGATAGAGAACAAACTGCATCTGGCACTCGAGAACGGCGGTTTGAGTCTGCACTATCAACCAATCATCGGCTTCGACGGTCGGGTCGAGGCCGTCGAAGCCCTGATGCGCTGCACGATCGACGATGAACTGATCCCGCCGGCCAGGTTCATTCCCGTTGCCGAAAAAACCGGCCTGATCATCCGTCTCGGTGAATGGAGCCTGCTCGCCGGCGCGCGTTATGCACGCCATCTCGACGATGCCGGACACCGCACCAAAGTAGCGATCAATGTTTCGCGCGCGCAACTGACCTCCCCCCAATTCGCCCAGGCGCTGCACGGCGCATTGCTGTGCGCCAATGTCAGTCCGGAACTGATCGAACTGGAGCTGACCGAATCGCTGTTCATGGATATCTCGGAGACCGTGCAAGCAAATTTGCACGCCGCAAAAAGGGCCGGGGTCGGACTCGCGATTGACGATTTTGGCACCGGCTATTCCTGCCTGGCCAACCTGAAGGACATCCCGGCGACCAAGCTGAAGCTCGACCGCGCCTTTGTCATCGTGCTGCCCCACGACCGCCGTGCCTTTGCCGTGGTCAAGGCCATGACGCAACTTGGTCGCGAACTGGGCATGATCGTGGTGGCCGAGGGCGTCGAAGATCAGGCGCAGCTTGATGCCCTGCGGGAAGCCGGCGTCGATGCGATTCAGGGATATATTCATGCCCACCCCATGCCTGAAGAGGCGCTTCTGGACTGGTTCCAGCAAAGGAACGCGTCATGACAAATACCGCCGAAGCGCCACTGCTTTCCCCGGTCGATGCGCTGCTGGAAAGCTCCCTCAAGGACATCGGCATTCCGCCGCGACCGGTCATTCTTGATCGTATTTCCCATGAAATGCGCAAGGAAGAGCCCGACTACAAGCGCCTGGCCAATGTCATCGGCGCCGATGTCAGCCTGTCCGCCAGCCTCATCAAGACCGCCAACTCGCCCTTCTTCGGCTGTCGCAACCGGGTGCACTCGATCAACGAAGCGCTGATGATGCTCGGCCTCAATATAGCGAGTCGGGCGATTGCGGGCATCATCCTGCGCAAGGTATTCCCCGCTTCGCTTCAACTGGAACGCTTCTGGGATGCCTCGGCACGCATCGCGCGCCTGTCCGGCTGGCTGTCGCAGTATGTCGGCAATCACAAGCTGCGCGCGGATGACGCCTATACCTTCGGCCTGTTCCGCGACTGCGGCATCCCGGTGCTGCTGATGCGATTTCCCGATTACCACAAGACGCTGGCCCAGGCCAACGGCGAAGACCACCGCAGCTTCACCGCCGTTGAAGAGTCGCATCTGCCCACCCACCACGCCATGGTCGGCTGCCTGCTGGCACAAAGCTGGTGGCTGCCGGAAGAAACCTGCCTCGCCATCC
This sequence comes from Sulfuritalea sp., assembly GCA_023229545.1. Taxonomy (GTDB): domain Bacteria; phylum Pseudomonadota; class Gammaproteobacteria; order Burkholderiales; family Rhodocyclaceae; genus Sulfuritalea. The sequence continues at coordinate 23,819 of JALNZB010000020.1, read as the reverse complement.
GCCATCACCACGATGTGGAGGTTATCGAAACGGCCACCGTCACTCCGCCGCTTACCAGCCGCTACCGCATCGCCATGGCGCAGTTCGCCGAATACCTGGTGCAGCGACATACCGGCCTCAGCAATACCCGCGAATGGTCCAAGCTCGGTGGCGCCTGCCTGCGTCTGCTGGATATTGCCGAAAATGAAGTCGATGGCATCTACGCCGAGGCGGTGCCCGTGATGGATGCCGAGGAATGATCGGCCTGCCACGGTAAATTTATAGGATAATTCGCCCCGGTCGTCGGGAGAGAGTGACATTTTCCCCACCGTCACCGCCGAAGGCGCAACCCCCAGGAACCGCTCAGGCAAAAGGGCCGACGACGCACTAAAAATCTGGAGAGCGGCAGCTCATTGCAGCAACTTGAGGCCTGCCCGCCGACGGAGTAAATCTCTCAGGCGCCAAGGACAGATGGGGACGTGACGGAGCCCCGTCGCGTCCTCTATTCTTTTCCGAGGACCTCCATGCCGCTGCGCACTCCCCTTTACGACTCCCACCTCGCCGCCGGCGCCAAGATGGTCGATTTCTCCGGCTGGGAGATGCCCATCAATTACGGCTCGCAGATCGAGGAACACCATGCCGTGCGCACGGATTCCGGCATGTTCGACGTTTCGCACATGTGCGCGCTCGATCTGGTCGGGCCCGACGCCACGCGCTGGCTGCGGCACCTGCTGGCCAACGACGTGGCCAAACTGACCACGCCGGGCAAGGCGCTGTATTCCTGCCTGCTCGACGAAGCCGGCGGCGTCATCGACGACCTGATCGTGTACTTCTTCACTGCCGAGCACTACCGCATCGTGGTCAACGCCGGCACGGCGACCAAGGACATCGCCTGGATGCGCCAGCAACTGGCGGGATTCAACGCCACACTCACGCAACGCCGCGACGGCGATGGCGCGCTGGCGATGATCGCGGTGCAGGGACCGAATGCCCGCGAGCGGTTCTGGACGGCTTTCCCCACGGCCCGCGCGGCAACGGTGTTGCTCGGAATATTTCAGGCGGCGGACTGGGACGGCTGGCTGGTCGCCCGCACCGGCTACACCGGCGAAGACGGTTTCGAGATCAGCCTGCCGGCGGCGGACGCCGCACAAGTCTGGCAGAAACTGCTGGCAGCCGGCATCAAACCCTGCGGCCTCGGCGCGCGCGACACGTTGCGGCTCGAAGCCGGCATGAATCTCTACGGCCAGGATATGGACGAGGGCATCTCGCCCTACGAGGCCGGACTCAAATGGACGGTCGACCTGAAGGACACCGCGCGCGATTTCATCGGAAAGTCGGCGCTGGCGACACGCCCCGTGCGCAACCAGTTCGCCGGCCTGCTGCTGCTGGATCGCGGCGTGCTGCGCGCCCACCAGAAAGTCATCACGCCGCAAGGCGCAGGCGAAATCACCAGCGGCACCTTCTCGCCGAGCCTGAATCAATCCATCGCCCTGGCGCGCCTGCCGGTCGGCGTCGCCATCGGCAGCGAAGTCGAAGTCGAAATCCGCGACAAACGCCTCAAGGCGCGCGTCGTCAAACCCAGTTTTGTCCGTAACGGTAAGCCCATTCTTTGAGGAGCCTGTCATGACCACGCCAACCAACCTGAAATACACCGCGTCCCACGAGTGGGCCAAACTTGAAGCCGACGGCAGCGTCACCATCGGCATCACCGACCATGCCCAGGAAGCGCTGGGCGACATCGTCTTCCTTGAACTGCCTGCCGTTGGCCGCGTGGTCAAGGCCGGCGAGGAATGCGCCGTGGTCGAATCGGTAAAGGCCGCTTCCGACATCTACTCGCCGGTTTCCGGCGAAGTGGTGGATATCAACCAGGCCGCCGCCGACGCGCCGGACTCGGTCAATGCCGACGCCTATGCCAACTGGCTGTTCCGCGTCAAGCCGGCAAACCTGGCGGAACTCGACGGCCTGCTCGACGCCGCCGCCTACACTGCCACGTTCTAAATCGCCATGCACGCCGAGAACCTGACGAAACCACTGACTACCCTCGAACACGGCGACGAGTTCCTCGGCCGCCACATCGGCCCCGATGAACACGTCATTGCCGGAATGCTGGCCGCCATCGGCACTGCTTCGCTGACGACGCTGATCAGCCAAACGGTGCCGGCGTCCATCCGTCTGCAACGTCCGCTCGACCTGCCGCCGCCGATGCCGGAGCACGCGGCGCTGGCGGCGCTGAAAGCCATCGCGGCGAAGAACGTGGTGAAGAAATCCCTGATCGGCCAGGGCTACCATGGCACGCACACGCCGCCGGTGATCCTGCGCAACGTGTTCGAGAATCCCGGCTGGTACACCGCCTACACGCCCTATCAGGCCGAGATCGCCCAGGGCCGGCTGGAGGCGCTGCTGAACTACCAGCAGATGGTGATTGACCTCACTGGCATGGAGATCGCCAACGCCTCGCTGCTCGACGAAGCCACCGCCGCCGCCGAGGCCATGACCATGGCGCGGCGCATCTCCAAGGCCAAGGGCAATGTGTTTTTCGTCGACGAGGCAGCCTTCCCGCAGACCATCGACGTGATCAAAACGCGCGCTGCATACTTCGGCTTCGATCTGGTTTTCGGCCGGCCCGAAGATGCCTCTGCGCATGATCTGTTTGGCGCCCTGTTGCAGTACCCCAATGCGCGCGGCGAAATTGCCGACCTCACCACCGTGATTGCCACCATCAAGGGCAAGGGCGGAGTCGTGGCCGTGGCCTCCGACCTGATGGCGCTGGTGCTGCTGAAATCCCCCGGCGAAATGGGCGCCGACATTGCGCTCGGTTCCTCGCAGCGTTTTGGCATACCACCAGGCTTCGGCGGCCCGCACGCCGCCTTCTTCGCCACCCGCGAGGCGCATGTGCGCTCGATGCCGGGGCGCATCATCGGCGTCTCGAAGGACGCGCGCGGCAAGACGGCCTACCGCATGGCGCTGCAAACCCGCGAGCAACATATCCGCCGCGAGAAAGCCAATTCCAACATCTGCACCTCGCAAGTGCTGCTCGCCAACATGGCCGGCATGTACGCGGTATGGCACGGCCCCGAAGGCCTGCGCACCATTGCCGCCCGCATCCATCGCCTTGCCGCTTTGCTGGCCGGTGGCCTCGGCGTTGCCGAGCGCGCCTTCTTCGACACATTTGAAGTAAGAGTCGGCGCTGGCGAGACGGCGAAATACATGCAGGCTGCGGTTGACGCCGGCTACAACCTGCGTCGCGTCGATGACGAAACGCTGGGCATCAGCCTCGATGAAACCACCACGCGCGAAGATGTCGCCGCTTTGCTCAAGGTCTTTGGCAAAAGCACACAGGTCGAAGCCCTCGACGCCGCACGGCCCTGCGCGATCCCCGCCTCATTGCTGCGCCGCGAGCCGATCCTGACGCATCCGGTATTCAACACGCATCACACCGAGCACGGCATGCTGCGCTATCTCAAGCGCCTGCAGAACCGCGACCTGGCGCTCGACCATGCGATGATTCCGCTCGGCTCCTGCACCATGAAGCTCAACGCGGCCGCCGAGATGATTCCCGTCTCATGGCCCGAGTTTGCGCAGATGCACCCCTTTGCGCCGCTGGATCAGGCTCGGGGCTACCTGGAGCTGATTGTCGGGCTGGAAAATCAGCTCAAGGCCATCACCGGCTTTGATGCCGTCTGCATGCAGCCGAACTCCGGCGCGCAGGGCGAATACGCCGGTCTGGTGACCATCCGCCGCTACCAGGCGGCGAACGGGCAAGGCCACCGAAACGTCTGCCTGATTCCGAAATCGGCCCATGGCACCAATCCGGCGACGGCGCAGATGGCCGGCCTCGAAGTGGTCGCCGTCGCCTGCGACGACAGCGGCAACGTCGATGTCGTCGACCTCAAAGCCAAGGCTGCGCAGCACGCGGCGAACCTCGCCTGCCTGATGATCACCTACCCGTCGACCCACGGCGTTTTCGAGGAAGCGGTGAAGGACATCTGCGCCATCATCCACGCCCACGGCGGACAGGTGTACATGGACGGCGCCAACCTCAACGCCCAGGTCGGCCTCTGCCGCCCCGCCGACATCGGCGCCGACGTGTCGCACATCAACCTGCACAAGACCTTCGCCATCCCCCACGGCGGCGGCGGTCCAGGCATGGGGCCGATTGGCCTCAAGGCGCACCTGGCGCCCTTCATGGCCAACCACGCGGTACAGACCATCGCCGGCCCGCATGGCGGACAAGGCGCGGTCTCGGCCGCACCCTGGGGCTCGGCCTCGATCCTGCCTATCTCCTGGATGTACATCACCATGATGGGTGGCACCGGCCTCACGCGCGCCACCGAAATCGCGATACTCAACGCCAACTACGTCGCGGCGCGCCTCAAGGATCACTATCCGGTGCTCTACACCGGCAGCCTGGGCCGCGTCGCCCACGAATGCATTCTGGATGTGCGCGCCATCAAGGCGCAAACCGGCGTCGCCGAAACCGACATCGCCAAGCGCCTGATGGATTACGGCTTCCACGCCCCGACGGTGAGTTTCCCGGTCGGCGGCACGCTGATGGTGGAGCCGACCGAATCCGAGGACAAGGCCGAACTCGACCGCTTCTGCGCCGCGATGATCGCGATCCGCGACGAAATCCGCCGCATCGAAAACGGCGAGTGGACGCTGGACGGCAGTCCGCTCAAGCACGCGCCGCACACCGAGGCCGACCTCGTCGGCGAGTGGACCCGATCGTATTCCCGCGAGCAGGCCGTATTCCCGCTGCCCTGGGTGGCCGAGAACAAGTTCTGGCCCTATGTAAATCGCATCGACGACGTGTGGGGCGACCGCAACCTGCATTGCGGCTGCGTACCGATGAACGAACTGGAACAGCTCTCCGGTAGTGCCCATGGTGCAAATCGGGAAGGCTATCGCGACCGTTAGGAGAAAACATGAGCAAGACTTCCATTTCCCTGATCCTCACCGTCATCGCCGACGACCGCCCCGGACTCGTCGGCGAACTGGCGCAGGCAATCAGCGCCCATCACGGCAACTGGCTGGAATCCTCGATGGCGCAGCTGGCCGGCAAGTTCGCCGGCATCGTCGAAGTCGGTGTCGACGCCGAGCATGCGGCCGCGTTGACCCAAACGCTCGGCCAGCTCGCCGGGCTGAAAGTCACCGTCGAATCGGCGCTCGCGAAGAAGTCGGCGCTCACGGGACGGCGATTGAAGCTCGCTCTGGTCGGCCACGACCGCATCGGCATCGTGCGCGAGGTTTCGCAGGTGCTGGCGCACCACGCGGTCAATGTCGAGAGCCTGGAAACCCACACCTCCAGCGCCCCGATGTCGGCCGCCACGCTGTTCCACGCCGCCGCCGAACTCACCGCCGCGCCGGACCTCGATGTCGCCGCGCTGACCGGCGAACTGGAACGCATCTCGAACGATCTGATGGTCGACATCACGCTGGACGAAACCATAAAAGCGTAGCCGCCATGTACACCCTGCACATCGCCAACAAGAACTATTCTTCGTGGTCACTGCGGCCCTGGCTGCTGCTGCGCGAACGCAATATCGCTTTCAGCGAGCAACTGACGCCGTTTTCGAGCGACGCCCGGCATCCGACCAGCGAGCTGTATCGCCACTTTTCGCCCTCGGGCCGGGTGCCCTGCCTGATCGATGGCGGCGCCACGGTGTGGGACTCGCTGGCCATCGTCGAATACCTCGCCGAGCGTCATCCGGGCGTCTGGCCGGTCGACGGCACGGCGCGCGCATGGGCTCGCTGCGTCTGTGCTGAAATGCATTCCGGTTTCTCCGCCCTGCGCACCCTGCATACCATGAACTGCGGCTTGCGCGTCCGCGTCGCGGAAAGACCGCCAGCGCTGGTCGCCGACATCGCCCGCATCGAGGATATCTGGAACGAAGGACTGGCGCGCTTCGGCGGCCCGTTTCTGGCGGGTGCCGAGTTCTCCGCAGCGGACGCCTTTTTCGCCCCCGTGGCCTTCCGCTTCCAGACCTACGGTGTCATCATCGCTGCGCCGGCCGAGGATTACCTGAGGCGCCTGATGGCCCTGCCGGGCATGCGGGCGTGGGAGGCGGCGGCACTTGTCGAGCCTTGGCGCATCCCGAGCCATGAGAACGACGCCCTGCGCACCGGCGAACTCCATGCCGACCTGCGCACTCATGTTACTGCCGCGTGAAATGCCCCGAACTGCTGGCGCCCGCCGGCTCGCTGGCGATGGCGCGCACCGCGCTGGATTTCGGCGCGACGGCGATCTACGCCGGGCAGCCGCGCTACAGCCTGCGCGTGCGCAACAACGAATTCGGCACGCTGGAGAATCTCGCTGAAGGCATCCGCCTGACTCACGACCGCGGTGGCAAGTTCTACCTGGTCAGCAACATCCTGCCGCACAACGCCAAGCTGCGGACTTATCTGGATGACATGGCGCCGGTGATCGCGCTCAAACCCGATGCCCTGATCATGGCCGATCCGGGACTGATGCTGATGATCCGCGAGCGCTGGCCGGAGATGCCGCTTCACCTCTCGGTGCAGGCCAACACCGTCAATCATGCGTCGGTAAAATTCTGGCGCGGCGTCGGCGTGACGCGGGTGATCCTGTCGCGCGAACTGTCGCTCGACGAAGTGGCCGAAATCCGCCAGCAATGCCCGGACACGGAACTCGAAGTCTTCGTGCACGGCGCGCTGTGCATCGCCTATTCCGGGCGCTGCCTGCTCTCCGGCTACTTCAACCACCGCGACCCGAACCAGGGCAGTTGCACCAATTCATGCCGATGGGATTACAAGCTGCTGGCCGCCTCGGACGACGCCGGCGGCGACCGCTGGCTGCTGGAGGAGAAGGAACGCCCCGGCGAATACATGCCGATCGAGGAGGATGAACACGGCAGCTACATCCTCAACTCGAAGGACCTGCGCGCCATCGAATACGTGGCGCGGCTTGCCGAAATCGGCGTCGACTCGCTGAAGATCGAGGGCCGCACCAAGTCGCCCTACTACGTCGCGCGCACCTGCCAGAGCTACCGCCAGGCCATCGACGACGCCGTTGCCGGGCGGCCCTTCGACGCGCAACTGGTCGGTCGGCTCGACGGCCTCGCCAATCGCGGCTATACCGCCGGCTTCCTTGATCGCCATCCCGACCGCGACTACCAGAACTACCTCTCCGGCAGTTCCGAATCCAGCCGCAGCCTGTATGTCGGTGACGTAATCGGCTACGACGCCGGGGGTCTCGCCGAAATCGAGGTGAAGAACCGTTTCAGCGTCGGCGACCGCATCGAGGTCATCCGCCCGCAAGGCAATCTGGAGTTCGTCATCGACGCCATGCAGAACCGTGACGGCGAGCCGGTCACGGTCGCGCCCGGCAGCGGCCACCGCATGCGCATCGCCCTGCCGCCGGATTGTGAAGGTGCCTTCGTGGCGAGATACGTCGACGACCCGCGAAGCGGAGTCCCCAACGTGCAGAGCGCTGTCGCTTGACGAAGCTCAGGGGTTTTCCTTTTCCCTGTCGGCAAAGTCCGATGTCGGTAATGTACCGGGCCTTGTTCCTTCCCTTGATGCTTTCGTTGGCGCTACATTTGGTCATACTCGCCGAGCCGCTCTTGCTGATGCAAATCTTGTCTCTGGGCGTGCATTCGCCAAATGTGGTCGAACCCACACTCCAGGTAACCCTGGTTTCTCCCGTAGAACAACTGCCACTGCTCCAAGTCGCCCACGGGAAAAAGTCTGGCGATTCCATTAGGAGCGAGGACACGATATCCAGGAAAGATCTTCTAACGGATGCCCCCGTTTCTTCGTTGCCTGAACTTGTAGAACCCGTGAGCCCTGCAAACACCAAATTGGATACCCGAAATCCAACGGTGGTACTAAATGGAGCAGGTACCGAGCCGTCGAGCGCGAGCGTTGAAATGCCACTTCGCTCTGCGTCTGGGGAACTTTCGGAAACTCCCAATGCCATCTTGAATGAACGGAAGTTACCTCAGCAAGGGGAACTGACATACGACTTGTACTGGAGCAAAGACCACTGGCTTGTCGGTAAAGCTACTCACCGATGGGCGACAGATAGCCAGGGGCATTACACTCTTTCCAGTGAATCAAAGACCACCGGGATATTCGCGTTGCTTAGCCCATTGACGATTTTTGATGAAACATACGGGCAGCTGACCGATCAGGGAATGACCCCCTTGCGTTACGTCACCCGCGCCAACGACGAACCTCGCGTTGAAGTGCAATTTGACTGGCAGGCGAAGCGGATTCGATTCTATTCAAATAAAGTCCAGAGACTCGCCCTGCCTCTCGACGGCAAAGTTTTCGACAAACTGTCATTTCTCTACCAACTCTACCTAATGCGACCGAAAGAACCGATTTTTTCGGTCACGATCACGCTTGGATATCGCATTGAGCAGTATGTGATTGAGTCTATCGGCGAGGAGGAGATCAACACCGGCTTAGGTAGCATGAATGCGGTGCATCTGAGGCGTATGAATGCCGGTCCGGGAGACGATCATGTAGAGGTATGGCTGGCGCCTGCGATGGACTATTTGCCCGTCAAGATTTTATTCTTTAACAACAGGGGACAGTACTACGAGCAAAGCATCAACAACATCCGGTATGCCGCAGGTTAGTGCATCGAATCAGATGACCATGTAGCGGTTGGTCTCCTGCTGGCGGCGCAGCGCCTCCTGCGCATCCTGGCGGCTGATCTTCGCCACCACCACGATCCAGTGGCGTCGGTCGCGGGCGACCAGTTCGGGAAAATTCAGGGTGCTGAAATTTCCATCGGCGGCGGGATGGTCCGCGATCACGCCCATGCGATCCACCGTCACCTCGGTCGGTTTCAGATACAAACGACCCTCCGGCGCCGCCAGCCACTCGGCAAACGCGTCCAGCAAACGTTCGGGCGCCAGCGCCGCAATGGCTTGCCGCTGACGCTCTTCCAGCGCCTGCCGGCGCTCGTCGCGGCCCGTGGTGGCTTGCTCCATGTTCCATGCAGTGCGCGCATCCTGGCGCTCCTGACGCAAGTCCGCAACAGTGGCGGCAAAGCCCTGCACCAGGCCATCGAAGGCCGCCGCCTGCAAACGCCGGCGCGTGGTCTCGCAGTCGCCGCCGATTTCCCCCAGCGTATGGTCGGCAAAATAGAGCAGGCGCTGTGGCACGTCGTTTTGCACACCGTCGCCATGCAGCGCCACGCCCATCACGGCTTTCTCGCGCCGGCGCATGCCGAGCAGGGCGAAAAACTCGTCCCCTTCGCACTGCGCCGGATCGGCCAGAAACTCCCGCAATTCGCGGCTCTTGCACAGCATGTCGCCGATGTCGCCCGGCGCGGCGAACAGCGCATGCACCAAGGAGTCGGCGCTGAAGGCACGCGGACTGATCTCGATGGGACCGGGAACGTCGGCAGCCAGCGTTTCGCAATAGCCCAGCGCGTGGCTCACCGCCGGCGCCAGCTTGCGCTCGTAGCCCGAGACGGTTTTCAGCAGCGGATCGACCGCCTCGACGGCCCGGTCGACGGCCTGCCGCAGCGCCCCGTCAAGCGGCGCCTGCGGAGCCAGCCAGCGACTCAGTGCCGAAAGAAAGCCCATCCAAAGTTCTCCGTGGTCGGTTAATCCCGATGTCTTTTACCATGAACCGCGCCAACACCGCTACAACTTGACGCGCATTGACAATACGCGTAACTTGCGCGCATCCAATCCGTGGAGCAAAGCCATGGGCGCACCGCCCAAAAAAGCCGCCAACCTGACCGTCCGCGCCGACCTGCTGGAAGAGGCGCGCGCGCGCAAGATCAACCTGTCGCAGACGCTGGAAGTGGCGCTCGCCGCCGAACTCAAACGGCAACGCGAAGCCGAGTGGCTGGAGCAGAACAAAGAAGGCATCGCGGCCTACGGTCGTTTCGTCGAAAAGCACGGCGTGTTCTCCGACCGCTTCCGCAACTTCATGCGTGAGAGTTGATGGCGCACCTCGACGTCTTTCGCAACCCGGACGCCACGACCGCAAGCGTCATCCCCTACGTAGTCGATGTCCAGAGCGCACTGCTCGCCGACCTGCCGACCCACGTCGTCATCCCGTTGGCCTATCCTGAAGCCATCGAGACCCCGATCCTGCGCCTCAACCCGAAAGTCGGCGTCGGCGACACGGCGCTTGTCGCACTGACACAGGACATGGCCTCGGTGTCAAACCGCCTGCTACGGAACCCCGTTGCCAACCTGTCCCCCCAGCGCGACGAAATCGTCGCCGCGCTGGATTTCCTGTTCACCGGTTTCTAATCCATCAACTACAGAAAAGCACCATGGCCCAATACGTATTCACCATGAACCGCGTCGGCAAGATCGTGCCGCCGAAACGCCAGATTCTCAAGGACATCTCCCTCAGCTTCTTCCCCGGCGCCAAGATCGGCCTGCTCGGCTTGAACGGCTCGGGCAAATCGACCGTGCTGAAAATCATGGCCGGCATCGACAAGGACATCATCGGCGAGGCGACGCCGATGCCCAACCTGTCCATCGGCTACCTGCCGCAGGAACCGCAGCTCGACCCCGACAAGACCGTGCGCCAGGAAGTCGAATCCGGCATGGGTGAAGTCATGGAAGCTCAGGCCAAGCTCGAAGCCGTGTATGCCGCCTACGCCGAAGAGGGCGCCGACTTCGACAAGCTGGCCGAGGAGCAGGCACGCCTCGAAGCCATACTCGCCGCCTCGGGCGCCGACACCGAGCATCAGCTCGACCTCGCCGCCGACGCCCTGCGCCTGCCGGCGTGGGACGCCAGCATCAAGACCCTCTCGGGCGGCGAGAAACGCCGCGTGGCGCTGTGCAAGCTGCTGCTCTCGCGCCCCGACATGCTGCTGCTGGACGAGCCGACCAACCACCTCGACGCCGAATCTGTCGAATGGCTGGAGCAGTTCCTCACCCGCTTCCCCGGCACCGTGGTCGCCGTCACCCACGACCGCTACTTCCTCGACAACGCGGCGGAATGGATCCTCGAACTCGACCGTGGCCACGGCATTCCGTGGAAGGGGAATTATTCCAACTGGCTGGAGCAGAAGGAAGCGCGGCTGGAGACCGAAGCCAAGCAGGAAGACGCGCACATGAAGGCCATGAAGCAGGAGCTGGCCTGGGTGCGCAGCAACCCCAAGGCGCGCCAGGCCAAGAGCAAGGCGCGCCTCGCGCGCTTCAACGAAATGTCGGAAACCGATTACCAGAAGCGCAACGAGACCCACGAACTCTTCATCCCCGTCGCCGACCGGCTCGGCGACAAGGTGGTCGAGTTTCATGACGTCAGCAAGGGCTTCGGCGACCGTCTGCTGATCGACAAGCTCAGCTTCACCGTGCCACCGGGCGCGATAGTGGGCATCATCGGCCCCAACGGCGCCGGCAAATCGACGCTGTTCAAGATGCTGACCGGGCAGGACAAGCCGGATAGCGGCGAAGTCGTCGTTGGCCCCACGGTAAAGATTTCCTACGTCGACCAGAGCCGCGACTGCCTCGACGGCAGCAAGACCGTGTTCGAGGAACTCGCCGACGGCGCCGACATCATCACCATCGGCAAGACGGAAATCGGCAGCCGCGCCTACATCGGCCGCTTCAACTTCAAGGGCGGCGACCAGCAGAAGAACGTCGGCAATCTCTCCGGCGGCGAACGCGGGCGTCTGCATCTGGCGAAGACCCTGATGACCGGCGGCAACCTGCTGCTGCTCGACGAACCCTCGAACGACCTCGACGTCGAAACCCTGCGCGCGCTGGAAGACGCCCTGCTCGAATTCGCCGGCTGCGCCATGATCATCAGCCATGACAGATGGTTCCTCGACCGCATCTGCACCCACATCCTCGCCTGCGAAGGCGAGTCGCAATGGAGCTTCTTCGCCGGCAACTACCACGAGTACGAGGAAGACAAGAAGAAGCGCCTCGGCGAAGAAGGGGCGAAGCCGAAGCGGATTCGTTACAAGCCGATTACGCGCTGAGGACCGCAAATGACCGGACTGAAAGTAGCCGCAGGCGTCTTCATCCTGCTCGTCGCCATGCTGCTGGCGCAGATGCTGTTCCCGCCGCAGCGCGAGCCGGCGCCGCTGGCGACGCAGGGCATGCCGTGGCAGATCGAGCTGCCGGGCGCCGGCCAGTCGCGGGTGTTCGGCCTGACGCTGGGCGGCGGCGCGGCCAGTACGCTGGCCGATGCGCAGCATCTTTCCACCGAAGCGCCCAAGCTCGCGCTGCTCGCGCCGCCGGAAAAGCCGCTGGCCCTCGAAGCCTATTTCGACACCGTGTCCATCGGCCCGCTCACCGGCAAGCTGGTGCTGAGCATCGCCGCCACATCGAGCGAACTCCAAGCCATGCGCGACAAGGCGGCGAAGACCGACCACCTCGAAACCGGCGTCCGCAAGTTCACGCTCAACGACGCCGACCGGCAGCGCGCCGAACGCCTGCCGCTCGCCGCCATCGCCTTCATCCCCTCGGCCGGCCTCGACGAGGCCATCATCCTGCAACGCTTCGGCGCGCCGGCGGAGCGCATCCGCCAAGGCGAGACGCTGGAACATTTCCTCTATCCGGCGCTGGGACTGGACATCGTGCTCGACAGCAAGGGCAAGGAAGTGCTGCAATACGTCGCCCCCGCCGAGTTCGCCCGGCTGCGCGCGCCCCTGGAAAAATGAAGGCAATGAAAGTCGGCGCTGGCGCTGCGGCGATTTCCCGATCGACAAATGAGCTACCAGGCCACGCTTGAGATTCGCAGCCACGGGCGCGGCACGCAGGAGATCACCGGCGAGGTCGCGCGCATCGCCAGCGCCTCGGGCATCGACACCGGCGTGGTGCACGTCTTCGTCCAGCACACGAGCTGCTCGCTGATGATCACCGAGAACGCCGATCCGGCCGTGCGCGCCGATATGGAAACCCTGGCGCAGCGCTGGGCGCCCGACGGCGACCCGGCCTACCGCCACAACGACGAAGGCGACGACGACATGGCCGCCCATGCACGCAGCATGCTGAGCGGCAGTTCCGTCTCCGTGCCGCTGGGCGGCGGTCGGCTGCTGCTGGGCACCTGGCAGGGCATCTACCTGTGGGAACACCGCACGGCGCCACATCCGCGCCGCCTCGTGGTCACCGTCACCGGCTAGCCGTCGCTGATCGGCACAGCGCGCTCGATGTCTGCGCGCGCCAAGGGCGGCGGGTGGCCGCCGCTGCTCATGTCACCCGGTCCGGGCGACGCCCGTCCCGCCCACGGCTTGCCCTGCATGGCAAGCCGGCTGCGGCAGCGCGGAGCAGTGCTCCGCGAAACCCTGCCTACGCCCTTCTTTACTTCGCTGCGGCGGCCACCCGCCGCCCTTGGCGGAACACGCCGGTGCCTCGCCAGCCCACTCCTGCACCCATGCCGATCAAAGGAATGGTTTTACTTCGGCGTCCACCACTTTCGATTACACCCGGACATGAAAGCGGATTTGCCAGAGGCATGATTCGGGTTTATCCTCGCAACATTCGTTCGGAATATCCGCCGCCGCGCCGGGAGGAAAGCAGTGCCAGCCAACGCCGTCATGCCTCGTCAGGAAAAGCCAGTGCCAACCATCGCCACACCCGGAAGCAACCATCCGCCGCTTGAACCTCGACTCCCGGGGCAAACCGGAAGCGCCTGGATATGGCTATAGCGATGTATCCAGATATAGATGGCAGTTTCCACATTCGGCCACGAGATTCCAGATGTGGAAATCGTGCTGCGCTTCCTACTTCACGTTAGATTTTCTATTCGAATTACATCTGGGAGGATGGCAATGAAGTCAGCATCAGTTAAGGCGTTCTTTTCGTGTTCGTTCAAAGATACTGACAAGGACGTGAACGATTTCTTTCGCGCGATTTGCGAGGGACTGGATATCTCTTGTTACAACGTGGATGGAGGCTATTCTGAATTGCCTCCTGACAAAGCACTCAGCATGATCGGTGAGGCAGATGCTGTGATCGCAATTGCTCCCGCTAGGAGCAAGTTCGATGGCACGAACCAATTCTGTATGCCGGAGGCAGTGAGTAACGAAATATCTTTCGCATATAGCTTGAAGAAGCCATTGCTGGTCATCAAAGAAGAATCCGTTCGCGCCGACGGATTTCTTAATAGTTATGGAACACACTTGGCGTTCGATAGAGCGAAACTCTGGACGACTGACTTTCTCAGGAAGACGGTCTTGTCAATCCACAACGTTAAGTTGGGGGCGCTTTCCGACCATGAGCTACTTCTTTCCCAGGAGGTCACCGAATTTATCGCCCAAAAGGTCAGCCATCTTTATGAACTGGAAAGAGAAGGCACGGGGTTCTATTGGCAACACTCAATGCAGCGAACAATAGATTTCACCAAGAATTTCAACAAGCCATTGAAGATTTCTCGATGGAATGATTTCGCACTTGGGAAACCCGCCGATGATCTCAAACCAATTGAACTGACTTTCGAGATTATCAAGTCATCCAGGAACTTCGATTTCTCTATTGAGTATGAGGAGCACACAGCTTATGGAGTTACCGCGAATGTCCTCTTCACACCTTTACCAGTAGCCGGCGACTCTATTGAATACTTCGTTTCGTATCGAGGACAGCATCTATGTGTAACTTACTTGGATGACACAGATTCAATACCTGAAGTCGACCTCGGAGGCCGACACTACGCTGCATTTGACGGAGTTGTTCCAGTCAACCGTGCGAAAGACATTGAAATCCAATTTCGTTTCCCACGTGAGTATCGATTAGCCGAAGGTGACGCGCAGTTTTTCGTTGCAAGCTTCGCTCAAGGTATCGACTATGTCGTTCAAAGTGAGGTCGAACGGGCTCACGTACAAAAAGAAGTCGTTGGCGGGAAGCTGTCCATTACCGCTCGGATATCTAGCCCGCTATTACGGCATGTTTATGGTGTCGCCTGGATTCCCCCAAGCAGACCGAAAGCTACCGATGCAACCGATGGGACAACGCAAATCTAACCCTGCGGTCGACCCCGTTCCCTTCGGTCACTGGACGCTGCGCGATGAAGCTGCGCAGCGCCGATCACCTTGAACGTTATGCGTTTCTCACTCCTTACTGTTGCTAGGAAATTTCATGGCTGAAGATATTACAACTATCGTCGACGCGCCCTCGGACGAACAGGATGATTTTTACAGTGACGACGATCTATTCAAGATATCGTCATGGGGAGCAGATCTTAGCTTTCGCGAACTCATTTCGCGATACGACGAAGATGAATTAGTTAAGCCAGAACTGCAACGAAACTATGTTTGGGACAAAACAGAGGCATCAAGATTTGTTGATTCCGTTCTTCTTGGTCTACCTGTCCCTAGTATTTTCCTAGCCAAGACCAAGGACGAAAAATTGCTAATCATTGACGGATACCAAAGATTCATGACCGTCAGAGACTACGTAAAAGGAATTTTTTCGAAGGACAAGTCAGTTTTCAAGCTTTCTAAAAGCGACAAAATTCATGAGCGCTGGAGAGGAAAGGCTTTTCTCGAATTGTCAGACGACGAGCAACGAAAAATAAGAAACACAACAATTCACGCGATCATCTTTATGCAGCAACACCCGGTAAATGGTGACACCAGCCTTTACCAGGTATTCGAGCGTATTAACTCAAGTGGTAGGACGCTGCTACCGCAAGAAATTAGAAACTGCATTTATCAAGGGCCAATTAACTCCCTTCTGTTTGAACTAAATGCCAACAAGAATTGGCGAACCCTTTGGGGGGCAGAAGTCCCTGATGAAAGGATGCGTGATCTTGAGCACATTCTTCGGTTTTTCGCGCTTTCGGATGAAAAGATACTTTCCTCAGATAAGGCGCCATCTAGGATTTCGCTAAAGAAATATCTGAACCAATACATGGACTCTGTCAACAAGACCGATTTGGTAGTTGACCTGAGAGCAAGATTCGATGTGACCATCAAGTTTGTTTACGAGCAATTTGGCAACAGTGCATTCCATAACCTATCGCCAACCGAAGAGGGAAAACTGGTCCCGAGTTTCAGTCCGACACTATTTGACTCTGTCATGATTTCAGCCGACGCAGCTACCAGGCGAGATATAGGACAGTTCAAACCCGGCGAGTTGGAGGCTCGACGACTGTCCGTTTTGAAGGCTCCGGACTATCAAAAACTGCTGTCCCAAGAAACAATGAGGGTTCCAAACATTAGGAGCAGGGTGTCGCAAATGTTTATTGCGCTCTTCGGAGTTGAGATGCAATGAACAACAAGGATGTCAAGAAAATCCTTGACGACTGCCTTATAGAACTTGACGGGATATCTGCGTTGCTGACCGGACTAGGAGACGGCGCAAACCCAACACCTTACATAAAAAAGTATGCCGTTATTCGCGCTACAGGAAGCATTGAAACTGCTTTCAAGCAAGCAATCGCGGACAAAATTGATAAAGATAGTCACGTACAGGTAAAAAACTTCATCAGGAAAAAAGTTCGGGATTCATCATGCAATCCGAAACTCGGCATGATCGAGAACATGCTTTCTGAATTTGATGATCGGTGGCGCGCTAGATTCGACGAGCAGATGGCTCTTGACGACAAACCGCGACTTAAGGGCGCGCTTACAGCTTTGGTCGACGCCCGAAACGAATTTGCTCACGGGGGAAACCCGAATCTACCAATTGACGCAACATTGCAGTATTTCAAGGATGGTGTCCGGGTCATCGAAATACTCGACGCGGTCGTACATCACGACTATGACGCAGACTAAACGCATGACCCGGCAGTCCACACGGGCACTGCGCGATAAGGCCGCGCGGCGCCGGTGAGTTCAACCGCTGACCTTTCCATGCTGGTCCTCGACCACGTTTCCATTTCCGTTCCGAGCATCGAGAATGCTCGTCCGTTTTACGACGCCGTGATGGCCGCGCTTGGTGTCGCCAAAGTCTATGATCGTCCTGGCGCACTTGGCTACGGCGTGCGCTGTAGCGACATTGAAGACTTTCATTCCTGCTTGGCGGTCTATGAGTCAGCCGAGGCCAATTTCGACGAAAAGCGCCACTGGTGTTTCAAAGCAACTAACCGGGCACAAGTGGCTGCCTTCTATTCCGCCGGTCTGGCCAATGGCGGCAAGGACAATGGTGCACCCGGCTTCCGTCCGCACTATCACGCCAACTACTTCGGCGCCTTTCTCCATGACCCGTTTGGCAACCGCATAGAGGCTGTCTGCCATCGCGCGGAATGACAGGCATCTCTCAAGGAGGTCATGTGAAGACCTACGCAATCCTCTTGCGGGGTGTCACACCGACGGGAAAGAACAAGGTGCCAATGGCCACCTTGCGCACGGCCCTCGCCAGCGCCGGGTTGCTCGATGTTCAGACATATATTCAAAGCGGAAACGTCGTTGCGAAAGCCACGGCAGACCGTGAATCGCTTCAGTCCCTGGTGCATGAAGTAATCGCCATGGAAGTTGGCGCCGAACTTGAAGTAGTCGTCAGAACCCACCAGGAACTCAAAGGCGTTCTGGCCGGCAACCCGTTTCCGCTAGCTGCTGCTTCCCGCACCTACTTCTCCCTGCTTGCGTCGCCTCCTGCGCCGTCTCTTGTCGAAGACTTCCGCCGACTCGGCTTTTCTCCTGACGACGTAAGAGTAGTCGGTAGCACTATCTATACGCTGTACGCAACCAGGCATAGCGATTCAAAGTTCACCAACAACTTCTTTGAGCGCAAGCTCAAGGTTGCTGCGACAACGAGGAACTTCAATACCATGTCGCGCCTTGTCGAATTGAGCGCATAGACCATGTCGCCCACTCCTGCGGCCACGACGCCCAACCCTGGCCGCTTTTCGCGGAACATGCCGGTGCCTTGCATCGACGAACAGCCAATGCGTTTCCGGAGTGGGCTGGTGAGGCGCTTTGCGCAGCGAAGTAAAGGAGGAGGCGGCGGCCGAAGGCCGGCGACGGGGGACATGAGCGGCGCAAAGCGCCTCGTCAGCCCACTCCTGCACCCATGCCGATCAAAGGAATGGTTTTACTTACTTTGTGAATCCGCGTGGCCGAACCCATCATTCCACCGGACGCTGGGCGAGTAGCGTTGGATCGTGATCGCGCCCCCCTTACTTCCCTCGCCCGTACCTGCCGGTCAGCGTCGCCCTGCCTATCGAATTGGCATTGACCATGAACCCGGCCAGCGACGCCGTCGCGCCGGCCGGCAGGTCCAGCTTGTCCACCTTGAGCGCATGCAGCGTAAAGCGGTAGCGATGCGGCTTGTCGCCGACCGGCGGGCAGGGACCGCCCCAGCCGGGGCCGCCGAAATCGGTATTGATCTGCGCCGCGCCCCCGGGCAGCGCCGAACTGTCGGCCTTGCCGGCGCCCTTGGGCAATTCGGCCGCATCCGCCGGAATGTTGGTCACCACCCAATGCCACCAGCCGGCGCCGCCGGTCGGCGCATCCGGGTCGTGCACCAGCAGGGCAAAGCTCTTGGTGCCCTTGGGCGCGCCCGACCACTTCAGCGCGGGAGAGATGTTCTTGCCGCTGCAACCGAAGCCGGCGAATACCTGCTCGTCGGCGATCGGCGCATTGGCCTTGATGTCGGCGCTGGACAGCCTGAACGCGTCGGCGCTGGCGCTGCCGGCCAGGGCTAGCCCGACCGCAAACAAAAAATGGGAACGAATCATGGTGGCTCCTCCTTCTGAGACTGGGTTAAAAATGAAACCTGCGTCCAGGATTATCAGGGTAATCGCCGCGTTCCATGGGCTGAAAAGCAACTCTAGCCTGCCAGCCGAATGCCCAATAAATGCGATACCATTGGGCTATTGCTCTTCTTGATGCGGCAGCGAACACGGTATTTCGGCTTCGCTAACGATCAACCAACGGCAGTCGGCAATCAGCTACCGATCTCGTTGGGGGGCAGTGGTTCAGGATTTTCCCGCAAGGCATTTTGAGCAAAGGTGTCACGACAAGTGACATATTCCACGTCGGCGCAGTTAGCGGGACTGGATAATCCGGTCCGGGCTACTCAATCATTTACTGAAGCGAATTGACCATGGCGCTTAATCTTTACTGGATGCACGCCGGCGGTTGCGGCGGCGACACGATGTCATTTCTCGGCACCGAGGCGCCCGACGTGCCGACCTTGCTGCAAACGCTGGGAGTGGAACTGCTCTGGCATTCTTCGCTGTCGAATCTTTCGCCGGCGCAGCACGAAGCCTTGCAGGACGAACTCATGTCGGGCCGCCGGCCGCTCGACATTCTCGTCGTCGAGGGCGCGGTGGTGCAAGGTCCCGCCGGCACCGGCATGTATGACGCTCGGGCGGGGCGACCGCGCAAGGATCTGGTGGCGGCGCTGGCCCGTCAGGCCAGCCATGTGATCGCGCTGGGCACCTGCGCCAGCTTTGGCGGTTTCGGCGCCCGTGGCGAGATCGAGGCCACCGGGCTGCAATTTACCCAGTCGCACAAAGGCGGCCTGTTGGGCGCCGATTTTCGCGCTCGCGCGGGTACGCCGGTGCTCAATCTTGCCGGCTGCCCCTGCCACCACGATGTGCTCGGCAACGCACTGCTGGCGCTCGCCGCTGGCGCGGCGCTCAAACTCGACGAGTTCCAGCGTCCGCTCGACTGGTACGGGACGATGGTGCATCAAGGCTGCACGCGCAACGAGTATCACGAATACCGCGTCGAGGAGGAGGCCTTCGGCGACAAGGGCTGCCTGTTCTTCCACATGGGCTGCCGCGGCCCGCTGACGGGTGGCCCCTGCAACAAGCATCTGTGGAACCAGCGCTCGTCGAAGACACGCGTCGGCGTTCCCTGCTTCGGTTGCACCGACCCGGAGTTTCCTTCGGATGATCCGTTTTTTGCGACGCGCAACATCGAGGGCATTCCGCTCGCGCTGCCCAAAGGCGTCAGTCGCGCACACTACATGGTGTACAAGGTCATGGCGGCGGCGGCAGCGCCCGAGCGCCTGAAACAGCGCACCACCGAAGTCTGAAGGAAAGACGCCCATGACCAGCCGCATCATTCGCAACATTCCTTTCAACCGCGTCGAGGGCGACCTCGAAGTCAGCATCGAGTATGCCGACGGCCGGGTCAGCGACGCCTGGAGCGCCGGCACTCTCTACCGTGGCTTCGAGAACCTGATGAAGGGTCGCGGCGCTCTCGACGGCCTGGTAATGACGCCGCGCATCTGCGGCATTTGTTCCACCACGCATCTTGCCGCCGCCGCGCGCGCGCTCGACGCCATCGCCGGCCTGACGCCACCGGACAATGCGGTGCGCGTGCGCAACGTGGCGCTGATGGTCGAGCATATGCAAAGCGACGTGCGCCATTCGGTGCTGATGTACATGACGGACTTCGCCCATGCGGCGCACGCCCGGCATCCACTGTATGACGAAGCGCTGCGGCGTTACGCGCCGGCCGCCGGCAGCTCGGCCATCGACACGATCCGCGAAACCAAGCGACTGCTTGAAGTGATCGCCATGCTCGGTGGCCAGTGGCCGCATTCCTCTTTCATGGTCCCCGGCGGCATCGCCTTCGCCCCGTCGCAGGCCGATGTCCTGCAATGCCTGCAACTCGTGCGCGGCTATCGCGCCTGGTACGAGCGGCGCGTGCTCGGCTGCCCGCTCGAACGCTGGCGCGAAGTCGATAGCCGCGCCGCCCTCGACGCCTGGCTGGACGAGAGCGCCGCGCACCGCGACAGCGAAACGGGCTTCCTGCTGCGTTTCGGCCGCGAAGCGGGCCTCGACGTCATCGGCGGCGGCCCCAATGCCTTCCTGTCCTATGGCTCGCTCGACTTGCCGCAAGAGACCGCCGTCGTCGCGCCCGGCGGGCAACTGGTCGCCGCCGGCTTTGCGCGCGGCACCGCAGTTGCCGCCTTCGATGCCACCCACATCGCCGAAGATGTCTCCCATGCCTGGTACCGCGACCACGGCACGCTGCATCCCGCCGCCGGCGAAACCGACCCTTATGCCTCGGCGCAGGCCGGACGCGCCTATTCCTGGGTCAAGGCGCCGCGCTACGACGGTCAGGCGGTGGAAACCGGCCCCTTGGCCGAGGCCGTCATCGATGGCCGACCGCTGTTCATTGATCTGGTCGCGGCTGGCAGAACCAGCGCGCTCGCCCGCCAGCTCGCCCGCCTGACGCGACCGGCGACGATGTTGCCGGCCGTGGAGGTCTGGTTGCAGGAGTTGCTCGCCACGCAGGGCGCGCCGGTTGTCGCCGGCGACGGCCATGTCCCCGATGGCGAAGGCGCCGGCCTGGTGCAAGCCGCTCGCGGCGCGCTCGGCCATTGGGTGCGCATCGAAAACGGTCGCATCGCCCGCTACCAGGTCATCACGCCGACGGCCTGGAACGGCTCGCCGCGCGATTCCACGGGCCAGCGCGGCGCCTGGGAAGAAGCCATCGTCGGCACGCCAATCGCCGACCCCGACAACCCGATCGAGGCCGGACATGTCATCCGTTCCTTCGATCCCTGCCTTGTCTGCGCGGTACATACCGTGCGCCGCCGCACCTGATGGCAACCCGCATCATCTGCGTCGGCAACCGTCATGTGCATGGCGATGATTTCGGGCCGCGCGTTTACGACTGCCTGGCGGGGCAACCACTCCCCGCATCCGTCGACATCGTCGATGGCGGACTTGGCGGACTCGGCTTGCTGCGCTATCTCGAAGACGGTCGCCACGTAGTGTTCGTCGATGCGGTGGCGGGTTTCACCGCGCCGGGCGAAATAGTCCTGCTCGACGCCGCCGAGGTTGCGGGTCAATGCAACGGCACCTTTGGTCACGAGGCCGGGCTGCCCTACCTGCTGCGCGTCATGCCGGCGGTGCTGGATTCCCCGCCGCCTGCCATCACGGTCATCGGTCACGAGGGCGAGGCGACTACCCAGGCAGTGCAAGCTGCGGCGCAACTGGCCCTGCGTCTTGCCTCCGAGGTTGCCACTGAGATTGCCGACGATGTCTGCTGTGTCTGATTCCCGCCTTCATCCGGGCAAACGGCTGCGGCAACTCGAAGAGGTTCTCGCCGAAAACGAGATGCTGCGGCAGGAGTTGCGCACCACGCGCGAAGCCGCAGAAAT
This sequence comes from Sulfuritalea sp., assembly GCA_023229545.1. GTDB lineage: Bacteria > Pseudomonadota > Gammaproteobacteria > Burkholderiales > Rhodocyclaceae > Sulfuritalea. The sequence goes on along the minus strand of JALNZB010000020.1, from coordinate 1,878 downwards.
CACCGCCGACCTCGTCGTCAAGCAGTTCGAGAAGAGCGAAGCCTTGCTGGGGCGCCTCCAGCAGTCCACCCAAGTCACCGAGACCGCGCTGCGGGAAATCAAGGCGACCGAAGAAAAGCTGCGCGACAGCTATACCGAACTGGAGGAGGCAAACCAGCGGTTACAAAAACTCGACCAACTGAAGTCGGATTTTCTCTCCTCGGTTTCCCACGAATTGCGCACACCGCTCACCTCGATCAGGGGGTTTGCCCATCTGGTTGAGCGCGAGTTTTCCCGCAGCTTTGCGCCCATGGCGAAAACAGACGCGGGGTTGACCAGGAAATCCAATCGTATTCAGGAAAATCTGGGAATCGTCCTCAAGGAGTCGGATCGACTCACCCGGCTCATCAACGATGTGCTCGATCTGGCCAAAATCGAGGCAGGGCGCATCGAATGGCGTGACGCACCGATTCAGGTCGGGATATTGGTGCGTGATGCCGTCAACGCGGCACGCGGCATGTTTGACCAGAAACCCGACGTCGATCTGAAGGTTGAAGTTGCCGACGGATTACCGCTTTTTGTCGGCGATGCCGATCGCATGTTGCAGGTGCTGGTTAACTTGCTCAACAATGCCGCAAAATTCACCGACCGGGGCGTGGTGACAGTGCGAGTCTTTTTCAATTCCGAAAACCTGATCCAGATTGACGTCAGCGACAGCGGAATCGGGTTCCCCCAGGAAGAAGCCGAATCCATTTTCGACAAATTCCAGCAGGCCCAGCATGGCGACACCCTGCTCGACCAACCCAAGGGCACCGGCCTTGGGTTGGCGATCTCGCGCGAAATCGTCGAGCGGCACAGCGGGAAAAACCGGGCGCAATCGCAACCCGGCAAGGGCAGTGTGTTTACCGTGTTACTGCAGCCCGCCGCCGAAAGACTGGCGGAAATTGCCGACATCACCTCGCGCATCGCCACCTTTGCCGCCGAAGAGCAGCATCCCGCGACGGATGAGGCGGGACCGTTGAGCATCGACGAAAATTCCAGGGTACTGGTGGTGGATGACGATGTCGGCGTGCGCGACTATCTCACCCAATTGTTGCAGGAACAGGGCCATGACGTCATTGCCGCAGCGGACGGACAAGCGGCGCTGGTTGCCGCGCAAGAGTTTCACCCCGACCTGATCACCATGGATCTCGCCATGCCGGTGATGGACGGGCGCACCGCCATCGCCAAACTGCGCGCCGATCCCGAATTGCAGCATATTCCCATCATGGTGATATCGGCCATCCCGGGCTGGGAAACGGCGGGCGGGGATTTGGCCATGGCCAAGCCGCTCGACGAGGCGCGTTTTCTGAAGAATATTCATTGGCTGCTGGGTGGTGGCGAAATTGCAGAGATGGAAAATCTGCATTTCCTGGTGCTCTACGAGACGGAGCGGGATTCGGCGCTGGCGCCAGCCGGCTTCAAGGCTCGTTGCGAACTGGAATATTGCCCTCTCGCTGAGCTGCCCACTCGCATCCAGTCAGGTTTCAAAGGTATGGTGGTCGTTCCCGTCAGCTTGCTCGACAAGGTCGATTTACACATGCTGAACGCAACCCCATCGCTGGAAGTCATGATCATGCCGGGGCACGCGACGGCGCGCGAAACCCGACCGAAAATCACAACGCCACAACGCGCGACAAGCACTGGAGCATACGATGAACAAGAAAATTGCGATTGTTGATGATGAGGTCCATATCCGCTCCTTGCTTGAGCAAACCCTGGAAGACCTGGAAGGCGAGCCGGAAATCCTGCTGGCCGTAAACGGTGCGGAAGGGTTGGCGCTGATCGAACGCGAACGACCGCAACTGGTGTTTCTGGATGTCATGATGCCACTGATGAACGGCTATGAGGTGTGCGCGG
>JALNZB010000019.1 GCA_023229545.1 Sulfuritalea sp. | reverse complement strand
GTGCATATCTCACGGATGCTCGCCGTAGTGTCGTCCAGCAGCGCCCGGGCATCCTCCAGGCTCGCCTCGGCGGCGGCCAGCGCCTGCTGCGGCAGCGCCCCGGCCAGAGTGCCGAGCGTGATCTTGATCGCCGCCAGATTGGGGCTGGCCCGATCATGCAATTCCCCGGCAAGTCGCTGTCGCTCTTCTTCCTGCACCGCGACCAGGCGATGCGACAATTCCTCCAAGCGCCTTGCCTGCCTTGACTGCTCGTGTTCCAGTTTCTTGCGCTCGGTGATATCCCAGAACACGCCCAGCACGCCCACAATTTGGCCCTGTTCGTTCCTGAATGGCGCCTTGATGGTATGAACGAATTTCTGTTGCCCCTGCTCGACAAATTCTTCCTGAATGTCTTCGACCTTGCCCAGCTTCATGACACGCCGGTCATCACTCCGGTAGTGCTCGGCCAACTCTGCCGGATAAAAGTCATAGTCCGTCATGCCGGAAATCTGATCCGGAGTGATCCCGAGAGCCCGTGCATAAGCCAGATTGCATGAAACGTAGTTCGAGTCGGAATCCTTGACGAAAATGTTTTGCGGCAGATTTTCCACCAGCGTCCTGAACTTCTCCTCGCTTTGCCGCAACGCATGCTCTGCCCGCCGGCGTTGCACATCCAGATCGAACTGGTCGATAGCGAACGAAATATTTTCCGCCATCGCTTCGAGCAAACCCACCGACTCGCTGTCGAAGAAGTTCCTCTCGGACCCATAAACCGACAGCGTGCCATACGGCCTGCCGCCGCGCAGCAAGGGCAGTGCGATGGACGAGGACAGGCCATAAGTCGCCGCGCGAGCGCGCCACGGGGCGGTGGCCGGATCGGCGAAAAAGTCGTTGCATATGACCATGCGCCGCTCACGGTAGGCGATGGCGCTGGGCCCCTGCCCCTCCGGGACATCGGCACGGGTGCTGATCATGATACCGTCGATATAGTCGGAGGCAACACCGGCGACTTCAACGGGGGCGATGCGTTGCGCAGCGGTATTGGCAAAACCGACCCAGGCGAGCCTGAACCCCCCGTGCCCGGCACAAGCCCGGCAGACGGCCCGATATACCTCCGCAGGCGAACGGCTATGGATGATTGCCCGATTGGTTTCGGAGATCGCGGTTTTAAGGCGAGAAAGCTTTTGTATGCGCGCGGCTGCGTCCCTGCGCTCCGTAATGTCGCGAACAACTCCCTGGAAGTAGTGCGTGCCGTCGATCTCGATCCTGCGCAGACTGAGTTCCACCGGAAAGACATGGCCATCCTTGCGAAGGCTCTCTGTCTCAATCGTCCGACATTCGTTCGTTATCATTTCCAATATCAACGGCACGTCTTCGCGCAGATGCGGCGCACTTAGTTCGATGACATTCATGCCGACCATTTCTTCGTGCGTATAGCCGTAGGTAATCAAAGATCGATCATTGGCTTCGATGATTACGCCATTCGTATCGGCCAGAATCATCGTGTCGTTCGCATATCTGGACAGGAAGTCGATGCGCCTGTCCATCAATTTCCGTTCCAGATGACGGCTATGGCGGGCTTCGGCATGGCGGCTGTGTTCGAATATCCACCACGCCGCCAGGCACAGCAGGATGGCCGCAACCACGGTAGTGAGGAGAGCCTCCATATTCAAAGTCGCATAGGCTTCGACCGCATCGATCTTGGCCATCATGAGCCAGCTTGTGCCTGCCACCGGCAGCGCATAGCCGAGCGACGCCACATCCCGATAATCGACTCCGACCAGCGGCCCCGTTTGTCCGCGCGCCGCCTGCGCCGCGAGAAGCTCCGGGGTCGATACGGGAAGGCGGAAGCGCAGCGCAGCGTCGGCTCGATGGCGCGGCTTGTTCAAATACACAATATCCGCCCCGTCGGTCCTGAATATAAGTGTCTCGGCGGAGGCGCTCGATCCCGGCCAGCGGCCCAAGAGCGGAAACAGAAATTCGGTCGGACTGTCCTCGATGTCGACCACGGCCAGCGCCTGCGACATCCCGGCCAGCTGGATCGGGAAATAGAAGTCGATGCCGATGTCTGCGGAGTCTGCCGCACCGAAATGCAGATCGTCGATGACAGGTCTCATGTCCCTGGCGGCAACCACGGCACCCGACCGATCCCTTGCGGCATCCACCATGCCGCCGCTGCTCAGCAGCAGCGCACCATCCGCCGCAGAGCGTATGCCGACATTCCGATAATGCCCGGCCATGGACACTTTCCGCAGATGATCGAGCAGTCGCTCACGACCCCGATGATCGCGCATGCCGCCCTTCAGCCAGCGTTGAAGTTCGGCGGCGAACAAGGGCGTATCGATGGCCAACAGCGCGTCATTACGATGCCGGTCCAACCAGTGTTCAATTTGGCCCACCTTGAGTCTGGCGATGGCTTCCAGGTTGTTCTGGGTGGCTCGTGTCGCCGCATCCCTGGCGGAAAGATAGATGGCCGATCCAGTACTGGCGACAATCAGCGCGAAACAAATCAGCGCCAGCAAGGGAATTTGCCAGAACGGACGTTTTTCGGCGACTTCGCCGACGGTGTGCGACGCCGGATGCCTGTCGAGCAGGAATGATTTCCACCGACTGATCAGCGGAAAAGATTGCCTACCACGATTCATACAGAAAGCCTCCGGTCACCATTGGATCAAGCCGCCGATTTAACACCATGGCGCGATTCACGGGAAATACCTGTTTACAAGTAATTATGGAAATCGACCGAAGTGCGGCAAGGGAGCGTTTCAATCGGTAATCAGGTAGTCAAGTTACTCGAATCCGGGTATTTCGATCACTCGTTTATCCCGGTTAGATTGGACTCACCGCGAGGTGGCTCGCCAAGACGCCGCAATTACCTGAATAGCGGTAATGACAATAGGTTGATTCGAGTATATCTCGGTGACATTGTTTTCCTTACGATGCATTCCCGGAATAACCAGTGCAGAACGCACCGCCTAACCTGGCATTACGGGCCGAGCCAGTTGCGGTTCCATTTCGAGACGAAATCCTTGCGCGGAGAGATTGATGCTATATGCATTGCATGAAACCGGCAATATCGGTACACCGCTGACGTCGGCATTGCTGCTCGGCACCGCTGGCGGCGGCACGGTGGCGTGGGCCGGCGGGATGTCGCTGACGGCATGGTTGGCAGCGGCGGCTCTCGTCGCCGCCGCTACCGTGGCTGGCAACTGGGCACGTAATGATGTTCGCCGTCGCTGTTCCGCAGCGGTAGCGGCGGCACGGACCGCAGCGGCGGCGGACGCCCGCGCCGAGCGCGACACCTACATTGCCAGCTTGCATCGCGTGGCCCAAGCGGCTTTGCCGCGCTGGATGCACCATATCGGCCTCTCGCGCAGCCAGACCGAAGCAGCGGCGACCGGTCTGACTGCGGAATTCGAGGCTATTCTCGCCCGCCTCGACCAGGCGCTGGAAGGCTCCCGTGTTGTCTCCGGCGATGGCAGCGGCATGGTCGGCGTCATCGCCAGCGCACGCCAGGAACTTGCCGCGATGCTGTGCGCACTGCAGGCGGCGCTGGCCGAAAAACAACAAATGCTGCAAGCCGTCTCCCAACTCGAAGCCGTAACCGATGAGTTGAAACGGATGGCGGCGGACGTCGGCGACATCGCCAAGCAAACCAATCTGCTTGCCCTCAATGCCGCCATTGAGGCGGCTCGCGCCGGCGAGAGCGGGCGCGGTTTTTCCGTGGTTGCCAATGAGGTGCGCAAGCTGTCTGACCTTTCCGGCACCACCGGCCAGCAGATCCGCGACAAGGTCGAGGCGGCGAACGCCACCATGACGGCCGCACTCGACGCTGCGACGCGCATGTCGCGAAGCGACCAGATTCTTGTGGCGGATTCCGAAGCAGCGATCGGTCGCGTGCTGGGTAGTTTCAACGATGCCGCCACGACCCTGGCCGCAGCCAGCCGCCGGCTTGAAGAGGACAGTGGTGCCGTGCGCGTCCAGGTCGAGGGCGTGATCGTGAACCTGCAATTCCAGGATCGCGTCAGCCAGATTCTCAATGCCATCAGCGGCGATGTCGAACGCCTCGAAACGCGCCTCGGCGAAGACGCAGGGCAGCTCGCCACTGGCGTCCGCCCGCAGCCCTTCGATGTCGATGGCTGGATGCAGGAGCTGGAAAAAACCTACACCACGCTTGAACAGCACGCCCCCGACGCTGCCACGGCCGCTGCGCCGACGGCGATCACCTTTTTCTAGGACAGGAGTCTGTCATGTCTAAAACCGTAATGATCGTCGACGATTCGGCGTCGATACGCCAGGTCGTCAGCATCACCCTGCATGGCGCCGGCTACGAGGTGATCGAGGCCTGCGACGGCAAGGACGCGCTGACCAAGCTCGGCGGCCAGCGGGTGCATCTCGTCATCTCGGACGTAAACATGCCGAACATGGACGGCATCACCTTCGTGCGCGAGTTGAAGAAGCTCGGTTCCTATAAATTCACGCCCGTCATCATGCTCACAACCGAAGCGGCGGACGAGAAAAAGCGGGACGGCCAGGCCGCCGGCGCAAAAGCCTGGGTGGTCAAACCATTCGCTCCGCAGCAGATGCTGAGCGCGGTTTCGCAGTTGATCATGTAGAGGTGCAACGTGGCGCTACAAACTGATTGGCTGGAAAACAAATCGCTTCTGCCCGGCAAGCCAGGCGGCCTCCGATCGGCGGGGCTGGATCGGATGCCTCGTCAAGCCGTGGGAGTCCCGACATGACAGCCGAAATGATCAGCGACCACGAGTTCAGTCTATTTCAGGAATTAATGCACACGCTGGCCGGTGTCTATCTGCCGCCCAACAAGAAATCCCTGGTGTGGACGAGGCTGTCGCGGCGTTTGCGGGATTTGGACATGAACTGTCTGGGCGACTACTTCCGCAGCATCAACTCGGGGCGCAACCCGCTTGAATTGCAGCGGGCCGTGGACCTGCTCACCACCCATGAAACCTATTTCTTTCGCGAACCGCAACATTTCGACTTCCTCGTCACGCCGATATTGTCCGCGCCGCGTACGGGCAACGATTTCCGCGTCTGGAGTGCCGCCAGTTCAACCGGCGAAGAGGCCTACAGCATTGCCATGCTGCTGATGCAGCAGCTCGGCGCCACCCAGTCCTGGCAAGTGTTCGGCTCGGACATCAGCATCGATGCGGTGGAGAAAGCCCGTGCCGGCATCTATCGCACCCAGCGCATCGAGCATATGCCTGACGGCTATCTGCAACGTTATTGCCTGCGCGGCATCGGTCGCGAGGAGGGCACCCTGCGCATCAAGGACGAGGTCATCGGGCATGTGCGCTTCGCGCAGATCAACCTCAACCGCCCGCTGCCCGACATCGGCACATTCGATGTCATTTTTCTGCGCAACGTGCTGATCTACTTCGACACCCCGACCCGGCAGCAGGTGGTCGAGCGTCTGGTGCAGCGGCTCAAGCCCAAGGGCTGGCTGTTCATCGGTCACAGCGAGAACCTGGGCAACGTCACCACGAGCCTGCGGCAATGTCAGCCCAGCATTTACCGGAGGACATAGCGAAATGTCCAGTTCAAGCCGCCCGATCGGCGGCGTTCTCCAGGCTACGCGCCGGCGAAGAAAACTTACCATGGAGATTTGCCATGACGAATGACATGGTAGTGCGCACCGTGGCGGCGGCGCGGCGCGGCAATGACAATGATGACGTGTCGAGCGGAGGGGCGTTGTATCTGGCCTTCCTGCTCGGCCACGAGGCGTATGCCATAGAAATAGAGTGTATTCGCGAGATTGTCGAATACAGCGAGCCAACCGCCGTTCCGATGATGCCGCCCTCGGTCTGCGGCGTGATCAACCTGCGCGGCGGCGTGGTGCCGGTCATCGACCTGGCGGTGCGCTTTGGCGCGGACCCGGCAGCGATCGGCAGACGCACCTGTTTCGTCATTGTCGAAGTCGCCCACGCCGGCGCCGTGCATGTGCTCGGCCTGGTGGTGGACCGGGTGAACGCCGTCACCGAAATTCGTTCTGGCGACATCGAACCGCCACCGGCCTTCGGCGCCCGCATTAACACAGATTTCATTCTCGGCATGGCGCGCAGCAATGACGGGTTCGTGATCATCCTGAACGTGGCGCGGACCTTATCGATGGCGGAACTGGCCACGCTCGGCAAGGCAGGCGCCGACAGCGGCGTCTTGCTCGCAGCCTGAGCCGGTCGTCGTCCATTCCAGCCCGTGGCAGGACCTATTGAGGAGATGTGATCATGGCTTGCGAAATCGTGGTTGATGCAGGCGCGCAATCCATCGCGCTACGGGGCGAACTGACCATCTATACGGTGGGAGAAATCAGGATTCGCCTGCTCGATGTCATGGCCATGACCGACAAGATCGATATCGACCTGGGCGGAGTGGCGGAAATCGACACGGCTGGTTTGCAACTCATGTTGCTGGCGAAGCGCAAGCCGGGCAAGGAAGTGACGTTCACGCACCATTCGGCGGTCGTATTGCACCTGGTGGATATGGCCAGTGTCGGCTTGATGCTGGGAGACCCGTTGGTGATCAGTGCGGGCGGCATGGCGCAAACAGCGGGGAATTGAATATGGATACGAACGATGAGCTTGCCGAAGCACTGGGCGTCTTTATGGAAGAGGCGCGCGAGCTGCTTGCGCAAATGGAGGAAATCCTGCTGCGCGAGGAAGCCGGTGGCGGCAGCGAAGAGGACTTGCCTGCGCTGTTTCGCTGCGCCCACACCATCAAGGGCTCGGCGGGCATGTTCGGCTTCGACGAGGTGGTGCGGTTTACCCATGTCGTGGAGAATGTGCTCGACCGCTTGCGTAACGGCGCCATCGGTTTCTCCCGGCAACTGGTCGGCGTCCTGCTCGATTGCCAGGATCACATTGCCGGCCTGGTCTCGACGATTGCCGAAGGCGGCACACCGGATATTGCGCGCAGCGACGAACTGATCGCTGAACTGCGCGCCTGGACCGCAGCCGATGACGCCGCCGGGGCAGCGGCCCCGCGCCAGTTGCCGGCAGAATCGGCGGTACGGGTGGCGGCCAGCGGCGGAGGCGGCACGGGCTCCGATTACTGGCATTTGTCCCTGCGTTTTGCACCGGGGATACTGGCCGAGGGCATGGACCCGATGTGCTTCATCAATTACCTGGGCACCTGCGGCAGGATCGTTCATGTCGAAACCATCACCGACCATTTGCCCACGCTCGACGAGGCCGATCCCGAACTCTGCCACATCGGTTTTGAAGTGGCGCTCGACAGCCCGGCAGGCAAGGAGGAAATCGAGCGCGTGTTCCAGTTCGTCGCCGAAAACTCGCACATCGTCATTCTTCCGCCCCATAGCAAGGCCACCGAGTTCATCGGGTTGATCGAATCACTGGACGAGGACTCGGCGCGTCTGGGCGAGATACTGGTTGCTTGCGGCACCTTGACGCCACAGGAGCTGGATACGGCGCTACGCGCGCAACAGCAGTCGCGGCAGGACACACCACCGCGACTGGGCGCCATACTGGTCGATAGCGGCATGGTGGCGCCCGCCGTGGTGGGAGCCGCCATCGAAAAGCAGCAACGCAACGAGGAGAAGCGCCGCAGCGAGACGAAGAGTCTCAAGGTGCCGTCGGAACGCCTCGATGCCCTGATCGATCGTGTCGGCGAACTGGTCATCGCCGGTGCCGGAACCCACGCCCAGGCGGTGAAAATCCAGCGCCGGGATTTGCAGGAATCGGCCTCGCTGCTGCTGTCGCTGGTCGAGGACATCCGCGACATGGCATTGCGCCTGCGCATGGTCGCCATCGGCGAGGTGTTCTCGCGCTTTCCGCGCGTGGTCCGCGATGTTTCCAGGGAACTGGGCAAGGACATCGAGCTCAGGATTTCCGGCGCGGAAGCGGAGCTTGACAAATCGATGGTCGAAAAGGTGGGCGATCCGCTCATGCACCTGATCCGCAATTCCATGGATCATGGCATCGAAGCGGCAGAAGTACGCGCTGCCAGCGGCAAGCCCGTGCGCGGCACGGTCGCCCTGAATGCCTGCCATGAATCCGGCGCCATAATCATAGAGGTGGCCGACGACGGCGGCGGCCTCGATGCCGACAGGATATTGAAGAAGGCCATCGAGAAGGGCATCGTCGCCGAAGGCGCCAACCTGTCCACGCAGGAAATCTACCAGTTGATTCTGGCGCCGGGCTTCTCCACGGCAGAAACGGTCACCAACCTGTCGGGGCGCGGCGTCGGCATGGACGTGGTGAAGAACAATGTCGAGGCGCTGCGCGGCACCCTCGATATCGATTCAGTTCCCGGCCAGGGAACGACCATCCGCCTGTGTCTGCCGCTGACGCTGGCGATCATCGATGGCTTCCATGTCGGCGTCGGCAGTACGCACTTCATCGTGCCACTCGACATGGTGGTCGAATGCGTCGAACTGCCGACCGGCCTCGATCACTTCGATTACATGGAACAACGCGGGGAAGCCCTGCCGTTTGTCCGCCTGCGTCAACTCTTCGGCGAACACGGACCGGCGCATATCCGTCCCCGCGTGGTGATCGTCCGCTTTGCCGGAAAACGCGCCGGACTGGTGGTCGATCGCATCTACGGCAAGTGTCAGACGGTGATCAAGCCGCTGGGGCCACTCTTCGAGCAAGTGCCCTGTGTCTCTGGCTCGACCATCCTCGGCGACGGCGAAGTGGCCTTGATCATCGATGTGGCGCAACTGATACAAGGAGTCGTGACGCGTAATTGGCAGGCGACACACGGCGGTACGGCACGCGGCGCGACAGCGCTGGCGGCGTAAGAGCCATGGCGGACGGACGGGGCCAAACCCGGATTTAGTAATGATGGAAAGCCCGCTGATCGTTCGCGGGGAGCAGTCAACTGAAGCGCGCCGAATAGGCACTAACCAGGGAGCATTTGCGATGAGAACCAATCTGCCGGTAAGCCAAGTGGAAAAAGAAATGCGGGACGGGGAAACCATCGTTTCCAAAACCGACCTGAAGGGGCAAATCACCTACGTCAACCCGTATTTCGTGGAAATCAGCGGCTTCACCGCGAAGGAACTGATCGGCCAGCCGCACAACATCGTGCGCCACCCGGACATGCCCGTGGAGGCGTTCGCCGACCTGTGGGCGACGCTCAAGGCCGGCAAGCCGTGGACCGGGCTGGTCAAAAACCGTAGCAAGAACGGCGACTGCTATTGGGTGGAAGCCAACGCCACGGCAATCCAGGAGAACGGCCACGTCACCGGCTACATGTCGGTGCGCACCAAGCCCAACCGCGTCCAGGTCGAGGCAGCCGACAAGCTCTACCGGGAAATCAGGGAAGGTAATAGCAAGTACGCCATCCGCGAAGGCGCGGCTGTTCCAAAACCCAACCTGTTCAGCCGCTTGAATCCACTCCGGAACATCAGCATCAAGTCGCGTCTGGTGACGGTAATCGCCGTCCTGTCGCTGTTCCTCGCCGCAATCGGCGGGCTTGGCCTGTATGGCATGAGCAAGGCCAACGAGGGCTTGCAGACCGTTTATCAGGACCGTACCGTGGCGCTGGAGCGCATCAGCCGCATTGGCCTGCTGCTCACGCGCAACCGCCTTGAACTCGGCGAAGCTGTCCTGAACCCAACGCCGGAGCGGATTCGCAACGCCATCGCCGAGGTAGAAAGGAACATCCGGGAAATCAGCGCAACCTGGGAATCATTCACTGCCGGCAAGCTGGCGCCAGAAGAGAAGAAGCTGGCGGAGAAGTTCGCCAACGATCGGAGCCGCTTCGTGAAGGAAGGCCTGCTGCCAATCATGGCGGCGCTGCAAGCGGGCAAGATCGCCGATGCCCGTGCCGTTGTCAGCGAAAGGATGCCGTCGCTCTTTCCGCCGGTGCGCGATGGACGCGATGCGCTGAACAAGCTGCAGATCGATTTAGCCAGGGCGGACTACGAGATGGCGCAAGAGCGCTACGTCAACTTCCGCAATGTGGCATTTGCGCTGGTTCTGGCGGGCGTCTTGATGGGCAGTCTGATCGGCTACCAGTTGATCCGGGCCGTTGCCGTTCCGCTGAAAGCCGTTATCGGGTATTTCGAACGGCTCTCGCAAGGCCATTACGACAGCAAGATCAAGGTGAAACACGATGACGAAATCGGCAAGGTGCTGACTGCGCTCAAATCGATGCAGATCAAACTTGGCTTTGACGTGGACGATTCCCGGCGCACAGCGGAAGCGGCGCAACGCATCAACACCGCCCTCGACAACGTGTCCACCAACGTGATGATCGCGGACAACAATCGCAACATCATCTACGCGAACCGTTCGATCCAGGAAATGCTCGGGGCGGCGGAGGCCGACATCCGCAAAGTCTTGCCAAAATTCGACGCCTCGAATCTGGTCGGCACCAATATCGACCAGTTCCACAAGAATCCGGAACACCAGAAGCATGTGCTTGCCACCTTCGACTCCACCCATCGGACCCAGATCGGCATCGGCGGGCGCAGCTTCAAGCTGGCCGCCAATCCCGTGATCAGCAGGACCGGTGAGCGCCTGGGCAGCGTAGTGGAATGGGCGGACGTAACCGAGGAACTGCGGCTGGAAGCGGAAATCGAGGCCAAGCGCGTTGCCGAGAAGAAGCTCGCTGACGAGGCCATGCGGGTCAAGATCGCCCTCGACACCGCCTCCACCGGCATCATGATCGCCGACAACGACTGCAACATCATTTACCTCAACAAGTCGGTGCAGGCGCTGCTGAAGAACGCCGAGGCCGACATCCGCAAGGAGTTGCCGAACTTCGGCGCCGACCACTTGCTGGGAGCGAACATCGACGTTTTCCACAAGAACCCGCAGCATCAGCGCCAGATGCTCAATAACCTCAATGCCTGCTACAAGGCCACCATCAAGGTGAGCGACCGCACCTTCCGCCTGAGCGCCAATCCGGTGTTCAACGAGGTCGGCGAGCGGCTGGGCAGCTCGGTGGAATGGATCGACGCCACCGCCGAGGTGCGGGTACAGGAGGAAATCCAGCGCATCGTCGGCGCCGCCGCCGCAGGCGATCTGACGCAGCGCATCGAGATGGCGGGCAAGGAAGGCTTCATGCATGCCTTGGGCGAAGGCATCAACAAGCTCACCGAAACCGCCTCGGAGGTGATCGACGATGCCGTGCAGGTGATCGAACGCGTCGCCGAAGGCGATCTCACTCAAACCATAGAGCGTGAATATCAGGGCACTTTCAAGCGCCTGCAGGACGCCACCAACGCCACGGTGGCCAAACTCTCCAGCACCATTGAGGACGTGCGCGCCGCCGCCGACGCCATGTCGACCGCCTCCGAGGAGGTCAGCACCACGGCCCAGACACTTTCCCAGGGCGCCGCCGAGCAGGCGGCAGCCGTCGAGGAGACCAGCGCCTCGGTCGAAGAGATGAGCGCTTCCATCAGTCAGAATGCAGAGAACGCCCAGGTCACCGATGGCATTGCCAAGAGGTCGTCGGGAGACGCACGCAAGGGCGGCGAGGCGGTCGGAGCGACGGTCACGGCGATGAAGGCGATTGCCGACAAGATCAGCATTATTGACGACATTGCCTACCGCACCGACCTGCTGGCCTTGAACGCAGCCATAGAAGCGGCGCGCGCTGGCGAGCACGGCAAGGGGTTTGCGGTAGTGGCGGCGGAGGTGCGCAAGCTGGCCGAAAGAAGCCAGATCGCGGCGCAGGAAATCAGCGAACTGGCAAGCAGCAGTGTCCAAACCGCCGAGCAAGCGGGTGAGTTTTTGAACACCATGGTGCCGTCGATCCAGAAGACCGCCGATCTGGTCGCCGAGATCACGGCTGCGTCGAACGAGCAGTCAGTCGGCGCCTGCCAGATCAACACGGCAATGAGTCAGGTGACGCAATCGACCCAGCAGAATGCGGCGGCGGCCGAGCAACTATCCGCGACGGCCACGGACATGAGTTCCCAGGCCGAACAGTTGCAGCGTCTGATGGCCTTGTTCAAAGTGCTTGGGAAGGAGCCACCGAAGGCGGTGAGCCAGCCGGTGCATCTGGTGGCGCCACGGCATTTCGGAGACAGGAGTCAGAAAACACCGAAGAGGCCAGTCAGAAAGGATACCGGCATGGAAGCGGATTACGTCAGTTTCTGACCGTTCCACAATCGAAGACGGCAGCATTCCACGCTCGGCAGAGCCGGTAGCGATTGAGCAGTTTGCGGAGCAGCTCGCGCAGGACCGATCATTTTCAGATAAGTGGCGGAGGAACGTAAGGCATTGAAGTACGCCACCGCAATAGCTGCTGCTACCCGAAAACAGGTAGTCAACATACCGGGAATCAGGAATTAGATATGCGCGCGCTGCTGGATAGGATGCGTTAACTCCGGAAAAAGATGCTTGGGAGTTTCGGCGGTATCCATGAACTGTAAGCACCCACGCCGGGCTGGCGCGCAGCCAGATGCAACAGTTGGTGTCGTACCGATCCCGAACGAAGGGGAAATATCCGCCATGGACAAGTTCACCACCGAGTCGCTTGCTCAATTCTGCATCGCTCAAAGCAATGCGTTCGATCCCGACGACTGGTATGTCGAGCTCGCCATCAACCCGGAAGCCGTCACCCTCGTCGCCAGGTATTTGTCAATGACGAGCTGGTATGGTCACGAAGAGGAACTGGAACAGATCGTTGCGGCAACATTTGCCTCCGCCAGTGACAGCCACACCCTGCAACGCGAATCGCAGGTGATCGGCCTCGATCTGCCGCATTTCTCCTACACGGTACGTATCGGTATCACCCGGACACGCATCGAGCCGGAAACCCACACCGGCCCTGCGGCGACCTCGCCGGTATCCGCAGCCGAAAAGCGCGTCATGCCCGCGACATAGTCATCGCTCCGGTAAGCGGCTCCACGCGCGCACCCGAATTTCAGCGTTACCCGCTACAGCGTCACCCGCGTTCCCAGTTCCACCACCTGATTCGGCGGCAGGCCGAAGAAATCCGCCGCCGTGCGGGCGTTGCGGTAGAGCGTGGCGAACAAGGCTTCGCGCCAGTAGGGCATGGCGGCGCCGACGCGCGGCACCACGGTTTCGCGACCGAGGAAGTAGGAAGTCGTCATCCGATCCATGGCCAACCCCTGCTGGGCGCAACCCTCCAGGGCCGATGGTACGTCGGGCGTGTCCATGAAGCCGAAATGGATGCCGACGCTGTAGAAACGCCGACTCAGCAGCTCGACCGTCACCCGCTGTGCCTCCGGCACGCGGGGTTCGGATTCCACCGTTACCGTCACCAGCGCCACTTGTTGGTGAAGCACCTTGTTGTGCTTGAGGTTGTGCAGCAGGGCATGCGGCACATGCTCTGGATAGG
The DNA here is from genome assembly GCA_023229545.1 of Sulfuritalea sp. Classification (GTDB taxonomy): domain Bacteria; phylum Pseudomonadota; class Gammaproteobacteria; order Burkholderiales; family Rhodocyclaceae; genus Sulfuritalea. Next base: position 55,794 of record JALNZB010000019.1, on the reverse strand, counting down.
GCGTCATGAACACCGCTGTGCCGGGCACGGAGATGGTGTCCGGCGTCTCGATGCCGACGATGAATTCGCGGAGGAAAAGCGCCTGGGTGTCGAGCTTCTCGTGCAACAACTTGCGTCCCGCCTTCCAGGTCGTCAGCAGCAGATAGACCACGCCGCCGAACACCAGCGGGAACCAGCCGCCCTCGAAAATCTTGGTCGAATTGGCGGCGAGGAAAGTCAGGTCGAGCGCCAGCAGCGCGCCGAACACCGGCATCGCCAAGCGCCGCCGCCAGCCCCACTGGCGACGGGCGACAATGTAGGCAAACAAGGTGGTGATGATCATGGTGCCCGTCACCGCGATGCCGTAGGCCGCCGCCAGATTGGTCGATGACTTGAAGGCCAGCACCAGTGCAACCACGCCCAGCAGCATCAGCCAGTTCACGCCGGGCATGTAAATCTGTCCCATCTGGCGGCTGGAGGTATGTTGCAACTCCATGCGCGGCGCATAGCCGAGCTGGATCGCCTGCTGCGTGATCGAATACACGCCGGTAATCACCGCCTGCGAGGCAATCACCGTGGCCGCCGTGGCCAGCCCCACCAGCGGCAGCAGCAGCCAGTCCGGCGCCATCAGGTAAAAAGGATTGCGGATGGTCGCCGGATCGGCCAGCAGCAAGGCGCCCTGACCGAAGTAGTTAAGCAGCAGCGACGGCAACACCATGCCGAACCAGGCCAGACGGATCGGTCGTCGACCGAAATGACCCATGTCGGCATACAGCGCTTCGGCGCCGGTCAAGGCGAGGAAGACGCTGCCCATGGCGAGAAAGCCGAGCGCCGGATCGGCGACGAGGAAGGCCAGCGCATGCTGGGGCAGCAGCGCGGCGAGGATGCCGGGATGATCCGCGATCTGCACCGCGCCGAGGGCGCCGAGAGCAAAGAACCAGACGCAGGTGACCGGCCCGAAGGCAATGCCGACCTTGGCCGTGCCATGGCTCTGGATCCAGAACAGGGCGACCAGGATGCCGAGCGTGATCGGCACGATATAAGGCGTGAACACCGGCGTCGCGACTTCAAGCCCTTCCACCGCCGAGAGTACCGAAATGGCCGGCGTAATCAGGCCGTCGCCATAGAACAGCGCGGCGCCGAACAGCCCCAGCAGGATCACCGCCTGCCGCGTGCGACCGGTAATCCCCTTGTCGGACAGCACCCGCGCCATCAACGCCATGATGCCGCCCTCCCCCTTGTTGTCGGCGCGCAGGATCAGACCCACGTACTTGAACGAGACGACGACGATCAGCGACCAGAACACCAGCGAGAGGATGCCCAATACATTCGCCACCGTGATCGGTACCGGATGGTGGACGTTGCCGAAGACTTCCTTCAGCGCATACAACGGACTGGTGCCGATGTCGCCATAGACCACGCCGAGGGCGGCGAGGGCGAGGACGGCGGTGCGGTCTTTTTCTGTTTCGTGGCTCATGAACAAATGGCGTTGCAGCATGGTGGATAGACGCCCGTCTGTTTACCAGAGGCCCTTCGTCGATGGGCGTCATACGGAAATTTTTACGGAATCTTTATACCGCCGCCAGAGGTCTTGTCAGCATCCTGAAATCGGACCGCCTAGCATTCACCGTGTAGCAACCCACGGAGAAATGCAATGGACATCATCTATCTCGCCGCCATGGCGATCTTTGCCGGCCTTGCCGCCGCCCTTGCCAGGGCCTGTGCGCGACTGGCCGGAGTACGCTCATGAGCTGGCTCGTAATCGTGACCGCCTTCACCGCCGCCGGCCTGTTTATTTACCTCGTCGCGGCGCTGCTCAACCCGGAGGACTTCTCGTGACCAACCACGCATGGCTGTTACTCGGCCTTTACATGGCCGTCCTGCTGCTGCTCGTCAAGCCGCTGGGCATTTACATCGCCCATGCGATGGAGGGCCGCCTGGGTTTCGCTGTCCGGATTGAAGCCGCCGTTTGCCGCCTCTGCGGCATCCAGCGCGACGAAGACATGGACTGGCTCAAATACGCCATGGCCGTGGTGCTGTTCAACGCCCTCGGCCTGTTCGCGGCGTATGCGCTGCAACGCCTGCAACTCTGGCTGCCGCTCAATCCGCAGGCCATGGCCAATGTCAGCCCCGATTCCGCGTTCAACACCGCAGTGAGCTTCGTCACCAATACCAACTGGCAGGGTTACGGCGGCGAATCGACCATGGGCTACCTGACCCAGATGCTGGGCCTGACGGTGCAGAATTTTCTGTCCGCCGCCACCGGCATCGTCGTCACCATCGCCCTGATCCGAGGCTTCGCGCGCCATTCGGCGGCCGGCATCGGCAACGCGTGGCTGGATCTGTTCCGCGCCACGACCTGGATACTGCTGCCGCTGTCGCTGATCTTCGCCGTGTTCCTGGCGAGCCAGGGCGTGATCCAGAACTTCGACGCTTATCAGGACGTGACTACGCTGGAAGTAACTAAATATGACAATCCCAAACTCGACGCCGCCGGCCAACCGCTCAAGGATGAAAAGGGCAATGCCGTAACGGAACCGGCGACGACGCCGACCCAGACCCTCGCCATGGGCCCGGTCGCCTCGCAACTCGCGATCAAGATGCTCGGCACCAATGGCGGTGGCTTCTTCAACGCCAATTCGGCGCATCCCTACGAGAACCCGACGCCACTGACGAACTTCTTCCAGATGCTGTCGATCTTCCTGATTCCCGGCGCGCTGTGCATTGCCTTTGGCCGCATCGTCGGCGATGCGCGCCAGGGCTGGACGCTCTTCGCCGCCATGACCCTGCTCTTCGTCGTCTTCGCGGTCGGCGCCATGAGCTGGGAGCAGCAGGGCAATCCCTTGCTCGCAAAAGTCGGCGCTGGCGACACGGCGATTTCCACCACGGCACTGATCGACGGCAACATGGAAGGCAAGGAGACCCGCTTCGGCATTGCCGAATCGGCCCTGTTCGCCACCATCACCACGGCCGCCTCGTGCGGCGCGGTGAATTCCATGCACGACTCATTCACGCCGCTCGGCGGCATGGTGCCTCTGATCAACATACAACTCGGCGAAGTGGTGTTCGGTGGCGTCGGTTCCGGCCTCTACGGCATGCTGGTATTCGCCGTGATGGCGGTCTTCATTGCCGGCCTGATGATTGGCCGCACGCCGGAATACCTGGGCAAGAAGATCCAGGCCCACGAGATGAAGATGACCTCCATCGCCATCCTCGTCACGCCGCTGCTGGTGCTGCTCGGCACCGCCATCGCGGTGATGAGCGAGGCCGGTCGCGCCGGCATTGCCAATCCCGCCGCCCACGGCTTTTCCGAAATCCTCTATGCCCTGTCGTCTGCGGCCAACAACAATGGCAGCGCCTTCGCCGGTCTGTCGGCCAATACGCCCTTCTACAACGGTCTGCTGGCGGTGGCCATGTGGTTCGGCCGTTTCGGCGTGATCGTGCCGGTGCTGGCCATGGCCGGCTCGCTGGCGGCGAAGAAGCGCATTCCCGTTTCCGCCGGCACCCTGCCGACCCATGGTCCGCTGTTCGTCGCCCTCCTGATCGGCGTGGTACTGCTGGTCGGACTGCTCAACTATGTGCCTGCCCTGGCGCTCGGCCCGATGGTCGAACACCTGACTCTGTGGCCTGCCCGCTGATTCGCTGGAGAACCCCATGACACGCAAAACCTTTTCCCTGTTCGACCCGGTGCTGGTGAAGCCGGCCGTCGTCGACGCTTTACGCAAGCTGAACCCGCGCGTGCAGTGGCGCAATCCGGTGATGTTCGTGGTCTATGTCGGCTCGATTCTGACCACGCTCATTTGGCTCGACTCGCTCAATGACAACAGCACCGAACGTAGCGCGTTCATCCTAGCCATCGCCCTCTGGCTGTGGTTCACCGTGCTCTTCGCCAACTTCGCCGAAGCCTTGGCGGAGGGTCGCAGCAAGGCCCAGGCAGCGTCACTGCGCGGTCTGCAAAAGGAGACTTCGGCCAAGAAACTGCACGGTCCCAGTGTGCATGCCGAATGGCATACGGTGTCTGCCACCGATCTGCGCATCGGCGATATCGTGCTGGTGCACAGCGGCGAGACGATTCCCGCCGACGGCGACGTGATCGAGGGGGTCGCCTCGGTGGATGAGTCGGCCATCACCGGCGAATCGGCGCCGGTAATCCGTGAATCCGGCGGCGACTTCTCGGCCGTGACCGGCGGCACGCGCGTGCTTTCCGACTGGCTGGTGGTGCGCGTTACCGTCAATCCGGGCGAGACTTTCGTGGACCGCATGATCGCCATGGTCGAGAGCGCCAAACGGCAGAAGACGCCCAACGAGATCGCCCTGGTCATCCTGCTCGCCGCGCTGACCATCGTCTTCCTCGGCGTCACCGTGACCCTGCTGCCCTTCTCGGTCTTCGCGGTGAAAGTCGGCGGTGGCGGCACGGCGGTCAGCATCACGGTGCTCATCGCATTGCTGGTCTGCCTGATCCCGACCACCATCGCCGGCCTGCTCTCGGCGGTTGGCGTCGCCGGCATGAGCCGCATGATGCAGGCCAATGTCATCGCCACCTCAGGCCGCGCCGTAGAAGCCGCCGGCGACGTGGACGTGCTGCTGCTGGACAAGACCGGCACCATCACCCTGGGCAACCGCCAGGCCGCCGCCTTCCTGCCCGCCGACGGTGTGCGCGAAGAGGAACTGGCCGACGCCGCGCAACTCGCTTCGCTGGCTGACGAGACGCCGGAAGGCCGCAGCATAGTGATACTTGCCAAGCAGCGCTTCAACCTGCGCGAGCGCGATTTGCACGCGCTGGAAGCCAGGTTCGTGCATTTCTCGGCGCAGACACGGATGAGCGGTGTAGACGTGCATGATCGTCAGATCCGCAAGGGTGCCGCCGAAGCTGTGCGCAAGCACGTCGAGGTGCTGGGCGGTACCGTGCCGATGTCGGTACTCGGCATCGTCGAGGAAGTGTCCCGCCGTGGCAGCACGCCGCTGGTGGTGGCCGATGGCACACGGGTTCTCGGCGTCGTCGAACTCAAGGACATCGTCAAGGGCGGCATCAAGGAACGTTTCGCCGAACTGCGCCGCATGGGCATCAAGACGGTGATGATCACCGGCGACAACCGCCTCACCGCCGCTGCCATCGCCGCCGAAGCCGGGGTGGATGACTTCCTCGCGGAAGCCACGCCGGAAGCCAAGCTGGTCCTGATCCGCCAGTACCAGGCTGAAGGACGCCTGGTGGCAATGACCGGCGACGGCACCAACGACGCTCCGGCGCTGGCCCAAGCCGACGTCGCTGTGGCCATGAACACCGGCACCCAAGCCGCCAAGGAGGCCGGCAACATGGTCGACCTGGATTCGAACCCGACCAAGCTGATCGAAGTCGTCGAGACCGGCAAGCAGATGCTGATGACGCGCGGCGCGCTAACCACCTTCAGTGTCGCCAACGATGTCGCCAAGTATTTCGCCATCATCCCGGCGGCCTTCGTCACGACCTACCCCGCCCTCGCGGCGCTCAACGTGATGGGGCTGGCCAGTCCGTCTTCGGCCATTCTCTCGGCAGTGATCTTCAATGCCCTGATCATCATCGCGCTGATTCCGCTGGCGCTGAAGGGCGTGCAGTACCGCCCGGACGGCGCCGCCGCCCTGCTGCGCCGCAACCTCGCCGTGTACGGGCTGGGCGGGCTGGTCGCACCTTTTATCGGCATCAAGCTGATCGACATCTTGCTGGCCGCTGCCGGCCTGGCCTGAGGAGATGGTCATGAAAACCCTGATTCGACCCGCGGTTTCGCTGTTCGTCCTGCTGTCAGTCGTCACCGGCCTGCTCTATCCGGGCGTGGTGACCGGCGTCGCGCAACTGGCTTTTCCCGCCGCCGCCAAGGGCAGCCTGATCGTCAAGGAGGGCAAGCCGGTCGGTTCCGAACTGATCGGACAGAACTTCACCGAGCCCAAGTATTTCTGGGGCCGCCCCTCGGCGACTTCGCCGCAGCCCTACAACGCCGGCTCGTCTTCCGGCTCGAATGTGGGGCCGCTCAATCCGGCCTTGGTCGATGCCGTCAAAGGCCGCGTCGAGGCCCTGCGCGCCGCCGATCCCGGCAACACGCGGCCAGTGCCCATCGATCTGGTGACGGCCTCGGCCAGCGGGCTGGACCCGCACATCAGCCCGGCTGCCGCCGACTACCAGGCGGAGCGCGTCGCCCGTGTCCGCCAGCTCGACGCCAAGCTGGTGCGCCAGCTCGTCGCCCGCCACACCGAAGGCCGCGAGTTAGGCGTCTTCGGCGAGCCGCGCGTCCATGTCCTCAAACTCAATCTGGCGCTCGATGAGCAACACCATTGAAGTGTCATCTTCGGAAACGAGACTTCATGAAAATACTCTTCTTCCTTTCGCTATTCATGACCCTTGGTCAGGCCCAAGCTGCCGGCTATTTTCGCAGCGGTGGAGACCTGGAAGAACTGGTCACAAGCCTGGCCTCCAAGCTCCATGTAGACAAACCAACATTTGCCAAAGGTTATGTGGCGGGCGTGGCGGATGCGACTTTCGGGGTATCTTGGTGCCCAAAATCCCAAGTGACTGAAGAGCGTATTTTTCAAACCGTCAGCCAGTTCATAAAATCGCACCCGGATTACCTGAACCAGCGCGCCGCATCTGTCGTCGGCGATGCTTTGGCAACCGAGTTCCCATGTAACAAGAAATGACCGAGATAGCCTCACTCCTGCTCGCCCTCGCGGCGATTTTCGTTCCTCTCGGTCTGGCTTGGGCCATGGTCGAGTGGCGTTGTCGGAAAGACCCATGCGGAGCGCAAAAGAAGGGACAATAGAACAAATGGACAAGCTCCCACCTGCCCTTGCTTTCCCATAATCTGCGGAGACCTTGTTCATGCTGATCAACTGCGTCGCCTATCAGGATGGGCGCAAGCTGGCTGATCTCGATATCGAGGAGATCAGCGACTATCTGGAGCGCCCCGGCTGTTTTGTCTGGGTCGCCCTGCGCGATGCGTCCCATGCCGAGCTGGAAAAAATGCGCGAAGAATTCTCGCTGCATCCCCTGGCCGTCGAGGACGCGCACAAGGGTCACCAGCGGCCGAAGATTGAGGAATATGGCTATGGCGAAAGCCTGTTTGCCGTCATCCATCTGCTGGAACAGCAGCACGGCGAGATCGCGGTGGGCGAGGTGGACATTTTCGTCGGCCACAACTTCGTGCTCTCGGTGCGCAACCACAGCAGCCAGCATCTGCTCGGCGTGCGCGAGCGCTGCGAACGCGAGCCCGAGCTGCTGAGCCATGGCGCCGGTTTCGTGCTCTACGCCATCATGGACGCCGTGGTCGACCGCTACTTCCCGCTGATCGACGCCATCGAGTCGGAACTGGAAGCCGTCGAGGAACATATCTTCGACAAAGGGGCTGCACGTACCAACATCGAGCGGCTGTACGACCTCAAGCGCCGCATGGTGGCGCTCAAGCACGCCGTGGCACCGCTCATGGAGGCCGTGGCCAAGCTCACCAGCGGTCGCGTGCCGCCGGTCTGCGCCAACAGCCGCGACTATTTTCGCGACGTCTATGACCACCTGGTGCGCATCAACGCCCAGCTCGAAACCATCCGTGACACCATAGGCACGGCGATCCAGGTCAGCCTCTCCTCGGTGGCCATCGAGCAGAGCGACGTCGGCAAGCGGCTGGCGGCCTGGGCCGGCATATTCGCCGTGGCCACCGCCTTCGCCGGCATCTGGGGCATGAACTTCAAGGCCATGCCGGAATTGCAGTGGGAATACGGCTACCCGTTGGCGCTGGGCGTCATTGTCAGCGCTTGCGCCTTGCTCTTCTTCCGCTTCCGGCGCATGGGCTGGCTATGAGCGACGGCGCCCGTCCCGACCCCGATGCCCTGCTGGCCCGCGTCCAGCAGGAAGAGGCGAAGGCCGCGCGCGGCAAGCTGAAGATTTTCTTCGGCGCCTCGGCCGGCGTCGGCAAGACCTACGCCATGCTCGGCGCCGCGCGCAGTCAGCAGGAAACCGGCGCCGACGTGCTGATCGGCGTGGTCGAGACCCATGGCCGCAAGGAAACCGAAGCCCTGGTCGCCGGCCTCGAACGCCTGGCCCCGCACGAGATTCCCTATCGCGGCCAGATTCTGAAGGAGTTCGATCTCGACGCCGCCCTGGCGCGCCGCCCGGCCCTGATCTTGATGGACGAGCTGGCCCACTCCAATGTCATTGGCTCGCGGCATCCGAAGCGCTGGCAGGACATCGATGAACTGCTGGCCGCCGGCATCGACGTTTACTCGACAGTCAATGTCCAGCACCTGGAAACCCTCAACGACGTGGTCAGCGGCATCGCCGGCATCCGCGTCTGGGAAACGGTGCCCGATCACGTTTTCGACGCCGCCGATGAAGTCGTGCTGGTGGACCTGCCGCCCGACGAACTCCTGCAGCGCCTGAAGGAAGGCAAGGTCTATCTGCCGCAGCAGGCGGAACGGGCGATCCGCAATTTCTTCCGCAAGGGCAACCTGATTGCCCTGCGCGAACTGGCGCTGCGTCGCACCGCCGACCGGGTGGACGAGGACATGCTGGCCTGGCGCCGAGAAACCTCGGTGGAGTCCGTCTGGCAAACCCGCGATGCGCTGCTGGTCTGCATCGGCTCGGGCGCCGGGGCCGAGCGCCTGGTGCGCACCGGTGCCCGCCTGTCGGGAAAGCTGGAAGCGCCCTGGCATGCGATCCATGTCGAGACGCAGGAATCCGTTCGGCATACCGAGGCGCAACGCCAGCGCATCGTCCGCGCCCTGGAACTGGCCGCTTCGCTCGGCGCCGAGACCGCCACCCTGGCCCGCCCCGACCCGGTGGCGGCGACCATCGAATACGCCCGCCGCGCCAACCTGTCGCGCATCCTGGTCGGGCGCGACCATCCCCGTCCCTGGCGACCGTGGTATCGCTCCGTCGCCGACCGCATCGGCCATGCCGCACCTGACCTCGACGTGATCCAGGTGGCGCGCAGCGAGGACAGCCGGCAGGCTGCCGTCGCCGTCCGCGAAATACCGACCGAAGACTGGCCCGCCTATGCCAAGGCGGCCGGCATCTGCGCCGCCGCCACGGCCCTGACCATGCCGTTGGCCGGCGTGATCGAATTGACCAACATCGCCATGTTTTTCCTGCTCGCCGTGGTGCTGGCGGCCGTCCGCCTCGGTCGCGGGCCGGCGGTGGCGGCGGCCTTCTTCGCCGTCGCTGCCTTCGATTTCTTTTTCGTCGCGCCGCGCTTCACGTTTGCCGTCAACGACATGCAGTACCTGATGACCTTCGCCGTGATGCTGACCGTGGCCTTGATCATCGGCCAGCTCACGGCCCGCTACAAGCGCCAAGCCGACGTGGCACGACAGCGCGAAGCGCGGGCGCACGCTCTCTACGGCATGTCGCGGGATCTCTCGGCGGCCCTGATGCCGGAGCAGATCGTCGAGGCGGCGGAACATTTTCTCGCCATCGAGTTCGATGCCGGCGCGGCGCTGATACTGACCGACGCCGAGGACCGACTGCGACCGCCGCTGTTCGCCACCAAGGCCGGCATAGGCGGGCGTCCTGCCGTGGATGACGGCATCGCCCGCTGGACCTTCGACCATGGCGAGGCCGCCGGGCTGGGCACCGACACTCTGCCCGGCAGCCCCCTCCTCTATCTGCCGCTGCGGGCGCCGATGCGCACCCGTGGCGTGCTCGTCGTCGCCCCGCGCGACCCGCTTGCGGTGCAAGGCCCGGAAGCCCGCCGCCAGCTCGACACCTTTGCCGCCCTGGTGGCCATCGCCGTCGAGCGCATGCATTACGTTGACGTCGCCCAGGCAACCACCGTGCAGATGGAATCGGAGCAACTGCGCAATTCGCTGCTAGCGGCGATGTCGCATGATCTGCGCACGCCGCTGACGGCTCTGGTCGGCCTCGCCGACGCCCTGCGCCTGACCCGCCCGCCGCTTTCAACCGAGCAGGACGAACTGGCCCGCGCCGTGCGCGACGAATCGCTGCGCATGAGCGCCCTGGTCGGCAAACTGCTCGACATGGCCCGCCTCCAGGCCGGGCGGATACAACTCAACCGGCAATGGCAGCCGCTCGAAGAAGTCGTCGGCAGCGCCCTCAAAACCGTAGAGTCGGCGCTGGCGACACGGCGCGTGGACATCCAGCTCGATGCCGATCTGCCGCTGGTCGAGTTCGACGCCGTGCTGATCGAGCGGGTGCTGGCCAATCTGCTGGAAAACACGGCGAAATACACGCCGGATGGCAGCCGCATCGTGATCGGCGCCCGCAATGCCGGCGACATGGTCGAGGTGCGCGTCGAGGACGACGGCCCCGGCCTGCCGCGTGGCCGCGAGGAAGACATTTTCCGCAAGTTCGAGCGCGGCGAAAAGGAAAGCGCCACGCCCGGCGTCGGCCTCGGCCTCGCCATCTGCCGCACCATCGTCGAAGCCCACGGCGGCCGCATCCGCGCCGAAAACGTCGAACCCCACGGCGCGCGCATGCTGTTCACCTTGCCGCGCGGCGTGCCGCCGACGGTCGAACAGGAAGCCGCAGCGTAACATCGCGCCATGAGCGATCTGCGCCCCCATGTCATCCTCATCGAGGATGAAGCCACCATCCGCCGCTTCGTCCGCCTCGCGCTCGAAGCCGAAGGTTGCGAGGTGTTCGAGGCCGCCGGCCTCCAGCGTGGCCTGATCGAGGCCGGCACCCGCCGCCCCGACCTGGTGGTGCTCGATCTCGGCCTGCCCGACGGCGACGGCGTCGATTTCATCCGCGAGCTGCGCGCCTGGTCGACGATTCCCGTCATCGTCCTCTCGGCTCGCGCCGAGGAGGCGGAAAAGGTGCGTGCACTGGATGCCGGCGCCGACGACTATCTGACCAAACCCTTCGGTACCGCCGAACTCGCCGCCCGCGTCCGCGCCCACCTGCGCCGGCGCGGCGTCGCCGCCGATCCCTCGGCGGTCATCAGCTTCGGCGGCGTCAAAGTCGATCTGGCCAAGCGCACCGTGGAAAAGGATGGCGCGCCGTTGCACCTGACTCCCATCGAATACCGCCTGCTCACCAGCCTGCTGGCCAGCCCCGGCTGCGTGCTCACCCACCGCCAGTTGCTGAAAACCGTGTGGGGACCAAGCCATGCCGAAGACGCCCATTACGTCCGCGTTTACATGGGAGCTTTGCGCAAGAAGATCGAAGCCGACCCGGCCCGCCCGCGCCACATACTGACCGAAACCGGCGTCGGCTACCGCTTCGTGACCGAGTAATTGTGGCGCGGAAAACTACCCCTTTGCGGCGTTGCCGCCAGTCAGTTTTTTGGAGCACGACGAAGCCAACAGGTTTTCCGACTGGCAATGATCGCTATCTGACCGCATCGCTTGCAACTGGCCGGAAATGAATAGCGGCGGCTATAGCCAATAGTCGGCGCTGACGGGACGGCGCTGCGTATAATTCGCAGCCCATCAGCAACCCGCATTCCATGAAGTCCCTGCTGTCGCTCCCCGTACTACCCAAACCCGGCCAGCGCCTTGATCTGCCGCCGCTGGCAGCGTCTGCCGATGCACTGGCGTTGGCACAACTGGCTCGGCCAGGCCGCGTCCTGGCGGTGGTCGCCGCCAGTCCACTCGAAGCCCAGCGCCTGGCCGAAGAAATCGCATGGCTTGCGCCCACCCTGCGCGTGCATCTGTTGCCGGACTGGGAGACCCTGCCTTACGACAATTTCTCGCCGCATCAGGACCTGATTTCGGAACGGCTGGCGACCCTGTACGCAGTATCGCGTGGCGAATGCGAGGTGCTTATCACTGCCGCCTCGACCGCGATCACGCGCCTCGCGCCGCCGGCCTTTCTCGCCGGTCATACCTTCTTCATGAAAAAGGGCGAGCGACTGGAACTCGACAAGCTGCGCGCACAGCTCACGCTGGCCGGCTACCAGCATGTCACCCAGGTCGTCGCCGCCGGCGAATACAGCGTGCGCGGCGGACTCATCGACCTGTTTCCGATGGGCACGGCCCTGCCCTACCGCATCGAGCTGTTCGACGACGAAGTGGAAACCATCCGCAGCTTCGATGTCGATTCGCAGCGCACGCTGTATCCGGTGCCGGAGATCCGCCTGCTGCCGGCGCGCGAATTTCCCGCCGGGGACGCCGGCCGCACCACTTTCCGCCAGCGCTTCCGCGAAGCCTTCGAAGGCGATGCCTCGCGCATCAGCCTCTACAAGGATGTCTCGAACGGCATACTCCCCGCCGGCATCGAGTACTACCTGCCGCTGTTTTTCGAGAGTACGGCGACGCTGTTCGACTACCTGCCGCAGGACGCCACGCTGCTGCTGCATGGCGACGTACCGGGCGCCATCGCCGAGTTCTGGGCCGACCTGCAAGGCCGCTACAGGATGCTCGGCGGCGACCGCTCGCGCCCGGTGTTGCCGCCGACGGAACTGTTTCTGCGCGACGAGGAATTCTTTGTCCGCGCCAAAGCCCTGCCGCAGCTGATTGCAAGAGTCGGCGCTGGCGGGGCGGCGACCTTGCCGCCACTCGCCGTCGACCGCCGTGCCGACGATCCGCTGGCGGCGTTGCGCGGCTTTCTTGGCTTGTTCGAGGGCCGCATCCTGCTGCTCGCCGAGTCGGCGGGACGGCGGCAGACGCTGAATGACTATCTGGTCGAATACGCCCTGCCGGTGATTGCCTGCGAGAGCTTCGCGGCTTTTCTCGCCGCCGATGACGCCTTCATGCTCGGCGTCGGTCCGCTCTCCGGTGGTTTTCTGCTCGACAGCTTTGCCATCATCACCGAAAACGAACTCTACGCCGCCACGGCGCGTCCGCGCGGACGGCGCAGCGACGCCCGCCGCGCCAATCTCGACGGCTGGCTGCGCGATCTTTCCGAGCTGAAGGTGGGCGATCCGGTGGTGCATGAGAGCCACGGCATCGGTCGCTACCTGGGTCTGCTGCACATGGATTTCGGCGAGGGCGACACTGAGTTCCTGCATCTCGAATACGCCGATGGCGCCAAGCTCTACGTGCCGGTGGCGCAGTTGCAGGTCATCTCGCGCTACAGCGGCGCCGATCCCGACTCGATCCAGTTGCACACGCTCGGCTCCGGGCAGTGGGAAAAAGCCCGGAAGAAGGCCGCAGAACAGGTGCATGACACCGCCGCCGAACTGCTGCACCTCTACGCCCAGCGCGCGGCGCGCGAAGGCCATCAGTTCAGCTTCAAGCAGCACGATCTGGAAGCCTTTGCCGACGGCTTCGGCTTCGAGGAAACCCCCGACCAGCAGACCGCGATCAACGCGGTGATCGAGGACATGAAATCCGGCAAGCCGATGGATCGGCTGGTCTGCGGCGATGTCGGCTTCGGCAAGACCGAGGTCGCCATGCGCGCCGCCTTCGTCGCCGTGACCGACGGCAAGCAGGTCGCCATCCTCTGTCCGACCACCCTGCTGGCCGAGCAGCATTACCAGAACTTTGCCGACCGTTTCGCCAGTTGGCCGATCAAGGTGGCCGAGATCTCGCGCTTCAAGTCGGCCAGGGAACAGGATGAGGCGGTGGCGCTGCTGGCGCAGGGCAAGATCGACATCCTGATCGGCACCCATCGCCTGTTGCAGAAGGATGTCGCCTTCGAGCGCCTCGGCCTCATCATCATCGACGAGGAACACCGCTTCGGCGTGCGCCAGAAGGAGGCGCTGAAGGCCTTGCGCGCCTCGGTCGATGTGCTGACCCTGACGGCGACGCCGATTCCGCGCACGCTCGGCCTGTCGCTCGAAGGCCTGCGCGATTTTTCGGTGATCGCGACGCCGCCGCAGAAGCGCCTGGCGATCAAGACCTTCGTCACCAAGTGGTCCAACGGCCAGGTGCGCGAAGCCTGCCTGCGCGAGTTCAAGCGCGGCGGCCAAGTCTATTTCCTGCACAACGAAGTCGACACCATCGAGAACATGAAGGAAAGGCTGCAAACCCTGCTGCCCGAGGCGCGCATCGTGGTCGGCCACGGCCAGTTGCCGGAACGCGAACTGGAGCGCGTGATGCGCGAATTCACGCAGCAGAAGCACAACCTGCTGCTGTGCTCGACCATCATCGAGACCGGCATCGACAACCCGCATGCCAACACCATTGTCATCAACCGCGCCGACAAATTCGGCCTGGCGCAGTTGCACCAGTTGCGCGGCCGCGTCGGCCGCTCGCACCACCAGGCCTATGCCTACCTGTTGACCCACGAGGACGCCAAGCCGACGGCGCAGGCCAAACGCCGCCTCGAAGCGATCCAGGCCATGGAAGAGCTCGGCTCCGGTTTCTTCCTCGCCATGCACGACCTGGAAATCCGCGGCGCCGGCGAAGTATTGGGCGAATCGCAAAGCGGCGAGATCCACGAAATCGGCTTCGCCCTCTATACCAACATGCTCAACGCCGCAGTGCGCGCGCTGAAAGCCGGCGAGAAAGTTCCCGACCTGACCCAGCCGCTGTCGATCACTTCGGAAATCAACCTGCGCGTGCCGGCGCTCTTAACCAATGACTACTGCCCCGACGTGCATGAACGCCTGACGCTCTACAAGCGTCTGGCCAATTGCGACAGCGAGGACGAGCTGCGCGGCATGCAGGAGGAACTTATAGACCGCTACGGCGAGATGCCGGCGCAGACCCTGGCCCTGATGGAAACCCATCGCCTGCGCTTGGCCGGTCGCTCCCTCGGCCTGGCCAAGCTGGATGCGGGACCCGCCGCGATACAATTGCAATTTGTGCCGAATCCGCCAATCGATCCCGCAAATATCATTCGCCTGCTGCAAAGCGACCGCAGTTTCAAGCTGGCGGGACAGAACAAATTGCTCTGGCAGAAGCCCAGCGCGAACCTGAAAGAACGTGTTGGCGCGGTGAAAGAACTCTTCATGAAACTGAAACCGGTCGACAAAAAGTAGCGTATCGAAATTCATGTGTCACCGTCGCGTAAAATGGCAAAAGTAGAATTGCGCAGACAAAAAGGGCGAAAAGCAATGGTGCAAGCGATGCCATCCATAATCCATCTGGGGTTGCAATGACTAAACTGAAGCAACCGTCCGTGATCGCGCGCGAAGCGCTCAAGCAGTTAAGCCTGCGCAAGCTGGCGCCGACGCCGGCCAACTATCAGGCGTGTTACAACGAAATTGCCAATCTTCCCAATGTCGCCGGGTTTCCCGAGGCGCCTTTGCACCAGATTTCGGCGGCGCTGACAGCCAACACTCCGGACCAGGAAAAACAGATCGGGTTGCTGAATTCCGCCATTGTGCGGCGCAACTGGCGGGACGTGCAGGAGGCGCTGGTGGCTTTTACCAGTTCCGGCCATTCTGGTAATGGCGGCAATGCCGGTGCGCCCAAGGCTGACAACGCGGCGCCCGTCATGAGCATCAGATTCATGACAAATCTCGCGCATGCGATTGAAAATTTGCTGCCCGCCCTGGGCGATGACGACGCGATCTTTTCCGCGCAAGTGACAGAGTTTCTGCAAGCCCTGCGCAATCCGTCGGTGGGTATTTCAGGTGTCGAGGTCATGCTCGCCAGCTTCAGTCATCGCGTATTGATCGCTGCGGAGGATCAGGCTGAGATCAAGGCAATGCTGCTCAAGCTGCTGCACCTCATCATCGAGAACATCGGCGAGCTGAGTATTGACGACAATTGGCTGAAAGGCCAGATCGATGCATTGCTGGTCGCCGTAATGCCGCCACTGACATTGCGCAGACTCGACGACGTGGAGCGTCGGATCAGGGATGTAATGGCCAAGCAGACCGAGGCCAAGGTCCGCTCCATGGAAGCGCAAACGGAAATGCGCATTATGCTTTCGACGTTTGTCGATCAGTTGTCGATGATGAACAAGTCCAGCAGCGTGTTTGGAAACCGGCTCGAGGAGAGCGCCCGCCAGATCGAAGAGGTCAAGACGATAGAAGACATGACGCCGCTTCTGAAAGATGTGATCGACACGACCCGTGCCATGGCGGAAGACACCCGGACCGCGCACGAAAAGCTGCATACCTTGCAAGAAAAGGCACTGGTCACCGAACGGGAACTCACCAAGCTACATCTGGATCTGGATCATGCCAGCGCCCTGGCGCGCCATGACCCGCTGACCGACGCGCTGAACCGCAAGGGGCTGGATGAAGCCTTGTCCAGAGAGATCGCCGACGTGCGACGCAAGGAGACGCCGCTGTCCATCGCCTTGCTCGATATTGACAATTTCAAGGCGCTCAACGACCGCCTGGGACACGAGACAGGCGATGCGGCGCTGATCCATCTGGTGAAGGTCGCGCGCGAGTGCATGCGTCCGGTGGACTCGCTGGCGCGCTACGGCGGCGAGGAGTTTGTGATCCTGATGCCAGACACGCCGCTGGGGCTGGGAATTCAGACGATGACGCGTTTGCAGCGCAAGCTGACCACGACATTTTTTTTAACAGGAAACGAAAAAGTCCTGATCACGTTCAGTGCCGGAGTTGCCCAAATGACTCCGATGGAAACCAGCGCAGAGGCCATAAAGCGCGCCGATAAAGCCATGTACCTGGCCAAGCGCGCCGGAAAAAACCGGGTACTTGGCGGATAAAATCGGTCTGGTGACCTTCGCCGCGACCGCTGCGACAGTATGAATATCAAACCAACACGGACTTGGCAAAACTTGCCCATTCATCATGCGACAAACTGAAAATCTCAATATCGAAGCCTTCGAACCGATGCCGACGCCGGAGGAGATCCATGCCCGCGTGCCCTTGTCCGAAACCGCCGCAGAGTCGGTGCTGGCGGGACGGCGAACGCTGGAGCGCATTCTCGACGGCAGCGACCCCCGCGTCTTCGTCGTGGTCGGACCCTGCTCCATCCACGATCCGGTCGCCGGCCTCGACTATGCCCGACGCCTGAAAAAGCTGGCCGATGATGTGGCCGACACCATGGTGCTGGTAATGCGGGTGTATTTCGAGAAGCCGCGCACGGCGACCGGCTGGAAGGGCTATATCAACGATCCGCGCATGGACGATTCCTTCCACATCGAGGAAGGCATGCAGAAGGCGCGCGAATTTCTTCTTGCGGTGAACGAAATCGGACTGCCGGCCGCCACCGAAGCGCTCGACCCGATTGCGCCGCAATATCTCGGCGACCTGATCGCCTGGGTGGCGATTGGTGCGCGCACTTCCGAATCGCAGACCCATCGCGAGATGTCTTCCGGACTGTCCGCGCCAGTGGGTTTCAAGAACGGCACCGACGGCTCGCTGGACGCGGCGGTCAATGCCGTTATTTCCGCCTCCAGCCCGCACAGCTTTCTCGGCATCAACATGCAGGGCCGCTCCAGCGTGGTGCGCACCGCTGGTAACCGCTACGGCCATCTGGTGCTGCGCGGCGGCGGCGGACGCCCGAACTACGACACGGTCAGCGTCGCGCTGGCCGAAGCCGCGTTGACCAAGGCCAAACTGCCGCACAACATCGTGGTCGATTGTTCGCATGCCAATAGCTACAAGAAACCGGAACTGCAACCGCTGGTCATGCACGATTGCGTTAATCAGATTTGCGCCCAGCGCGCCGCCGGCCAGCGTTCCATCGTCGGCCTGATGATCGAAAGTTTCATCGAGGCGGGCAACCAGCCGATCCCGGAAGACCTGTCGCAGTTGAAATACGGTTGTTCGGTGACCGACGCCTGCGTCGACTGGGCAACCACCGAAAAGATGATCCGCGACGCCGATGCCGTGCTGCGCGGCTCGCCTGCCAACTGCAAACAAAGCTGAGGGTCGAGTCATGAGTCTGATCCGGGCTTTTCGCGGCCTGCGCCCCGCCGCCGGCCAGGCCGACGCCGTTGCCGCGCCGCCCTACGATGTACTTTCCAGCGCCGAAGCGCGCGCGATGGTGCATGGCGCGACGAGCAAGCCATGGTCATTCCTGCATATCTCCAAGGCGGAAATCGATCTGCCGCCGGAGATCGATCCCCATGACCCTGCGGTATATGCCAAGGCGGCGGAAAACCTGACGCGGATGCTTGCCGCCGGCGTGCTGGCGAGGGACGACGCGCCCTGCTACTACGCCTATCGGCTGACCATGCCCGGCGAACGCGGCAATCATGTGCAGACCGGCCTGGTGGCGGCGGCGAGCGTGGCCGATTACGACAGCAACCGCATCCGCAAACACGAATTCACGCGGCCCGACAAGGAAGACGACCGCGTGCGCCAGATCGAGGCGCTGAATGCGCAAACCGGCCCGGTGCTGCTGGCCTACCCCGCCTCAAGTGCGGCGGATAAACTGATCGACGCCATCGCGCAAGGCGCGCCCGCCGCCGATGTCACTGCCGCCGACGGCATCCGCCACCAGATATGGGTGCTGACGGATGCCGTGCGCATCGCCGCGATCACGCAGGCCTTCGATGCCATGCCCGCGCTGTATATCGCCGACGGCCATCACCGCTCGGCCGCCGCTTCGCGCGTGGCCGCCGCGCGGCGCCAACACGGAGCGGCTTCGTCCGCCGACGCGTTTCTGGCGGTGATATTCCCTCATCATCAGATGAAGATTCTGGATTACAACCGGGTGGTCAAGGATTTGAACGGTCTGTCGACCGACGCCTTCCTCGTCCGCCTCGGCGAAAAGTTCCTCGTCTCGCCCGCCTGCGACGCGGTAAAACCTTGCTGTCCCGGCGAATTCGGCCTCTACCTGCCCGGTCGCTGGTACCGGCTGAACATCGACCCGAAGCTGTTCGTCGCCGATCCGGTGGCGAATCTGGATGTCTCGCTGCTTTCCGAGCACGCGCTCGGGCCGATCCTGGGCATCACCGACCTGCGCCGCGACAAGCGCATCGATTTTGTTGGCGGCATCCGCGGTCTGGCCGAACTGGCAAAGCACGTCGATTCCGGCGAGATGGCGGCGGCCTTCGCCCTCTATCCAACGCGCATGGATCAGCTCATGGCGGTGGCCGACAGCAACAATGTCATGCCGCCAAAGTCGACCTGGTTCGAGCCCAAGCTGGCCGACGGGCTGGTGTCGCACATGCTGGACTAGGCAACAAAAAGGCAACCCGAAGGTTGCCTTTTTGTTGTGCCGAAAGACTTACTTCTTCTTGGCTGCCGGCTTCTTCGCGGCAGCCGGCTTGGCCGCCGGCTTCTTCGCTGCGGCGGGCTTCTTGGCCGCCGGCTTCTTGCCGGCAACAGCGGCCTTCAGTCCGGCGCCTGCGGAAAACTTCGGCACCGCCTTGGCGGCAATCTTCAGGGGAGCGCCGGTCTTCGGATTCTTGCCGGTGCGGGCGGCACGGTTCACGGATTTGAAGGTGCCGAATCCGATCAGGGCGACGGGATTGCCCTTGGCAATTACGGAGGTAATGACTTCGGTCAGCGCATCGATGGCCTTGTTGACCGCCGCCTTGGAAAGCTCGGCACGCGCGGCCACTGCTTCAATCAGTTCGCTTTTGTTCATCGAATTCCCCTTTGGTTGGAAAGGTCGCATTGTTCCACTAAATCCGCTGAAGTTGCAAGCCCAAGTCTGGCGCGTGTCGCGGGTTCAAACGATATCCATCGTCACAAACCCTTCACCGCATATACCGCCGGCAAGTTGCGCCATGCGCCCTTGACATCCATGCCGTAGCCAAAGACATAGCGATTCGGCAGATGCACGCCGACGAAATCGGCGGTTATCGGTTTGGTGCGGCCGATATTCTTGTCCGCGAATACGGCGCACAGTACTTCGCTGGCGCCTTGCGTCAGGAGGCGCCGGCTGACCTCGGCCAGGGTCACGCCTTCGTCGAGAATGTCATCCACGACAAGGACGACGCGACCCTCGACAGTGGAGCGTGGCTTGACAATCCATTCCAGTTGTCCGCCGGTGGTGACATCGCCGTAGCGCGTGACATGCAGGTAGTCGAAATCCAGCGGGAAAATGATCTGCGGCAAGAGCTGCCCGGTAAATACCACCGCGCCGCCCATCACGGCCAGCACCAGCGGATTGGCATCGGCCAGACGTGCCGTGATCTCGGCGGCAACACGCCGTACCGCCAGCGCCGACTCTTCGGCCGAACAAATCAGATCGGCCTCCTCGAAAATCTCCTTCGCTTCCTGCGGGTTCATTTCATATCCCCGGCAGAGTGCCGTGGATGGTATCCATCGGACATCCTCCGCAAAATGGCGGCAAAGTCCTTGCCGACTTCCGGGTGGCGCAGACCGAACGCCACGGTCGCTTCCAGGTAACCCAGCTTGGAGCCGCAGTCGTAGCGCGTGCCCTGATAACGATAGGCCAGCACCTGCTCCTCGGCCAGTAGCGCGGCTATGCCATCGGTAAGCTGAATCTCGCCGCCGGAACCCTTGCCGATAGTCGCCAGGTGATGAAAGATGCGTGGCGTCAGGACATAGCGACCGACCACGGCCAGCGTCGATGGCGCATCCTCGGGCTCGGGCTTTTCGACAATCCGCAGAATCTGCTCGACCGTATCGGTCATCGGTTTGCTATCGACAATGCCGTAGCTCCGGGTATCTTCGTGCGGCACCTGCTGCACGCCGATCACCGAACTGCGGTAGTAGTCATAGATGTCCACCATCTGCTTCATTACCGGCGGATCACCATCGATGAGGTCGTCGGCCAGCACTACCGCAAAGGGTTCGTCGCCCACCGCCGGGTAGGCGCAGAGCACCGCATGGCCCAGCCCCAGGGCCTCCGGCTGGCGAATGTAGATGCAGTTGATGTTCTTCGGGATCATGTTGCGCACGAACTCCAGCAGTTCGGTCTTGCCGCGCTGTTCGAGCTCGCTTTCGAGTTCATAGGCCTTGTCGAAATGATCCTCGATGGCGCGCTTGGAGCGACCGGTGACGAAGATCATGTCGGTGATGCCGGCGGCCACCGCCTCCTCCACCGCATACTGGATCAGCGGCTTATCCACGATGGGCATCATCTCCTTCGGGCTGGCCTTGGTCGCCGGCAGGAAACGGGTACCGAGACCGGCGACGGGGAATACGGCTTTGGTGACTTTCTTCACTTTGCTGCCTCCACATTCAATCGACAAGGTAGTCACAAATTGTGACCACCTGGTAGCTTCTCAATAAGTCGTGGCAAAGGTCGTAGACGAAAGCTCCTCCCCCTTCAAGGGGGAGGTTGGGAGGGGGATGGTGAAAAAAGCAAGATGCAAGTGAGTCAGTCTATTGCAAATGCCATCCAACTTTAGCCCCAATCCCCTCCCCGCCCCTCCCCTTGAAGGGGAGGGAGTTCTGCCACGACTTATTGAGAAGCTACACCACCTTTGAGTAATTCCTTGAATTGAATCTCATCCAGAATACTAACGCCCAAAGCCTGCGCCTTGTCCAGCTTGGAACCGGCTTCGGCGCCGGCCACCACGTAATCGGTCTTCTTCGACACCGAGCCGGCGACCTTGCCGCCCAGCGCTTCGATCATGTCCTTGGCCTCGTCGCGCGTCAGTGTCGGTAGCGCGCCGGTGAGAACGAAGGTCTTGCCGGCGAGGGGCGAAGCCACCGTGCCTTGTGGCTCGCCCTCCTCCCAGCGCAACCCAGCCTGGCGCAGTTCGGCGATCACCGTGCGATTATGCGGCTCGGCGAAGAAGCGCGCGACCGAGGCGGCCACCACCGGGCCGACATCGGGCACCTGCTGCAAGCGCTCGACATCGGCGCTCATCAGCGCGTCCAGATTGCCGAAGTGGCGGGCCAGATCCTTCGCCGTCGCCTCGCCGACATTGCGAATGCCCAGCGCGAAAATGAAACGCGCCAGCGTCGTCGTCTTGCTCATTTCGATGGCGGCAAGGATGTTCGCCGCCGATTTCTCCGCCATGCGTTCCAGGTTGGCCAGCGCCGACATGCCAAGCGTGTAGAGATCGGCCGGAGTCTTGACGATGGCATTGTCCACCAGTTGCTCGACCAACTTGTCGCCCAGACCTTCAATATCCATCGCGCGCCGGCTGGCGAAATGCAGCAGCGCCTGCTTGCGTTGCGCCGGGCAGAACAGGCCGCCGGTGCAGCGCGCGATGGCCATGTCCTCGGGTTTCTCGATTGAGGAACCGCAGACCGGACAAACCGGATACTCCTTAAGCAGTTCCCAAGGCCCATGGAGTTCGGCGACGAGGTCTTTCATCGGTCGGCGTTCCATCACCACCGACACCACCTCGGGAACCACATCGCCAGCGCGGCGCACGATCACCGTGTCGCCGACCCGCACGTCCTTGCGTCGCGCCTCGGCCTCGTTGTGCAGCGTGGCATTGGTCACCGTAACGCCGCCGACGAAAACAGGAGCAAGACGCGCCACCGGCGTGATGGCCCCGGTGCGACCGACCTGCACGTCGATGGCCTCCACCGTGGTCAGCGCCTCTTCGGCCGGATACTTGTGCGCCACGGCCCAGCGCGGCTCGCGCGTGACGAAACCAAGCCGCTGTTGCAGCGCCAGCGAATTCACCTTGTACACCACGCCGTCGATGTCGAAGGGCAGCGCATCGCGCGCCTTGCTGATACGGGCGTGGAACGCGATCAGGCCATCCGCGCCGCGCACCACCGCACGATGCTCGCAGACCGGCAAACCCAATGTCTTAAGTGCATCGAGCAAACTACCGTGCGTTTCCGGCAGCGTCCAGCCCCGCGTTTCACCCAGCCCGTAAGCATAAAACGACAGCGGTCGTTCCGACGCCATGGCCGGATCGAGCTGGCGGATGCTGCCCGCCGCGCCGTTGCGCGGATTGACCAGCGTTGCCCGCCCCAGCGCCCGCTGCTTCTCGTTGTAGCGCTCGAAATCGGGCCGGCTCATGAACACTTCGCCGCGCACTTCCAGCACCTGCGGCGCATTGCCCGTCAGGCGCAAGGGAATGCGCCGCACGGTGCGAATGTTCTGCGTCACATCCTCGCCGGTTTCGCCGTCGCCACGCGTGGCGGCCTGCGCCAGTACGCCGTTTTCATAGCGCAGGTTGATGGCGAGTCCGTCGAACTTGAGTTCGGCGGCATAGTCGATGGCGGGATCGCCTTCATTCAACTCCAGTTCGCGCCGCACGCGGGCATCGAAGGCGCGCGCTCCCGTCGGCTCGGTGTCGGTCTCGGTGCGAATCGACAGCATCGGCACGACATGCCGTACCGGCGCGAACGCGGGCAAGGGCTTGCCGCCGACCCGCTGCGTCGGCGAATCGGGTGTCAGCAGCTCCGGATGCGCCGCCTCCAGCGCCTGCAACTCGCGAAACAGCCGGTCGTATTCCGCATCCGGAATGGTCCGCGCGTCGAGCACGTAATAAGCATGGTTGTGTCGCTCGATTTCGCGGCGCAAGGTTTCCGCCCGCGCCGCTGCGTCCCGCAGGGGCATCAGGAAAACAGCCGCAGCGCCCTGGTGCTGCCGGGGACGATGCCGCCGTCCTTCATGCGCTGTTGCAGTTCGGCCGTCCTGGCCCGAATCGCCGCAATCATGGCGTCGGCCAGCGGTGCGCGCTGCGCGTCGACCAGCACGCCGCCCAGTGCTGTCGCGAGTTGCCGCGCGGTCGCCAGCATGCGGTCGAAGGCGAGAGTGCCGTCGGTCACGCGCGGCACATCGAGGCTCAGGGTCAGGCCGTGGATGGCCAGCGATTTGATGGACTCTGCATCGAGCCGCTCGGCGCCGAGATTGGCGACGGTGAATAGTTCGCCACCGGCGGCGTCACGGGCGCGAAACACGCCATCCGCTTCCAGAGCCAGCCCCGCCGCTTCCGCCACGCCGCGCAGCTTGGTGCCTGAAAAGACGCCGCCCGAAGCCTCGACGACATGCAGCACAAACTGGATATCCACTCCGGCGCAGAATTCATCGAGCGCGGCGGCGCGCATTACGAGTTCGCCGCGCGCAGGCAGTTCCAGCACGGCGCCCGTCTGTGTCGCCACCTGCTGCACACCATCGAAGAAGCGCGCCAGCTCACCCTCCAAAACCGGCCCGCGCCGATCAACCAGTTGCAGCGCAACCGCCCATTGCCGGTAACGCCCGGTTTCGTCGGCAGCGACCGGCTGCCACGCGCCATCGGCATCGTTTCTTGCATGCCAGTGCAACGGCTTGGTCAACTCCGCCGCCCATGCGTCCTGCATGGCCAGAACAGCGGGCGCCGGCACCGCATCGACCGTGGTCAAACGCAGTACGCAATCGGCAACGGCATCCGCGCCTTCGACCGGCAGCATTGATTGCGGCGCGGAGTCATCCCGCGCCGGCTCCATGTCGGTGGCGGCATCGCCGATCGCTTCCGGTAATTCATCACTCGCCTCGACCGCAAAATGCGGCTCGCGTCGACCGCTGTCCTCAGCTTCCGGGTCTTCCGCCCCCAGCAGCGCATCGCCCTGACCGCCCTTGAATATCCTGTCGGCGATCTTGCGGTGCCGGCGTTCCTGCCATGCGTTGTAGCCCCAGACGAGGGCGACCGCCGCCGCACCGGCGCCGACCAAGGCGACTTGCAGTTCGCTGATTGCCATGTTCAAGCCACCTCTTGTTCAACGGCGAGGCGCAGCGCCTCTTCGATATCGACTTCCACCACGCGCGACACGCCCTGCTCCTGCATGGTCACGCCGATCAATTGCTGGGCCATTTCCATGGCGATCTTGTTGTGCGAAATGAAGATGAACTGGGTTTGCGCCGACATGCGCTTGACCAGATCGCAGAAACGCACCGTGTTCGAGTCGTCGAGCGGCGCGTCCACCTCGTCGAGCAGGCAGAACGGCGCGGGATTGAGCTGGAACAGCGCGAACACCAGCGCAATCGCGGTCAGCGCTTTTTCGCCGCCGGAAAGCAGATGTATGGTGGTGTTCTTCTTGCCCGGCGGTTGCGCCATGATCTGGATGCCGGCATCGAGAATCTCCTCGCCGGTGAGCAGCAGGCGCGCTTCGCCGCCGCCGAAGAGCTGCGGGAACAGCGTGCCGAAGTGCCTATTGACCGTGTCGTAGGTCTCCTGCAACTGCTCGCGCGTTTCGCGGTCGATGCGGCGAATAGCGTCTTCCAGGGTGCCGATGGCCTCGGAGAGATCGCTCGACTGCGCATCGAGAAAACCCTTGCGCTCGGAGGCCGTGGCCAGTTCTTCCAGCGCGGCGAGGTTGACCGGGCCAAGGGTTTCGATCTCGGCATTGATCCGCACGATTTCGCCTTGCAGGACATTGTCCTTGAGCCGGTCGGCGCCGCTGGCGTTAAGCTCGTCGACGAAGGGTGCTTCGTCGGCTTCGTTGACCACATGCACTTCGGCCAGGCGTTCGCGAAACTGCTCCTCGTTGATCTGGACAGCTTGCGCCTTGAGCTTGAGATCGTTGATCTTGTCGCGCAGCGGAACGACGCCCTGCTCCAGCTTGAGGCGCTGTTCATCGAGGCTGCGCAGCTCGGAGGCCGCCGTTTCGAGCACATTTCGCCGTTCTGCCAGCGCCGACTCCTTGCCCTGCTTCGCGTCCAGCGCCGCGTGCAACTGCTCCTGCAAAACCAGATCGCTGATGCCCGCGACTTCGGTGCGCGCAGCTGCCGTCTCGCCCTCGATGCGTTGCAACTGGCTGCTCGCCGTCGCCGCAGCGCGGGCGTTGTCTTCCAGCTTCGACAGGCATTCGCGTTCGGAGAAACCCGCCTCCTGGGCCTCGCGCCCAAGCTGGATTTCCAGTGCCCGCGCCTCGCGCAAGGCGGCATCCTTCAGTCGATGGACTTCCAGCGCCTGTTCGAGACGCTCGCGCACTTCGCCGAGGCGTTCGCGCTGGAGTTCGCCCTCGCTCTCGGCGCGCTCGCGGCGCGCCTGCTCGGTTTCGTCCTGACGCAGCAGTTCGGCCAGATCGCGGTCGATCTGCGCCGCGCGTTCCTCGAAACGGGCCTGTGCCTGCGCCAGCTTCAGCGCCTCCACCTGCGCCGCATGAAAAGCCTGCTGCGCCTCCTGCATCGCGCGACGGGCGGCGCCGATTTGCGCCTGGGCCTCGGCCAGTTGCTGCTCGGCGCTACGCTGCACTTCGCGCGCCGCGTCTTCGCTGGCGGCGCGCGCCGCCAGCAAGCCGGCCAGTTCGTCGATCTCGCGCTGGCGTTCGATGACGCCATGGGTTTTCGCATCCGGCACGTAGAGCGTCAGGCCGGCGGGCGTCAGCAGATGGCCGGCCCTTGAGACGCGCTGTCCCGATGCCAATGGCAATTCGGTCGCCAGGTCGTCGGCGACGGACACACCGGCCAGCCATTCGTCGAGCACGCCCGACCAGCGCGGATCGTCGCAGCGCACTTTGCCGCGCAGGCTGTCGGCGACAGGCGACATGGCGCCAGCACCGCTCTCCAGCGCCAGCGTGAGAATCGCGGGGGGCGGCGCGGCAAGCGCGGCACGCAGAGTTTCCGTGTCGGCGTTCAGTGCCGAAAAGCGTTCGCGCAGCACGGCCTCGACCGCCGTTTCCCAGCCGGCCTCGACCTGAATCGACTGCCATAGCGGTTTGGCATCGGCCAGATGGCGCGCCTTGAGCCAGTCGCCAATCTCGCCGCTTTGCGCGACCCTGGCTTGCAAGTGCGCCAGCGCATCATGCCGGGCGCGGCTCTCGGTCAGGCTGCGATGCGCGGCCTGCAAGGCTTCGCGGGCCGCGCGCAGTTGCGCCTCGGCGGCGGGCACGGCCGCTTGCAGCGCTGCCAGACGCTCCTGAGCCACCGCCAGCGCCGCCTCGGCGCGCTGTTCGTTTTCCTTTGACGCGGACAGCAGCGCCGGATCGGGCGCGCCCAGCGCCTGCCGATCCTGCTCCAGCCGGCTGCGGCGCTGCACCAGGTTATCCAGTGCGCGCAAGGCGTGTCCCTTGTCGGCCTCGGCCAGACGCAGCGCCTGTTCGGCCTCGCCCAAGGCACGGCGCGCCTCGGTGACATCGCCGTTGGCGGCCTGCACGGCATCTTCGGCATCGGGCAAGCGCGCTGCGGCCTCATCATGACGGGCGGCAGCGGTGGCGGAACGCGTGCGGGAATTCTCCAGCAGAAGGTTCCAGCGCGCCTCATCCTCAGCCAACTGGCCGTGCTGGCTACGCCAATGGGTTTCCTCGACGCCCAACTGGTCGAGGCGCGCTTCCAGCCGCGAGCGCGAATCGCGCAGGTGGCTGATTTCGGATTCAAGACGGCTGACTTCGCCGTTGGCCGCAAACATCTCGGCCTGCGCCGCGTGCAAGGCATCCGACGCCAAATAATGGCTCTCGCGCGCATGTTCGACGCGCGCTTCGATTTCACGCAACTGCGCGGTTTCGGCTTCGACGCGATTGACGGCTTCATCCACCTGACGCGTCAGGCGTTGGCCGTCGTGCCGCGCATCGTTGCGCTTCTTCAGCCACAACAGGGTCTGTTTGCGCGACACCTGCTGATGCAGATCGCGATACTGTTGGGCGACAGTCGCCTGCGCCTGCAAGTGGCTGACCTGGGTTTCCAGCTCATTGCGGATGTCATCAACGCGGGCGATGTTCTCGCGCGCATCTTCCAGGCGGTGTTCGGTTTCCCGCCGGCGTTCCTTGTACTTGGTGACGCCGGCCGCTTCTTCGAGGAAAAAGCGCAGCTCGTCGGGCTTGGCCTCGACGATGCGCGATATCATGCCCTGGCCGATAATGGCGTAGGCGCGCGGACCGAGGCCGGTGCCGAGAAACAGATCGATCACGTCGCGGCGGCGGACATGCAGATTGTTGATGTAATAACTCGAATTGCCCTCGCGGTCGAGCACGCGCTTGACCGTGATTTCGGCGTATTGGCTCCACTGCCCGGTAGCGCGGCCCTGCGCGTTGTCGAAATGCAGCTCGACGCTGGCGCGGCTGACCTCCTTGCGGTTGCCCGAGCCCTTGAAAATCACGTCCTGGATCGATTCGCCGCGCAGCTCAGAGGCCTTGGATTCGCCCAGTACCCAGCGCACGGCATCGATGATGTTCGACTTGCCGCAGCCGTTGGGGCCGACCACGCCCGCCAGTTGGCCGGGAAAGAGCACGGTGGTGGGCTCAACAAACGACTTGAAGCCCGAAAGTTTCAGCTTGTCTAGGCGCACGAGGAATGAACCGGAAAGAGGATGGCGAAGGTGTGACCCTACAGCCGTGCCATTATAATCTGTCCCGACCCTGTTACCCGCACCCACACAGCATGCCAAAGCCAGCCAGCCAAGCCACCCGCACCCACTCCAAAACGCTGGAGACCTTCCCCAATCCGGCGCCGCAGCGGGATTACCGGATTCACATGGAAATTCCCGAATTCACCTGCCTCTGTCCCAAGACCGGGCAGCCGGATTTTGCCGTGCTAACGCTCGATTACATCGCCGACAAGGTCTGCGTCGAACTGAAAAGTCTCAAGCTCTACATCTGGAGCTTTCGCGACGAGGGGCATTTTCACGAAGATGTCACCAACCGCATTCTCGACGATCTGACTCGCGCTACCCGACCACGCTTCATGCGCCTCACCGCGCGTTTTTACGTGCGCGGCGGCATTACCACCAGCGTCGTCGCGGAACACCGCAAGAAAGGCTGGAAGCCGGCGCCACAGATCGACCTGACGGAGTATTGAGCCAGCCTAAAAACCTCGATTCAACCACGGGGGACACGGGGGACACGGGGAGAAACAATGAGTTACGGCGGGAAATGCCGCAACCAAATTGGTGAGCACGAAATCCGTTGCAACTCACTGAATTTCCCCGTGTATCCCCGTATTCCCCGTGGTCAACTGCTTTTTCCAGGGTCAGTTTTCCGGCGTTTGGCGGATCAGGTCGCGCAGGGTCGCCAGTGCGGCCGGGTAGTCGAAGTCCGCCATCTGGCGTCCCAGTTGCATCGCCGCCGCGCCGAAAGTTGCCAGCAGGAGAGGCTGGGCGGCCTCGAACAGCTCGCCCGCCGCCGTATCATCGCTGGCCAGCAGGGGTTCCATCTGCTTGAGTACCGCACGCACCCGGCGGGGATCGGCGGCAAACTTGTTACGCTCGCCATCCTTATCGCCAACCGCCGCCGCTTCAGGCACGAGCGCGAGAACCGCGTCCAGTTCGCTCTGCGCCGACTCCAGGGTAGCCAGTAGCGCTGCCAGCGACGCCATCGGAGCGGCGTCGCGCATGGCCTGCTCGATGGCCGCTGCGGCTGCCTGGAGACGAATGACCCCCAGGGTTCCGGCCGCTCCTTTGAGCGCATGCGCTCTGTTGCGGGCCGCCTCGGTCTGACCAGCCGCGAGTTCGTCCCGCAGGTGCCGGGTATCATCGCCGTGGCGTGCGGCGAGTTGCCGCAACAGCCCGACGTAGGCAAACACGTTGCCGCGCAGGGCGATCAGCGCCCGAGCCGTATCGAGTCCGTCGAAGTCGGCCAGGGGCTGCGGCAGGCATGGCCGATCTTGCAGCGGCGGCATCGGCGCGACAGGCGCCTGGTGCGCGGTATCGGCCGGCAGCGGATTCGCCGGCGTCGCCGACAACCAGAGCAGCAGGGCCTGATAGAGCGCGTCGGGCGCCACCGGCTTGGTGAGAAAGTCGTTCATTCCAGCTTCTTCGCAAGCCAGACGATCCTTGTCGAAGGCGTTGGCCGTCATCGCCAGGATCGGCGTTTTTTCACGGTCCGGCAGGGCGCGAATGGCGCGGGTGGCTTCGAGACCATCCATGTCGGGCATCTGGATGTCCATCAGGATCAGGTCGTAGGCGGTGGCACTGGCCATTTCCAGCGCCTCGCGGCCATCGGTCGCGGTATCTACCGCCATGCCGGCGCCATGGAGCAGGTCCAGCGCCACTTCGCGGTTGATGGGGTTGTCCTCGGCCAGCAGCAGCCGGGCGCCACCATGGCGGCGGCGCAATTGCGTTTCGGCATCCCCCGGCTCGGCGGTCGCCGACCCGGCTGGCCTGGTACCGCGACCGCGCTGCAGGCGGGCGGTGAACCAGAAGGTGCTGCCCTTCCCCGGCGTGCTGTCAGCGCCGACTTCTCCGCCCATCAGTTGCGCCAGTCGCCGGGTGATAACGAGGCCGAGACCGGTGCCGCCGTACTTGCGCGTGGTCGACGCGTCGACCTGCTCGAAGGCATGGAACAGCCGGGGCATCTCGTCGGGGGCGATGCCGACGCCGGTGTCTTGCACCTCGAAGCGCACCAACAATTCATCACCGCTGCCTTCCAGATTCCCAGGAGACTCCATGCTGCCTTCGCCCGGATTTCCTTCGGCACATAGGCTGGCGCGCAGGACGATGGAACCCTTTTCGGTGAACTTGACGGCGTTGCCAGCATAGTTAAGCAATGCCTGGCGCAATCGCGTCGGGTCGCCGCGCAACCACTGCGGAACCCCGTCGCCGTCGATTTCGATGCGAAGCTCCTTGTCCCGCGCCGATTCGCCGATGATGGAGGCGATACTGTCGAAGATGGCGGAGAGCGAAAAGTCCGTGCTCTCCAGTTGCAACCGGCCCGCGTCGATTTTGGACAAATCGAGGATGTCGTTGATGATCGAAAGCAGGTGCCGGCTGGCGCCGTCGATCTTGTCCAACTGGGTGGCCTGTTGCGGCGTCGCCTCACCGTGCTTCAGGATGTGCGTGAGGCCGATGATGGCGTTCATCGGCGTGCGGATTTCGTGGCTCATGTTGGCGAGGAAACTGCTCTTGGCCATGTTGGCGGCATCGGCCCGTTCCCGTGCCGTAACCAGTTCCGCCGTGCGCGTCGCCACCAGCGCTTCGAGATGATGTCGATGCGCGTCCAGTTCGAGGCCGATGCGCTTCTTCTCGGTGATGTCCTCCTTCACCGCGACATAGTGTCCTATCGAGCCGTCGGCCTGGTACAGCGGCGTGATGATGGCGAACTCGACATATTCGCCGCCGTCCTTGCGCTTGTTATGGAACTCGCCCTTCCATGGCTGGCCCTGACTCAGCGCATCCCACAGGGCGAAGTAGGTTTCCGGTGGGGTCTTGCCCGAGTGCAGGAGGCGCGGGTTCTTCCCGATCACCTCCTCGCGGCTGTAGCCGGTGGTCTCAACAAAGGCCTCGTTCACATACTCGATCTCGGCGTCGAGGTTGGTGATGACGATGCTCTCCGGACTTTGTTCCACGGCCAGGAAAAATTTGCGTAGTTGAATTTCGGACGTTCTGCGCGCGGCCTCGCGGGCAAAGTTATCCAGCGCAAAACTGATATCCGTGGCCATTTCAATCAGCAGTTTGCGTGTGTCCGCGTCAAAGGCGTTGACCTCGCTGGCGTAGACGGTGAAAGCGCCGACGATTGCCCCGTTGCGCCGTAGCGGTAGCGCCACCGAGGAAGCCAAGCCGGCGCGTGCAGCACGTTCATGCCACGGTGCGGTGCGCGGATCGTTGGCAAAATCGTCGCACCAGACCGGCTGGCCTTCGCGAATTGCTGCACTGACGGGACTCTGGCCGAAAGGATCCGTGGCATCGTCCGAGATCCGGATGTCTGTCAGATAGCCCTGATCGTCGCCAAACGAGGCCACCGGCATGACCTGCCGGCGTTCCGCAGCCACCATTCCCACCCATGCCATTCGCATCCCGCCCATGGTCACCGCAGCGCTGCATATTCTGGGGAACAACTCTTCTTCGCCGATGCAATGAACAATAGCCTGGTTGCAGCGGCTCAAGGCGGCATAGAGTTGGGCCAGGCGCTCAATTCTTGCCTCGGCATTTTTCTGCTCGGTGATGTCCTGGATCGTGCCGTGCATATTCACCGGGCGCCCTTGCGCATCGAATTGCAGTTTGCCCAAGCCGTGTACCCAGCGTTCGGCTCCGTCTTCATGGCGGACCACGCGGTACACCTTGTCAAACTCATGGCCCAGGCCAAGCACCTCGTTTCTGAAATAGTCCAGCATCATGGCACGGTCAGCAGGATGGATCAGAGCCGCCCATCCCGCCACCGAGCGTTCATAGGCCGGGTCAATGCCGAATACCCGGTCGAACACCGCCGAACTTTGCCACCGCCCGCTGGCGACATCCAGCACATAACTGCCCAGGTCCGCGATGTTCTGCGATTCCCTGAGCGACAGCTCGCTCTCGCGCAGGGCTTTGTCCGTCCGGCGCTGGTTCACGATGCGCCAGATGGCGCTGGCAAGCAGCTGCACCGTCTCCACGTCGAGATCGGTGTAAGGCTCGGGTTTGTTGCCAACGCCGGCCATCATGCGCACCAAACCGCCTTCGATCACCGGTACGCTGATCAGGCGCGCCAGATGGGCGTGGCCCTCGGGCAGACCGTGCTTGCCGGGTGCGCTGGAGTAGTCGTTGAACACCACCGGCGCCCTATTGCGCAGGGCGTCGGCCCAGATGCCGGCCTCGCTGATCGGGTAGTGGCTTTCAACCACGGCCTGGCAATAGTCCTCCAGGGTGGCACGCGACCAGGTCACCAGTTCGATGGTTTGCTGGTCCTCGTAGACGAAATGGATGAAGGCGATGCGGCTACCGGTGAGTTGTTCGGCCTGTTCCATGCCGTATTGCATGAATTCACGCTCGTCCATGTTCTCGGCGGCGCCCGGCAGCGCGAGCAGGACTTCGGCGCGCCGGCTACCAAGGACCAGGCTTGCTTCACTATTCTTCCGCTCGGTGATGTCGACCATGATGCCGGTGAAAAACCGGCCCTTGTCGGTGGTCCACTGCGCCACCGAGAGTTCCAGCGGAAACTCGCTGCCGTCCTTGCGCAATCCGGACAGTTCGATGGCATTGCCGCCGAGACACGGAGCGCCATCCGCAAGTCGCTTCTCGAAACCTTCCTGATGCCGCCGCTGGAATCGCGGCGGTATCAACAGGGTCAGAGGCTGCCCGGTAAGTTCGGCTTCCGGGTAAGCAAACAGCCGCTCGCACGCCGGGTTCGAGTTCACGATGACGCCGGCGCTGTCGATGGTGATAATGGCGTTGCGGGCGGTCTCGGTCACCGCCCGGTAGCGCGCTTCGCTGTCGCGCAGCGTCATCTCCGCTCGCTTGAAATCGCTGATGTCGCGGGCAATGCCGAACATGCCCATGACCTTGCCGGCGGCGTCGCGCAGCGGCCCCTTGGTGGCCAGGAAAATGCGCCGCCCTTCCGCCGTGACGACGTCATCCTCGAAGACGATGATGCGGTTTTCCGCCATGACCCGGCGGTTGTCGGCGATCAGTTGTCGGGCGACCTCAGGCGGGAACACGGCCATTTCGTCGCGCCCGAGAACCTCCTCGGCACGCTTGCCGACGAGCAACTCCGAGCCCCGGCTGAAGAAGATGAAGTGGTCATCGATGTCCTTGGCAAAAATCGCGTCGGTGGAACTTTCGGCAATGGCATCGAGCAGTTGCAGGGCGCGCACTTTTTCCGTCTGCGCGTCCAGTTCGCGCCGGGACACGCTCAGGGTCTGGTCGAGCAGGCGTCGTATCAAGGCGAAGAGCAACAGCGATGTGACGGCGACAAACAGTCCGCCCTTTATCGTGCTGGCCAGAAGAATCCGCGCCGGATCGCTGAACAGCCAGGCGACCGCCTGGTCGGAGAGCACAATCCAGAGCCCGGCGAAGACGGCATAGAGCAGCACCACCCGCAACACCCTTTTCGGTACGCGGCCTTCGACGGCGGAGGTGGCATCGCTCATGGTCGAAGCTCTCGGGTGCAGGATCGAACTGTCATCGCGCCTCAAACCTCTTCCCGATACTTCTCGGCGATGGCGACAAACTCATCGAAGCCGGCAAGGAAGGCGTCGCACACGTCGGGATCGAAATGCTTGCCGCGCTCCTCGGCGATGATGTCGCGGGCCTCGGCATGGGACATCGCCGACTTGTACACCCGCGCCGAAATCAGCGCGTCGAACACATCGGCGAGAGCCATCAGCCGCGCCGCGATGGGTATCGACTCGCCAGCCAGTCCGTCGGGATAGCCGCTGCCATCCCACTTTTCGTGATGCCAGTGCGCAATCTCCTTGGCCAGGATGAGAAAAGCCAGCGGCTTGTCGGCATCGGCCTCGGCCTGCTCGATGGCGTCGGAACCGAGACTGGAATGGGTCTTCATGATCTCCCACTCCGCCGCCGTAAGCGGGCCGGCCTTGCGCAGGATGCTGTCGGGTATGCCGACCTTGCCAATGTCGTGCAGCGGCGCCGACTTCGTCAGCAGCGCGATGTTGCGCGGACTGAGGAAAGCCGAAAAACGCGGATGCTCGCGCAGCCGCAAGGCCAGGACATGGACATAATTCTGCGTGCGGTTGATGTGATTGCCAGTTTCCGGATCGCGTGTCTCGGCCAGGCGTGCCAGCGCCCGGATGGCGACGGTCTGGGTGTTGTCGTTGTCGGCCATGCGCCATGCGACTTCGGCTTCGAGGAAGGCGTTGCGGTCCTTGCTCCAGTCGCGCGCCTGCTTGGCTTCGAGCTGGGTGCGTACCCGTGCCAGCACCACGGCAGGCTTGATCGGCTTGGTGATGTAATCGGCGGCACCGAGACCCAGGCCGCGCTCCTCGTCCGCCGCCTCGGCCTGCGCGGTGATGAATATGACCGGAATGTCGCGCGTGGCCGGGTTCTCGCGCAACCGGGCCAGCACCGCATAGCCATCCATCGCGGGCATCATCACGTCGAGCAGCACCAGATCCGGTCGTGGCTCGCTCACCGCCGCGCGCAGGGCGCTTTCTCCCGAGTTGACGGCGCGCACCAGGTATTCAGGTCGCAGCAGACTGGTGAGAAGATACAGGTTGGTCGGCTCGTCGTCGACGATGAGTATGGTCGTTGCAGCCACGAAATCAGGGTCTCCTTATCAATGGCGATCATACATCGCGGTGCAGCACCGATCGGGAGTATTTCAGGGTAGCGTGCGGACAAGACAGACCGCTGGCTTCGCTGCTTATCGTCCGGCAGTAGCCAAATGCAGGGCGAGGCCGATGAAAATCGTCCCGGCACAGCGTTCAAGCCAGACGGCAAGCATTGGCTGCCGCCGCAAGCGAGCGCCGATGTTGCCGGCGAACCAGCCGATACCGCCGAATATCAGCACTGTCTGCGCCGCAAAAAGCCCGCCCAGCACCAGCATCTGCGGCCACACCGCGTTCCGCGACTGATCGACGAATTGCGGCAGGAAGGCGATGAAGAACAAGGCCACCTTGGGGTTGATTACATTGGCGATAAAACCGCGACGGACATGCGCGCCGATCGGTTCGCCCCCGCCCTGGTCGAGATTTATCGGCGCCATCTTTCCGGCATAACGCCATGTCGTGACGCCTAGATAGACCAGATAGGCGGCGCCCGCCATTTTCAGCGTCATGAATGTGGTCGCCGACGCCAGCACCACGGCGCCGATGCCCAGCGTCGCCCACAGCGTATGGGTAAAGCAGCCCAGGGCGCAACCAAGGCCAAAGCCGATGCCGGCGCAACGACCGCGACTGATGCCGACGGACAGCACCATCAGGTTGTCGGGGCCGGGCGCGATGGTGATTAACGCCGAAGCAGCAAGAAAGGCCAGCAGAACCTCTGTCGGGATCATGCCGGGTGAGTTACCGATTGACGCAAAAAGCGGAAACAATCACAGGCCGGCCATCGCCAGATACTTAATTTCCAGATATTCGTCGATGCCGTATTTCGAGCCTTCGCGCCCCAACCCCGATTGCTTGACGCCGCCGAACGGCGCTACCTCGCTGGATATCAGCCCGGAATTGACGCCGACCATGCCGTAGTCCAGCGCCTCGCCGACGCGCCAGGCGCGGGCGATATCGCGGCTGTAGAAATAGGCGGCCAGGCCGAACTCGGTATCGTTGGCCATGCGGATCGCATCGGCTTCATCGCGGAAGCTGAAAATCGGCGCCACCGGCCCGAAGATTTCCTCACGCGCCAGACGCATGGCCGGCGTCGCGCCGGCCAGCACGGTCGGCTCATAAAAGGTGCCGCCACGGGCGTGGCGCTTGCCGCCGCACAGGACGCGAGCGCCCTGCGCCACGGCATCGGCCAGCAGTTCCTCGACCTTGGCCAGCGCCGCGCCATCGATCAACGGGCCTTGCGTAACGCCGTCGTCCAGCCCGTTGCCGACCTTGAGCTTGCCCACCGCGGCGGCCAACTTCTGCGCAAAGGCATCATGGACTTTCTCGTGCACCAGGAAACGGTTGCTACAGACGCAGGTCTGCCCGCTGTTGCGATACTTGGAGGCCATCGCCCCGGCCACTGCGGCGTCGAGATCGGCGTCGTCGAAGACGATGAAGGGCGCATTGCCGCCGAGTTCCAGCGAGAGCTTCTTCAGCGTCGGCGCGCATTGGCCCATCAGCAAGCGCCCGACTTCGGTGGAGCCGGTAAAGGACAGCTTGCGCACCTTGGGATTGGACGTGAGTTCGCCGCCGATGGCGCAAGGTTCGCCGGTCACCACGTTGAGCACACCCGGCGGCACGCCCGCCTGCTGCGCCAGCCAGGCCAGGGCGAGGGCCGACAGCGGCGTCTGCTCGGCCGGCTTGACCACCATGGTGCAACCGGCGGCCAGCGCCGGAGCGGCCTTGCGCGCGATCATCGCCGACGGGAAATTCCACGGCGTGATGGCGGCGCAGACGCCGACCGGCTGCTTCAGGACGATCATGCGGCGATCCGCCAGCGGCGAGGGAATCACGTCGCCGTAGACGCGCCGCGCCTCCTCGGCGAACCATTCGATGAAGGCCGCGCCATAGGCAATCTCGCCGCGCGCTTCGGCCAGCGGCTTGCCCTGCTCCAGCGTCATCAAGCGCGCCAAGTCTTCCTGGTTTTCCATCACCAGATCAAACCAGCGCCGCAGAATTTTTGCCCGCGCGGCGGCGGTCTTCGTCCGCCAGGGATGAAACGCCGCTTCTGCCGCATCGATTGCGCGCCGGGTTTCGACCGCGCCGAAATCGGGGACGGATCCGACCAGATCACCCGTGGCCGGGTTGCGCACATCAATGCTGGCGCCGGTGGCCACCAGCCACTCGCCATCGATCAGGCAGGTATTGCGCAGGAGTTCCGGGTTCTTCATGGGGCGCTTTCGCCATCGATGGGCACAAAGTCGGATTTTGCCGCATTGTCTTCGCAAGCGGGGTGCGGCATGAACGACAATCGCCGTACCGTCGGCGCCGACTTTCAACGGCTACGCGGATTCAATTCGCCTTTGAAAGTGCCAATAGGCCCGTCCAAAACACTCCTCACCAACATTCAGCCATCCGGCCAGCCGCGCTTCGCGCGACACGCGCGGACGGCGGCCCTTGCCTCAAACATGACTACATAGTAGCCTCGCATGCAATAGGAATTTGCAATGTATCCGTATACCCCCGTGTTACTTGAACGGGGAAACATCCACCCGAGGAATATTAGCGATGCGAATCACAACAACTGATCCATTCTATTGTGCATATCAACTATAAGTGTTTTCAGTTTGGTTTGAACGACTATTGCAGCCATTCATCATATACATAATAAGAGGAGGGGGAAGGTCATGAAATTATTACAGGTGTTCTTAGGGTTTGCTCTGCTCGGCGCAACGGTTTCAGCATTCGCCGTTGATAAGGTCACAATCAAAAACTCAACCGACAGGGTCCTTCACTACAAGATGCGCTGCATCGACACAAATAGCGGTTGGAAAAAGTTCGAGGCTCAGCCTGGCGAGACTCGGGATATATCCGCCGCATCGTGTCAGCGTTTCGCCTTTGAAAAGGGAACAGCCAAATCCGATGGGTCGGTGGAAACTGTTAAGTACGTACTTCAAGCGAATACTTGGCACGTCATGGTGCACGATAAGAACAAGGAACGGTTTGACCTCAAAAAGATGGCACCAACCGACTTTTAGAATCGATGAAGATGCGCCTGTTTCACCGGCTCTACCGTAGGCAGTTTACTGTCGCGAATATGATATTGGCAATTCTCGTTAGCGCGTCCATTGTGGCGTTCGCACCGATCGCACTAGCGCAATCGACGCCGAGCATTGAACAATTGCAGGCGAACCTCAGCGAGGCGGAGCGGGGGAAGGGGCCGGCAAGCCTCGATGCTCTTAGGGCGATCAATGCGCTGGCAAGCGCATTGCAGGCGTCCCAACGCTACGCAGAGGCCGAACCTTTGCGTAAGCGGGCGTTGGACAGTGCCGAAAGAGCGCACGGTACTGAACATCCGAACGTGGCTGCGAGCTTAAACAGCCTCGCGTTCGTCTACCAATCGCAGGCGCAGTACGCGCAGGCTGAGCCTCTCTTCAAGCGTGCCTTGGCGATCTATGAGAAGGCCAACGGTCCGGATCATCCCAGCGTGGCCACGAGCTTAAGCAGCCTCGCGTCCGTCTATCAATCGCAGGCGCAGTACGCGCAGGCTGAGCCTCTCATCAGGCGTGCCCTGGCGATCCGGGAAAAAGCCAATGGTCCGGATCATCCCAGCGTGGCCACAAGCTTAAGCAGCCTTGCGTCCTTCTATCAGTCGCAGGCGCAGTACGCGCAGGCTGAGCCTCTCATCAGGCGTGCCCTGGCGATCTATGAAAAGGCCAACGGTCCGGACCATCCCAACGTGGCTGCGACCTTAAACCGCCTTGCGTCCATCTACCAATCGCAGGCGCAGTACGCGCAGGCTGAGCCTCTCGTCAAGCGTGCCCTGGCGATCACTGAAAAAGCCAACGGTCCGGACCATCCCCACGTGGCTGCGAACTTAAACGGTCTCGCGGCCGTCTACCAATCGCAGGCCAAGTACGCGCAGGCTGAGCCTCTCGTCAAGCGTGCCCTGGCGATCCATGAAAAAACCAACGGTCCAGATCATCCCAACGTGGCTGCGACCATAAACCGCCTTGCGTCCATCTACCAATCGCAGGCACAGTATGCGCAGGCCGAACCGCTCTTAACCCGCGCCCTGGCGATCACTGAAAAAGCCAACGGTCCGGACCATCCCAACGTGGCTGAGAACTTAAGCAGCCTCGCGTCCTTCTATAAAAGTCAGGGCCTCTATGCGCGGGCCGAGCCCCTTTACAAACGCGCTTTGGCGATCCGGGAAAAGTCCTTCGGGCAGGACCATGCCCAAGTGGGCGGCGCGCTGTTGAGTCTTGCGAATCTCTATGGCGCTCAGGGCCGGTACGCTGAAGTTGAACCACTCTACAAGCGCGTCTTGGCAATTTCCGAAAAAGCCTATGGCCCGGAACACCCCAATGTGGCAGCAACCCTGAGTAGCCTCGCGGGTCTTTATCGCGTTCAACACCAGTACGAGAGGGCCGAGCCAATTTATAAACGCGCCCTGGCGATTCGAGAAAAAGTCTTCGGCCCAGATCACCCAAGTGTGGGAGAAATCCTGAACAATCTCGGCATACTCTATGGAAAAACGGAGAAGTATGCGCAAGCCGAGCCGGCTCTCAAACGCGCCTTGGCGATTCGAGAAAAAGTCTTCGGCCCAGACCATCCCGTTGTCGGGCAGGGCTTGGCTAACCTTGGAAGAATGTACGTCAACACGGGGCAATACGCGCTGGCCGAACCGCTTCTCAAGCGCGCTTTGGCAATCAGGGAGAAGTCCCTTGGTTCTGACCACCCGGACTTGGCTTTTGTCCTCAACGGCTTGTCCATGCTCTATGGCAAGCAGAGCCAATACGCCCAGGCAGAGCCATTTGCCAGGCGTGCCCTCGCTATTCGGGAGAAGACGCTTGGGGCAAATCATCCCAACGTGGCCGAGAGTTTGAACGAGCTCGCGCACATCTTCGAAAAACAGGGCCAGTACTCCGTATCGCTGTCCTTTGCTCGCAAGGCGACCGCCATTTACCGGCAACGCATTGTTAGCGATGGGACAGACGATGCGGCGGTTCAAGAAGCATCTAGCAACCGGGCTGGATTCCTTAGACACCTGTCCTTGCTTGCCCAGAATCCCGACAAAGAGCCCCCAGCCCGCATCGCTGACGAGTCCTTCCAGGTCGTGCAACTCGAACAGGCCTCCGGCACCAGTTCCGCAGTTGCAAAAATGGCGGCCCGCTTCGCGACGGGAGACAATGCCTTGGCCGGCTTGGTCAAGCGCAAGCAGGATGCGACGGAGCGCTTGGCGAAGAACGAAGCCAGTTTGATCAACGCCTCCAGCCAGACGCCGGAAGAACGCGACCCCGCAGCCGAGCAGAGGCTGCGCAACGACATCGGCGGGCTCGGCAAGGACATCGTCGCCATCGATGCCGAGCTGACTTCCCGTTTTCCCGAATACCAGGAACTTACCCGCCCGGAGCCGCTTGCGGCAAGCCAGGTGCAGGCGATGCTGCGCCCGAACGAAGCCATGGTCGTCTATGCAATCGCCAAGGATCAGTCCTGGCTGTGGGTAATACGTCCGGGCAAGGCTGAGTTC
Organism: Sulfuritalea sp.; assembly: GCA_023229545.1. Taxonomy (GTDB): domain Bacteria; phylum Pseudomonadota; class Gammaproteobacteria; order Burkholderiales; family Rhodocyclaceae; genus Sulfuritalea. The sequence continues at coordinate 15,845 of JALNZB010000019.1, read as the reverse complement.
CTGTCCCTCAAGGCGGATCAGAAGACCTTGGCGGAGCAGGTGAAGAAGATTCGCTCACAGATGGAGGCCAATGAATCCGGGGAGTTGGTCAAGATCGATGTCGCTCGCCTCAACGATCTCTATCAGAGCGTATTCGCCCCCGCCGTACCGCATCTGGCCGGTGTGCAGCATGTGATGCTGGTGCCTGCCGGCCCCTTGCAGAGTCTGCCCTTCGGCATGCTGGTGGCTTCACCGTCAAAGGCGATTCAGTCGGATGCGGATTACCGCGCGGTGGATTGGCTCATGAAGCACTACGCCATATCCGTGCTGCCATCAGTCAGTTCGGTCCGCGCCTTCCGCCAGTTTGCCAAATCCAAGATGGCGCAGGAACCCTTCATCGGTTTCGGCGATCCGCTGCTAACCGACGAACCAGGCACGACGCGGGCTTTGCGCGCAAAGAAGGTGAATGTCGCCGGGCTATTCCGCAGCGTGGCTCCTTCGGGCAACGGCGCCGCGCAGATGGAAATCGCCGACGTCAAGCTGATCAAGCAGCAGGCACGGCTGCCAGAGTCCGCCGATGAGATCAAGGCGATGGCCAAGATACTAAAGTCTGGAGCGAATTCCGCCTGGCTTCAGGACAAGGCGACGGAGACCAACATCAAGAAACTCGATTTGTCGAAATACCGCATGATTGCTTTTGCCACCCATGGGGTCATGGCAGGAGAGATCGGCAAAGGCATGGAACCGGGATTGCTCTTGACGCCCCCGGCGCAGGGAACCCTTGAAGACGATGGCTATCTTTCTGCGGGCGAGATTGCCAAGTTGAAGCTCAATGCGGACTGGGTGCTGTTGTCGGCCTGCAATACGGCGGCGGCCGATGGCTCGCCCGGTGCGGAGGGCATGTCCGGCTTGGCCAAGGCCTTCTTCTACGCCGGCAGCCGCTCGATGCTGGTGTCGCACTGGCCGGTGTCATCGGAGGCGACGGTGCCGCTGACGACGACGATGCTGCGCGAATACGAAACCAATCCCGCCCAAGGCAAGGCTGAAGCGCATCGCAAGGCGATGCTCGCGTTGATCAATACCCCAAATCATCCGGAATATGGCCATCCGCTCTTCTGGGCGCCGTTTGTGGTGGTCGGAGAAGGTGGCGGCGATGCAAAACTTGCGAAAACGAAGCCGTAGAACGTGGGCCGGCTGCGAGAATCAAGTTTCAGCGGTTCTCGGGGTGGTTGCAGTGGAAGGAAAAATTGCTAAGGAACTTGCATGAGCGACACGATCGCGGTTGCGATTGACGCGGATTCCGCGATGCCGTTGAGGCGCCGGTCCCGCATAACACTTTGGACCGGTGTGGCGTGTCTGGTACTGGCGATTGTTATCGGTGATGCCATCGACCCGCTTGTACCAACCATCCTTTTCGTGCTTGGCGGCGCGGCGCTGATCTATCTTGTCGTCCTCAAGAGTCGCTTGCGGCACGAACTGGCGCGCCAGGCTGCGGCGAACAGTCCTCTGCCGGAAAAACTGTCGTGGCGAACCTACGCAGGCATCGTGATCAGTCGAGGCCTGCTGGCCGTAATACTGGCTTCCGTTCATGATCCGCTCGTGATCGCGTTTCTGGGGTTCCTGTGCGTTGTCGGATTGCTCGGCGCGGTGATCTGGCGCACGCAAGCGGTCACTTGGCGCGCTCAGCTTATCAAGGCGGTTATTTACGGAATGGCCGCCGTCTATGCCTATGGCGCCCTGATGAACGATCGCGCCAACGCGGATATCCTTGTGGCGAAACTAGCGGAGTACAAACTGCAGCACGGCTCCTATCCGGAAAAGCTGGATGCTCTGGTGCCGGCACTCTTGCCTGAAATACCGACTGCGGGCTTTGTTGGTTTTAAATACGTTCGCGACCAGGATGCCTATCGTCTGTATTACCGGCCCTCCGTTGCCGGACCTTGCTTCAATAGCCCAACCATCAAGGGTTGGAAATGCACGGCTGACTGATTGGGCGCTGACTTGGTCTTCCAATCTGGCCGCATTGTCCTGGCAAGCGGGGTGCGGCATGAACGACAATCGCCGTACCGTCGGCGCCGACTATTGCGTTCGACAGCTCGTTGGCGAGCCACCCGGCTCCTCAATAATTTCCATCTTCAGCCATTGAATAGGGAACGCTGTCATACAATTCCACTCAAATGCGCTTTCCACGGAGATTTTTCATGAAACGATTTGCTGCCCTGCTGTTTGCCGCCCTTATTTCCTCGTTTGCCATGTCCGGCCCAGGCCTTGCGGCAGAACCGCAAGCCGGTCGCGACTACAAACCGATCGATCCGCCGCTGGCGACCGTCAAGGGAAAAATCGAGGTCATCGAGTTCTTCTCCTACGGCTGCTCGCATTGCAACGACTTCAATCCCGTGATCGGCCAGTGGGCGGCCATGCTGCCGAAGGATGTGAGTTTCCGCCGCGTCCCGGTCAGTTTCAATCGTCCCGAGTGGGCGCGTCTTTCCCGAATATATTTCGCGCTGGAAGCCATCGGCGACCTGGCGAAACTCGATGCCGCGGTTTTTCGCGCCATTCATCAGGAACGTGTGGTTTTCAGGACCGATGAAGCGGTGGTCTCCTGGGCTGCCGGCAAGGGCGTTGACGGCAAGAAATTCGCCGACGCCATGACAGCCTTTTCGATGAAGAGCATGGTGGAGCGCGCCGATAAGGATGCCACTGCGTCCCGCATTTCCGGGGTTCCGGCACTGGTAGTGGACGGCAAGTTTCTGATCAACAACGAAGCGACGGCCAACTACGGAGAGTTGTTGAAGCTCACCGACAGCGTCATTGCCAAAGCCCGGCAGGAACGCAAGGGCAAATAGACCATGCGTTTTCTGCGCCTGCTATTCACCCCGCGTGGCCTGTTCGCCGCCACGGGTCTTGCCGCCGTCGGGTTGGTTGCCGGCGGCATGGGTCTTCAACAAACCCTGAATATCGCGGCCTGTCCCCTGTGCATTTTGCAGCGCATGCTCTATCTGCTGCTGGCGCTGGAAGCCATCGCGGCATGGACGCTGGCCGGACCAACGCACCCAACAGCGCTGCCGCAGCGGATGGCGGCGCTCGTCATGGCAGCCACGGCGCTGACCGGTGCCGGCATTGCCGCGTATCAGACATGGCTGCAACGTTTCGCCAGGGGCGTCAGTTGCACCGCCGACCAGCCATGGTGGGAGAGCTTCGTGAATTGGGCCGGCAGCCAGTGGCCACTGCTGTTCGAGGCCAGCGGCTTGTGCTCCGAAGCCGGCTGGAAGTTTCTCGGCCTGTCGATCGCCGAATGGTCGCTGATCGCTTTCACGTCAATGACATTGGCGATGCTGCTGGCGCTGCGGCGCGATAAAGCCAGGTAATCTGGGAGCGCCGGCATCCTGCTGGCGCTCCCAATGACCTAAGTCTTGAACCGTCCCACAAGGCTGCCCAGGTCGCGGGCCAGCTCGTCGATATATTGGACGGTTTTTGCCGTTTTCTGAAAGGCGGTGCCGCTTTCTTCCGCCAGGCGGGCGAGGCTTTCCACCTTGTGCGAATTTTCGCTGTTGGACTGTGCCTGCTCCTTCAGGGACGCCGAAATCTCATTGACCGCGCTGACAACATGATCGACACCTGACTTGATCTGGTTGATCGCGTCGCCCGCCTGCTGGGCCTTCGCCGCGCCTTCTGCCACTCGGGTGACGGCGGTTTCCATGCTCTGGGTCGCCAGGCGGGTGCCGGTCTGGATGGTCCCGATCATGGCGGCGATTTCCTGTGTCGATTTGCTGGTGCGCTCGGCCAGCTTGCGCACTTCGTCGGCGACGACAGCGAAGCCGCGACCCTGCTCGCCGGCCCGCGCCGCCTCGATGGCGGCATTCAGGGCGAGGAGGTTGGTCTGGTCGGCGATTTCCTTGATGACGTTGACGATCTGCGAAATCTGGTTCGACTGCGCTCCGAGATCCTGAATGATGCGCGAGGATTCATTGACAGTTGTGGTGATATGGCCCATCTCATCGGCGGTGGCATGGATGACATCGCCGCCGAGCGTCGAGTGCTCACTCGATTCGGCGGAGACCCGCTGCACATCCTCGGCCTGGCTCGCCAGACCTTCGAGCGCGTAGGTCATGACCTCGACCTGCGCCGCCATGGCGTAGGACTCGGTGCTCGCCTGCTGCGAATTGGCAGACTCGTGCGCCGAGAGCACCGCAAGTTCATGCGACGTGCGCAATAGCTGCTCGGCGCCGGATTTCACATCGCGAATGATGCCCTGCAACTTATCCATGAACAAATTGAAGGACTCGGCAACGCCTCCGATTTCATCCTTGCAGCTGACCTCCAGCCGGCGCGTCAGATCGCCTTCTCCCTTGGCGATACTGTCCAGTTCCGTGGCAATGTGGCTCAGCGGTCGGGTAACCACATTGCGAACAAAGAAATAGTTGAAACCGAGCAGCATGAAGGCGACCAGGGTGGCCAGGGCTATCGACTTGACCGTGTTATAAATAAACGCCTCATTGACCCGCCCGAGGGGCACTTTCATGCTCACGGCCCCGAGCACGGTGCCTTCAGGAACCAGATGACACAGCAAGCAGTTTTTCCCGAGATAATTTGCCTTGCCGATGACGGGCCGGACTACTTGCAGATACTCGCCGTTGCTGTCCGACTGGACATCCGAGAACTCGATGCCCGTTGTGAGGACGCGCTTTTCAACATCGTTCGGTTTTGATTCGGGGTCAATGCCGGGGCCGAACAGCTTTATGACGGGCTCCGCCCGTATCACTCGCAGATCGCCAACGGTGGGCAGTTGCTTGACCTGATCCAGCAATATGTGCCGCTGCGCCATCGTCCCGGTTAGCATCATGCTGGTCAGTCCGATCAGGGTTGCTTCCTGAATCGATGCCGAACTGGATCTGGCTTGATCGATCGCCTCCTGGCGGCTGACAAAACTCTGCCAAATGATCAAAGTAGGCCACGATATCAAGAGCAGGAGCCAAATCGAGAAAGTCAGTTTCATCCAGACCTTCAGATTCGATATACGATCAACAATGCTAGCCATTCCCCCCCCCAAATTTATTAGGGGTGGCTGCTAACTATCGATATACCGCCACTCCCCGGAGCCAATATCTTACTACCCTTCTCCGCAATCAGCCGCTGTATTGATGGTCCGTTTGTTGCGCTAAACTGAAGCACTGCACAAGAAGAGATTGCCATGATTCGACACGCCGCCATCGACGAAGGTATAGACACATGAAACTGGTAGTCGGCATTTCGGGGGCAAGCGGCGCCATCTACGGTCTGAGGATTCTGGAGGTGCTGAAGCGGATCGGAGTGGAAACGCATCTGGTGATGTCGGATGCCGCCAAACGCACGATTGCGCACGAAACCAACTATGCAATCGAGGCCGTCAGGAGTCTGGCCACCCATGTGCACGACATCAACGACATCGGCGCCTGTATCGCTTCCGGCTCGTTCAGGCACGATGGCATGGTGATCGCGCCGTGTTCGATCAAGACGCTTTCGGCAGTGGCCCACTCATTCAGCAGCAACCTGTTGCTCCGCGCCGCCGATGTCGCCCTGAAGGAGCGGCGCCGACTGGTGCTAATGATTCGCGAAACTCCCTTGCACCTCGGCCACCTTCGACTGATGACGCAGGTGGCCGAAATCGGCGCGATACTGGTGCCGCCGCTGCCGGCTTTCTATCATCTGCCGAAGACACTTGATGACATCATCAATCAGTCGGTCGCCAAGGCGCTCGATCAGTTCGACTTGGGCGTGGAACTCGACCTGGTCAAACGCTGGAGCGGCAACGAAGAACGCGAGCGCGCCAAGTCAAAGTAATTTCCAATCAAAGCTGTCTGAACCGCCATCAACCATCAAGGATAACCAGCCATGAGCCAGACCCGCATCGTTCTCGATGAAAGCGAAATCCCCACACACTGGTACAACATCGTCGCCGACCTGAACAATCCGCCCGCGCCGCCGCTGGGGCCGGATGGCAAGCCGGTCGGCCCGGAGAAGATGCTGGCGATCTTTCCCGGCCCGGTGCTGGAGCAGGAAATGTCCACCGAGCGCTGGATCGCCATTCCCGACGAAGTGCGCAAGGTCTACGCACTGTGGCGGCCGAGTCCGCTGTGCCGCGCCGAACGACTGGAGCAGATGCTGGGCACGCCGGCCAAGATCTTTTACAAGTACGAAGGCGTGTCCCCGGCCGGCTCGCACAAGCCCAACTCGGCGGTGCCGCAGGCCTACTTCAACAAGATCGCCGGTACCCAACGCCTGATCACCGAAACCGGTGCCGGACAGTGGGGTTCATCGCTCGCATTCGCCGGCCAGATGTTCGGCATGCCGGTGCGCATTTACATGGTCAAGGTCAGCTACGGCCAGAAACCCGGCCGCCGCCTGATGATGGAAACCTGGGGCGGTGAGGTATTTGCCAGCCCGTCGAAGATGACCAAGACCGGACGCGATGCCCTGGCGAGCGACCCGGATAACCCCGGCAGCCTTGGCATGGCGATTTCGGAGGCGGTGGAAGATGTGGTGTCGACGCCGGGCAGCAAGTACGCCCTCGGCTCGGTGCTCAACCATGTGCTGCTGCATCAGACCATCATTGGCCAGGAAGCCAAGAAGCAGTTCGAGAAATTCGGCGAGTATCCCGACATGATTTTCGCCCCCTGCGGCGGCGGCTGCAATTTCGCCGGCGTCAGCTTTCCCTTCATGGCCGATGCGGCCGCCGGCGACAAGCGCGCGCAGAAAATTCGTTTCGTCGCGGTCGAGCCGGCGTCGTGCCCAACGCTGACCAAGGGCGTCTATGCTTATGACTATGGCGATTCCTCGGGCTTCACGCCGCTGATGAAGATGTACACGCTGGGCCACGACTTCATGCCGCCTGGCATTCACGCCGGCGGCCTGCGCTACCACGGCGACTCGCCGCTGATTTCGCAGTTGTATCACGAGAAGTTGATCGAGGCCGTGGCCGTGCATCAGACCGCCACCTTCGAAGCCGGCGTCATGTTCGCCAAGGCCGAAGGCATCATCCCGGCCCCGGAATCAGCGCATGGCATTCGTGCCTGTATCGACGAAGCGCTGCGCTGCAAGGCCAGCGGCGAGCCGAAAACGCTGTTCTTCAATCTTTCCGGCCATGGCCATTTCGACATGAGCGCCTACGAGGACTATTTCGCCGGCAAACTTTCGGATTTCGAGTATCCGACCGAAGCGATCCAGGCTTCGCTGGCGAAACTGCCGAAAGTGGGTTAGTCAGCAGACGGAAGAAACGCGCATCCGCCGTCATTGAGGTTCCGCTTCAGCGCCTTGACGCAGCCTGAAGCGTTGCAGCTTGCCGGTTTCGGTGCGCGGCAGAACGCTGGCAAACTCGATGCGGCGGGGATATTTGTAGGGCGCTATGGTCTGCTTGACGAAGTCCTGCAACTCCTTCGCCGTCTCCGGCGTGGGCTCGTTGCCGGGGCGCAGCACGACGATGGCCTTGACGATCTGGCCGCGTTCCGCGTCGGCCACGCCGACAATGCCGCACTCGGCCACCTTGGGGTGTCGCAGCAGAGCCTCTTCGACTTCCGCGCCGGCAATGTTGTAACCCGCCGAGATAATCATGTCGTCGGTGCGCGAATGGTAGTGAAAGTAGCCGTCGGCATCCATCCAGTACGCGTCGCCGGTGTAGTTCCAGCCATCCTTGACGAATTTCGCCTGGCGATCGTCCGCGAGGTAGCGGCAACCCGTCGGACCCTTGACCGCCAGATGGCCGACCTGACCCACGACCGACGGCTTGCCCGCGTCGTCCATCACACACGCCACATAACCCGGAACCACCGTACCCGTGGCGCCGGGGCGAGCGTGCACCTCGTCGTGGGATATGAAGATATGCAGCATCTCCGTGCCGCCGAGGCCGTCGATCAGTTCGATGCCGGCAGTCTCCTTCCATAAGGCTCTTGTCGCTGCGGGCAGCACCTCTCCCGCCGATACGCACTTGCGCAGGCTGCCGCCGCGCAGCACACCGGCCAGCGGCGCGATGGCGCGATAGGACGTGGGCGCGGTGAACAGCACGCTGGCCTTGTAGGTGGCAATCGCGTCGACCATGTCCTGCGGCCCTCCCCGTTCCAGCAAAACCGTGGAGGCTCCCACGGTCATCGGAAACAGCAGCAGTCCGCCCAGGCCGAAGGTGAAAGCCAGCGACGGCGTGCCTATGAAAACGTCGTCGGCGACCGGACGCAAAACATGGGGCGGCCAGCAAGCGCAGATCGCCATGACATCGCGATGAAAGTGCATGGTGGCCTTGGCCGGCCCCGTGGTGCCCGAGGTGAAGGCCAGCAGGCTGGTATCCGTGGCGGCGGTATCAACGCTGTCGAACACCGCAGATTGCCCCGTCATTGCAGCCTCAAGACCCGTCGGCAAGATGTCATTGAAATAGCGGACCTGCTGCAATTCGGGGCAATCTGCGGCGGCGATCTTCAGTTCGTCCGCCAGTTTCGCATCGCACAGCGCATGACTCACCCTGGCCTTGGTGATGGCATGTTTCAGCTCCGTCGCGCGCAACAGCGGCATGGTGGCGACCGCCACCCCGCCGGCTTTCATCACCGCGAACCAGCAGGCCGCCAGCATCGGATTGTTGAATGAGCGCAGCAGTACGCGGTTGCCGGGCGCCAGGCCCATGTCCCGCACCAGCACATGGGCGATGCGGTTGGCGCGCTCCTGCAAGTCGGCGTAAGTCCAGCGCACGTTTGGCGCCTGGATGCACAGCCGCCCGCCGCGTCCCTCTTCCACGTGGCGGTCGAGCAGTTCGCTGGCGCAATTCAGGCGCTCCGGAAATTGCAGTTCCGGCAACTCGAACAGGAATTCTGGCTGCTGTTCCGGCGACGGAAGGTTGTCGCCGGTAAAGGTATCGATATGGGCGCTATAGGTCATGGGGTGAATGTTCGTACATTCGATGCAACCGAGTCAATTCCATCAGAGCATTGGTGGTACATTGACCTGATCGACAGAAGGACGGGAGAACCACCATCATGACGGGCAGTACCGAACAATTCAGCGAATTGCAGCGCAAGAACATGGAAGTCGCCATGCGCATGGCGCAGCTTTCGATCGAGAATTCACAGCGCATCATGGCGCTGCAATCCGAACTGGCCAAGGAAATGTTTCAAAGCGGGGTGGATAACGCCAAGGCACAAACCGGCGCAAGCGACCCGCAGGCGATGATGCAGTTGCGCGCGCAATACGCGCAGGAAACCACCCAGCGCATGGTGGCCGCAGCGCAACGGATTGCCGAGATCAGCAACGCCGGACGGGCCGAGTTTGCCCGGCTGGTAACCGAGCAACTGGCCTCCGGCAGTCAGGACATGGCCGAATCGATGCAGACCTTCATGAAGAGCCTTCCCGGCCAGACACCGAACATGATGGAATCGATGCAGCAGGCGATTGCCACCGCCAACGCCGCTTTTGAACAAATTTCGAAGGCTTCCACGGCGGCCATGGATAGTGTCGGCGAAACGGTCAGGAAAGCTGCGGGCGGTGCGAAACGCAAGTAGGCGAAGATATCCGCAACCCGACTCGCGCCGGCCTTGCCAACCTATGCCCTTAGTCATATGATTGGCGCCTGCTGGATATCCCAACCAGTTTGCGGGGAAGCGTCAGGCGCTTCAGGGGAGCATAATTGAGACCTTGCAGGTCAACCGAAGGAGAAAAAAATGAACTTTGACGACGCGATTGCAGCCCACATCAAGTGGAAAGTTCGTCTTACCCAATTCATCGATGGCACAAGCACCGAGACACTCAGCAGTGCCACGGTATGCAAGGACAACCTATGCGACCTGGGCAAATGGATTTATGGTGAGGGCGCGAAATTCAAGGCGGCGGGTCATTATCAGGATCTGGTAAAAAAGCACGCCAACTTCCATGTCTGCGCCGGGGATATCGTCAAGAAGGTGGAGAGCGGCGACAAAGCCGGAGCCAAATCCGCGCTGGGCGGCCCGTTCGCCGGAGCATCCAAGGAAACCGTCGCCGCAATCATGGAAGTCAAGAAGGAAGCTGCCAAGCTCTGACCAGCGTAGCTCCCTACTCCGCCGGGTTCCAGCGCCCGGCGGCATGGTCGTCGCTCTCGCGGGCATCGACCCAGCGCCCGCCGTCGGGTGTTTCTTCCTTCTTCCAGAAAGGCGCGCGCGTCTTCAGGTAGTCCATGATGAACTCGCAAGCGGCGAAGGCGTCATGGCGATGCGACGACGCTACCGCCACCAGCACAATGCGGTCGCCTGGCAGCAAACGACCGACGCGATGAATCACCCGCACACCAAAGATGTCCCAGCGCCCGCGCGCCTCGGCGACGATGGCCTCAAGCGCCTTCTCGGTCATGCCGGGGTAGTGTTCGAGGGTCATGGCGGCGACAAACGCCGTCTCGCCAGCGCCAGCGCTCTGCGTTCCTGCGGAAACTTTTGCTTCGGTCGCCTTGTCCGCCCGCACCAGACCGACAAAACTGGCGACCGCGCCGACATCGTCGCGTCCGGTCGAGAGCGCGGCGATCTCCGCGCCCGCATCGAAATCGGCTTCCTGCACGCTGATCGACATCTCAGCCACCGGTCACCGGCGGAAAGAACGCCACTTCATCGCCCGGCTTGACCGGCGCATCGAGTCCGACCATCTGCTGGTTCACCGCCGCGCGCAAGTTCTTCGTTGTCGCCAGCGCCGACCATGGCTCGCCGCGTGCGGCGAGACTGTCGCGCAAGGCGCCCACAGTGCCGATTCCATCCGGCAAGGCCAGTGACTCGGAACCCCGACCCAGCGCCTCGCGCAAGCCGGCAAAGAAAAGAATTTTTACGTTCATAAACTAACTATAGCAGCTCCGAAAATGGCAGGAAACGCACCATGTCGCCGGGAGCAATGACCTGCCCCGATGGATTATCGACCAGTCCGTCGGCCCAGGCGCAGGAAGTCAGCACGCCGGAGCTCTGATTGGGAAACAGGTCCAGTCCGCCGTCGGCATTGACGCGGACGCGCAGGAACTCCCGGCGCGGATCGCCTTTCCACGCAAAATCGGCGCGCAGTTGCTGCGTGCGCGGCGCCAGAACCGTCGCTCCCTGCGCCTTCAAAATGAAGGGTCGCACCAGCATGAGGAAGGTCACGAAACCGGAAACCGGGTTGCCCGGCAGACCGATGAAAGACGCCGTCTCGCCAGCGCCGACTCTTCCCCCAACTCTGCCAAACGCCAGCGGCTTGCCCGGCTTGATGGCAATCTTCCACAAGTCGAGGACGCCCTCCGCCTCCACCGCCGGCTTGACGTGGTCTTCCTCGCCCACCGAAACGCCGCCGCTGGTCAGGATCAGGTCGTTGCCGGCGGCGGCTTCGCGCAGCGCCGCGCGTGTCGCCTCGCGCTGATCGGGCACGATGCCGAAATCCGCGACCTCGCAGCCCAGGCCGGCGAGCAGCGCGCGTAGCGTGTAGCGGTTCGAGTTGTAGATGCCGCCGGGCTTGAGCGCTTCGCCGGGCATCGCCAGTTCGTTGCCGGTCGAAAACAGGGCCACCCGCAAGCGCCGGAACACGCTGAGTTCCGCCGCGCCGACCGAGGCGGCGACGCCGACATGCGGCGCGGACAAGCGCGTCCCGGCGGCCAGCACTTCGCTGCCGACGGCGATGTCCTCACCGCGACGACGAATCCACTCGCCAATGCGGGGGACGTGATTCACCGTCACCGTATCGCCGTCGACGGCGCACAGTTCCTGCATGACCACGGCATCGGCGCCGGTCGGCAGCGGCGCACCGGTGAAAATCCGCGCCGCAGTTCCCGGCTCCAGCACATGGCCGACGCTGCCGGCGGCGATGCGCTGAGCGACGACCAGTCGCGTGCCCGCAACCGGCACGTCGGCGCAGCGCAGGGCGTAGCCGTCCATCGCGGTATTGTCCAGCGGCGGCACGTCGATGGTCGAATGCAGTCCCCGCGCCAGTACCCGCCCCGCCGCCGCCAGCGTCGGCAGGGTTTCCATCTCGCGCACCGGCGCGGCTCCCGCCAGCAAGCGGGCCAGGGCGTCTTCCAAATCAAGCATCGCGCTCATTGGCAAAATCCCTGATGACGCAGAATGAAATCGGCGATGGCGTCGCGGTCGTTGAGGTCGAGTATTGGCAACCCGGTCGGCAGCGCGGTCAGTTTTGACACCACATCCGGCTCGTCGGTGGCGATGGCGACCACGGTTTCGACGCCATCGCCCGCGATCAGGGGCTTGCCGACCGAGGGTCGGTGCACTTCCAGCTTGGGGATCGGCGTGTACTTGAAGCCTTCGACCAGCACCAGATCGCAATCGGAAAAACGCGCGATCTGCTCCTCCAGCGACGGCTCCGGCGCGCCGCGCAATTCGTGCATCAGCACCCAGCGCTGATCGGAAATCAGCAGCACCTCGGAGCATCCTGCTTCGCGCAGACGGTAGGAATCCTTGCTCGGATGATCGATGTCGAAACGATGGTGAGCGTGCTTAATCAGCGAAACCTTGAGGCCGGCAGTAACGAAGCGCGGGATCAGCGCCTCCAGTAGCGTGGTTTTCCCGGAGCCGGAATAGCCGGCAAGGCCAAAGACTTTCATATCTATCCTTGTGACGACGGCACCGTCAACACCGGCGCGAAACCGCCGCCGGGGGTGCGAAAGTTGGTGGTCTGTCCCTGCCACAAACGCGCGGCGATCAGTTGGACATGCCCAGCATAAACATAGTTGCGCAAATCGAGCTTGAGTTCGACCGCCGCCTCCGCCACGCGCAGGGTGCGCGAGGACGGCGGCACCAGCGCCTGGGCGATGTAACTGCCGGCCAGCACTTCCTCGAAGACACGCTTCGTCATCTTGTCGCCGCGATAGGCGGCCCTGGAACCGTAGCCGGCGGCGGGTTTGAAAAACAGTTGCTTGCGCCGCGCCCATAAATCGTCGGCGTGCTGCGGCACCACCAGCTCGGTGCGCGGAATCTTGTTGGCCAGCGTGGCGCGGGTTTCGGCATCGACACCCCAGCTCGCCAGCAGGGCCGGATCGGACAAGGCCACCAGATTGCGCTTGTCGGCATACAGGGCATGCGCCTGCGGATGCGGCGTCACCACCACCGCATCGGCCAGATATGCGGCGCGCAGGGCGCTGCTGGCCGGCGCTTCGAGGGCGAAATCGGTGAGCCGGTTGTAGACCAGATCAATACGCGTGACGCCGTGCCCGCCATGCCCACCGTACCATAAGGCGCCGTCGCGAAATTCGAGTTCCTTGGGATCGCAGATCACGGCGGCAATCCCGGCCTGCTCGAACAAGCGCTGGAAGAGGACGAATTCGGGATGGAGGTATTGCGTCGCCGGCGCCTCGTCGACAATGGCGACGGTGCGCAGAAAGTCGGCGCTGGCGAGACGGCGTTCCTCGCGAAACATTTCGAGGAACAGGTGCTCCGGCGTATCGGCGGCGAGATCGCCGGGCAGAAACGCTTCGACATCGTCGCAGCAAGCCTTTTGCGCCCGCGCCAGCAGCGCATTGAGCAAACCGCCGCCGGCATTGGTGTTGATCTCGATCAGTTGCGGGCCGGCGTTGCCCAAGTGAAAGTCGTAGCCGAAGAACACGCCGCGCGCCGCCGTGGAATGCCGCGCGATTTCCGGCGCATAGGCCAGCACATGTTCGCGATACGCCGGCAGCGCGACCACGCGCTCCACCGCCGCCACCAGCCGCGCCATGCGCCGCACATGCTCGGCGCCGACAAAAACCGCAGAATCCGCGAACAGATGCGGCCGCCCCGCCATCACCTGGTCGTGAAAGCCGGGACTGACCCGCTCCAGTTCCGCCTCCAGCGCCGCACGGTCAAGCGAAATGCAGTGGCAGTCGGCATTCAACCGGTTCGCCCGCGCAATGCAGTTGTGGCTATTCATGTTTCGATTTTACCGCCTCGGCGCTGGCGAAGAAGGCTTCGACCTCGATCACCTCGCGCGTCCGCCGCATCGGCGGCAACGAGCGCCAGATGGCCTTGCCGTAGGGTTTGCCGATCAGGCGCGGATCGCAGATCATCAGCACGCCGCGATCATCCTCGTCGCGGATCAGCCGGCCCGAGCCCTGCTTCATGCTGATCACCGCGCGCGGCAACTGGTATTCCATGAAAGGATTGCGTCCCGCCGCGCGCAGGCGGTCGATGCGCGCCGAGAGCACCGGATCGTCCGGCGGCGCAAACGGCAACTTGTCGATCACCACCAAGGACAGCGCCTCGCCGCGCACATCGACGCCTTCCCAGAAACTCTGGCTGGCGACCAGGATCGCATTGCCAAGAAAACGGAAACGCTCCAGCAGCTCCGTGCGCGATCCTTCGCCCTGCATCAGCAATGGCAGATCGAGTCCCTCGCTGGCGAGCTTTTCCTGCAACAACTCGCGGATGCGGCGCATCGCCCGCAGCGACGTGCACAGCACGAAGGCGCGCCCGCCCGAAGCGCGAATCGCCGGCCAGGCCGCCTCCGCCACGGCTTCCTGATACATCGCGCTGTTGGGATCGGGCATCTCGCGCGGCGCATACAGCAGTGCATTCTTTTCGTAGTCGAAGGGGCTGCCCCAGACGGCGGTATCGGCCTCCGCCAGCCCCAGTTCTCCGCAGTAGTGGGAAAAGTTGCTGCCCACGGCGAGCGTCGCCGAAGTGAAAATCCAGGCGCGCGGATGGCCTTCCATCTGGCGCTGGAAAATCGGCGCGATGTCGAGCGGCGTCAAGTTCAGGGACATCGCCTGCGAATAGACCTCGACCCATTTCACTACCGCATCTTCACCTTCGCCGGTCGCGCCGCTGCTCCAGCTCTTGAGGCCCAGGGCCAGTTCCTGCGTGCGGCGCAGGCAGTTGGCCAGGCCTTCGCCGCGCTCGGCCTGGGTTGCAAGATGACGTCCGAGTTCCTGCACCGCATTCGCCAGACCCAGCAAGGCGCCGGCAAACTCCGCTTCGCCTTCCAGCCGCGCCGCCGGCAGGCGCTGGTTCTCGCCCTTCACCGCCAGGCGCAAATCGCGCACCGCCTTGTCCAGCGCCTGCGCCGCCTCCTGCAACGGCGGATAGTCCTTCGCCGCGACAATGCCTTCGTTGCGCGTGTCGCGCGCCAGTTCGATGATCTGGCTGGTCGACACGCTCTCGCCGAAAAACAGCCCGGCCACCTCGGGCAACTGGTGCGCCTCGTCGAAGATGATGGTATTGCAGGCCGGCAGCAGCTCGCCCATGCCCTCGTCCTTCAACATCACGTCAGCGAAGAACAGGTGATGATTGACCACCACCACATCCGCCGCCAGCGCGGCCTGGCGCGCCGCGAGGACGAAGCAGTTCTTCACGTTCGGGCATTCCTGGCCGAGACAGTTTTCCCGCGTCGATGTCGCCAGTCCCCAGGCCCCGGAATCCTCCGGCACGTCGATGCATTCGGCCTTGTCGCCGGTCCTGGTGCGCTCGGCGAAACGCGCGATCTTGCGCAAATGCGCCGCTTCCTCACGCGAGGCCAGCCGACCGGCGCTCATCGCGCGCTCCAGGTGCCAGGGGCAGACGTAGTTGGCGCGGCCCTTGAGCAACGCGATGGTGGCGCCGACCTTGAGCGCGCCGCGCACCGTCGGCAGGTCGCGATTGAAAAGCTGATCCTGGAGCGTCTTGGTGCCGGTGGAAACGATCACCTTGCCGCCCGAAAGCAGCGCCGGCACCAGGTAGGCAAAGGTCTTGCCGGTGCCGGTGCCAGCCTCGGTCACCAGCGCCAGGTTGCCGGCGATGGCGGCGGCAATGCGCTGCGCCATCTCCAACTGCTGCGGCCGCGGACGAAAGCCGGCCACGGCAGCGGCGAGCGGCCCCTCGGGGGCGAAGATGCGGTCAAGATCAGACATGGCGGGCGCGGCATGGTAGCACGCGGCGGAAGCGCCGACCTTGGCAAGAGTCGGCGCTGGC
>JALNZB010000052.1 GCA_023229545.1 Sulfuritalea sp. | reverse complement strand
GAAAAGAACCCGAAGTGGGGACCTGAACTGCAGAACCAGTACGACACCGCCATGCGCGAGATCAGCGACATCGATGCGCAGATCAAGCGCCACAATGACGCCATCAATGCCATCGCGGCCGGCGCAGCCGAGCGCGGCGGCATCAGCGACGACATGCGCAACGAGTTTACGCGCACGCCGGGTGCGCACAAGAACCAGGAAGAAACCCGCGCGCTACGGGCCTACCTGGGTGGCGGCCTGATGAACCTGCAGCAGGAAGACCTGCAGCGCATGCGCGCCCGCCAGTCCGGCGATATCGCCAATGCGATGCAAATGCCGCGCGCCGCGATGAGCACCACCACGGCGGGCGAAGGCGGCTACACCGTGGCGACCGAATACTATCGCCAGCTCGCCGAGGCGATGAAAGCGTTCGGCGGTATCCGTTCCGTGGCCACCATCATCCAGACCGGCACTGGCGCACAGATGAACTTCCCGACCACCGATGCCACGGCGGAAGAGGGCGAGATCGTCGGCCAGAACGCCGCTGCATCCCTGGGCGAAAGCACCTTCGGCAACGTCGCTCTGGATGTGTACAAGTACTCGTCCAAAAAGATCGCCGTGCCGTTCGAGCTGATTCAGGATTCGATGTTCGACATCGAAGCCTATATCAACCGCCTGCTGCAGATGCGCATTGGCCGCATCACCGCCAAGCATTTCACCACTGGCACCGGCACCAGCCAGCCCAAGGGAATTGTCACTGCGGCTACCGCCGGCAAGGTCGGTGCCACCGGCCAGACCACCTCCATAATCTATGAAGACCTAACCGCGCTGGAACACAGTGTCGATCCGTCCTACCGCAAGGGGCCGAAGGTGGGCTACATGATGAACGACGACACCGTGCGCATCGTCCGCAACATCAAGGATTCGACCGGTCGCCCGCTCTTCGTGCCCGGCTACGAGGCTGGCGCGATGATCGAAGGAGGCGCGCCTGATCGCCTGATGGGCAAACCCATCATCGTCTCGCAAGAGATGGCGACCATGGCCGCCAGCGCCAAGTCCATCCTGTACGGCGACTTCAGCCACTACCTGATCCGCGAAGTGATGGACCTGACACTGTTCCGCATGGCAGACAGCAACTTCATCCTGAACGGACAGATCGGCTTCGTCGCTTTCAACCGTCAGGGCGGCAACTCGGTCGACGTGGGTGGCGCGGTCAAGTACTACCAAAACAGCGCGACCTAAAGGCGAGCGTGAGAGGGGTGGCGCAGCTTGCCGCCCCATCCTGAAATCCAGAAGAGGAACCCAATCATGGCAAACAAACAAGCTCGCCTCCTGGCGAAAAAGATCATCGACGGCGTCACCTACCAGCCGAATCAGGTCATCGAGGCCGATGCCGCCCTCATCAAGGCATTGGTCAAGGAAGGTGCGGCAGACGATTCTGGTGCTGCCGTCAAACATTGCATCGAGCAAGAAGGCGTCAAGCCCGTCCTGCACGTATCGCCCGAAGACAAAGCGGCAGCCGAAGCACGCCAGGCGGAGATCGACCGCCTGACCAGCGAGATATCAAAACTGCAGGCGGAATGGACTGCGGCGGCGGATGCCGACAAGGCCGCCATCGAACAGGCCGTGGCAGCCAAACAGGCCGAACTCGCCAAGCTGTAACCGCTTTTCCATAGCCCAGTGCAGACGTTCGTACTGGGCCTTGGAAAGTCGATTAAAGGGACATCATGGGACTGACACTCAAAGTCGCACCAGCTGCAGAACCGGTCTCGCTGGCCGAAGCCAAGCTGCACTGCAAGGTCGACCATGCTGCTGATGACGCGCTTATCACCGCGCTGATCTTTGCAGCCCGCCAGCAGGCAGAGCATCGCACCAACCGCGCGCTGGTCTCCCAGCAATGGGAATGCACCCTCGACCAATTCCCTGATCTCATTGAGCTGCCGAAGCCATCGTTGGTATCGGTGCAGTCGGTCAAATATCTGGACGACAACGGCGCGCTGCAAACGCTGGCGAACACCGAATACCAGGTCGTCATCAGCGAACTGGTCGGCTACCTCAAGCCCGCCTATGGCAAGGCATGGCCAAGCTGCCGCATCCAGCCGGATTCCGTCGCAGTGGCCTACACCTGCGGATATGGCGATGCCGCCGCCGTCCCGCAAAGCATCAAGGCGTGGATGCTCATGGCGATCAGCACTATGTACAGCCAGCGCGAAGGCATCATCACCGGCACTATTGTTGCCGAAGTCCCGCGCGACTTCTTTGCCGGGCTGCTCGATCCGTACTGGGTGCCGTCGCTATGAAAGAGCCGGCAACCGGCGAGATGACCTTTCGCGCAACCATCAAGGGCTGGCAAGACATGCCCGCGATGGGTGGCGGCATCACGCAGACATTCGATGCTGGGCAGCCAGCCTGGGCAAAGCGCGAGCCGCTCGGCAATGCCATCTTCTTCGGAACCAAACAGGTCGATGAAGCCGTGACAGACCGCTTCATCATCCGCCGCACTCCGGCGCTCACCGACCGCACCATCACCGGCGAGCACGTGATCGAGGGGGAAGGGCAGCGCTTCCGCGTCAAGCGCGTCAGCGCGCTGAATGGCGGAAACAAGTTTGTAGTGATCGAGGCGGAGCTGATCGGCAATGTCTAATCCCACGCTGGAAACGAACGTCACCCTCGATAGCTTCGACCGCATCGACTTTGACCGCCGTAAGGTGCGCAAAGGGATGGGGCTGATCGGCCGCGATGTGCAGAAAGAAGGCCGCCGCCTGATCGCCAGGCGCGCGATCTCCGGCGCCGGAGAGTATCCAGGGCGCCAGACAGGCACCCTGTGGCGTGCCGTGAAGTACAAGGTATCGCGCTCCGGCTTCATGGTTGTAGTGCGTCCAAACAAGACGGCCGAGATGGGCTTCTTCTATCCGGGGGTGTTGCACTACGGCAGTGAGAAGCGAAACATCAAGGCGCGCAAGAACTTCATGACTGACGCGCTGGACAACCGCAACCAGAACGCGCGCTCCGTGCTGCGTAACGTGCTGCAAGACTCACTCATCCCGAGGAAGTAAATGGACATCGACCTGATCATCGCCGCCATCAAAGCGCGGTGTGCCAGCTTTGGCCAGCGCGTGTCTGGTGCTGCCGAGTATAAGCGCCTATCCGAGACGACCAATCTGGCCACGCCTGCCGCCTACGTCATCCCGCTGGACGATGTGGCCGAGGGGCAGCAGAGCGAGAACTCCTACCGCCAGCAGATCAAGGATGCCATCGCCATCGTCGTCGTGCTGTCGAACACGGCCGACGAGCGCGGCCAGACACCGCTGGCGACCGTCCGCACCCTGCGCAAGGAATTGTGGAAGGCTCTGCTGGCTTGGGCGCCGGACGCCGAGCACGGTCGGATATCCTATGAAGGAGGGCAGCTGCTAGATCTCGATCGCGCCCACATGTACTACCAGTTCGAGTTCAGCGCGCCCACCGAGCTGGACGAATCCGACACATACCAGGCCACTGCCAATGCAGCCCTGCCCGCACTGACTGCCGTAGCGCTCAAAGTCGACGAACCCGCAGGCACCACCGAAGTCGCCGCAACCATCCCACTCGCTCAATAGGAGAAACCCATGCAACTCAAACCAGCACCTGGTCGGGCAGTCCCCGATCCGGAGAAGGGCGGCTTTTTGCCGCAGGAAGGTCGCGCAGTTGAGGCGACCGCATATTGGCTGCGCCGCCTGGCTGATGGCGACGTGGTCGAGTTCGAAGTCAAACCCAGCAAAAAACAGGAGCGCCAAGCATGAAGACCTACATGAAGAGCTACTGGATGCTGTTTGTCGCCCTGGCAGTCGTGGCGATCGGCATCCATTTCAACATCCTCCCGCACGAATCTGCCGGCGTCCTGCCGATGTTCGGCATGATCGGCAACATCGCGTTCAACAACATCCCGGCCAATGTCCGCGTGCCGCTGTTCTATGCGGAGATGGATAACTCGCAGGCGGGCTATTTCAGCCAGACCCTGCGTACCCTCATCATCGGCCAGAAGCTGGCCGCCGGTACCGCCGTCGCCAACGTGCCCATCCTGGTGAGTCGCACCGACGATGCCAAGACGCAGTTCGGTATCGGCTCTATGCTGGCCCGCATGCACGAGCTGTACCGCGCCAACGACAGCGTCGGCGAAATCTGGTGCCTGCCGGTGGATGATGCTGGCGCAGGCGTACAAGCAAACGGCACGCTCACCGTCACCGGCCCCGCGACCGAGACGGGCACGCTCAACCTCTACATCGGCGCGCAGCGCGTGCAAGTTGCTGTCGCCTCCGGCGATGCCAACACCGCCATCGCCACCGCGATCAACGCTGCCATCAATGCCGACACCACCCTGCCGGTCACTTCCACCGTGCTGGCCGGCGTCGTCACCGTCACTGCGCGCCACAAAGGCTCGCTGGGCAACGGTATCAAGATGCAGCTCAACTATCGCGGCGCTGCCGGCGGCGAAAAGACACCTGCAGGCGTTGGCGTTGCTGTGGTCGCCATGTCCAGCGGCGTAACCGACCCGACACTCACCACCGCGCTGGCCGCGCTGGGCGATGACGAGTACGACTTCATCATCATGCCGTACACCGACAGCACCTCGCTGGACGCGCTCAAGACCCTGATGAACGACACCACCGGGCGCTGGGCGTACAACAAGCAGATCTACGGCCACGTGTATTCCGCCAAGGCCGACACCTTTGCCAACCTGGTCACGCTGGGCACGGCACGCAACGACCAGCACGCCACTATCGCGGGCTACGAGACGGCAGTGCCGAACACGCCCTGGGACTATGCCGCCGCCTACGCCGCCCGCAATGCCGCATACATCGCGGTCGACCCTGCGCGCCCAACGCAGACCGGCGAACTGATCGGCATCCTGCCTGCACCAGCTGGCAGCCGCTTCATCAGCACCGAGCGTCAGACCCTGCTGAGTTCCGGCATCGCCACCAGCTACGTCGGCGGCAGCGCGGTGCGCGTCGAGCGCGCGATCACCACGTACCAGAAGAACAGCTTCAACATCGCAGACCCGTCGTATTTGGACAGCGAGACGCTGCACACCCTGGCCTACATCATTCGCCGCCTGCGCAGCATCATCACCAGCAAATACCCGCGCCACAAACTGGCCGACGACGGCACCCGCTTCGGTGCAGGGCAGGCCATCGTCACGCCCAGCGTCATTCGCGGCGAACTGCTGGCCGAGTACGCCAACCTCGAAGAGTCCGGTATCTGCGAAAACGCCACTGCGTTTGCTGCCAACCTCATCGTCGAGCGCAACGCGAACGATCCAAACCGCCTCGATGTGCTGCTGCCGCCCGATCTGGTCAACCAGCTCCGCGTCTTCGCCGTGCTGGCGCAGTTCCGTCTGCAGTACTAACCACCCGCACCCTCTCCCCCGGGAGAGGGTGAACCAACCAGGAGAACACCATGGCAAAAGCACCGCGCCTCGCCGGCACCTGCTACTTCAAGGTAGATGGCGAGCAGCTGGAACTGTCCGGCAAAGTCGAAGTCCCGCTCACCTCAAAGACCCGCACCGCCTTGCCGTCGCACACAGGCGTGGCAGGCTTCAAGGAAGAGCACCGCACCCCTTACATCAAGGCCACCCTGTTCATCCCCGAAAACTTCCCGCGCAAGAAGCTGGACGAGATGGAAGAGGGTAGCGTCACCGTCGAACTGGCGAACGGCATGGTCCACACCCTGTCCGGCGCCTTCGTAGTTGGTGAGCCCAGCTACGACAGCGAAGCAGGCACAGCCGAGTACGAGTTCAACGGCCTGAAAGGCGTGTGGCACTAATGGCTAGCATCAAGCTGAGCAAGCCGATCAAAGCTCACGGCGAAGAGATATCTGAGATCGAACTGCGCGAGCCGACCGGCGCCGACGTGATGGAGCTGGGCTATCCCTACCTCCTAATTATTGGTGAAGACGATGCTCAAGCTATGGAGTTGCGCCCGAAGGTGGTCTGCCGCTACGTCGCCAAGCTCGGCAAGATTCCGCCCTCGTCGCTCAACGAAGTCAGCCCGGCTGACTTCGGCCAGATGACCGGGGTGGTGATGGGTTTTTTCGGGGTCGAGGCGGAGACGTTGAAGGGCTGACCGACCGCATGTTCGACGTCGCTTATTTCTGGCGGCTCGATCCTGCGGTTGTCATGGCGCTGCCGCTGTCGCGTTTTGACTTGTACGAGAAACAGATCATCCGCATCGCGGACGAAATCAAGAAAGAAGGGGAAGGCTAAATGGCTGACAAGTTCCAGCTCAAGGCGATCATCAGCGCGGTCGACAAGATCACGCCGACGCTGAAGGGCGTGCAGCGCGCAGCCAAGCTGACCAACAAGACCCTGCGCGACATCGGCGGGGCGGGCAGCAAACTGATGGGCAGCCTAGGCATTCCTGCCGGGCTGGCTTTCGGTTCTGTGGTCTACGGCGCTTCCCGCGCTGCCAGTGCGGTGATGGATTACGCCGGCGGCATCCAGGATGCTGCCGAGCGCACCGGCTCCAGCACCACCGACTTTCAGGTGATGTCGTCCCTGCTGGAGCAGGTCGGCGGCTCTGCCGAAGATGCCGAGACAGCCATGTCTCAATTCAACAAGGGCATCTCGAACGCCGCATCGGGAGCCGACAAGAGCTTCGCCGGGCTGATGAAGAAGCTCAACATCTCGATGCGCGACACCAAAGGCAACGTGCGCAGCCTCTCCGACATGATGCCCGAGCTGGCCGATGCCTTCGAAAAGAACACCAACCCGGCGCTGCGTACGCGCATGTCGATGGAGCTGTTCGGCAAGTCCGGCAGCAAGCTCATCCCCATTCTTACCAAAGGCCGCGACGCCTACGCCGATTGGGCAAAAGAGCAAGAACGCCTCGGCACCATCGTCAGCAAAGACGCCGTCGGCGGCTTGGACGACATGGGCGACTCGATCGGCCTGCTCAACAAGCAGATCAAGTCGCAGCTCACGCAGAGCTTCGCCAGCCTGGTGCCGGTCATCCAGCCCATCCTGCGCGGCATGAGCGAGTGGATCGCCGCGAACAAGGAGATGATCCGCACCACCATCACCAAGACGCTCACCGATATCGTCAACGCCCTGAAAGATGTGGACTGGGCCGCTTTCGTCGGCGGCATCCGCGATGCCGTGCGCGGCATCGCCAGCTTTGTCGAGATGATGGGCGGCATGAAGAACGTGCTGATCGCGCTGGGCGTCATCTGGCTGGCGGGGCCGGTCTCGGCCATCTTCACCATGGTCGGTGCCATCGGTCGCCTCGGCATGGGAATGGTCGCTCTCATGGGCGGGTTTGGCGCCATCGGCAGCGCGCTGCTCACTGTCGGCAAGATCTTCGCCTTCGTCGGTCGCTTGTTCCTGTTCAACCCCATCGGGCTGGCCATCACCGCCATCGCGGCCGGCGCATATCTGGTCTACAAGAACTGGGACACCATCAAGGGTTGGTTCACCTCGTTCTTCTCCTGGATGGATGGCAAGGTCACGCAGATCGCCGATTGGTTCAAAGGGATGGTGCCGGATTGGGCGCGCAACCTGCTCGGCGGTGGTGGCGGCATGTCCTTCACACAAACGACTACGCCCGCACGCACCAGCGCGCTGGCCATGGCGGGCGGCCGCCAACAACTCAACGGCGAGATGACTGTGCGCTTTGAGAATGCACCGGCCGGCATGCGTGTCGAGCCGGGCAGGACCAGCCAGCCCGGCGTCTCGATGAATCCGGATGTGGGATATCGCACCCTCGGTGCGGGCTTCGCGGGGTAACCATGGGCTGGAAAGAAAAACTGCAACCCGCCAGCTTCCGGGGGATTCCGTTCGACGTTGAAACGGGCGACCTCACCACCGGCCGCCGCAACCAGACGCACCAGTACCCCGGCCGCGATGTGCCGTACACCGAGGATCTCGGCAGGGCGGCACGCAAGGTCAGCATCGAGGCATTCCTGGTCGGCGACGACTACATGGAGCGCCGCGACCAGCTGCTCAAGGCGCTGGAGCAGGGCGGCTCGGGCGAGCTGGTGCATCCGTGGCACGGCCGCATGATGCTCGACGTGGACGGCGAGAGCGGCGTCCGCGTGCGTCACGGCGTGAAGGATGGCCGCTTCTGCGCCATCACCATCAGCTTCGTCGAATCCGGCTCGGTATCGTTCCCCGCCGCAACCGACGCACCCGGCGCGCAGGCCTTGCTTGCCGCCGACGCAGCCAAGGCGGCATCGATCAATGAGTTCAGCGGCCTGTTCGTTGTGGGTGGCATGCCGTCGTTCGTGCTGGATGATGCCTTGCAGTCGTTCTCCGGCACCATGCGCGCGCTGGAATCTGCCGTCACCAACCTCGGCATCATCAGTACCGTTGCGCACGAAGTGATGCAGGGCGACCTGTCCACTCTGCTGCCGAACTCGTATTCGCTGGCAAACCGTTTCTATGGCCTGTTCCTGGCAGGCGATGCGCTGGTCTCCGGCGCGGACGCCCACGCCATCAACTTCCCGAACACATCGACCGCAGTCGATTCGACCGAGCAGTTCCCGCCGCCCGTACAGACGTCTGGAACTACCGCTGCCAGCCAGCAGGTCGCCACCAACAACGACGCCATCGCCACGCTGGCCAACGGCGCACTGCTGGTGCAAGCCGCAGGCATGACCGCTGCGATGAGCCTGCCCGTGTTCGACGATGCCGCTCTGCTGCGCACCAAGCTGCTGCGCGCATTGGATGCCCACAGCATGCGTCTGCGCACCGACGACGCCTATGCCGCGTTCAGCGACCTGCGCAGCAAGGTCAATCAGGACATCACTAGCAAGATGCGCAACGCCGCGCGCCTGCGCGACTACACACCGCTGGACGTGCTGCCCGCACTGGTGCTGGCCTATGACTTGTATGAGCAGCCAACGCGCGATTTTGAGATCGTCGCGCGCAACAAGATCCGCCACCCCGGCTTCGTGCCGGTGCAACCACTCAAGGTGCTGACGGCATGAGCGACGAAGTCACCCTGCGCGTCAACGGCCTAGACTTTGCAGGCTGGAAAGAGGTCGAGATCGTTCCTGGCATCGAGCGTCTGGCGCGCGATTTCAGCCTGAGCGTTACTTCGAAATGGCCGGGTGCCACCGACATCCCGCGCCTCATCAAAAAAGGCGATCTGTGTGAGGTGTTCGTCGGCACCGATAAGTTGCTCACCGGCATTGTGGATGCCACGCCTATCCGCTATGACGACAAGAGCTTGAGCGTCGGCGTCAAGGGCCGCAGCAAGACTGCCGACCTGGTGGATTGCTCGGCAGTGCATAAGGCCGGGCAATGGCGCAACACTAGGATCGAACAGATCATCGCCGACCTGGCACAACCGTTCGGCATTGAGGTTGTGACCGAGGCCGATACTGGCGCCCCGGTCTCCGAGTTCCAGATCCAGCCGGGCGAGACGGTGTTCGAGTGCATCGACCGCCTGCTGACCATGCGCCAGCTGCTCTGCACCGATGACGCCGAGGGGCGAGTTGTGATTATAAAGACCGGCTCCGGTGGTCGCGCCACGACCGCGCTCGAATACGGCAAGAACATCCTGTCGGCAGATTCTCCGCTCGACTACAAGGATGTCTTCAGCAGCTACACGGTGAACGGCCAGCGTGCCGGTACCGACAACGACTGGGGAGATCCGGCTGCAGGCGCAACGGCCACGGTAGCTGACGCATCGGTTACACGTCATCGTCCTTTGGTGATTGTGCAATCCGGGCAAGTGACGCCGCAGATCTGCGCCGATCGCGCCAAGTTCGAGAAAGTGCACCGCGCCGCCAAGGCGCTGGAAACCAGCTACACCGTGCAAGGCTGGCGTCAGGCCGATGGATCGCTCTGGCTGCCCAACCAGATCGTGCGCGTGGTCGACCCAGTGATCGGCTTCGATGGCGAGTTCCTGATCGTTGAAGTGGCGCTGCGCAAGAGCGACGGCGGTACTACCGCCGCTATCAAGGTCGGGCTGGAATCCGGCTACATCCCGTCGCCTGAGGCGACCAAAAAAAAGAAAGCCACCAGCGATAGCTGGGTCGACGTGAAGCCCGCCAAATGAGTGAACGACTGATCGCCCGCATGCTCGCCCCAGTGGCGCGCGCCGTGGGCAACATGATGGCGCGCGGCACCGTGGTGCTGGCCAATGCCGCCACCAAGATGCAGACGCTGCAGATCAAGCTGCTCTCCGGGGAGGCCAAGGACGACATCGAGCACATCGAGCCGTATGGTTTCACCGCGCACCCCAAGGCGGGTGCAGAGCATGTGACATTATTTCTGGCTGGCGACCGTTCTCACGGCATCACCATCGTGGTGGCAGACCGGCGCTATCGGCTGACTGGACTGGCTGAGGGCGAGGTGGCGATGTACACCGACGAGGGCGACAGCATCCAGATGAAGCGCGGCCGCAATATCGTTGCGACCGCCGGAACGAAGATCACCGCCACGGCACCCAACGTCGAAGTCGCGGCCTCGGTCAAGGTGCTGCTGACAACGCCGCTGGTCGAGGCGACGCAGGATGTGAAGATCAATGGAAAGCTGGATGTGGTCGGGAACGTCACTGGCGGCGCGCTGCTGTCTATCGGCAATGTCACGGCATTTAGCGCTTCTACACCGTTCTCAATGTCTGGCATGAAGACAACCTATAACGGGCACACCCACGTAGAGAACGCATTGCCAGGCTCAACCCAAGCGCCAACTCAACAGATTTAAAAAATGCTCAACGACAACCTGACCTTATCCATCAACGGCGTGTTGACGGCGGCATCGGACGTTACCGACGACCTATTGCGCTCCGTCATCATCAGTCTGTTCACCTGGCGCCGCGCGAACAAGGACGACATCACCGAAGGCCAAAAGATGGGCTGGTGGGGCGATGTCTTCGC
>JALNZB010000018.1 GCA_023229545.1 Sulfuritalea sp. | reverse complement strand
AGGGTCCACCCCCTTACCCATCCACTACCGCAGAGTTATCCACGGCGCCGGGCGCCGGCGGTCCCTCTATGACCAGAGGTGACCGGCGCGGTGGATAACTCGTGTTTAGTGCTCAGCGGGTGGGAGGCGTCCATACCATTTCTCCGTTTCCAGTCTGCCCAAAAGTCCTTCGCGCGTTTGATGTCAGCCTGCTGCGAACCCTTGTCCCCGCCGCACAGAAGAATGACAAGCGCCTGACCATGCTGACCGAAGTAGACGCGATAGCCGGCACCGGTATCGACCCGCAGCTCGGTTACGCCTTCACCGACGGCTTTGCAGTCCCCGAAGTTGCCGATCATCACTCGCCGCAAACGAACTTCGATCCGCGCCCGCGCTCGGACATCGCGCAGACCCGTCAGCCATTGCGCCACCGGCGTGCTGCCGTCTTCCAACTGGTAACGATGGATTTCGATCACTGCGGTAATTGTAGTTTATAAGCTACAGGAATTCAAGTGCTGTTCAGGGACGCCGCCGGGCAGTCATTCCAGCGGCAAGTAGAAAAACACGAAGCGGCCCTGTTCGATGTTCACCATCAACGTGGCGCCGTGGTACAGGCCGTAGACCTCATAGCCGGGCATGGCGCCAGCGGAGTGGCATTCGCTGGAATGCTGGGGCGACTCGAAGTCGCGATCGCGGTCATACCATGATAGAAGCATGAAGCTGCCGAGACGGGTGGTGGCCTCGGCGTCGGCCAGCTTCATGGCTTCGAGGTAATCGTTCAGCGGCAGCGGCGGGTTGAGTTCCACCACGACCAGGCCGGAATGGTCGGGCACGGTGCCCAGCGGGCAACTTGGGTTATCGTTCATGGTCTGGTTCGTGGAAGATGATTTCCAAAATACCACGAACCGCCGTCTCGTCAGCGCCGACTTTCGGCGTCGCGTAAAATCAGCCGGGTCGAAATTTTCATCGGACAAACTTGCACATGATGCCGAACGGAGGCGCCACACTTCAGGAGAGCGTTGCCCTGCAACGCGCGGCGCTGAAGCAGATCATCGAGGAGCCGCTGCGTTGCGCGGCGCAGGCCAGCTCGGTCGTCTGGGGCAGTCGCGCCGGACTCAACGCCGAGCTGGCGCGCCTGTTTCCTGGCGTGCCGCATTGCCGCTACCTGTACGCCATGAATGTCGACGGCGTACAGATTTCCGACAATGTCAGCGCCGCGGGCGTCGAAGAGGCGGATTTCGGTCGCGACCGCTCGCATCGGCCCTACATGCGCGAATCCCAGCCGGGCACGGGTTTCCTGCTGTCGCGTTCCTACATCACCTTGCGCCAGCGGCGACCGGGGCTGACCGCCATCCAGTTGGTGCGCGGCGCCGACGGTGTCGCCCTCGGATTTCTCGGCGCCGATTTTTACCTTGGCGACCTGCCGCTGACGCGGGAGCGTTTCGAGGAAAAGCACCAGTGGCGGCAATTGCGCGGCGATCCGTCAATCCGCAGCCAGGTTTTTTACCAGACTCGCAGCGAGAGCGAGATGGACCGCCAGTTGAACGTCGTGCTCGGCGTTGTCGAGGAGTTGATGGTCGATCACGGCATGTATCACATCATCCTGCACTTTTCGAGCAGCCGCGCCGTGTATTGGACTCTCGACGATCCCTATCGCTACCGCCTGTTCGATATCCAGACTCTGGTCGATCCGGACATCTGCCTTGCCTATCCGAAGCATCCCTATCCCGCCGATGCGGTGGTGCCGAAGGAGCGAATTCGCGCCATCCTCGACACGCTGGGTTCGCTGCGTTTCGTCGACGAGATGTTCTATCTTCGCAGCGGCACGCTGAATCTCTTCAACGGCATTGTCGGCCTGACCTTTTCTTGCGACGGCTCCCACTACGTGCCCTGGGACGAGTTCCTCACGATGGACGTGGCGTTCTGGCTGGGGACGGCGTAGCCCATGATCGGACTCGCTTTTCGATGCCTCCGTAGCGGTCTGTTGTGTCTGGCCGCGATCATCACGGGCGGCTGCGCCACCAATCCGGTGACGAAGCAGACCGAATTGTCCTGGATGTCGGAGCAGCAGGAAATCAGGCTGGGAGTCCAGCACTATCTGCAAAACCAGCAATCAGCCGGCGGCAAGTTCATTCTCGATCCGCAGCTTGCGGCCTATGTCAATGAAGTAGGGCAGAAGCTGGTGCGCGTCAGCGACCGGCCCAATCTCCCCTTCGAGTTCGTCGTCATCAACGATTCAGTGCCTAATGCCTGGGCCTTGCCCGGCGGCAAGCTGGCGATCAATCGCGGCCTGCTGACGGAGTTGAAGAGCGAGGCCGAGCTGGCGGCGGTACTGTCGCACGAAATCGTGCACGCCGCCGCCCGCCATGGGGCCAGTTCGATGGAGCGCGGCATCCTGCTGTCGGCGGGTGCGGCGATCATTTCGGTGCTGGCCGCCGACAACCGGCATTCCGACCTGATCGACTTTGCCGCAGCGGGCGGGGCGACGCTGCTCGGCTTTCGCTTCGGGCGCGAACATGAACTGGAGGCCGATCACTACGGCATCGACTACATGGTGCGCGCCGGCTACGATCCGCGCGCGGCGGTGGAGTTGCAGGAAACCTTCGTGCGCCTGTCGGGCAGCAAGTCGCCCGGTTGGCTGGCCGGCATGTTCGCCACCCATCCGCCCTCGCAGGAGCGCGTCGATGCCAATCGCAGCAAGGCGGCGGGCTTGCCGGCAAACCTGTATCGCGGCGAGGACGTATACAAACGCAAAATGGCTTTTCTGTCGATCTCGAAGCCCGCCTATGCGGCGCACGACGAAGGCCGCAAGTCGCTGGCAAAGGACCCGGCCCATGCCCTGGCGCAAGCGGAGCGCGCCATCAAGCTGGAGCCGCGCGAGGCGATGTTCCATGCCCTGCGCGGCGATGCCCTGAAGAAGCTGGGGCGCGTCGCGGAAGCCGAACATGAGTATGGCGAGGCGATCCAGCGCAACGGTGAGTACTACGCCCATTTTCTGAATCGCGGCCTGACGCGCAAACGCCTCGGCAACGCAGCGGGTGCGCAAAGCGATCTGGAACGCAGCAACGCGTTGTTGCCGACGGCTGCCGCGCATTACGTGCTGGGCAATATGGCGCAAGGCGCCAGTAATCCGGCCAAAGCCATCGAGCACTTCAAGCTGGCCGCCGCTTCGGATTCGGACATCGGCAAGCGCGCCGGTTCTTCACTGGCGCGCCTCGATCTGCCGCGCAATCCCGGCAACTATGTGCAGGTGGAAGCGGTGGCCGATGTCAATGGCAATCTCGGTTTGCGCGTCACCAACCGCAGCCCGATTGCGCTGCGCAATCTGCGCGTGGCGGGTGCCGTGCAGAACAGCACTTTCCACCGGGAATATTCGCTGCCCGGAACATTGGCGCCGGGCCAATCGACGGTGGTGGCGATGGGTGTCCGCCTATCCGATTTCAATACCAGCCTCAATCGCGTCAACGGACAGATTCGCGGCGCCGAGCCCGCCGAATAGGACTGCGCGCTATACCAGCCCGTCCATCAACTGCACCATCACCGTGTCGCCAGCGCCGACTGGTCCGCGGTCGTGTTCGAGGACGATGAAGCAATCGGCTTCGGACATCGAACGCAGCATGCCGGAGCCCTGCGCACCGGTGGGACGCACACACCACTCGCCGTTTTCCTGGAACAGGATGCCGCGCTGGAATTCGGTGCGGTCGCGGCCTTTCTTCATCGGCTCGGTGCAGCGCGCGGGAAAGGCAGGGAAGGGCTTGACCGGATCGACGCCGGCCAGTTTGAGGATGGCCGGACGGACGAACTGGTAGAAGGCCACCATCACCGCCACTGGGTTGCCCGGCAGGCCGAACAGCCAGGCGCCGGACGCATTTGTACCATCGGCGCCGTCGGGCGGCGTTTTACCTATGCGACCGAAGGCCATCGGGCGGCCGGGTTTCATGGCGATTTTCCAGAAGGCGACTTCGCCGAGCTGGGCCATCAACTGCTTGATGAAGTCGGCCTCGCCCACCGAAACGCCGCCGCTGGTGACGATGGCATCGCTGCATGCGGCAGCTTCGCGAAATGCCGCTTCGAGGGCGACCGGATCGTCCCTGACCACGCCCATGTCGATGACTTCGCAGCCCAGCCGCGTCAGCATGCCCCACAGCGTATAGCGGTTGCTGTCATAGACGGCGCCGGAAACCAGCGGCGTGCCTATCGAGCACAGTTCGTCGCCCGAGGAGAACAGCGCGACGCGGACGCGGCGGCGCACGACAAGTTCGGCGACGCCGAGCGAGGCGATGATGCCGATCTCGGCGGGACGCAGCTTCCTGCCGGTGGCAATCGCCGTGCGGCCGGCTTGCAAGTCTTCGCCGGCGCGGCGGATGTTCTGCTCGCGGCGCTGGCCCGGCGGGATGATAATCGCATCGTCCGCGCCATCGCCATCGACCCGCACCACTTCCTGCATCACCACGCAATCGGCATCCTGCGGCAGGACGGCGCCGGTCATGATTCTCACCGTTTCGCCAGCGCCGACTTTCCCCTCGAAAGGATGGCCGGCGAAGGCGCTGCCGATCTTCTTCAGGCGCGTCTCGCCCGCCGCGGCGAGGTCGCCGGCGCGCAGCGCCCAGCCGTCCATGGCCGAGTAGTCGTGGCTCGGCACGTCGATGGGCGAAACGACATCCTCGGCCAGCACGCGATCCAGCGCCTGGCGCACGAAAACCCGCTCATGGCCGCCGACGGGACGCAACAGGTCGAGAATCAGTTCGCGGGCGCGATCGACGCGCAGCGATTCGGGGTCGTAGTTGTCGGCGCCGGACAGGGTTTTGAGGATGGAGGACATTTTCCGGGAAACGTGAGTTGAGAAGGGGGCTTCAACCGCCGATGTAGGACATTTCAATTTTTCCGGCGCTGCCGGGCAAGTCGGTGGCGGCGGTGCGGATCTCGGAATAGCGGTCATCGCGCCCCTGCCAGACGCTGGCAATGATGCGCCGCAAGCGCTCGTCGCCGGCCCCCTGACGCATTGCCTGGCGCAGGTCGTGGCCGTCCTGCGCGAACAGGCAGGTGTATATCTGACCCTCGGTGGACAGCCGGATGCGGGTGCAGCTGGCGCAAAAGGCCTGGGTTACCGAGGAAATGACGCCGATCTCGCCGGCGCCGTCCCGGTAGCGCCAGCGCGCGGCGACTTCGCCGGGATAGTTGGCGTCGATGGCGGCCAGCGGGAACTCGGCGTCGATGCGGGCGATGACCTCGGCGGAAGGCAGCACTTCGTCCATGCACCAGCCGTTGGAACTGCCGACATCCATGAACTCGATGAAGCGCAGGATGTGGCCGCTGTGGCGGAAGTGGCGCGCCAGCGGCAGGATCTGGTCGTCGTTGCTGCCGCACTTGACCACGCAATTCACCTTGATCGGCGCCAGGCCGACGGCGGCGGCGGCGGCGATGCCGTCGAGCACGTCGCCGACCGGGTAATCGACATCGTTCATGCGCCTGAATACGGCGTCATCAATGCCGTCGAGGCTGACCGTGACGCGCGCGAGGCCGGCGTCCTTGAGCGTCCGCGCCTTTTTCTTCAGCAGCGAACCGTTGGTGGTCAGCGTCAGTTCCACCGGCAGCTTCGCCAGTTGCTCGATCAGGTTTTCGATATGCTTGCGCAACAGCGGTTCGCCGCCGGTGATGCGGATTTTCTCGACGCCCTGATCGACGAAGATGCGGGCAATGCGGACGATCTCCTCGAAGGAGAGCAGATCGCCGCGCCGCAGGAAGGCATGGTCGTGGCCGAACACGGCTTTCGGCATGCAGTACACGCAGCGGAAATTGCAGCGGTCGGTGACGGAAATGCGCAGGTCGCGCACGCGCCGGTTGCGCCGGTCGACCAGCGCGTCCGCCGACGCGGCGGCGGCGCGATCAGGCGGCGGCGTGGCCTTGAGCGCACTGGCGATGGGGATAATGTCAGCGTTGGTTTTCATCTGGTTCCGGACTATAAGCCGGCACGGCGATGGAGACAACATCTGCCGACATCTTCCGACGTGGCGATCCACGAAGCGCCGAAACATCGTTTTACACATCCACCATTTCACTCGATAATCGACTTACAACTTTGCTCGAGCATGGAAACCGGAATCACTGGAGTTGTCCAATTCACCCAAAAAGGAGAAAGAAAATGGAAATCCGCAAACTGATTGTCGCATCGCTGTTGTCGCTGGGCGTCTGCACCGCTTTTGCGCAAATGCCCGGCCCTGGTCCCGGCCAGCGGCCCAGCGCCGAAGAGATGGAAAAGCGCTGCCAGGCCAATCCGGAGAAGTGCGCGCAGATAAAGGCGAAGATGGAAGAGCGTCGCCAGGAGTTCAAGCAAAAATGCGATGCCGATCCAAAGGCCTGCGAAGAGAAGAAGGCGCAGATAAAGGCGAAGATGGAAGAGCGTCGCGACGAGTTCAAGAAGAAGTGCGATGCCGATCCAAAGGCCTGCGAAGAGAAAAAGGCGCAGATGAAAGCGAAGATGGAAGAGCGTCGCGAAATGCGGCAGGAGCATCGCGAAGCGATGAAGGCGCAACCAGCCACCAAGTAGGCAGGGAACCCGGAGCCTGTCTCGTGAAGCGGCGCACGCGCAGAGTTCATGAGGCAGGCCCGGGGATTGCGTTTGTGATGGGCAGATTGTCCTCATGCTTCTGGCGCGGCGGCCAGCGACAGGTACAATGGGGTCGTGTAGAAATAGGCGATAAATTCCTGGTCCCCGTTCGCGGACCATTCGGCGTGTTTTTTCAGAAGGGACGGGTTTTATGAAAGTACTTCTTGCGGCATTTGTGATGCTTTGCAGCAGCCTGGGCTGGAGCGCCGAAAAATCGGCACCTGTCCCGTTGGCCACGGTAGTCAAGGGCGAGGTTCTGGAAGTCAAGGATGTCGAGAGCTACACCTACCTGCGCCTCAAGACTGCGGACGGCGAGGTTTGGGCGGCAGTTGCCAAGGCGCCGCTGAAGAAGGGGGAAAAAGTCACGATTGAAAATGTGACGGTCATGACCAATTTCGAAAGCAAGTCGCTGAAGAAGAAATTCGACAAGATCACTTTTGGTAACCTCGCTGGTGCCGGGAGTTCGATGGGTGCGCACGGTGGGGCGCCCAGTGCGGTACCCAAGGCCGAGGTGGTAGGAGACGTCAAGGTCGCCAAGGCCAGTGGCCCGAATGCGCGTACTGTTGCGGAGATCGTGACGAAGAGTGCCGCACTCAAGGACAAACCGGTCGTGGTTCGCGGCAAGGTGGTGAAGTTCACCGCTGCGGTGATGGGGAAGAACTGGATTCATCTGCGCGATGGATCGGGGTCGGCGGCGGACAGGACGGATGACGTGCTGGTGACGACCAAGGATCAGGCCAAGATCGGCGGTACCGTGCTGGTGAAGGGCGTGGTGCGCACCGACAAGGACTTCGGCTCGGGGTATTCCTACAAGGTACTGATCGAGGACGCAACGCTGGGGCAGTAATTCATTACCCCTCGACGCCGGGTGGTAGGGGTCTTGGCTGAGATTCAGTCAAGTTCCCATTCTTCAGCGGGCTTCCAGAAAGCCGGGACGGTGCTGCCGAGCAGGGCTTCCCCGGCTTGATTCAAGTGGCGAAGCGGATCGGCGTACATGATCCTGATACCGGAACGGATGGCTTCATCGAGCGAATTGCCATAGTGTTCGATGACATATTGCGTCGTCTGCGAAAGCTCGCCGGTATAGACAACGTTTGCATGGTCGAGAACCTGAAACATGATCGCCTCCTGTTGCTATTGATGCTCAGACTGTCGAAAACCTCTTTCACCCGGCCTTGACGCATAGGCTGTGCCACAAGTGAAAATTGCAATAATGTCAGGCAGTTAGCAATCCTATCCTCGTCCTGAGCGGCAAGACCTTGATGCATGGTGGCAATGCTTGCATCCAGTATCGGCATGACCGGCAATAAATGCAGCCCTCGGAACGAAAATGATGGGATCAGGGCGAATGTCAGAAACCGACAGCGGAGCACCTGTTGCAGGCGCAGTTGCTTGATATGGTTGGGTGGCGCACAGACCGTTACCCGCCGACTGGCGTTGAATCGGCAACGTGTCCTGACCTGAGCAAAACGCCATGCTTGAAGAAAATGAAACGTCCACGATCAACGCCCGCCTGCCTGATCCACTGACTTACAGCGGGGCCGGATCCAGCACCGGTTCCAGCGCAGTGCAGTCAGGCCAATCGATGGGATCGGGTCTCTCCGCGACGAAAGCCAACCAGAATGCTGCCATTCTCCAGGCTTCGCTTGATGTGTCTATCCAGTCGAAAAACCAGCCGCTGGTATTGCTCCTGAAGTCGGCCATAGCGGGGATCAACCAACTGCTGAAACCTGAATTCGGCGACAACGCGATCGAGGCGGCGGCTGGTCAGGACAACACTCCAGATGGCACGGCGGGCCGCATTGTGTCGCTCTCCACCGGATTTTTTGATGCGTTCAAGCAGCAGCATCCGGGCGAAAACGCGGGCGATGTGCTGACCAAATTCATGGACACCATCCGCAGCGGGTTTGAGCAGGGGGCCAAAGAAGCGCAAGGAATACTGGAAGGAATGGGCGTCCTTGATGGCGACATTGCCAGCAACATCGGAAAAACTCTCGAACTGGTCCGGCAGGGATATGCCGATTTTGAGTCCGCACAGCGCTACAACCTGTCGGGTGCGCCCAACGCGCCCCCGACGACTTCCCCCGTTTCTCCGTAACTCGAGCCGATGCTCTTGGCGGGAAGGCTTCAGTGAATCTCGCGGGTTTCGAGGAAGCTGACTTCCGGGTGGCGTTCCTGGGTCATGGACAGATTGACCCGGTTGGGCGCCAGGTAGACATAATCGCCGGCGCCGTCCAGTGCCACATTGGCGCCGGATTTGTCGGCCAGGGCGCGAATCGCCAGTTCGTCGCCGCGCAGCCAGCGGGCGGTGGCGACCGGGTAGGGCTCGAAAATGCAATCGACGCCATATTCGAATTCCAGCCGGTAGGCCACCACGTCGAACTGCAAGGTGCCGACCGCGCCGAGGATCAGGTCGTTGCTGTGGATCGGCTTGAACAACTGCGTTGCGCCTTCCTCGGCCAGTTGCTGTAGCCCTTTCTGCAACTGCTTCATTTTCATCGGGTTGCGGATATGGGCGCGGCGGAAGTGTTCCGGGGCGAAGCAGGGAATGCCGGTGAATTTCAGGTCTTCGCCCTCGCTGAAGGCGTCGCCGAGCAGCACCGTGCCGTGGTTGGGAATGCCGAGAATGTCGCCCGGCCAGGCTTCGTCGGTGGTATTGCGATCCTGCGCCATGAAGGTGATGGCGTTATTCACCGCCAGCGTCTTGCCGGTCGACCGCTGTCTCAGTTTGATGCCGCGCTCGAACTTGCCTGAGCAGACGCGGACGAAGGCGATGCGGTCGCGGTGCTTGGGGTCCATGTTGGCCTGTATTTTGAACACGAAGCCGGAGAACTTCGGTTCGTCCGGTTGCACCAGGCGGGTTTCGGTGGCGCGCGGTTGCGGCGGCGGCGAGAGCTCGACCACGGCGTCGAGCAGGGACTGCACGCCGAAATTGTTGATTGCCGAGCCGAAGAACACCGGCGTCTGCTTGCCGGCCAGATAGGCTTCACGGTCGAAGGCGTGCGATGCGCCGCGCACCAGTTCGACTTCCATGCGCAACTCCTCGGCTTGATCGGGGATCAGCTCGTCGAGGCGCGGGTTGTCGAGGCCCTTGATGACTTCCGCCGTGCCCTTGTCGGCTTGCGGGTCGAAGAAGCTGATGCTGTCGTCGTAGAGATGATAGACGCCGCGAAAACGCTTGCCCATGCTGATCGGCCAGGTCATCGGCGCGCACTGGATGTCGAGCACCGACTCGATCTCGTCGAGCAGTTCGATCGGCGGTCGGCCTTCGCGGTCGAGCTTGTTGATGAAAGTCAGGATTGGCGTGGCGCGCAGGCGGCAGACGTTGAGCAGCTTGATGGTCTGGGCTTCGACGCCGTTGACCGAATCGATTACCATCACCGCCGAATCGACGGCGGTCAGCGTGCGATAGGTGTCTTCGGAGAAATCCTCGTGACCCGGCGTATCGAGCAGATTGATCATGCATTCGCGATAGGGGAACTGCATCACCGAACTGGTGACCGAAATGCCGCGCTGCTTTTCCAGTTCCATCCAGTCGGACGTGGCATGGCGCGACGCCTTGCGCGCGCGGACTTCGCCGGCGACCTGGATGGCGCCGCCGAACCACAGCAGCTTTTCGGTCAGGGTGGTCTTGCCCGCGTCCGGGTGGGAAATGATGGCGAAGGTGCGGCGACGGGCGGTTTCGAGTTCGAGCTGGGACACGGCAGTGTGAATGTTGGTGCGAAGGGCCGCGATTATACGGTGCCGACCATAAGTCAGCGCGGCGCAAGAGTCGTCGCTGGCGACACGGCGCGAGCCAATGATTCCCGCGCCAGTTGCGTCGCTCCAGTGTATATAATGAGAGTGATTTTCATTCACACCAGGAGAATGATATGACCACGGACCAAATTCCTGCTTGGAGCCCGGCGGACCTGCACCGCCATTTGCACGATGGCAGCCGGTTTTCCATCCTGGACGTGCGCAACCGGGACGAATTCGAGGCCTGGCAAATCGAGGGCAAGCTTCCGCTCCAGACCCTCAATGTTCCCTATTTCGATCTGCTGGAACTGGAGGATGAAGACGAAGAAATCGCCGCCGCAGTGGCCCGCGCGGTGCCGGAGCGGCTGAAGGACAGCTTGCCTCGGAGCGGGCCGATCATGGTGATATGCGGTCAGGGCCACACCTCGGGGCACGTTGCCGAGGGCTTGCGGCGGCTCGGTTATCAGGCCTTCAACCTGGAAGGCGGGATGGCGGCCTGGGGCGACCACTATGAAATGCGGGTTGTCGAGGAGAGCCAGCGGCTCGTCATTTTCCAGATCAGCCGCCCGGCACGGGGCTGCCTCGGCTATCTGTTTGCCAGCGGCGGCAACGCCATGGTGGTCGATGCCGCGCGTCACACCGGGATCTACACGCGGATCGCCGCCGAGCGGGGCTGGCGCATCACGGACGTGTTCGACAGCCATCTCCAGGCCGACCATCTCAGCGGCGGCCTGGAGATGGCGGAGGCGCTGGGCGCGAACTACTGGCTGCATCCCTATGACAGCATCGAACCCACTGACCTGCTTCCGGCGACGTTTTCCTTCCATTACTTGGAGGACGCAACGACCTTTACGCTGGGGGAGGTCAGCGTCCGCGCGCTGCATATGCCCGGCCACACGCTGGGCATGACCAACCTGCTGCTGGACGACCGCTACCTGTTGTCCGGCGATACGGTGTTCATCGAGTCGATCGGGCGGCCCGACCTGGGCGGCCGGGCAAAGACCTGGGTGCCGCTCCTTTACCACTCGCTGCAACGGCTGCTGGCGTTGCCCGACCGCACCCTGGTGCTGCCGTCCCACTTCGGTCACATCCGCGAGGCAGACGATCTGGGCTGCTATCGCGCCACCCTCGGCGCCCTGCACAGCCACAACGAGGGCTTGCGCATGTTCGACCGTGGGCCGGCGGCATTCAGCGCCTACATCCTGGAAAGCCTGCCGGAGCATCCGAAGTCCTACGACGATATCCGGCGAGTCAACACCGGCCTGCTCCAGGTGGACGAAACCAAGGCCGGAGAACTGGAACTCGGGCGAAACCGCTGCGGCCTCTCACACCGCGAAGCAGGGCAGGACTGAAATAGTCGGCGCTGGCGATACGGCGAAGCACGCCTTCAAGCCGCCTCGAAGTGCTCCAGCAGCAACTGCACGGTCTGCGTGCCGTTCCATTCGTTGATATCGACGCGGAAGGCGGCGCGGATGCGGTTCGGTGCGGCGCTGCTTGACCCGTTGGCAAAATTGAACTGGATGGCGTCGAAGCGCTGATTGCCTTTTTGCAGCTTGAGCTTGAGATGCTTGTCTTTCAGGATGCGCTGATTGAGCACCTCGAAGCTGTCGGCGAACAGTGGTGCGGGGAAGGCCTGGCCCCAGACTTCCTGCTGCATCAGGCGCACGGCTTCCAGCGAAAAGTAGCCGGATTCGAGCGGGCCGTCGGTTTCCAGCGTGCGGGTGAGTTCGGCCGGCGACAGCAGTTCGCCGCAGACCGTTTCAAACGCGGCTTCAAACTCGGCGAGACGATCTTCCTTGAGCGTCAATCCGGCGGCGGCGGCGTGGCCGCCGAAGCGCAACAGCATTCCCGGATGCCGCTTGGCAACCAGGTCCAGCGCGTCGCGCAGATGCAGGCCGCGAATCGAGCGACCGGAAGCTTTCAGCTCGCCGTCATTGCCGCGCGCAAAGGCAAAGGTCGGGCGGTGTAGTTTCTCCTTGACGCGACCGGCGAGGATGCCGATCACGCCCTGGTGCCAACCCGGATCGAACAGCGTCAGGCTGGCGCGGTTGCCGGCGTCGAGCGAAGCCAGCAGGATTTCGGCATCCTCGCGCATGTCGGCTTCGATCACCCGGCGTTCGCGGTTAATGGCGTCGAGTTGCTGGGCGATATTCAGGGCGCGGTTGGGGTCGTCGGTGACCAGGCATTCGATGCCCAATGACATATCGGCGAGTCGACCGGCGGCGTTGAGGCGCGGGCCGAGGGTAAAGCCGAGATCGAAAGTAGCGGCGCGGCTCGGTTCCCGACCGGCGACGGAAAACAGCGCGCGCACCCCGGCCTGCATCTGTCCGCCGCGGATGCGCGCCAGACCTTGCGCGACGAGAATGCGGTTGTTGTGGTCGAGCGGCACCACGTCGGCCACCGTGCCGAGCGCCACCAGATCGAGCAGGCCGGCCAGATTCGGCTCCGGCTGTTCGGCGTAGGCGCCGCGCCGCCTCAACTCGGCGCGGGTGGCCAGCGCGACGTAGAACATCACGCCGACGCCGGCCAGCGCCTTGCTCGGGAAATCGCAGCCGGGTTGATTCGGATTCACGATCACGTCGGCGGCGGGGATTTCCTCATTTGACAAACCTGCGGGCAGATGATGATCGGTAATCAGCACCGCGATGCCGCGACGTTTCAGTTCCGCCACGCCTTCGACGCTGGCGATGCCATTGTCAACCGTCACTACCAGATCGGGATTTCGCGCCGCCGCCAGTTGCGCCACTTCGAGCGAAAGCCCGTAGCCGAGGGTGATGCGGTCAGGCACCAGATAATCGACTGTGGCGCCCATCATGCGCAAGGCGCGCAGGCCGACGGCGCAGCCGGTGGCGCCATCGCAGTCGTAGTCGGCCACGATCAGGATTTTCCGGTCGGCGGCAATGGTATCGGCCAGCAGTACTGCCGCCTCGTTTGCCCCTTTCAGTTGTTGCGGAGAGAGCAGGGCGCTGCTGCGCGTATCCAGTTCGTCCATGCCACGGATGCCGCGCGCGGCGTAAAGCCGCGCCAGCATCGGATGCACGCCGCCCTGTTCGAGTGTCCAGGTGACGCGCGGCGGAATGTCGCGGACGGTGATGCGGGTGACATGGGTCATGGCGGCGCCAGTTCGGCAAGTGCGCGCGGTTTGCGCCAGAACTTCCACAAATCGCGGCGGCTGATGTGGAGTTCGGCTGCCCCAAGATCGCCGGGAGCGAGCAGGCGCAAGGCGTCGAGCCGACCGCGACGCAGCGCGTCGAGCGCGGGCGCCAGCCAGTCGGCCTCGAAGCGGGCCAGTTCATCGCGCCAGTTCAGCGCGTCGCCGACGCGAGCGGGCGACTCAAGCGCATCGAACAGCGCCAGCGGCGCGCGGGCATCGGCACGGGTGAAGCGGTCCGGCAGCGCGGCGAAGTCGATCTGCAACAGGCGGGCGATGCCCAGCGCCAGCGGATCGGCGCTCCAGAGCATGTCATGCGGATGGGTGCCAACGCGGTTGCCAAACCGGGGCAAGCAACCGCCGCCCCAGGGCCAGAGGGAATTCACCTGCGGCTGGCCGGCAGCTTCGCGCGCCTGATTCACCGGATGGGCATGCAACTGCATCTGCGCCTCGTTGATGGCGTGGCGCCACGCGGCATAGGCGGCATCGAGCGGCAGCGGCGAGGCAGAGCGACCGACGGCTTCGGCCAGGCCCTGGAACGTCGGCGCGCTGGCGGCCAGGCGTAGGTTCCAGCATTGCGGCGAGATCACTTCCAGTTGGCCGAGCCCGGCGAAAGTCGGTGCCAGCGACACGGCGAGCGCGACCGCTTCTTCGTCGGTCAGCGCCAATCCTTGCGGATCGTCGACGATCACCGAGCGCTGCTCGAAGCGCAGCCGTACCGGATCGAGGCACAGCCAATCCGCTTCGCCGGGATGTTCGCGCAGCGCCAGCCGGCGCAAGGCCGCAGCAGGCAGCGGCGCGGCCAGTCCGAAGGCTTCGGCCAGGCTTGCGGCGGCGTCCTGCGGTGGGCACTGACGCAAGCGACCCTTGCCCAGCAGGGTGGTGAAAGCGGGCAGAGGCAGGTCGTAAGTGAGATCGGCGAGCGCCTGGCGCGTCCATATCAGGCCAGGCACGATGAGCGTCAGCATGGCCGGATGTTAACATGCGCCGCCACCCCGATCATGCGGATTTGTCATGATGCGCATATAATGCGCATCGGAGGTCTGCGATGAAAACGGCTACATTTGATGGCGAAGCCAGGAAACGCCCGGTAAATCTGAC
This sequence comes from Sulfuritalea sp., assembly GCA_023229545.1. Taxonomy (GTDB): domain Bacteria; phylum Pseudomonadota; class Gammaproteobacteria; order Burkholderiales; family Rhodocyclaceae; genus Sulfuritalea. The sequence continues at coordinate 60,577 of JALNZB010000018.1, read as the reverse complement.
TCTGAACGAAGACCTGGTGGTTCAGGTACGTGGTTTGACCAACAATCTCTCGGGAGTAGTCGAGTCGCTGCTTGCCGACTACGTTGCGCATGAACGTCAGCAGCGAATGACCAAGGCCAGGACGCTTGAGACGACCATTTCCATGTGGAACGCTTTCAACGCCAGGCATGGATCGTTCGCCGATGAGTATTCAACGCTTTGACCCGGCGTCATGGCTCAATTCGATGTGCATCGGAATACAGGAAAGCATCGGGACGATATTCCCTACGTGGTGCTGGTCCAGTCATCGTTGTATGACAGTTACCGTCGGCGCGTGGTTGTCCCCATGGTGCGAAAAGCTGCACTGGGGAAGGTAAGCAACCCGCGCTTCAACCCATCCTTCAAGATCGAGAATGTCCAGGTGGTCCTGCATCCGCTGGAAATTGTCTCGGTTCCAAACGAGCTACTCGGCGAATATGTGAAGTCCCTGAGTTCGGAGGGCAGTCGTATCTTGGACGCCCTCGATGAATTGCTGACCCAGGCTTGGAGATGAATTGGTGACCGGAACCACTCTGCCGCAAGCATTGACAGTGCGAGACATAATGCGCGTCGTAACGGACATCAACCTGCGCAACCGGGCGGAAGTGCTGGGCCTGCTTCAATCCCTGCCGTGACTGTCGGCCGCCACCGAAGACGAAACCCTGTTCTTCATCGAGCAGCAGCACCTCATGGGACGTGGTATCGGCCACCTCGATGCCCACCTGCTTGCCGCTGCAGTGATCCGGGACATCCCGATATGGACGAAAGACAAGCGCCTCATGGCCATTGCCGAAGAAAAAGCCTGGGCTTATGTGCCGGAAGCGCATTGATGGCCGTGTGCGGCCAATTGCTGCCGGTCGGGACTGCTATTCCGTTTTCATGAAGTTTCGCCTGTGGCGCGGTTGTGGCGCGTTAGCAGGGGTGATATAGTGAGTCATGGCTGAGTTCAAACCGGAAAAGGTCCAGGATCTATCAACCCGCTTATCAAAGAAACGGGGAAACGGGATTCTGAGGCGAGAGGTTTGGGTGGACAGCAAGGGCAAGGCAGTCCGTTACAACCTGGCGTACATCAACCACGACATTTTTCAGGGCGACAACGGACGAGTGCTTGGTTACGACAATGCCCACGGAGTTCATCACCGTCATTGCAAGGGCAAGGTGGAGACCGTGGAATTTCAAAGTTTCGGTAATATCGAAGAGCGTTTCGAGGCGGAGTGGTTGGCGTTCAGCAGAAAGGGCAAGAAATGAGAACCGTGATCAAGGTGGAGGGTCCGACCGACTTTTTTAAGCGCGGGAAGGTAGTTGCCAAGCTCGCCGATCAGGGCGAGACAATTCCGCAGGAGCACATTATCGCTTTTGAAGATCCGGAAGATATGGCGCGCCTGATCACCACGGCGAAGTTGGCGCTTTTCAGAGAGGTTCGTCAGAGTGCCGGGTCAATCACCGAGCTTGCCGAGCGATTGCATCGTGATCGCAGCGCGGTCAAGCGAGATATTGATGAGCTGGAAAAAGCTGGGCTCATCGAAGTCCAGGATATGCCGCTACCTGGGCATGGGCGAAAGAAAGAAGTTCGTGCGGTGGCGGAGCAGATATTGTTAGCGATCTAATCTGAAATGATGTCCGCCTGCGGCCATGAGCGGCCGTTCGAGAAGATTGCTATTCCATTTCAATAGTGGCACGATGACGCACAAGTTCCCTGCCCACGAGCGATTCTGATGACAATCAACCTGCCCGAAGTCACGAACAAGGCAAGAGCAACGCTTAAGGTCATTAGCGCGGTTGGTCCCCTCTTGATCGCACAATGGGAAAAGGCAGCAACGGCCCATGCCCAGCATCAGACACGCCTTGCTCGGGTTGAAGCATTCAAGGAACTCCTGATTGCAGAATGCAGAAATCTTGCTGACATCCGCAAACAGATGCTACAGCGGTATTTAGATGCCACCAACGAAGACAGAACACGGCTTCAGTCTGATATTGAAATGATCGAAAGAGAGGTGCGGCGGCTCGGCGTAATTCAGGGCTCCTTTCAGTATCTGGCAAACAACGATCCCAAAGATGTCACGGATTCCGAAGGCAAGGCAGTCGAAGTCGTCGAGCCGGCGTGGCTCGACCGATTTAATGAATATGCAAAATTACAGAATGAGGTTTGGAGACAGGACCTGCTCTCCCGAGCGCTCGCAAGAGAATCCCTTTTGCCTGGTAGCGTCGGAATTAGAGCCTTATGGTTCATCGGCACCGTAGACTCGGACAGCTTTCACGCATTTGCGGCGCTCATCGACATATCGAGCAGAGCCCCAAGATACTGCGTTCCAAACCACCGAAGTCTATATGAACGGGTACTGCCCACGTGTGCGATTGGACCCAAGACTAAGTTGGGCAACATCCTTTTTCTACTGGATTCACTGGGTCTTTTCGGCGACATCCACACATCGGGTAGGGAACTGGAGAAAGACATCGAATTCAAGGCGGCCTATGGTGATTCGGCCTTCATTATTCGAACAAAGCAACAGCTTCAGATACGCGGGATCATTCTTACCCCATTGGGCGACATTATTTCTTCATTGTATGAACCGAAACCCAACGAGCTAGGCCGTGAAGTCTTCGATAATTGGATTAAATCCATTGGGCCGGAAATCGCCGAAGTAGTACCAGTAACTGATGTGACGTGACTGGGAAGGGAGCCGCTGTTGAGCGGTCGCTTCGGAGCAACGCGATCGGCTCCTTTGGGCACGAAGGAGACGCTCGGTTCGCCACAGAATGCAAGTCAATAGCATTGCACGTAGCACACTGAATTTTCAATCACGGAATCCGAATAGCCAATAACAGAATGAACTACGAACTCCTCATCGGTCTGCGCTACACGCGGGCCCAGCCGCGCGAAGGCGCTTCCAATCGATTCATCTCCTTCATCGCGCTGACCTCCATGCTCGGCCTGGCGCTTGGCGTGGCGGCGCTGATCGTGGTGCTGTCGGTCATGAACGGCTTTCAGAAGGAACTGCGCGAGCGGATTCTCGGTGTCGTCTCGCATGTCCAGATCAGCAGCGAAAGCGGCGAACTGGCTGACTGGACGAAAGTGGTGCAGGCCGTCGCCCGGCATCCGCGCGTGAAGGCGGCCGCGCCCTACGTGCAGGCGCAGGGCATGCTGAGCTTCGACGGCCAGGTGCGCGGCGTCATGGTGCGCGGCATCCTGCCCGAGGCCGAAGACAAGGTGGCCGACTTCGCCCGCCACATGAAGTCGGGCAAGCTCGACCAGTTGATGCCCGGCGAGTTCGGCATCGTGCTCGGCTACGAACTGGCCCGCGCGCTGCGGGCCGTAACCGGCGACAAGGTGACTTTGCTCGCGCCGCAGGGGCTGGTGACGCCGGCCGCGATCCTGCCGCGCGTCAAACAGTTCCGCGTGGTGGGAGTTTTCGAGGCCGGCATGTTCGAGTTCGATTCCGGTCTGGCGCTGATCCACATGACGGATGCGCAAAAGCTGTATCGCATGGACGAACGGGTGTCCGGCGTGCGGCTCAAGGTGGATGACCTGTTTGCCGCGCCGCAGATCGGTCGCGAATTGCTGCGTTTTCTCGACATGGACGCCGGCGTCAGCGACTGGACGCGCAGTCATGCCAACTTCTTTCGCGCCGTCGAAATCGAAAAGCACATGATGTTCCTGATCCTGCTGCTGATCGTCGCCGTCGCCGCCTTCAACATCGTGTCGACCCTGGTCATGGCGGTCACCGACAAGCGCGCCGACATCGCCATCCTGCGCACGCTGGGGGCCAGCCCGCGCAGCATCATGGGCATCTTCATCGTGCAGGGCATCCTGATCGGCGCCGTGGGCCTTGCCGCTGGCGTTGCGGGCGGGATCGCGCTGGCGCTGAACATCGATGTCGTGGTGCCGGCGCTCGAAAACCTGCTGGGAATGAAGTTTCTGGCCAAGGATGTGTATTACATCAGCGAACTACCTTCCGACCTGCACTGGTCGGATGTCGGCACCATCAGCGTCGCGTCTTTCGTCCTGACGCTGCTGGCGACGCTGTATCCAAGCTGGCGCGCCTCGCGCACGCAACCGGCGGAGGCGCTGCGCTATGAGTGAAGCTGTCAGCAAGACCGTTCTCGAATGCCACGGCCTGACCAAAATATTTCATCAAGGCCAGACCGATGTGCCGATCCTCACCGGCGTCGATCTGAAAGTCGGCGCTGGCGACACGGCGGCCATCGTCGGCGCCAGCGGTTCGGGCAAGAGTACCTTGCTGCATCTGCTCGGCGGACTCGACAAACCGACGGCGGGCAGGGTGTTGCTGCATGGGCGCGATCTGGCGCAGGTCGGCGAGACGGAACGCGGGGCTTTGCGCAATCAGTCGCTCGGCTTCGTCTATCAGTTCCACCATCTGCTGATGGAATTTACCGCTGTCGAAAACGTCGCCATGCCGCTGCTGATCCGTCGCATGCCGCGCGCCGAGGCAGTACAGCAGGCGACGGCGGTATTGCATCGCGTCGGCCTCGGCCATCGGCTGGCCCACCGGCCCGGAGAACTTTCCGGCGGCGAACGCCAGCGCGTGGCAGTGGCGCGGGCGCTGGTCACCGAGCCGGCTTGCCTCCTGGCCGACGAGCCGACCGGCAACCTGGATCGCAGCGCGGCCAATGCGGTGTTCGGCCTGCTGCTGGAACTCTGTCACGAGCATCATGCGGCGCTGGTGCTGGTGACTCATGACATGGATCTGGCGGCGCGGGCGGCGAAAGTGATGCGGCTGGAGGATGGCGTGCTGACTTGAAGCACGCCTGTTTGTGCCCCGTCGCGCGCCCAGGCCGGGGTATCATTCGCCGCAGACATCCCACAGGATTCCTTGCTTGAAAATTCCCCCCGTTGAACCTGGCACCGTTGGCCCCTGCCCGGTGGCCCCCGATTCCTTGCAGGGCATCAAGCGTCAGCAAACCAATCCCGCGCGCTGGAATGGCTCCGGCTGGCAGGCTTTCGTCGCGGAACTGCGCGCCGGCGGCGTCGAACCCGGCAAGGGCGCAACAGCCTGCGGCGTGTATGCCACCGATGCCGGCGGCACGGCTTACGGCCTGCCGCATGGCGTGGTGATCGCGCGCAGTGCCGCACAGATATCGTTGCTGCTCAAGGCCGCACAAGCGCATCGCGTGCCGGTGACGGTGCGCGGCGGCGGGCTGACGACCGAAGGCGAGTCGGTGGCTTTCGGCGGCGTGCTGCTGGACATGACGGGCATGAGCCGCGTGCTGAAGATCGACGCCGAGCGGCTGACGGTGCGCACGGAGGCCGGCATCTACTGGCACAGCCTGGCCGAGGAATTGCGCCGCGAAAATCTCGATTACCTCTCGGCGCCGCTCAACATGACATCGTCGGTCGGCGGCACGCTGGGCGTTGGCGGCATCGACGTGAATTCGGCGCGGCTGGGTTGCAGCGCCGACCAGGCGCTGTCGCTGCAAGTCGTGACGCCTACCGGCGACATCGTCGAATGCTCGGACAGCGAGAATGCGGAACTGTTTCAGCGCGTGATCCTGGGTTACGGCCAGTTCGGCGTCATCACCGAGGCGACGCTGCGCCTGCGCCCCTACACGCCGCTGCGAATGCACTACTACTACTATTCCTCGTTGCGCACCGCCATCGAGGACTTGCAAATGCTCGACCGCAACGATGCCAGCGATTATTCCGGCATCCTCACCATCATGGATTGCGCGGTGAATCTGCTGGTGGCCTTCGATTCCGACCAGCGCGAAGCGGCGTTTCGCAGCACCTGGGAGTCGCGTCTGCGCGGCCATGGCGAACTGGGTTTCGGCCTGCGCATGCTCGGCCACTATGCGCTGCGCCCGTGGAAACTCCGCGAGGCGCTGTATCTGCTGCGACGCAAGCGCGAGGTGTTTCCCGAGTTTCGTCGCGCCGAGTACATGCGCGATGGCAAAATGCATGACCGCACGGTGGTGTTTTCGCGCGCCGTGTGGAAGCACTGGGGTTCGCGGCAGATGGTGATTCCCGATCTGGCGACCTCGGCGGATCGCTTTGTCGAAGCCGTCGAACGCGGCAACGCGGTCTGCCGCAAGTATTTCAGGCACTACACGCTGTATTGCGTCGGCATCAAGTTGCGCCCCGACCATGGGCCGCACTACGAAATGTCCTGCATCCCGCCCGGTGCGGAAGACCGGGCCTATGGCTGCGAGTTCGAGCCGATGATCGAAGGCGGCGTGTATAGCCGCGATCATTTCCAGGCCTTCAAGAATGCCATCTACGACATCGGCGTCGATCTGGGCGCCAGCTATTACCGTTTCGGCGGCATGATGAAGGGCTATATCCGGCGCATCTTCGGCGACGCGCTGGTGGACCGCCATCTGGCGATGAAGCGCCGCGCCGATCCGGCCATGATCCTCAACCGCGACGTGATTTTCTGATGCCCGCATTTCTCGCCCGCATTCCCGCCGCGCCGCGCGACCACGCCGCCTGTAGCGGTTGTAGCCTGTGTCTGCTGGTATGCCCCGTGTGGCGGCAACACCGCGATCCCCGGCGGACGCCCGAATATCTGCTCAAGGCTTTGCAATGCGGCGCAAGCGCAGAGGAATTAGCCGGGATTGTCGAGGCTTGCCCGCTGTGCGGCGCCTGCGTGCCGGTCTGTCCCGAGCGTGTCGACCTGGTCGGATTGATTGCCGATCTGCGGCGGAGCGCCGCAGCGCCCATGAGTCACGGCGCGGCATTGAGCCGCAATGCCGCGCTGCGCCGCAAGCTGCGCGCCACCGACCTCTATGTGATCGAACCGCGCGCCTACCATGCCGACTACGAGCGACTGGTGAAATACTACGATCAACTCCAGGTCGAGACCGGATGCAGCTTCAACCTCGATTTGCAGCGCATCGCCATTCCCGCGCAGGGCCAGGTGGCGTGGATACTGCGCGGACGCCAGGCGACCCGCGTCGTCTGCGAAAGCCGGGATGACTGCGCCGTTTTCGCGGCGGCTTGCGACTTGCCGGTGGTGCACATCACTGAATTGGTGGAAGCTTGATGAACAGGGAAACATGCCATGCGTTCGGTTGATGTGGTGATAGTCGGCGCTGGCCTGGCGGCGGCGGCGGCGGCGAAGCGGCTGGTCGATGCCGGTGTGGAAACTGTGATTCTCGAGCGCACGGAATTGCCGCGCCACAAGATTTGCAGCGGCATCCTGTCGCCGCGCGGGCATCGCTTTCTGCTGGAGAATTTCGGCCCGCTGCCGCGCGAAGCCTTGCACGATCCGACCTGGTGCCGGGGCGTGACGTTCCATTTTCCGAGCATGGTCTCCATGCCGATGGACTTCTTCGGCGGCAGCACGCCACACCTGCATCGCAAGTATTCGGACTACTGGGCGATCCAGCGCAGCGGCGCCGAGGTGCATGATCGGACGTCCTTCGTCGGCCTCAAAGACAAGGGCGATCACGTGCTGGTGCAGACCAGACAGAATGGCGAACCGGTGACGTACCGCGCGCGCCAGGTGATCGGCGCCGACGGCCCGAGTTCGCATGTGGTGCGGGCGATCTATCCCGATTACCCAAAGCAGATTCCGTGGTTCTTTGTCGGCCAGAAATTCCACGACATCATCGATTGCCCGCTCTCTCCCGACTATTTTCATTTCTGGTTCCATCCCGGCCTCGGCCATTACACCTGGAGCCATGCCCGCGACGGGCGGCAGATCGTCGGCGTCGGCTTCAAGCGCGGCGACAATTTCGCCCGCAAGCACGAGGTGGTGCAGAAGTATCTGGAAGACCGGCATGGCGTGCGCTTGCAGCCGCCGGCGGACGACCACGAGGGCTGCGGCGAGAACTTCGGCCCGTCGCTGATCAATCGCTACGTCTTCGGCAAGGGCAACGTGATGGTCACCGGGCAGGCCGCCGGCTTCCTCAACATGATCGGCGAGGGCATGAGTTGCGCGCTGCATTCCGGCGCCATCGCCGGCGAGGCGGTGGTCGAGGCGCGGCGGCGCAACCGACCGGTGCAGGAACTGTACCGTCGCATGATCGCTTCCGAGGTGCGCCGCACCACCGACCAGTGGAATCCGCTGAAAATCGCCTTCGACCGTCCGCACGAAGCGGATTTCCCCGCCGCGCTGATGGCATTGAGCTGGACGGACCGCGCCAAGGTGCTGCGCGACATATGGCGCTTCGTCGTGCTCTACAAGGAATTCAAATGGGGCCGGCAGATCGCCAGCCTCGCCTTGCAGCGCCCCATCATCGGCGGCTATTCGATGCGGCGCTGGCTGTAGGCGATCTTGCTCCAGGTTCGTGCCAGGATGACCCATATGATGATAAATTACCGGCCATGATCGAACATCCATTTCCAGACTTGGAATCGTGGGTTGCCTATTTCAGCGAGGCCAACCTGCCTGTGCTGCGCCATACCGTGCAAGCGCTCGAAGGCATGCGTGAGAATGCCGAGAACACTAACGGTCGCATGCTTTCCGGGACGATCCTGCGCGATCCGATGATGACCCTGCGGGTGCTTGCCTACCTCGAGTCCAACCGCGGTGCGCGCCAGTCGACCGACATTACCACGATCGAGCGGGCGATCATGATGATCGGTATCACACCCTTCTTTCGCGATTTCAAGGAGTTGCCGCAGATTGAAGACCAACTCAAGTCTTATCCGAAAGCCATGCTGGGACTGCTCAAGGCCGTCCATCGCGCACGCCGTGCCGCGCAATGGGCGCGCGACTGGGCCATTATCAGGCACGATCTCGATGTCGACGAAATAACTCTGGCGGCTCTGCTCCACGATTTGGCGGAGATGCTCATGTGGAGCTTTGCGCCCACCTTGGCCACCAAATCTCGCGACACCCAGATTGCCAACCGCCATACGCGTTCCTCGGTCATTCAGACCGAGATCTACGGCATACCGCTGTACCAGCTCAAGATGGCGCTGGCCGAAACATGGCACCTGCCAAAGCTTCTGACCCAGTTGATGGACAGCCAGAACGCGGAAAATCCTCGCGTGCGCAACGTCAAGCTGGCCATTGATCTGGCCCGCCACTCGGCCAACAGTTGGAACGATGCTGCCCTGCCGGACGACTTCAAGGGCATCCGCGATTTGCTGCGCATCAACCAGCAGAGTCTGGTCCGCCGTCTCGGTGTCGATGAAGCTACCTCCGCCATATTGCTGGCAATGGATGAACCGCCGCCGGACCAAACCGACGAAACCAGCGACGGTAGCGAAGCTCCATAAGATTCGGCAGCACGGTCGCCGGATTGCGCGAAGCCCGCCGGGTGCTATAGTAGCCTGAGGGCAAGGGTCGACTTACGAGGTATCTCATGGATATTGCAAGTCTCAGCGCTGCGGCAGCAGCAGCCAAGCTGATAAATTCCCGTACGAGTACGCAGAACGGTGCGGATTCTGTGTCGCTGGCGTTTCAGAAAGCCGGCCAACGCGTCCAGCAGCAGCGTGACGCTGTTTCCGTACAGTTATCGGCATTCGGCCAGATCAAGTCGTCATTCTCGGACGCGCAGGTGGCCGCGCGCGCGCTCGGCGATACCAAGCAGACTGCCACCGATGCCGATATCAAGAAGGCGGCAACCAATTTCGTCAAGGCTTTCAACACTGCGGCACAAACGGCCAAATCGGCTACTGCGGCGCAAGGCGCGCTGGCCGATAACGGGCGTGCCCGTTTGGCGGGAAACGATCTGCGCCGCACCGTCAGCGCCGATGCCACGGCAACATCCGACCTGAAGAAGATCGGCATCACACAGCAAAAGGATGGCACGCTTGCCATTGATACGAAGAAGTTCGACGCCGCGCTCAAGGCCAGTCCCGATGCACTGCGCAGTACCCTTTCCTCAATCGGGCAGAAGGTGGATCAAACCGCCACGCGCGAGCTGGCCAAGAACGGTAATATTGGCAATTCGGTGAACTCGCTCGACAACCGCGCCAGGAGCCTTGAAAGCCGGCAGGTTGATCAGCAGGCTCAGGCTGCTGCGGTCCAGCAGTTGGTCAGCGCGCAGACGACCAGGCTCAACAATAGCCTGAATACCGGCGCCGCCGCCTACGAGCGGATATTCTCGATCTAGAAGCCTTCGTTTTCGCGCAGGAAGCGCCACTGCCCCAAGGGCAATTCACCCAGGCGGACGCGACCGATGCGCACCCGCTTCAATCCCGTAACCCGCAGGCCCACCAGTTCGCACATGCGGCGAATCTGCCGCTTGCGGCCTTCCTTCAGAACAAAGCGCAACTGTTCGGGATTGGCCCAGGCCACCTTGGCCGGACGCAACTGCTTGCCATCCAGTTCAAGACCGTGATTGAGCAGCGCCAGGCCGCGTTCGTCGAGCATTCCCTCGACGCGCACCAGATATTCCTTCTCCACCTTGGAATCGTCGCCAATCAACTGGCGCGCAACGCGACCGTCCTGGGTCAGCACCAGCAGCCCGGTGGAATCAATGTCGAGCCGGCCAGCCGGCGCCAGGCCTTTCAGATGCGAAAGCTGGAAGCGCTGATGATCCCCGGCCATCTGGGTCTTCGGTGAAATCAGGCTGACCGCCGGTTGGTGGCCGTCTTCGGCCTGGGCGGAAACGTAGCCCATCGGTTTGTGCAGCAGGATGGTCGCCTGCCGCGCCTGCGTCGCACGCGCCTCCGGCGCCAGGGTAACCACCGCATCGGCAGCTGCCCGCGTGCCCAATTGCGTGACGCGCTGGCCGTCGACGAACACCAGTCCGCGCTCGATATAGGCATCGGCCTCGCGCCGCGAGCACAGGCCGCGCTCGGCCAATAGTTTGGAAACCCGAATACCCTGCGTATCATTCATGGTCGCGCATTCTATCCTGCCCCCATGCTCAGCTATCGCCACGCCTTCCACGCCGGTAACCACGCCGATGTCCTCAAGCACCTCGTGCTGATGCTTTGCATCGAGCACATGAACAGCAAGGACAAGCCCTACACCTTGGTCGACAGCCATGCCGGGGCGGGCTTCTACGCCCTCGACGCCGAACATGCCAAGCGCACCGGCGAGTATATCCACGGCATCGGTCGCCTATGGGAGCGCAAGGACCTGCCGCCGCCGCTGGCCGAGTACGTGGCGCTGGTGCGCGCGCTCAACGGCAGCGCCACGCTGCGTCGCTACCCCGGATCGCCGCGCATTGCTGCAAGCCTGCTGCGGGACAATGCCCAGGTGCGCGATACCCTGCGCCTTTGCGAACTGCACTCGACGGACTTCGCCTTGCTGCGTCGCCAGTTCAAGGATGCCGGCCGTCGCGTCACGGTGGAACAGGCCGACGGCTTTGAGGTACTGAAAGCCGCGCTGCCACCGCCTTCACGACGCGGCCTGGTGCTGATCGACCCATCCTACGAAATCAAGAGCGACTACATGAAAGTCGCCGCCGCGATCAAGGACGCGCTGAAACGCTTCGCCACCGGCACCTATCTGGTCTGGCATCCAATGCTGCCCACCCTCGAAGCCAATCATCTGCCCGACAAGCTGAAAAAAGCCGGCGCCAGCCATTGGCTGCACGCCACGCTGAGCGTGCGCGCGCCGGCCACCAAAGGCCACGGCATGCACGGCAGCGGCATGTTTGTCATCAACCCTCCATGGATGCTGGCTGCCACGCTGGAAGGCTGTTTGCCCTTTCTTGCTACCACGCTGAGCTTGGACGAAGGTGCAAGGTGGAGCATCGATCAATTCGAGCAGGGCGCGAAGAAGGACTGAAGCGTCTGAGTCTCGGTCCTTATAATCCGCCGGTCATCCGAATCGATTGAGGTCTGCATGCAGCGCGAAGCCATGGAATTCGATGTCGTGATCGTGGGCGGTGGGCCGGCCGGGCTATCCGCAGCGATCCGCCTCAAGCAGATCAATGCCGGAATCAACGTCTGCTTGATCGAGAAGGGCTCCGAAATCGGTGCCCACATTCTGTCCGGCGCCGTCATGGATCCGCGTGCGCTGACCGAACTGCTGCCCGACTGGCAGGCGCTGGGCGCGCCAGTAGAAACGGAAGTCACGCGCGACCGTTTCAGCTTTCTGACGCAGTACGGCTTTGTCGACCTGCCCACGCCCCTGCTGCCGAATTGCTTGCGGAACCACGGCAACTACATCATCAGCCTCGGCCAGTTATGCCGCTGGCTGAGCACGCAAGCGGAAGCTCTGGGCGTCGAAATCTACCCTGGCTTCGCCGGCGCCGAGCTGCTCTACGATGAGCAGGGCGCCGTGCGCGGCGTCGCCACAGGTGATATGGGCGTGGGGCGCGATGGCCAGCCCACGACCGGTTATCAACCGGGCATGGAACTGCTGGCCAAATACACGCTGCTTGCCGAAGGCTGTCGGGGGCACTTGGGCAAGCAGATCGAGGAGAAGTTCTGCCTGCGCGCCGCCTCCGATCCGCAAACCTACGCCATCGGCATCAAGGAATTATGGGAAGTCGATCCGGAGCGGCACGAGAAAGGTCTCGTGATGCACACCTTCGGCTGGCCGATGAAATCGGACACCTACGGCGGCGGCTTCATTTACCACTTTGGCGAGAATCTGGTGTCGGTCGGCCTGGTGGTGGGTCTGGGCTACAGTAATCCATTTCTCTCGCCCTTCGAGGAAATGCAGCGCATGAAAACCCATCCGCAGATTGCACCGATATTCCAAAGCGGCAAGCGCCTGGCTTATGGCGCACGGGCGCTGGTGGCCGGTGGCTTGCAGTCATTGCCCAAGCTCGACTTCCCCGGCGGTGCGCTCCTCGGCGACGATGCCGGCCTGCTGGTCGCCTCGCGCATCAAGGGCAGCCACGCCGCCATCAAGAGCGGCATGCTGGCGGCCGAAGCCGCCGCTGCCGCGCTGGCCGCCGGTCGCGCCAATGACGCATTGGCTGAATACCCGGAAGCCTTCCGCGACTCGTGGCTGTACGGTGAACTTCACACCGCACGCAACTTCAAGCCGTGGATGGCAAAGGGTCTATGGACCGGTTCGCTGATGTTCGGTATCGACCAGGTTTTGCTGCGCGGCAAGGCGCCGTGGACCCTGCACAATTCAGCGGATCACCTCAAGCTCAAACCTGCGGCCGAATGCAAGCCGATCGACTACCCGAAACCCGATGGCGTGCTGACTTTTGACCGGCTCTCTTCCGTGTTTCTCTCCAATACCCATCACGAGGAAGACCAGCCCTGCCACCTGCAACTAAAAAACGCGGATGTGCCGATCAGCACCAATCTGACTATTTACGACGCCCCCGAACAGCGTTACTGCCCTGCCGGCGTGTATGAAATCGTGTACGACGAGAACGGGACCCCGCGCTTGCAGATCAACGCGCAGAACTGCGTGCACTGCAAGACCTGCGACATCAAGGATCCCACGCAGAATATCAACTGGGTGGTGCCGCAAGGCGGCGAGGGACCAATCTACCAGCAGATGTAGGGTAGGCGGTGCGGTGAGAGAAGCTAAGCAACGATGGCGGAATCAACCTGGGGTTCTGCCGCAACCCGTCCAGCGGCTTCGTTTGCCTCTGCTTCTTCCGCCCTCCTCAGGCATTCAATAACGGTCGAAAAGTTGTTCCGCAAGGCGACATCGGAAGCCCTTCCGTATGGCCCGCCAAGTGACGGTGACGCACCCCGTTTGAGTATCATCTGGACTATCTTGAGATTGCCCCGTTGAGCGGCGCGCATCAATGGACTCATGCCTTCATCATCAATGGTGTCAAGATCAAAATCCATGCCAAGCACCGTCTTGACGTAGGCAATATTGCCGCGCTCGATGGCGTTGAGCAGCACACGGGTTGCTTCGGGATTTTGCTTGCGTATTTTCGGTTCCAGCCCCGATGGCAGCATCTTGGCGCCATAGTTGAGCAGCGACAGCGCGACCATGGTGATCAGCGTTACCAGCAACGGCGTCTGACTGATGCCCAAGCCATCAGCCCATTTTTCCGGCAGATTGGCACCGATGGCCAATAGCGCATAGAGCAGAAAGAAGAAAAACCGCACATAGAGAAACAAGGCGAGCACCACCATCAGGCCCAACACGCCCATCAAGAGTTCAGCTTTCACTCCGACACTGTCCAGCAGATTGCGGGGCAGATTGCCAACCAGCGCCATCACCCCGACCAGTCCCAACAAGGTCCATTCCCTTATTTGCTTTTGTTTGACGATATCCATATCGATCTGGAGTCCCAAAACCTGTTGCACGAGAGTGGAGCGTATGTCATGAATCGACGGCATTATGCCGAGTCGTACGTATTCAGCGAGTGCCGAGCAATTTAACGCATCCCGAGTCTTGTTGGAATGTTCTTATTCGAAGGAAAAGTAATATTTGTTGTGAAATTTCCGTTCCAGAGACGATAAACTATTAGTCTTTGTGCACGGCGGCAATCCAATGGTACGACAACAAGGAGAAGTGGCGATGAAGCGACAATGGGTATTTGCCTTCGAGGAAGGCGACGGCAAGAACAAGATGCTCCTCGGCGGTAAGGGCGCCAATTTGTGCGAGATGACGCAGATCGGCCTCAACGTGCCGCCCGGCTTTGTGATAAGCACGGATGCCTGCCTCGCTTTCCTTGAAAAGGACTGCCTACCCGACGGTGCCATGGATCAGACGCTGGCGCACATGAAGGCGCTGGAGAAGAAGACAGGCAAAACCTTTGGTGGCGCAGAAAATCCGCTGCTGGTTTCGGTGCGTTCCGGTTCCGCGATGTCGATGCCGGGGATGATGGACACCATCCTTAACCTGGGCCTCAATTCGACCACGCTCAAGGGCCTGATCGCCCTGACCGGTAACCCGCGTTTCGGTTACGACGCTTGGCGTCGCTTCATCCAGTTGTTCGGCAAGATCGCGCTGGGCATTGGCGACGAGCATTTCGATGCGGCGATGAACGTCGTCAAGGTTCGCTATAACGCCAGCACGGACCTCGACCTCAAGGCCGAGCATCTGGCCGAATTGGCCAACGAGTTTCTCGCCATCGTCAGCCGGCATACCGGCAAGCCTTTCCCGGAAGATCCCTACCAGCAACTGGAGATCGCCATCGGTGCGGTATTCCGTTCGTGGAACGGCAAACGCGCCATCGATTATCGCAAGCAGTTCAAGATCACCAAGGACATGGCCAGCGGTACCGCCGTGAATGTAGTCATCATGGTGTTTGGCAACATGGGTACCGATTCCGGCACCGGCGTCGGCTTCACGCGCAATCCTGGAACCGGCGAAAACATCATCTACGGTGAATACCTCGTCAATGCCCAGGGCGAGGACGTGGTGGCGGGCATTCGCACGCCGAAGGCCATTGCCGAGATGGAACAGGAAATGCCGGAAATCTACCGGCAGTTGCAGGAACTGCACGCACGTCTCGAGTCGCACTATGCGGAAGTGCAGGACTTCGAATTCACCATCGAGAAGGGCAAGCTCTATTGCCTGCAAACACGCAACGGCAAGATGAATGCGCGCGCGATGTTGCGCACCTCGGTGGAAATGCACAGGGAGGGCTTGATCACTCGCGAGAAAGCCTTGATGCGGATTGATCCGATGCTGCTGGAACAAATGCTGGCACCTCAACTCGCCGCCGATTTCAAGGGCAAGCCGCTGGCTACCGGCCTGCCGGCTTCTCCCGGAGCCGCTTCGGGCAAGATCGTGTTCGATGCCGATACTGCGGAAGAGAAGGGGCGGGCTGGTGAACGAATCATTCTGGTGCGCGAGGAAACCAAACCGGAAGACATTCACGGTTTTTTCCAGGCGCAAGGCATTCTCACCAGCCGTGGTGGCAAGACCTCGCATGCGGCCGTGGTCGCCCGCGGCATGGGCAAACCCTGCGTCTCCGGCTGTGATGCCATAGTCATCTCAGATACGGCGCGCCGCGCCGTGATCGGCGAGACCACCTTGCATGAAGGTGACGTGATCACCATCGACGGCAGCACCGGCAACGTCTACGCCGGTGAAGTCCCGACGGTCGAAGCGGAGTTTTCGGAGGAGATGGCAACCCTGCTGGGCTGGGCAGACGAAGTGGCACGGCTCAAGGTGATGGCCAATGCCGATACGCCGGAGGACGCCGGGAAGGCGCGGGTTTTTGGTGCCATGGGCATCGGCCTGTGCCGCACCGAGCGCATGTTCAACAGTTCCGATCGCCTGCCCATCGTGCAGGAGATGATCCTCGCCGAATCAGTCGAAGAGCGCCAGGCGGCCCTGGATCGCCTCTTGCCAATTCAGCGTGCCGACTTCAAGGGCATCTTCAAGGCCATGAAGGGGTTGCCGGTGACGGTGCGCCTGCTTGACCCGCCGATGCACGAATTCCTGCCGACGACGGCGCAGCTGGAACTGGAAATCGCCCATTTGCACCATATGCGCGATTCGATCAATGCCATGGAAGAACTGCCGGAAACCCTGAAACTCCTCAGTCCGCGCCTGTATCAGCAATACTCGGATGGTCTCTCCAACTTGTCGCAGAGCATGAAAGACTTCAAGGACGGTCATCTGGAAGAGGACGCGATCCACAAGAAGGAAAAAATCCTCAAGAAGGTCCGTGCGCTATCCGAAGTCAATCCCATGCTCGGTCATCGTGGCGTGCGCCTCGGCATCACCTATCCCGAGATCTACAAGATGCAGATCCAGGCGATTCTCGAAGCCGCCGCCCTGTGCGCCAAGGAAGGAATCGAGGTCCATCCTGAAATCATGGTGCCGCAAGTGGCGACGGTCGAGGAGTTGTGCCGTGTGCATAGCTACGTGAAAGATCTGCACAAGCTCGTGGAATTGACCCATGGCATCAAGGTGGATATCAAATTCGGCAGCATGCTGGAAGTGGTGCGCGCCTGTCTGCGCGCCGGACGCATGGCTCAGGATGCCGAGTTCTTCTCCTTCGGCACCAACGATCTGACGCAAGCCACGTTCTCCTTCAGCCGTGAAGATGCCGAGAACAAGTTCCTCCCCGCCTACATTGAAAGCGAAATTCTTCAGGACAACCCATTCGAGGTGCTGGACCAGAAGGGTGTCGGTCAATTGATGCGAATGGCCGTGACCGAAGGACGCAAGACGCGACCAGACCTGAAGGTGGGGATTTGCGGTGAGCACGGCGGGCATCCGGCGTCCATCCACTTTTGTCATGGCCTCGGGCTGACATACGTCTCCTGCTCCGGGCCTCGCGTACCCATCGCGCGACTGGCCGCCGCACAGGCGCAACTGATGGAAGCCGGTGGCGCGGTGACCAAGAACGCCTAGGGCGCTACAGCGCAAGGCAATGGTGTGACCATAATCGGCCCCATGGACGAGAGCGGTTTCATGGGGCTGGCACTGGATCTGGCGCGCGAGGCAGGCGCGATCGGTGAAGTGCCGGTGGGCGCGCTGATCGTGATGGACGGGGAAGTGGTGGGGCGCGGCTTCAATCAGCCGATTGGCCGCCACGACCCCACGGCCCACGCTGAAATCATGGCTCTGCGCGACGCCGCCACGCGCCTGGGCAACTACCGCCTGCCGGGCTGCACCTTGTACGTGACGCTGGAGCCTTGCGCCATGTGCGCCGGCGCGATCATGCATGCGCGCGTCGACCGCGTCGTGTATGGCGCGCGCGATCCCAAGACCGGCGCGGCGGGCAGTGTCATCGACCTGTTCGGCGAATCCCGGCTCAATCATCACACCGCAGTCGTCGGTGGCGTTCTGGCGGAGGAGTGCGGCAGCCTGCTGTCGGAATTCTTCGCCGCGCGTCGCGGGCGCACGCTGGTGGCTTGATTCGCGGATGAACGCAGCCATGCATATCCGCATCAGCCTGCCGCAACAGACTCTGGAACTCCATGACGCGCACGGCGCGCTGCTGCGCCGTTACCCTGTCTCCACGGCCAGGAACGGAGCCGGCGAGCAAAACGGCAGCTTCTGCACGCCGCGCGGCCGGCACATCATTCGGGCGAAAGTCGGCGCTGGCGAGACGGCGAATACGGTGTTCGTGCGCCGCCGACCGACCGGCGAACTGTGGACGCCGCAACTCGCGGAACAGTTTCCCGGTCGCGACTGGATCTTGACGCGCATCCTGTGGCTCTCGGGCAAGGAGCCGGGGCGCAACCGGCTCGGCGAAGTCGATACCATGCGCCGCTACATCTATCTGCATGGCTCGCCGGACACCGTGGCCATGGGCACGCCGGGTTCGATCGGCTGCGTGCGCATGAGGAACCAGGACATCATCGAACTGTTCGATCTGGTGCCGGTTTATACGCCAGTCGATATTGTCGAGTTCGGTGTCGAGGAAGAACTGGAATTCATGGCAGCCGGGAAATAAATCGATAGCGCAGGCGCTCGCCGCGCTGCGCGCTCGGCAGCCAGGTCTGCTCGTCGAAACTGGTCCAGCCGTCCCGCCCCATGCACAATACGGTTGAGCTGCGCGTGCCGTAGTCGGGCGACTTGACGAAGGCCGAGGACAGCAGGCGCTCCCAGTCGAGGGGAACCCCGGTGTGCGGCAACTGTTCGTCGGGATGGATGCCATCGTCCCGCAGCAGTTGAAACAGCGCTTCATCTTCGGGCAACCGGTCAATCGCTTGTGCCAGCGCCGTCTTGCCAGCGCCGACTTTTGGCCAAGGCGTATCGAGCAGATGGTTGGATACGCCATACACGCCCGGCTCCAGTCGCCGCGATTCGCCGCCCATGTTCGACGACCACCACAGCGTCTCGCCATCGCCCACCAGCAGGTTGTAGCCGTTGCACTGGCTGGCGCGAGGCGCGATGCGCTCCAGATAAGCTGGCGGCGCTTCGCTTGCGGCCAGAAAATCCGCCACCAGCCTGCCGCGCGAAGGCGCGCCGCTGCGGTTCTGCGCCGGATCGCGGAAATTCGTCAGCGCGGCAAAACGCCCGCTGCGGGTGATGCCCAGCCACGTGCCGCCGGCTTCAAGGTCACGTCCGGCCAGGATCTGCGGCGCGTCTTTCCAGAAGGCGGCAGGTGCCGTCGGGCGGGCGAAGAACTCATCGCGATTGGCCGCCACCACCAGCGGGTAATCGCGATGAACCCGCCAGGCGACGAGGATCAGGCACATTATTTTTCGTTCAGGCGATCTCGTCCCCCAAGGGGGCTTCTTTCAGGGCGTAAGGCAGGGGCAGAAACTCCAGTCGCTCGCCGTCTACGGCGCCAACGCGAACTTCCCCGGATTCCACGGCACCGATCTGGACGCAGACCAGACATTCGAAACCGCCAGCTGGGGAGGGCGCCACGCTGACCACCGCGCCGCAATACTGATCGCCGGTTTCCGGGGCATAGACAAGGGTACCGGGGGTAACCGCCGTGGCAAGTCTGGCACGATAAATCCGCCGCTTGATCTTGCCCAGATATTGCGTGCGGGCGACAATTTCCTGTCCCGGATAGCAGCCCTTGGTGAAACTCAGGCCCGCCACGGCGGGCAGTTCCATGTTCAGCATTTGCGGCACAAAGGCCTCCTGCGTCGCGGCGACCACACGCGGCTGCCCGGCGGCGATCTCCAGCCATTGCCAGGCGGCGAGGCCCACGGGTTTGGCGCTGGCGGTCAGTTCGGCCCAGCGGGCGATGGCCGCTTCCGGGCTGGGGGCAAGCAGCCAGCGCTTGTCGTCGAGGCGAATGACGTGGCCACCGGCCAAAGCCGTCACGCCGAAACGCGGCAGATCGGCGGCAATAGTCGGTGCTGGCGGGACGGTGGTTCCGTTCGAATAACCGATCAGCGCCCGCTGCGCCGTCGCGTCGCTTAGCTTTACCCTGGAGCGCAGCACGTACATCGACAGTCTTTTCAATGTCGCCGGCAATATGTCACGCGGCAACATCAGCAGGAAGTCATCGCCCTCGCGCCAGATCAAGAGCAGCGCTAGTAGGCGTCCCTTGGGCGTGCACAGACCCGCAAAGCGCGCGCCATCCGGCGTGATGCCGTTGATATCGTTGGTCAGCAGATTGTGCAGAAACCCGGCGGCATCGACGCCGCTGGCGCGGATCAGGCCGAGGTCGGTCAAGGGGGCCACAACCGCGCCGTCGCGTGCCGCGATCAGCTCGTCCGCGACTGAGCCAAAGTGGCTGCCGTCGACCGCCAGTCCGTGGCTGGCAAGGAAGGGAATCCATTCGTGAGTCATGAGGCGGGTCCGGGTCGAAGGGTTGGGAATGTTATTATCGCGGCAGCGCTGTAGATGGCGTCCGCCCCGTCCTTATTCAATGTGTTATGCGTACTTTCAAACTCATCCTGCTGGCACTGATTCTCGCATTTCTCGCCATTACTGCGGGCACCAGTTGGTTAACCGTGCGCCCTCTGCCGATGCGAAGCGACCCGACTGCTTTCTCCGTGCCCCCTGGCGCCAGCCTGCGCACGGCGGCGCAGACCATCGAGGCGGCAGGCATCGATCTGCCAGCCTGGCAACTCGAACTGTTGGGGCGCATCCTGGGGCGCTCGTCGATAATCAAGGCTGGCAGTTATGAGGTGGAAGAGGGTTTGACGGCCATGGCGCTGCTCGACACGCTGACGCGCGGCGACGTGATGCGGGGCGAAATCGTGTTGGTGGAAGGCAAGACCTTCCGCCAGTTCCGCGCCGCCTTGAATGAACATCCCGATCTCGTTCATGACTCGCAGAAGCTGAGCGATACGAAAATCCTCGCTCTTCTGGGTGCGAAGGAAGGTCATCCAGAGGGCCTGTTTTTTCCCGACACCTACCTGTTCAACAAAGGCAGCAGCGATATTGATGTCCTGCGCCGCGCCTACAGGTCGATGCAGCCACGGCTGGCTGCCGCTTGGGAAAGACGCGAGAGTACTCATCCGGTCAAAACGCCCTACGAGTTGTTGATCCTGGCATCGATCGTGGAAAAGGAAACCGGCTCGCCGGCTGATCGGCCACAGGTCGCCGCCGTGTTCGTCAATCGGCTGCGGCGCGGCATGCTGCTGCAAACCGATCCGACGGTGATTTATGGTCTTGGCGAGCGTTTCGACGGCAATCTGCGCAAGGTCGATTTGCTGACCGATACACCCTGGAATACCTACACCCGAGCGGGTTTGCCGCCGACGCCGATTGCCATGCCGGGGCTGGCTTCGCTGCAAGCCGCAGCCAAGCCGCCGCCGAGCGACAGCCTGTATTTTGTGGCCCGAGGCGATGGATCGAGCGAGTTTTCAGCGTCGCTGGACCAACACAACAACGCCGTCAACAAGTATCAAAGGCGCTAGACGAACATGGCACGAGGCCGTTTCATCAGTTTCGAGGGCATCGACGGTGCCGGAAAAAGTACCCAACACGCCTGGCTGGTGGATTATCTGCGCGGCCAGGGTCGAACCGTGGTAGCGACCCGCGAACCGGGCGGCACGCCGCTGGGGGAGAAACTTCGCGCCCTGCTGCTGGCCGAACCCATGCATCTGGAAACCGAGGCGCTGCTGATGTTCGCCGCCCGCCGCGAGCATCTGGCGCAAGTCATCGAACCGGCCCTGGCGCGTGGCGACTGGGTGGTTTGCGACCGCTTTGTCGACGCTTCGTTTGCGTATCAGGGAGGAGGGCGCGGACTGAGCTGGAAGAAGCTGGACCAACTCGCCGATTGGGTACTGGGCGACCTGCAACCCGATCTGACCCTGATTTTCGACGCGCCGGTAGCCATTGCCCAGCAACGCCTGCATGCCGCAACCTCAAACCCGGATCGTTTCGAGCAGGAACAAGCAGCCTTTTTTGAGCGGGTGCGCGCCGCCTACCTGCGCATAGCGACCGAAAATCCTGATCGTGTGCGTTTGATCGATGCCACCCAGACCCCCAATTCAATTAATAAAGTACTTGAGGATATAGTTGCAACACTTTGACTTAAAACAGTTACAGTGGAATGAAGCAATAAAGGAGCAACTGCTCGGGCAGGGACTCGACCGCCTCCCGCATGCCGTACTGCTGGTCGGACCCGCTGGCGTCGGCAAGACCGCATTCTCCGAACAGCTTGCCGCGCTTCTGCTCTGCGAGTCGATCACCCAAGAGTTGACCGCATGCGGCGAGTGTCAGGCGTGTCGTTGGTTGGACGCCGGCAATCATCCCGACTTTCGACGTGTCGCGCCGGAAGGTGACGACGACGCCGAAGAAGGCGTCAGTGAAAAAAAAGCGGCGGAAAAGACCAAGAAGCGCAGTGCGAACATCATCAAGATCGACCAGATTCGCGAACTCGAAGGCTTCGTTTTTACCGGCAGCCATCGTAACGGCAACCGCGTCGTGCTCATCACCGAAGCCGAGGCGATGAATCCGGCGTCAGCCAATGCACTTCTCAAGATACTTGAAGAACCTCCTGCAAGCGTATATTTTATATTGGTTTCATCAAAGACAAAATCACTGTTGCCAACCATTCGCAGTCGTTGCCGGGTGATTCCTTTTGGCGCTCCGAATGCCGATGCGGCGACGGCCTGGCTGGCCAGCGCTGGGCTCGAAAAACAGGCGGCGCGCTATCTCCAGCTCGCCGGAGGCGCTCCGATGCGCGTGGCGCAGTGGAAAGAGCAGGGGCAACTGGCCCCCATCGACGCGCTGGTGGATTCCCTGATTTCGCCGACCGCCGACCCCATTGCGCTTGCCGCGCGCTGGGACGGTCTGCTCAAGGGCGACGGGTTGTTTCGCATGGAACATCTGGTCGAAGGCGTGCAGCGCTGGCTGTTCGATCTGGCGCTGGAGTGCATGGCCGGAGAGGTTCGCTACCACAGTGGCTGGCCGCGACCCAAAGGGGTACAAGACCTCAACCCGACCGCCTTGCTGGCGGCCGGACGGGAGATCAATCAATTCCGCCGCAGTGCGCGTCACCCATTGAATCAATTGCTGTTTCTGGAAAATCTGGCCGCCTATTTCTTGCGCGCCCTGCGACCGGTCGCCTGATGGATACTTTGCTGGTTGATTCCCACTGCCACCTCGATTTTCCTGACTTCAAGGGCAGAGAAGACGAGTTGCTGGCGGCCATGAAGGCCAATGATGTCGGCTGGGCACTGATCGCCGGCGTCACGCTGGAGCGTTTTCCCGATGTTCTCGCACTGACCGGGCGCTTCCCCAATCTCTACGCGGCGGTTGGCGTTCATCCCGACACACAGGAGGGCGAGGAAGCGGATGAGGACACCCTGATCCGCCTGGCTGAACACCCCAAAGTGCTTGCCATTGGCGAAACCGGCCTTGACTACTACCGCCTCGAAGGCAACCTGGAATGGCAGCGCGAGCGTTTTCGTACCCATATCCGCGCCGCGCGCCGTTGCCGCAAGCCATTGATTATCCATACTCGCGAGGCTGCCGCCGATACGCTGCGAATTCTCGGGGAGGAGGGCGCCGCAGAAGTAGGGGGGGTGTTTCACTGCTTCACGGAAACCCGTGCGATAGCCGAAGCCGCACTCGATCTTGGTTTCCACGTTTCGTTCTCGGGCATTGTTACCTTCAAGAATGCGCTTCAAATCAAGGAAGTGGCAAGCTTTGTCCCGCTCGACCGTATACTCGTCGAGACCGATGCACCCTATCTAGCGCCTGTCCCGTATCGCGGCAAACTGAATCATCCGGCGCTGGTACGCCATGTTGCCGAGGAAGTAGCGAAGTTGAGAGGTATCGGCATCGAGGAGCTGGCGCAGGCTACGACGGCCAATTTCAGCCGCCTGTTTGGAGTCGATTGTTATGCGTAATTTTTTGATCGGTATGGCCATACTGGTGTCCGCCTGTTCGGCACATGGGGGCGCCTACGACGATATTATTGCCGCCACCAACAACGGTGACACGGGCGCGGTGCATGATCTGCTCAAGCGCGGCATGGACGTCAATACCGCCGATCGCAGCGGATCGACCCTGCTGATGATTGCCGCCCGCAACGGCAACCAGTCCCTGCTGGAAACCCTGCTGGCCAATCGCGCCAACGTCAATCGGCGTAATCAGCATGGCGATACAGCCTTGATGCTGGCGGCGCTCAAGGCCCGGCAGGATGCGGTGCAGGCCTTGATTGCCAGCGGTGCCGATCTCAACCCATCCGGCTGGACGCCTTTGCACTATGCAATTTTTGGTGGCAGCAAGGAGGTTGCAGCCTTGTTGTTCGTCAAAGGCGCGAAGCTGGATGCTCGCGCACCCAATGGCCAAACCCCGTTGATGCTGGCGGTCAAGCTCGGGAAATTGTATCTCGTACACCTGCTGATCGAAGCCGACGCAGATATGGATCTGGCTGATTATGAAGGTGTTAGCGCCTTGCAGTTAGCCCGGAAACTGGGGCACGAGGAGATAGCGCAATATCTGCGCAAGGTCGGGGCGGTCGAGTAATTTCATCAGACAACCCCTGTATAAGTCCTGCGTGTACTTCGCATAATTGGTATTATGTCAACTAGAATGCGACATTGAATCAAGCAGGGAATACGCCGGTGGAAAGATAGCGGTCGCCGCGATCACAGACGATGCTGACAATTACCGCGTTCTCCACCTGGCTGGCGATGCGCAAGGCCACCACCAGCGAGCCGCCGGAGGAAATTCCGGCGAAGATGCCTTCCTCGCGCGCCAACCGTCGCGCCATTTCTTCGGCTTGGCCCTGGCTCACGTACTCGATCCGGTCCACTCGCGAAGCCTCGTAGATCTTTGGCAAATACGCTTCCTGCCACTTGCGGATGCCGGGAATCTGCGACCCTTCCTCGGGCTGGCAGCCGATAATGCCGATCGCCGGATTCATCTCCTTGAAATAGCGCGAGCAGCCCATGATGGTGCCGGTAGTGCCCATGCTGGAAACGAAATGCGTGATGCGACCATCGGTGTCGCGCCAGATCTCGGGCCCGGTGCCCTCGTAGTGCGCCAGCGGATTGTCCGGGTTGGCGAACTGGTCGAGCACGATCCCCTTGCCGTCCATCGCCATCTGTTCGGCCAGGTCGCGCGCGGTCTCCATGCCTCCCGCCTTGGGCGTCAGCACCAATTCGGCGCCAAAGGCGCGCATGGTCTGGCGGCGTTCGACGCTCTGATGTTCCGGCATGAGCAGAATCATGCGGTAGCCGCGCATCGCCGCCGCCATCGCCAGTGCGATCCCGGTATTGCCCGAGGTGGCTTCGATCAGTGTGTCGCCGGGCTTGATGCGACCGCGCGCTTCGGCATGGACGATCATCGACAGCGCGGGGCGATCCTTGACCGATCCGGCCGGATTGTTTCCTTCCAGCTTGGCCAGAATCACGTTGTTGCGCCGGGTATTTTCGGCGCCGGGAATGCGCTTGAGCTGCACCAGAGGCGTATTGCCGACGAAACCCTCCAGCGTCTTCCAGTTCATCGCGCCTCCCGCTGCTAGGGCAAACTCACCTGGCGAGCCATTTCACGTAGTCGGCCACGCCCTCTTCCACCGTGGCAAATACGTCTTTGTAGCCGACGCCGCGCAACTGCGCCAGGTCGGCCTCGGTGAAGCTCTGGTACTTGCCCTTCAGCGCGTCCGGGAAGGGAATGTATTCGATGACGCCCTGTGCCACCAGTTCGGCCACGGACTGGGCCGGCTTGCCTTCCAGCGCGCGGCAGGCATTCACCGTGGCGGCGGCGAGTTCGTTGAAGCTTTGCGCGCGCCCGGTGCCGAGGTTGTAGATGCCGGATGCCCGGCTTTCCAGAAAATCCATGTTGGCCTTGACCACATCGCCGACATACACAAAATCGCGACGCTGCTCGCCGTTGCCATAGCCGCCGTAGCCCTCGAACAGCTTGACCTTGCCAGCGGCGCGGTACTGGTTGAAGTGATGAAAAGCCACCGAGGCCATGCGCCCCTTGTGCTGTTCGCGCGGGCCATAGACGTTGAAGTAGCGGAAACCGGCAATCTGGGAGTCGGCGCCGGCGAGACGGCGGCGCACGATCTGGTCGAAGAGGAATTTCGAATAGCCATAGACATTGAGCGGCGCCTCGAATTCGCGCTCTTCGCGGAAAACGCCGCCGTCGCCATAAACCGACGCCGACGAGGCATAGAGCAAGGGAATTTCCTGTTCCTGGCAAAAATCCAGCAACGCCAGCGAGTATCGGTAATTGTTGGCCATCATGTAGCGGCCATCGGTTTCCATGGTGTCGGAGCACGCCCCTTCATGCAGGATGGCCGCGACGCCGCCGTCCAGTTGACCGCTCTCGATCAGGTCGAGAAACTCGCTCTTGTCGATGTAGTCCGCGATCTCGCAATCGGTGAGATTGAGGAACTTGTCGGCCTTCGTCAGGTTGTCGACAGCGATGATGTCGGTAATGCCGCGCTCGTTGAGCCCCTTGACCAGGTTTGCGCCGATGAATCCGCAGGCGCCGGTGACGACGTAGTACATATGACCCCTAATTGACGTGTTTCAATTCTTCCAGAGAGCACGTTGCCGTGCCCAGTTTGCCGACCACGATGCCGGCGGCCAGATTGGCCTGACGCATGGCCTGCGGCATGGACAGCCCGCTGCCCAGCATCACCGCCAGCGTGGCGATCACCGTGTCGCCGGCGCCGCTGACATCATAGACCTCGCGCGCAAGGGCCGGTTCATGCGCCACACCACCGGCCGAGAACAGCGTCATACCCTCCTCGCTGCGGGTCACCAGCAAGGCTTCCAGTTGCAGGTCTTCGCGCAATCGCGTGGCCTTCACTGCAAGTTCCGCTTCGTCCTTCCAGCGGCCAACCACTTCCCGCATCTCGGAACGATTGGGCGTGAGCAGCGTCGCTCCAGCATAACGGGCGTAATCCTCGCCCTTGGGGTCGACCAGCACCTGTTTACCGGCAGCACGGGCAAGTCGAATCATTTCCGTGATATGGGCGAGACCGCCCTTGCCGTAGTCCGAGAGGATGACGACATCGCAGGTGAACAAGCGCGATTCAAAATCCGCCAGCTTGGCCTGCAAAACTTCGTGATCTGGCGTGTTTTCAAAGTCGATGCGCAGCAACTGCTGCTGGCGCCCGATCACGCGCAGCTTGACGGTGGTGCTAAGTTGCGTATCTTCATGCAGGTTGCATTCGATGCCGCCGTCGCTCATCAGACGCATCAGGCTCCGCCCCGCCTCGTCCGCACCGACCACTGACAACAGCGTCACCCGCGCCCCCAGCGCGGCGCAGTTGCGCGCCACATTGGCGGCGCCGCCCGGACGTTCCTCGGTGCGTTCAACCTTGACCACCGGCACCGGCGCTTCCGGCGATATGCGCGAAACTTCGCCGAACCAGTAGCGATCCAGCATCACGTCGCCAACCACCAGGATGCGGGTCGCTGAAGTATCGGGAACCGTGTTCATAGACGACCAATAGCGAAATACTCCAGCCCGGCCTTGCGCGGTGTCGCTGGATCGTAAAGATTGCGGCCGTCGAAAATCACCGGCGTCTTCAGCTTGGCCTTGATCGCAGCGAAGTCCGGGCTGCGGAATTCCTTCCACTCGGTGACGATGGCCAGGGCATCCGCGCCGTCCAGCGCCGCCATCGGCGTCGAGGCATAGCTGATGCGCGGGTTCTGACCCAATATCCGCTGCGCTTCGTGCGTGGCCACCGGATCGTAGGCGCGGATCGACGCGCCGCGCGCCAGCAGTTCTGCGATCAGGACCAGGCTCGGCGCTTCGCGCATGTCGTCGGTATTCGGCTTGAAAGCCAGACCCCACAGAGCGAAGGTCTTGCCGGCGAGGTCCTTGCCGAGGCGCCTGGCGATCTTCTGGCCCAGCACGCTTTTCTGCGCTTCATTGGCCGCCTCGACGGCTTGCAGCACTTGCAACGCCTGGCCGGCGTCCTGCGCGGTACGAATCAGCGCCTGCACATCTTTGGGAAAGCACGAGCCGCCGTAGCCGACGCCGGGGTAGAGGAAATGGAAGCCGATGCGCGGATCGGAACCGATGCCCTTGCGAACCAGTTCGATGTCGGCGCCCAGCTTCTCGGCCAGATTCGCCAGTTCGTTCATGAAACTGATGCGTGTCGCCAGCATGGCGTTGGCGGCGTACTTGGTCAGTTCCGCGCTCTTCACGTCCATCACGATCAGGCGTTCGTGATTGCGTTGAAACGGCGCATAGAGTTCGCGCATCAGCGCTATGGCGCGCTCGTCATCGGCGCCGACGACAATGCGGTCGGGCTTCATGAAG
Organism: Sulfuritalea sp.; assembly: GCA_023229545.1. Lineage (GTDB taxonomy): Bacteria > Pseudomonadota > Gammaproteobacteria > Burkholderiales > Rhodocyclaceae > Sulfuritalea. Next base: position 32,696 of record JALNZB010000018.1, on the reverse strand, counting down.
TCGTCGACCGCCGCGCCTTCCTTGAGGAACTCGGGGTTGGAGACGATGCTGAAGTCGATCTTCGCGCCACGCGCCTGCAACTCTTCGGTGATCGCCTCACGTACCTTGTCGGCGGTGCCAACCGGAACCGTGGATTTGTCCACCACCACCTTGTAGCTGTCCATGCTGCGTCCGACGTTGCGCGCAGCCGCGATCACGTGCTGCAGGTCGGCGGAACCATCCTCGTCGGGTGGCGTGCCGACGGCAATGAACTGCAACACGCCATGAGCGACGGCGGCCTCGACATCGGTGGTGAAGCGCAAGCGCCCCGCCGCCTCGTTCTTCCTCACCATGGCCTCCAGGCCCGGTTCGTAGATCGGTATGCCGCCTTCGTTGAGGGTGCGTATTTTCGCGGCATCCAGGTCGAGGCAGAGCACATCATTGCCGACGTCCGCGAGGCAGGTGCCGGAAACAAGACCTACATAGCCGGTGCCGATGACTGTAATCTTCATGAATATTCTAGGGTGTTATGTCGAATTCTTCGGTGCGCTTGGGCGGATAGGTTTCCCAACCGCCGCAGCCGGGACAGCGCCAGTAGAACTGGCGCGCCTTGAAACCGCAGGCATCGCAGCGATAGCGCGCGACGCGGCGGGTGTGATTGTGAATCAGGTTCTTGATCAGTTCCAGATCGGCGCGGCGCTCGGGCGGAACCACCAGAATCTGCGCTTCCAGCAGCTTGTCGAGCCCGAGCAGCGTCGGATTGCGGCGCAACTCATCGCGTACCAGGGCGTAGGCCGCCTCGGCGCCGTCGTTGTCGAGTTCGGCGCGAAACACCGCGTCGAGCAGGTCCAGCGAGGGATGGCGCTCCAGCCAGCCGCGCAGCAACTGGATGCCCTGCTCCATCTTTCCCAACTGGATATGCACCGCCATCAGCTTTTCCGCAGCCAGCGCGAGATACACCGGGTCTTGCTGTTCGACGCGTTTCCAGTAGTCAATCGCCGTCTCGTCATCACCGACTTTCACCGCCAGGTCGCCCAGCAGCAGCGTGGCGCGGACGCATTTCCGATTGGCGGCCAGCGCCTCGTCGAGCAGGCGACGCGCTTCGTCGTGGCGATCATGCAGCATTTCATTGGCCGCCATCTCGCAGCGAAACTCGGCGATTTCTTTCTGCCAGATGTGATCGGAATGATTCGGCATGGCTTCCGCCGTAGCAATGGCCTTGGCCCATTCCTTTTCCTGCTGGAAGATTTCCAGCAGGTTTTTCAGCGCCTCTTCGTCGCGGTCGGTGGCGCGTAGCTTGACGAATATTTCCTCGGCGCGATCCAGCAGGCCAGCCTTGAGATAGTCCTGTCCGAGCTCGGACAGGGCGTGCAAGCGCTGGGTGGCCGACAAGCTGTCGCGTTCGATGAGATTCTGATGCACGCGGATGGCGCGGTCGGTCTCGCCGCGCCGGCGAAACAGGTTGCCCAGCGCGAAATGCAGTTCGATGGTTTCCGGATCGACGCGCGCCGCCTCGATGAAGGCTTCGATGGCCTGGTCCGGTTGTTCGTTGAGAAGAAAGTTCAGTCCCTTGAAATAGGAGCGCGGCAAGGCGCGCGATTCCTTGAGTATCTGCTTGATGTCGATCCGCGCGGCAATCCAGCCCAGCGCGAAAAACGCCGGTAGGACCAGCAGCCACCAAAGTTCAATTTCCATTGTGCGGATTTGGCTCGTGATCGGGTTTACGCTGCGGGCGCAGGAATACGCCCAAGGCCGCCGTCAATCCGACCGCGACGCCAATGGCGAATACGGAAAGGATGACCACCGAGATCGGCGCCGTCCATGCCTGATCCAGAAAGAAGCGCAGTTCCATCGGACCGCTGTTCTTGATCGCCAGCCCAAACAGCCCAATGAAGACCACGATGCGCAACAGCCAGACGAAAAGTTTGAGCAGAGTGGTCACGAGTAAATATGAGCGAGAAAATTGAGCGAAGCGAAATTTCAGTGCAGGCTAACGCCAGTCTTATCGGCGTTAAACGCAGTGGCCGCAACTAAAAAAAGCGGCACCCGTGACAGGTGCCGCCTTGACGCAAGCTGCAACCGCGCGACTCATGGCCGGTAATCGACCCGTTCCCGCAATTCCTTGCCGGCCTTGAAATGGGGCACGTACTTTTCGGGTACCTGCACCTTGTCGCCCGACTTCGGATTGCGACCGACACGCGGCGGCCGATAGTTCAGCGCAAAACTGCCGAAGCCGCGAATCTCGATGCGATCGCTGCGGACCAGCGCCGCAGTGAGGGCATCGAGCATCATCTTGACGGCGTAGTCGGCATCCTTCGCCACCAACTGCGGAAAGCGCTCCGCCAGCCGGGCGATGAGTTCCGATTTGGTCATGGGATCGGGCTTTTAGGGTTGCTGGGTCTGGTTGAGCTTGGCCTTCAACAGCGCGCCCAGATTGGTCGTGCCGCTGCTGGCCGAACTGCTGTCCGATGCCAGCTTCTGCATCGCCTGGCTCTGCTCCACCTGATCCTTGGCCTTGATCGACAGGTTGATCGAACGCGTCTTGCGATCGACATTGACAATCATGGTTTCAATCGTTTCACCGACCTTCAAATGCTGGGTCAGATCTTCGATGCGATCACGCGAGAACTCGGAAACGCGCAGATAACCTTCCACGTCGGCGCCCAGATTAACCACTGCGCCACGCTGATCGACACTGGTGACCGTACCGGACACCAGGCTGTTCTTGTCGTGGGTGGCAACGAAGCTGGTGAAGGGATCGCCATCCATCTGCTTGACGCCGAGCGAAATGCGCTCTTTCTCGACATCGATGGAAAGCACCACGGCCTCGACTTCATCGCCCTTCTTGAAGTTCTGCTTGGCTTCCTCGCCGGTGGCGGACCAGGACAGGTCGGACAGATGCACTAGGCCGTCGATGCCGCCGGGCAGGCCGATGAAGATGCCGAAGTCGGTGATCGACTTGATGGCGCCGCGAACCTTGTCGCCCTTCTTGTGGTTCATGGCGAAATCGTCCCACGGGTTCGCCATGCACTGCTTCATGCCGAGCGAAATGCGGCGACGGTCTTCGTCGATTTCGAGAATCATCACTTCGACTTCGTCGCCCAACTGGACAACCTTGGTCGGGTGAATGTTCTTGTTGGTCCAGTCCATTTCGGAGACGTGCACCAGGCCTTCGATGCCCTGCTCGATCTCGACGAACGAGCCGTAGTCGGTCAGATTGGTGACCTTGCCGAACAAACGCGTGTTGGCCGGGTAGCGACGGGAGATTCCCACCCACGGATCTTCGCCGAGCTGCTTCATGCCGAGGCTGACGCGGTTCTTTTCCTGGTCGAACTTGAGCACCTTGGCGGTGACTTCGTCGCCGACATTGAGCACTTCCGACGGGTGACGCACGCGACGCCAGGCCAGGTCGGTGATGTGCAGCAGGCCGTCGATGCCACCGAGGTCGACGAATGCGCCGTAGTCGGTGATGTTCTTGACGATGCCCTTGATGACGGTGCCTTCCTGGAGGTTCTCCAGCAGCTTCTGGCGCTCCTCGCCCATGCTGGCTTCGAGCACGGCGCGGCGCGAAACCACCACGTTGTTGCGCTTGCGATCAAGCTTGATGACCTTGAATTCGTATTCCTTGCCCTCGAACGGCGTGGTGTCCTTGACCGGACGCGTATCGACCAGCGAACCGGGGAGGAAGGCGCGGATGCCATTGACCATGACGGTCAGGCCGCCCTTGACCTTGCCGGTGATCAGGCCCTTGACCAGGGCGCCATCGACCATGGCCTTGTCGAGATCGTTCCAGGCGGCGATGCGCTTGGCTTTTTCACGCGAGAGGCGCGTTGCGCCGTAACCGTCTTCGAGCATCTCGATGGCGACCAGGACGAAATCGCCCGGCTTGGCTTCGAGTTCGCCACGTTCATTGTGGAATTCCTCGACGGGAATCATGCTTTCGGACTTGAGACCCGCATTGACGACCACGAAGTTCTGGTCGATGCGGACAACTTCAGCCGTGATGACTTCACCGGCACGCATTTCCTGGCGCTGGAGACTTTCCTCGAACAGTGCGGCAAAGCTCTCCATGGGTGAGTTTTCGACAATACTTTCGGCAATAGCAGTAGACATTGAGTTGGGGACCTTACGGATGTTTGTCACCTGGGTGACGGGTTGGTTGCTCTTCGTCGCAGCGACCGGGCGGTCGTTACGACACCTGTGTTGCAATGCTTCTATGACAAATTCTTATACCCGAATCACAGTTCCTGCCGCTTGACTATCGTCATCACGGCAGCCACTGCCGCGTCGATGTTCATACCGGTGGTATCCACCAGATCCGCATCGTCGCACTGCCGGAGGGGCGCCACGCTGCGCTGGGCATCGCGCGCATCCCGTTCCTGCAAATCCTGTAAAAGGGCGTGCATGTTAGCAGGCATCCCCTTTGCGATCAACTGTTTATAGCGTCTTTCTGCACGCACGGCGGCCGATGCCGTGAGGAATACCTTGGCAGCAGCGGTGGGGAAGACCACCGAAGCCATGTCGCGGCCGTCGGCGACCAGCCCCGGAAAGCGCCGATAGGCACGCTGCCGGGCCAGCAGCGCGGCGCGCACCGCCGGCAATGCCGCCACTTTCGATGCGCCGGCCGAGACTTCTTCGCTGCGGATGGCGTCGGTGACATCGTCGCTGGCGAGCAGGATGCGACCGCCCTCGAACGTCGCCGGCAGGCTTGCCGCCAGCGCCGCCACGCCCGCTTCGTCATCCAGAGCGACACCGGCACGCATCGACGCCAACGCCGTCAGGCGATACAGCGAGCCGCTGTCCAGATAGTGGTAACCCAAAGCCGTCGCGACGCGCTCGGCCACCGTGCCCTTGCCCGAGGCCGAAGGGCCATCGATGGCGATCACCGGCGCGGTGATTTCGGCCAGGACATCGAAGTAATCGGGGAAAGTCTTGTTGACGCATTGCGGATCGTTGATGGTCACCGGCACACCACCCAGCGCCGCCAGCGAAAAGCACATGGCCATGCGGTGGTCATCGTAGGTGTCGATGGGGCAGGAAGGGGGAAGGGGGAAGGGGGAAGGGTCGATGGCGAGCCAGTCCGGCCCCTCCTCCACCGTCGCACCGAGTTTCCTCAGTTCGGTCGCCATCGCCGCAATGCGGTCGGTTTCCTTGACGCGCCATGACGCGATGTTGCGCAGGACACAGCGTCCGTCGGCAAACAGCGCGGCCACCGCCAGGGTCATCGCCGCATCGGGAACGTGATTGAGGTCAAGATCGAAAGCCTTCAACTTGCCCGACAGCGGCGCTCGCGCCTCTATATGCTGCTCGCCCCATTCGATGCGCGCACCCATCGCCTCCAGCGCATCGGCGAAACGCACGTCGCCCTGAATGCTGTTGCGACCGACGCCTTCGACCCGCACCGGACCGCCGCCAATCGCCCCGGCGGCAAGAAAATACGAGGCTGCCGAGGCATCGCCTTCGACATGCAGCAGGCCGGGGCTGCGATAGCGTTGCCCCGCCGCAAGCGTAAAACGCTGCCAGCCTTCGCGTTCCACCTTGACGCCGAAACGCGCCATCAGATTCAGCGTGATCTCGATATAGGGCCGCGAGATGAGTTCGGTCGTCATCTCGATCACCGCCGCCTCCCCGGTGAGTGGCAAGGCCATCAACAGCGCGGTGAGGAACTGCGAGGATACATCGCCGCGCAGCCGAATCGGAGCGGAGAGTTTCACCTTCGACGGATGGATGGCCAACGGCGGAAAGCCCGGATTGCCCGTGTAGCGCACGTCGGCGCCGATCTGCAACAACCCGTCCACCAGATCGCCGATGGGCCGCTCATGCATGCGCGGCACGCCGGAGAGCCGATAGTGTCCGCCGGACAAGGCCAGTGCCGCCGTCAACGGACGAATCGCCGTGCCGGCGTTGCCCATGAACAGATCGGCGTCCTTGACCGGGAACACACCGCCGCAGCCCTCGATGCGCCAAGCGTTGTCTCCCATCGCCGTAACGCCAATGCCGACTTTCTCCAGCGCCGCCAGCATCACCCGCGTGTCATCCGAATCCAGCAGGTCGCGGATTTCCGTCGCGCCATCCGCCAGCGCCGCCAGCAGCAGCATGCGGTTGGAAATGCTCTTCGAGCCGGGCAGACGGACGGTGCCGGTAGCCCGGCGCAGGGCCGGCAGGTTCAGGCTAGACATCATTCACCCGACGACGGCAGCGAGTCCAGCCAGGCGTCGCGGCGCGCACGGGCGGTCGAAAACAGGGCTTCCAGGCCTGCCGCATCGCCCCCGGCGAGCAGCACGCGGGTGCGCATCAGTTCGACCATGTAGGCATCGAGTTCGAGCAACAAGGCATGACGATTGGCGATGCAGATGTCGCGCCACATTTCCGGATGGCTACTGGCGATGCGCGTGAAATCGCGGAAACCGCCGGCGGCGAAACCGAACAACTGATCCGAGTTGGGGCGCTGGGCAAAATCATGCACCAGGGCGAAGGCCAGCAGGTGCGGCAGATGGCTGACGGCGGCAAAGACACGGTCATGATCTTCCGCCGCGAGTTGCGAAACCCTGGCGCCGCAGGCTTCCCATGCGCCTTGCACGCGCGCGACGCTGGCTGCCGCGTTTTCCGCGAGCGGGGTCAGCACCACGCGTTTATCGGCATAAAGATTCGCCTGCGCCGCCGCTACGCCGCTTTTTTCCGCGCCGGCAATCGGGTGGCCGGGAACGAACTGCCTGACTTTTTCGCCGAGGGCCGCGCGAGCCGCCGCGACCACATCGGACTTCGTGCTGCCGCCATCCGTCACGACGGTTTCGGGCGACAGATGCGTCGCCATGGCGACGAGCACCGGCGCCATCTGCCCGACCGGCATGGCCAGCAGAACCAGATCGGCGCCGTGCAAGGCATCCGCCCAATCGCTGGCGATGCGGTCGATCACGCCGAGACGCTTGGCTTCTTCGAGCGGCGCCGCCGTGCGGCCAAGACCGACTATTTCGCCGACGGCGCCGGCCGCCTTCAATCCCAGCGCGAATGAACCGCCGATGAGGCCGACACCGCAGATGACCACCTTGTTCAGCATCAGGCGCGCAAAGCCTTGTCGAGCGCTTCGAGGAAGCGCAGGTTTTCTGCTTCGAGGCCGATGGTCACCCGCAGATGATTGGGCAGGCCATAGCCGCCGATGGGGCGCACGATGACGCCTTGTTGCAGCAACTTGTGGTTCACCGCCGCGCCATCCGCCACGGCGACGGTGACGAAATTGCCGTGAGAGGGAATGTGGTCGAGGCCAAGGTGTTTCAGGCCGGCGACGATCTGTTCCATGCCGCGCCGGTTCAGATCGAAACTGTCGGCGACGAAAACGTGATCGTCGAGGGCCGCCAGGGCGCCGGCCAGCGCCAGATTATTCACGTTGAATGGTTGCCGCACGCGATTCAGCAGATCTGCCACTTCCGCCCGCGCTACACCGTAACCGACACGCAGACCGGCCAGACCATAGATCTTCGAGAAGGTGCGGGTAACGATCAGATTGGGGATGTCGCCGATCCAGGCCACCGCGTCGGCGCGGTCGGTCGGCGCCAGATACTCGGTGTAGGCCTCGTCGAGCACGACCGCGACATGCGGCGGAATCTTCTCGATGAAGGCCCGCAACTCGGCTTGCGGCAGGAAGTTGCCGGTCGGGTTGTTGGGGTTGGCGATCCAGACCAGATGCGTATCCGGACGAATAGCCGCGAGCATGGCCGCCGGATCGTGGCCGTAGTGTCTGGCGGGCGCGACGATGCATTCTGCGCCGGCGGACATCGTCGCCAGCGGATAGACGGCGAACGCATGTTGCGAGAAGACGGCGGAACGCCCCGGCGCCAGAAAAACGCGGGCGGCCATGTCGAGCACGTCGTTCGAGCCGTTGCCGAGCACCACCTGTTCGGCGGCAACGCCGTGCCGTTCGGCCAGCGCCGCGATCAGGTCGAACTGGTCCGGATAGCGCTCCGCGCCGGCCAGCGCCGCCTCGACAGCCTTGCGCGCCTTCGGGCTCATGCCACGCGGGTTTTCGTTGGAGGCCAGCTTGACGATCTTCTCCACCGCGATGCCCATCTGGCGAGCCAGTTCGGTGATTGGCTTGCCGGGGACATACGGCGAAATGGCGCGAATGTAGGACGGTGCGCGCAGGGCGATGCTCATGGTCTGGATGTCAGCAAACGGCTTTGGGATAGGAACCCAGTTCCTTGACGAATCCGGCGCGACGGCGAAGTTCCTCCAGCGCGCGGGCGACCGCCGGCTCGCTGCGATGTCCTTCGATGTCGATGTAAAACACGTATTCCCAACGACTGCCGCCGAAGCCGCGCGCCGGACGGGATTCCAGCCGGCTCATGGATACGCCGTTGTCGGCGAACGGCGCCAGAAGCTGATACACCGCGCCCGGCCGGTTTTGCGCCGAACAGACCAGCGAGGTGCGATCCGCCCCGGATATTCCCGCATCATGCTCGGAGACAATCACGAATCGCGTGGTGTTGTTCGGGTCGTCCTCGATGTTGGCGGCCAGAATCGGCAAGGCGTAGAGTTCGGCCGCCGCGTCGCCAGCCACGGCGGCGGCGCCGGCTTCCTCCGCCGCCAGGCGCGCCGCTTCGGCGTTGCTGGCCACCGCCACGCGCGGCGCATGCGGCAAATTGCGGTTGAGCCACTCGTGGCACTGCCCCAGCGACTGCGAGTGTGAATAAACGCGGGTCACATCGGCCAACGCGGCGCAACGCGACATAAGGTTGTGATGAATCGGCAGGTTGATCTCGCCGCAAATCTGCAAGGGCGAGGACAGCAGCAAATCGAGCGAGCGCCCGATTGCGCCCTCGGTCGAATTCTCGATCGGCACCACGCCGTAATGCGCGTTGCCGGATTCGATCGCGCGGAACACGTCATCGATGGCTGGGCACGGCAACAGCGTCGGCGCGGCGCCAAAATGCTTGCGCGCCGCCGCTTCGGAATAGGTGCCGGCCGGACCCAGATAGGCAATGGTCAAGGGCTGTTCCAGCGCCAGACAGGCCGACATGACTTCGCGCACGATGCGCTGAGCGGCGGCGGCGGACAACGGGCCGGGATTCTTCTCGGCCACCCGGCGCAGCACCTGAGCTTCGCGTTCCGGTCGGTAGATGTTGCCGTGCTTGATTTCGCCTATGCGATGCGCGAGTTTGGCCCGCTCGTTGACCAGACGCAGCAACTCGTCATCTATCGCGTCGATCCCGTCGCGCAGACTACCCAACTCTTGCGCATCGTCGGCCACGCTCAGCTCTCCAGCGGCAGATACCGAACGGCCAGCACACCCGCAATCGCGGCGATGGAATCGATCACCTTTTTCGGCACCTTGCTGTCAACATCGACCAGGGTGTAGGCAACGTCGCCTTTTGACTTGTTCATCATGTTGCTGATGTTCAGGCCGGCCTGGGCCATGGCGGTCGAGATCTGCCCGAGCATGTTGGGCACATTGGAATTGGCGACGGCGATGCGGAAGTTCGATTCGCGAGGCATCACCACGTTGGGGAAGTTCACTGCGTTCTGCACGTTGCCATGCTCCAGATACTCGCGCAACTGGTCGGCGACCATCACCGCGCAGTTCTCCTCCGCCTCGCGGGTTGAGGCGCCCAGATGCGGCAGGGCAATGACGTGCGGATGATTGTTGACCTGCGCGCTGGGAAAATCGCAGACGTAGGCGGCGATCTTCTTGGCTTCGAGCGCGGCAAGCACCGCAGCCTCATCGACCACACCTTCGCGGGAGAAGTTCATCAACACGGCGCCATGCCTGGCGTGCGCCAGCATTTCCGTATTGATCATCTTGCGCGTGGCATCAACCAGCGGCACATGCATCGAGATGAAGTTGGAATTCTTCAGCACCTCGGCCGCGCTGTGGGCCTTTTTCACCTGCGAAGGCAGGCTCCAGGCGGCATCGACGGTGATCTCGGGATCGTAGCCGAGCACGTTCATGCCCAGCTTGATCGCCACGTCGGCCACCAGACAGCCGATCTTGCCGAGGCCGATCACGCCCAGCGTATGCCCCGCCAGTTCATAGCCGGCATACTTTTTCTTGCCGTCCTCGACCTTTTTTTCCATGGTCGGGTCCGCTGGGTCGAGCGCGGAAACGAACTTCATCGCGTCGCCGATATTGCGCGCCGACAGCAACATGCCGGCGACCACCAGTTCCTTGACCGCGTTGGCATTGGCGCCCGGTGCATTGAACACCGGCACGCCACGCGCCGACATGGCCTTGACCGGAATGTTGTTGGTGCCGGAACCGGCGCGACCGATGGCCAGCACCGACTTCGGAATGTCCATCGAATGCATGTCGGCCGAGCGCACCATCACGGCGTCCGGCTGGGCGATCTCCTTGCCGACCGTATAGCCTTCCGCCGGCAGCCGTTTCAGGCCATTCTGGGAGATGGCGTTGAGAACCAGGACGTTGAATGATTTAGCCATTTTTTGCCTCGAATTCTTTCATGTAAGCCACCAGTGCGGCGACGCCGGCAACAGGCATGGCGTTGTAGATGGAAGCGCGCATGCCGCCCACCGAGCGGTGCCCCTTGAGTTGCACCATGCCCCTGGCCTTGGCGCCCTTGAGGAATTCCTCGTCCAGCGCGGCATCCTTGAGCGTGAAGGGCACGTTCATCCGCGAACGGTCTTCCTTGCGCACCGGATTGGCGTAGAAACTCGACCCGTCGAGATAGTCGTACAGCATTGCTGCCTTCTCGATGTTCTGTTTCTCGATGGCGGCCAGACCGCCCTGCTGCTTGAGCGCCTGGAACACCAGGCCAGCAATGTAGATGCCATAGGTCGGCGGCGTGTTGTACATCGAGTCGGCGTCGGCGTGGGTCTTGTAGTCGAGCATGGTTTGCGGGGTTGGCACGCCCTTGCCGATCAGGTCATCGCGAATGATGACAATGCACAGACCCGCCGGGCCGATGTTCTTCTGCGCGCCGGCGTAGATCAGGCCGTACTTGCTGACATCGATCGGCTTGGAAAGAATGTTCGAGGACATGTCGGACACCAGCGGCACGTCGCCAGTGGCGGGCGTCCAGTGGAATTCGACGCCGCCGATGGTTTCATTGGCGGTGTAATGCACATAGGCCGCATCCTTGTCGAGCTTCCAGTCCTGCTGCGCCGGGGCGTAGGTGAACTTGCCGTCCTCGCTGCTGGCGACGACATTGACCTTGCCGAAGTTCTTGGCGGCCTTGATGGCCTTCTTGGCCCATTCGCCGGTATGCACATAGTCTGCGCTGGCCTTGCCGGCGAGCAGATTCATCGGAATCATCTCGAACTGCAATGTCGCGCCGCCTTGCAGGAACAGCACCTTGTAGTTGGCGGGAATGTTCATCAGTTCGCGCAGATCCGCTTCTGCCTGGGCGTGGATAGCCATGTATTCCTTGCCGCGATGGCTCATCTCCATCACCGACTGGCCGCTGCCGTGCCAGTCGAGCATTTCGTCCGCCGCCTGTTTGAGGACGGCCTCGGGCAAGGCGGCCGGTCCTGCGCTGAAATTGAAAACACGTGCCATGATTTTTGTTACTCCTCTGGGTCGGGTTCTTCGGATTCTTCAAGTTCTTCGGTTTCAACCACTTTCTCGAGGCCGGCGAGATAGGTGCCGTCGTCGAGATTGATCAGCGTCACGCCCTGGGTCGAGCGACCCATGACGCGAATGTCCGTCACCCGGGTGCGAATCAGCACGCCGCCGGTCGAGATCAGCATGATCTCTTCACGCGTTTCGCCCGGACTGGCGAGCACGGCGGCAACCACCTTGCCGTTGCGCTCCGAAGTCTGGATGGCGATCATGCCCTTGGTGCCACGCCCGTGGCGGGTGTACTCGGCAATCGGCGTACGTTTGCCGAAGCCGTTTTCGGTTGCGGTCAGCACCGCATAATCTTCGCTGTCCGCCACCAACATGGAGATCACGTTCTGCTCGTCTTCCAGCATCATGCCGCGCACACCGCGCGCTTCGCGGCCCATCGGGCGCACATCATCCTCGGCGAAGCGCACGGCCTTGCCCGAATCCGAGAACAGCATGACATCGCACTGGCCGTTGGTGATGGCGACGCCGATCAGGTGATCGCCGTCGTCCAGCCCGACGGCGATGATGCCCGCCTTGCGCGGATTGGCGAAGTTGGTCAGCGAGGTCTTTTTCACCGTACCCATGGAGGTGGCCATGAAGACGAAATGCTCTTCGTCAAAAGTCGGCGTTGGCAGGACGGCGGTGATCTTCTCGCCCTCCTGGAGCGGGAAGAGATTGATGATCGGTTTGCCGCGCGAGGCGCGCGTGCCTTCCGGCGCTTCGTACACCTTGAGCCAATAAACGCGGCCACGGTTCGAAAAACACAGGATGTAGTCGTGGGTGTTGGCGACGAACAGGCGGTCGACGAAATCATCCTCCTTGATCGCCGCCGCCTGCTTGCCGCGCCCGCCGCGCCGCTGCGCCCGATAGTCGGCCAAGGGTTGGCGCTTGATGTAGCCGGTGTGGGACAGCGTGACCACCATGTCTTCGCGGACGATCAGGTCTTCCAGATTGATGTCGGCGGTGCTCAACACGATTTCGGAACGCCGCGCGTCGCCGAACTGCGCCTTTACCGCCACTAGTTCGTCGCCGATGATCGTGGTGATGCGTTCGGGGCGGGCCAGGATGTCGAGCAGGTCGGCGATCTGATCCATCACCTCCTTGTACTCGGCGACGATCTTGTCCTGTTCCAGCCCGGTCAGGCGCTGCAGGCGCAGTTCGAGAATCGCCTGAGCCTGCGCATCGGACAGCAGGTAACCTTGCGCCGACAAGCCGAACTCCGCGCCCAGACCGTCGGGGCGCGAGGACTCGGCGGAAGTGCGAGCCAGCATGCCTTCCACCAGCGTCGACCGCCAGGTGCGCGCCATCAGTCCGCGCTTGGCTTCCGCCGGCGTTTGCGCGGCCTTTATCAGCGCGATGATCTCATCGACATTGGACAGCGCAACGGCCAGGCCTTCGAGGATGTGACCGCGTTCGCGTGCCTTGCGCAGTTCGAACACGGTGCGCCGGGTGATGACCTCGCGCCGATGGGCGAGGAAGCATTGCAGCATGTCCTTCAGGTTGAGCAGCCGGGGGCGGCCATCGACCAGCGCCACCATGTTCATGCCGAAGGTATCCTGCAACTGCGTCTGCTTGTAGAGGTGATTCAACACCACTTCTGGCACTTCGCCCTTCTTCAGCTCGATCACCAGGCGCATGCCCGATTTGTCCGACTCGTCCTGGATATGGGCGATGCCATCGATCTTCTTCTCGTGCACCAGTTCGGCGATCTTTTCCTGCAAGGTCTTCTTGTTGACCTGGTAGGGCAGTTCATCGACCACGATGGCCTGCCGCCCGTTGCGCGGCAAATCCTCGATGTGGGTGCGCGCGCGCATCACCACCCGGCCGCGACCGGTCAGGTAGCCGTCGCGCACGCCGGAAACGCCGTAGATCAAGCCGGCCGTCGGAAAATCCGGCGCCGGAATGATATTGATCAGTTCGTCGATGGTGGTTTCCGGATTGCCGAGCAGAACCAGGCAGGCATCCACCACCTCGTTGAGGTTGTGCGGCGGAATGTTGGTCGCCATGCCGACGGCAATACCCGAGGATCCATTGATCAGCAGGTTCGGGATGCGCGCCGGAAGTATCAGCGGTTCCTGCTCCGAGCCGTCGTAGTTAGGCCCGAAATCAACGGTTTCCTTGTCGATGTCGATCAGCAACTCGTGGCCGATACGCGCCATGCGCACTTCCGTGTAGCGCATGGCCGCCGCGTTGTCGCCGTCAACCGAGCCGAAGTTACCCTGTCCATCGACCAGCATGTAACGCAGCGAAAAATCCTGCGCCATGCGCACGATGGTGTCGTACACCGCCGTGTCGCCATGCGGGTGATATTTACCGATCACATCGCCGACAATGCGGGCGGACTTCTTGTAAGCCTTGTTCCAGTCGTTGGAAAGCTCATGCATCGCGAAAAGCACCCGGCGATGCACGGGTTTCAAGCCATCCCGCACGTCCGGCAACGCCCGTCCGACGATAACGCTCATGGCGTAATCGAGGTAGGAGTGGCGCATCTCCTCTTCGAGACTGATCGGCAGGGTTTCTTTGGCGAACGAGGTCATTTAGGCTGCCTTGGCCGACTTGCGGCGGACGATGGCGTAAAAGGAGGCAATTTTAGCATGCGCGGATAGTCCCGGCGGGTTGTCCCGAGCCGCCAAATCTGGTTGAATCAGGGCATGAACTCACCTGCTGCTCCGGGCGCAATGCCTGCCGACATCGACCTCCTTATCCGCCCGGAGTGGATCATCCCCATCGAACCCGCCGGAGTCACGCTTTCCGGGCACGCGCTGGCGGTCAGCGACGGGTGCATCGTTGCCCTGCTTCCCATTGACGAGGCGTTGCAGCGCTTCCGTCCGCGGCAGACCCTTGATTTACCCGGTCAGGTGTTGCTGCCCGGACTGGTCAACCTTCATACCCACGCGGCGATGAGTCTGCTGCGCGGCTACGCCGACGATCTGCCCTTGATGCGCTGGCTTTCCGAGCGCATCTGGCCCGCCGAGTCACGCCACGCCGGACCGGATTTCGTGCGGGCCGGCACCCTGCTGGCATGTGCCGAAATGGTGCGCGGCGGCGTTACCACCTTCAACGACATGTATTTCTTTCCAGAAGCCGCAGCCGATGCAGCCAGAAAAGTCGGGATGCGCGCCGTACTTGGCATCGTCGTTGTCGAATTCCCCACGGCCTACGCCGCCGACGCCGACGATTATCTGGCCAAGGGATTGGCCGTCCGTGACGCATTGAACGGCGACCCACTACTGAGTTTTTGCCTGGCTCCGCACGCACCCTACACCGTGGCGGACAAGACCTTCATCAACATTGCCACACTGGCGGCACAACTGGAAGTACCTGTTCATCTGCATCTCCATGAAACCCGCCACGAGATAGAGGAGAGCCTCAAGCAACATGGTGTGCGCCCCATCGAGCGGCTGCACCGCCTCGGCCTGCTCGGGCCACAACTGATTGCCGTGCACGCCGTACATCTCGAAGCGGGCGAAATCGACTTATTGGCTCGTGAAGCCTGTCACCTGGCCCACTGTCCGACATCCAATCTAAAACTTGGCAGCGGCATTCCGCCGATGTCGTCGATCCAGTCGATCGGCATTAATTTCGGGCTTGGCTCCGATGGTGCCGCTTCAAACAATCGCCTCGACCTATTCCGGGAGATGCGCCACGCCGCGTTGCTGGCCAAGGGGGTGAGCCAAAACGCCGAGACTCTTGACGCGCATGCAACACTCCATGCCGCCACGCTGGGAGGCGCTCGCGCTCTGGGACTGGACGGGCGAATCGGGTCACTGCTGCCGGGCAAGGCGGCCGATCTGTGCGCCGTGCGCCTGGATGAATGGCTTATCCAGCCCTGCTTTGATCCAGCCTCGCACCTCGTCTATGTTGCCGGCCGCGAGCAGGTGACCCACACCTGGGTTGAAGGTAATTTGGTAATGAGCAACGCTGTTCCATTGCAGATCAACATTTCAGAATTGCTTGACATGACAGGTTTGTGGCATACTCGCTTGACGTCCTGACGCGATGAGGCGATCAGGTAAAAAGATGAAGCACCGGGTCCCGCCACACTCAAACAAACCCAATAAGGGGAAGAAAAATGATTAATTGCGCCAAACACTCTCTGCTGCTAGCTGCCTTGCTTGGACTTTCCGTTTCTGCCGTCGCCCAGACGAAGGGGATCGACATGAAAGGCACCGTTGGTTATGCCATCGACCAGCGCGGTTACGTCGTCAAAAGCGGTACCGGCCTTTGCTGGCGTACCGGCTACTGGACTCCGGCCATGGCCATTGAGGAATGCGATCCTGATCTGGTGAAGAAGGCTGCACCGGCTGCGGCCAAGTCCAGAGCGGTGGCTCCTCCGCCTGCAGCTGCTGTCGTGCCTGCCGCGCAGAAGGTAACCCTCGCCGCCGACGCCCTGTTCGACTTCAACAAGGCCAATCTGCGCCCCGAAGGCAAGGCCAAGCTTGACAAGCTCGTCGGCGATGTCAAGGGCATCAAGCTCGAAGTGATCATCGCCGTCGGCCACGCCGACCGCTTCGGCTCCGACGCCTACAACCAGAAGCTGTCTGAAAAACGGGCCGCAGCCGTCAAGGCCTATCTGGTTGGCAAGGGAATTGAACCGAACCGCGTCTACACAGAAGGCAAGGGCGAAAAGCAGCCGATCACCAAGCCCGGTCAGTGCAAGGGGCCGAAGAGCAAGAAGACCATCGCTTGCCTGCAGCCTGATCGTCGTGTCGACATCGAAGTTATCGGTACCAAGGCTCAGTAAATTCGCCTGACTCCGAAAAAAAGCCCTGCCCCGCAGGGCTTTTTTTGTTATATGTCCCCGTCCCCTTGAATGGTGACGGTATCCAAGGATGACCTGGGGCACCAAGATGAATGCAGCCAGTAACGCCGATCAGCGCGAACTCGACAAATTTGGGGAACTCGCCCATCGTTGGTGGGATCCGAACTCCGAATTCCGCCCCCTGCACGACATCAATCCTGCTCGGCTGACATGGATTGACGGTCACGCCGGACTCAAGGGCAAACATGTGATCGACATCGGTTGCGGTGGGGGCCTGCTCAGCGAGGGAATGGCAGCCATGGGCGCACAGGTCACCGGTATCGACCTGTCCGAGAAAGCACTCGGTATCGCCCGCCTGCACCTCTATGAGAGCGGACATGTCATCGACTACCGCCTGATCTCAGCCGAAGCCATGGCGGCGGAGTCCTCTTCGCTTTTCGACGTGGTCACCTGCCTTGAAATGCTCGAACACGTACCCGACCCGGCGAGCACGGTGGATGCCTGCGCTCGCCTGGTAAAACCGGGCGGGCAGGTGTTTCTGTCAACCATCAACCGTAACCTCAAAGCATACCTGCTCGCGGTGGTTGGCGCGGAATACCTGCTCAATCTGCTGCCGCGCGGCACACACGACTACACGCGCTTTCTCAAACCGGCCGAACTCGCTCGCCTGTGCCGTAACGCAGGACTGGAAGTACTCGAAATCGCCGGTATGCGTTACAACCCGTTCAACCGCGAATCGTCAATTAGTACCGATACCGACGTGAATTATCTGGTCAGAGCCCGACGCAATGCCTGACGCGGTGCTATTTGATCTTGACGGTACTCTGGCAGACACTGCGCCAGATCTCGGAGGCACCCTCAATCAACTGCTGCTGGAGCAGGGGCGCGGACCTTTGCCGATGGAGAAACTCAGACCACACGTGTCTTCAGGCGCGCGCGGCATGATCGGCGCCGGTCTCGGCATCACCCCTGCCGACCCCGAATATGTCGGTTTACTGCAACGATTTCTGACTATCTATCAGGATGCACTATGCGTCGACACCCGTTTGTTTGCAGGCATGGCCGAGCACCTTGATGAGCTTGAAGCCCAAGGAATTCTCTGGGGCATCGTTACCAACAAGTCACAGCGCTTCGCCATTCCTCTGATGGAGGGACTCGGCCTGCGCCAGCGCTGTGCTTGTATCGTCTGCGGTGACAGCGCTCAGCGCTCCAAACCCCACGCCGACCCAATGCAACTCGCCAGTGCGGTAATCGGAATCGCCACAACAGACTGCATCTACGTCGGTGACGACGAGCGAGACGTGATTTCAGGCCGCGCTGTCGGCATGACGACCATTGTTGCCGCCTGGGGCTATATGGGAAATGGCAACTCCCCGGCAACCTGGGGAGCGGACGCCATTGCCGCCTCGCCGCAAGATATTCTCGGCCTTGCCACGGCAAACCGGTAAAATCGCGCTTGCAATTTGCGAATCAGGCGCCATCTGATTTGCACCACTTCGGGGGCGACATGGCTTCGACATGGGTGACAAAGCATGCAGGGCATACCGAGGATCCGGGTACCTCGTAAATCCATCTGGAAAGCACTAACTGCCAACGACGAGCGTTTCGCTCTAGCCGCTTAACAGCGGCTGGCTTCCGAACTGGTTTGCTTCTGGGCCAGGTAGCGCAAGCTACATCGGAATCATTTACAGAGGCTAAGGCTGTGCGGAGTCGCGATGCACGGTTCGAAAATCCAGCGAATCGTCTGCAACCAGCCTGTCCGTCGGCGTGTTGCGGGTTAAATCAAATGACGCGACTAAGTATGTAGAACTGTCTGTGGCGCACTTATGGACGCGGGTTCAATTCCCGCCGCCTCCACCATTTACTTGCCATAATTCAAATGGCCGCCAGCGAAAGCCGGCGGCCATTTTTTTGCTTATATCCGGTCCGGGGCGAAGTTACTTAACGCGTCAGGCAACCGCTTGCCTCGGCTTCAGCACCGATCCTCTTGATCAGCGTCACTTTGGTCGCACTGTCGATCTTGTCGTCGAGAAATGCCGCGTCGGACTCTGTGGCATAGCGTTGGCAATCTGGTTTGCCGGTAAGAATTCGGGTCCGATATTGATATGCGCTAGTCACGTCGTTCTGGACGGCGGTTTGATAGGGTTTTGGCTTTACCACCGGCTTGGGGGGAACGACCGGCGCCGCTGCATGAGCGACAAGCGATGAAGTGAAAACCATCATCAAGGCGCATTTCAAGACGAACCGGGCCGCCTTTATGGTCGTAGGCATAGTCGTTCTCCAAGTCAGTTGATAGGGGCTGCATCCGATACGGCGCATAAATGCTACCCCATTCACCGCTGATGACGAGGAACTACGTCGCACGAGCAAGGAGTCACGGGGCGAAAGTCGGCGCTGGTGGCACGGCGAAACAGCCGAGAAATTCCGAAAGTGGCGCCGATCCCAATAATGGCTGGACGAAAAAGGCCTCCATCAATGGAGGCCTTGGTACTACTGGTGCCGGCAACCGGAATCGAACTGGTGACCTACCGCTTACAAGGCGGTTGCTCTACCATCTGAGCTATGCCGGCTAAAATTGAATTATAGCGGAGCCGATCCACTATAAACTTCGTCTTCGCCCCATCCAGTGTTGCTCATGGTCGCCAGTTCGCCTTCCCGTCAGCCCTTGCATCTGCTCGTCATCGCCGCATCGGACGAAGTCGCGGCGCCCCTGCTCCCGGTCGTTGCCGAGGCGGACAAATCATGCAATTTGCATCGGATCGGTACGCCCGCCGGGTTGCGCACCGCTTTGCGCGATCAGCCGTGGGACGCCGTGCTGTACATTCCTGGCGTTTCCTCACTGTCGGTGCAAGCCGCTGTGCGGCAGATCGATGAATCCGGCTTCGACCTGCCCCTGATTCTTGTTGCTGGTCCCAACGACGAACGCGGCACGCAACGCGCGATGAAGGCGGGTGCGCGTGACGTGATCGATGCCGACCGGCTCGAACGCCTCATCCCGGCGGTCGAGCGCGAAGTCCGTGAATCCCGACACCGCGCCGACCACCGCGCCGCGCTGGAAATGCTCAACGAGAGCCAGGCGCGTTTTGAAGCACTGGCCTCCAACCTGCCGGGCATGCTGTTTCATCTGCGTCGCGATGCCGAGGGCGAATTCCGCTTTCTGTTTGTCAGTGAAGGCTGCCAAAAACTCTTCGGTTTCAAGCAGCAGGATCTGCTGGCTTCGGCAGGCAGGCTGTTCGACGCCTTTGATGCCGAAAGACGGAAAAACCTTGAAAACGCCCTGCGCGAGTCGGCCGCCAAGGGCACGCTGCTCAACTGGGAAGGCCACACCCGTGGCCGCGCCCGGCAGAAATGGATCAACCTGCGTTCGACGCCCCATCGCTTCGATTCAGGCGTCGTCGAGTGGCGCGGCATAGCCACCAACATTACCGAGAGCAAGGAAAGTGAAGCAGAGCTGCGCGGTTCCCGGCAACAACTTGCCGAGCTTTCAACGCACCTTGAGGCTGTCAAGGAAGAAGAGCGGGAGAGGATCTCGCGCGACATCCACGACGAACTCGGCTCCATTCTGGTTTTTCTCAAGATCGAAGCGGCGCATCTCGCCAGCAAGCTGCCGGAAGGCGCCGACCGTCTGCGCGAAAAGGCTCATTCGATTGAATCCCTGCTTGACCAGGCGATGAGTACAGCCAGCCGCGTAGCCCGCGAATTGCGCCCCGGCATCCTCAAGGAATTCGGCCTGCCCGCCGCCATTGAGTGCCAGGCGGAAGATTTCACTCAGCGTTTTGGCATTCCGTGCCGGGTGCAATGCGACGAGGACGCCATCGAACCGGAGCAGGATACCTCGCTGGCACTGTTTCGCATCGCCCAGGAGGCGCTGACCAATATTGCCAAGCATGCGCACGCATCGCTGGTGGTCATGCGTTTGCGGCGCGAACGCGGTAACATCCTGCTCGAAATCAGGGACAACGGTCGCGGCATTTCCGAAGCGGACATGCAGAAGCCGAAATCCTTTGGTCTGCGCGGAATTCGCGAACGAGTATTGAGCCTGGCCGGTGAATTTTTCATCGGCGCCGCGGAGCACGGCGGCACTCACATCATCCTGCGCGTTCCAGAGCAGGCCGGCGTGGAGCCTCCGAGTGAAGAAGAATTGCAACGCAACCTGTTTTAGTTCCGGCATAAAGCCGCTTTGCGGCATTAGCCTGCTCTGAAACACTAAAGTGTTTTAACCATGGCCGACAAGATCCACGTTCTTATTGCTGATGACCATGCCATTGTGCGGCAGGGTCTCAAACAAATTCTTTCCGAAACCGAGGATTTGCTCGTCACCGGCGAAGCCGACGATGGCGCGGAAGCCTTGCTGCTTGCCCGCCAGCAGACATGGGATGTCTTTTTGCTCGACGTATCGATGCCGAACCGCAATGGCATCGATACGCTGAAACAGTTGAAAAAGGAATTCCCGCGTCTGCCGGTACTGATTCTCAGCATGCATCCCGAGGAACAATACGCGGTGCGCGCGCTCAAGGCCGGCGCCTCGGGCTACCTCACCAAGCAGAGCGCGCCCGAACAACTGGTCACCGCGATTCGTCAGGTAGCCTCGGGCAAGAAATACCTCAGCCCGGCTGTCGCCCAGCAACTGGCGGAGGCGATTTCCGAAGACACCGAAAAGTCGCCACACGAACGAATCACCGATCGCGAATACCAGGTGCTGGTGCTCATCTCCACTGGGAATACGCTGACGCAAATCGCCGAAAAGCTTAACCTGGGCGTTGCCACCGTCAGTACCTACCGCGCCCGTCTGCTCGAAAAAATGGGGCTCAAGAGCACTGCGGAACTGATTCGTTACGGCCTCCAGCACGGGCTGGCGGAATAACAAGACATGGCCAAGCCCACCCAGCCTTCGGAGATTGCTCGCGAGACGTTGCGGCGCCTGGCAGTGAACAAGACGCCACCGACGCCCGACAATTACCGCACGATATATCACGACATCACGGGCTCCCAGATCGTCGAGCCTTTTCCGGAACGTTCGCTCAAGGCCTTGCACGCGTCATTGCCGCGAGCCACCCCGGAGCAAGTCCGTTTTGCCCGACAGTTCGAGACCGCCATCGCCGCCGGCAACTGGGAAAGCTTTGGCGCGGCACTGACCGATCTGCTTGGAAAATCCGGTGCGGAGCCGCTGGCCTGGTCGACGCTGATCCGGGAGTTGATACAGCAGTTCGACACCCATCATGCCGGACTGACGGCGGCGAAGAAGAAGGAAACGGTGGAGCACGTGCTGGCTGTCTCCGGCACCCCTGAGTTGCTGTTTTCGCGCCTGCAGTCGGCGGTTCGCTCGTGGTCGCACACGCCTGTAGGCGACAACACCGAACTGGTGTCTGGCGTAATACCCGAGGCGTCGTCCTCATCTCCCGCGTCACAGGCAGGGCCGGGAACGCGGCATACGGGGGGCGCGGCTACGTACGAACAGCCGGCAGAACGCGGCGACATTGGCGAACTTCAGGATCTGATTGCCCAATTGCTCGACAACACCCTGTCGATCGTGCTGGCCGAGAACCCGGAACTGGCGCGCGAGTCGACCGAAATTGCCGAGGCGGTCCGGGCGGCGCATAACGCAGGGGAACTCGGTGCCCTCGCCGGTCGCCTGAAGAAACTCGGTTATCGCGCACAATATGTTGCCGAGGATCAGGCGGAACTGAAGTCCGCCCTGCTGCATCTGGTGCATCTTATTATCGATAACGTCAGCGAACTGGTGGTGGATGATCACTGGTTGACGGGCCAGATCAGCGTGATCCGCGAGCTGGTGAACGAGCCCATCAATCTACGTCGACTTGACGATGTCGAGCGCCGCATGAAGGATGTCATCGTCAAGCAAAGTTCGCTCAAGAAGAGTTTGAGCGAGGCTCAGGACAGACTCAAGCTGATGCTCGCCACCTTCGTCGACCGACTTGGCGATTTCTCGGAAGCGACCAGCGGATATCACGACAAGATCGAGACCTTCGCGGAGAGAATCAGCAAGGCCAACGACATCGCCGATCTGTCGGATGTACTGGACGAAGTTATGCGGGAAACCCGCACCGTCCAGATCAACGCCGCGCGCTCACGCGACGAAATGACCGTAATGCGAGCCAGGGTCGACGATGCGGAGCGCGAAGTGACCCGTCTCCAGAGTGAACTGGCGCATGCCAGCGAACTGGTTCGTTATGACCCGCTGACAGGAGCGCTTAACCGCAAGGGCATGGATGAATCGATGGAAAGTGAAGTCGCCCGTGCCCGCCGCCATGGAGGATCGCTCAGCCTGGCGATGCTGGACATCGACAACTTCAAGAAACTCAACGACAGCCTGGGTCATGCTGCGGGCGATGCGGCGCTGGTGCATCTATCGCAGGTTACGCGCGAAGCCATCCGTCCGCAGGACACGCTGGCCCGCTACGGCGGCGAAGAATTCGTCGTCCTGCTGCCCAATACGCCAATCGATGACGCCGTCAGCGCCATGGTCCGGGTGCAGCGCGAACTCACACGCCAATTCTTCCTGCATAATAACGACAAGGTGCTCATCACCTTCAGTTGCGGCGTCGCCGAACTAAGGAATGAGGAAACGCCCTACGACGCCTTGAAGCGCGCCGACGAAGCCATGTACCTGGCTAAACGGGCTGGCAAGAACCGTGTAATTCCGGCATGATGCGGGCGGCCTGACAATCAGAGGAGGAATTGACATGAAAACATTAAAACAATTGCTTGACGAGCATCCGCGTACACCGATTTCAGTTTCGCCCGATAGCACCGTTTTGTCCGGACTGGAACTCATGGCGAAACATGGTATCGGCGCCGTACTGGTCATGCGCGATGAACGACTTGTTGGAATCTTCAGCGAGCGCGACTACGCCCGCAAGGTGGTTCTTCTTGGCAAATCGTCGCGCGAGACCCCAATGTCGGACATCATGACGACGAAAGTGTTCTATGGCCGTCCCGAACAGACGATTGACGAGGCGATGGCGCTGATGACCGACAGGCACATTCGCCACATGCCGGTAATGGACGCCGACCAGCACGTGATCGGCGTGATATCCCTCGGCGATCTCGTCCAGGAAACCATGTCGCAGCAGGCGTTCCTGATCAAGCAACTGGAGCAGTACATCGCCAGTTGAACCATCAGGAAATCACATGGATTGCTTGATTGCCAGAATGGCCTGATTGCGCAGGGTTTTCAGCAGGGACAATTCCTTTTCGGGAATCACGATGCTGCCGGCCTTGTCGCGATCGCAGTAGATCAGCCCCACCGCGTTGCCCTTGATCAGCAGCGGCAATAAGACGAAGGTCTTGGCAATTACGGCATTGCGGTACCACTCGGGAATCTTGCTGGCAATCTTCGGCGCATCGACATCGGCGATGATGATGTCCACACCCTTGCTGATGGCCAGTTGGAACACGTTGGGCGCATCCGCCAGCGGGAAGCGAAACTTGCGCGCCACTTCATTGGTGTCCGCACCAAAGCCGAAACGTCCCACCATGCTGCCGGTCTTGGGATCTTTCAGGCACAGCAAGACCCGCTGAAACCCCATCGCGCGGTACATGGTTTCGAGCGTGATGCGCAGCACGTCATTCAAGGAAAAATCATCCACCAGCGAGTTGCTGATGTCCTGGATGCCGGCGGCCAGAATATCCTGCGCCGCGTCCGGCAGGCCATCGACGCTCAGCTCGCCGGGCTCGCTCTGATCGGGCACCATAGTGTCGCCCAACACGGTTCGATCAAGCGCCTTGGTCTCTTCTGAAACCGGTGTTTCGTGACGCTCGCCGGTCCATGCCTTGACATGGCGAACAAAGGGGCTTTGGGTCAGATTGACATGAAGAATTGTCGCCAGTTCACCGAGTTCCTTCAGCGACTGTTCCAGTACTTCCTGCAACTGATTGTCGGAAAACTTCATGGAGGAAATGAAGCGTTCACGCGCTGCGCGCGTCGCTTCGCCCCTCTGCTCCTTCGGCACCGAGGCAATGGCGGCGCACATCTCGTTGGCGAAACCGGCGACGACCCGCAGCGCCTCCTCGTGCGTCGCCGGTTTCTTGATGGCGCCTTCCGGCAAAGGCCGCAAACTGCTGATGAGCGCCGGGGGAAACCCCCAGTGGCGAGCGATGCCAATCCCCAGTTCCGAAAACGACAGGCCCAGCACCTGGGCGGAGGCGATTTCCTCGTTGCAGTTCCGTTGCAGCATCACCTTGCGAATCTCGGCCACTTCCTCGGGAAAATAAAACTGTGCCAACAGTTGACCGACACTATGAAACAGGGCGCAGACATAGGCTTCTTCAGCCTCGTTAGCCATAAACTGCTTGCTGGCGGCGCGCGCCAGGGTACCGGCAAGGTTGGCGCGCAAAAAGGCTTCCTTCAGTTCGCGCGCACTGCCCTTGTCCTGCATGTGCTCAAACAACAAAACCGTAACGGCGATGTTGCGCAGGGCATCAAAACCAAGCACGATCACGGCGCGCGAGATGGTACTGATGGTGCCGCCACCCGACCGCCGGTAATAAGCCGAGTTAACCAAACGAAGAATCTTGTTGGTCAGGCCGTAGTCCTTGAGAATGGTATTGGAAAGCCTGTTAATACTTTCCTTGTCGGAGCGCGTCAGCTTGTTGATCGCCGACACCGAATCCGACAGCGCCGGGAAATCCGTTTTGTGTTTCATGCGGCGCATCAGGAATTCCAGCGTGTCCTTTTTTCTGGACTCTGCTTCTTCCGGAGTATCGATGGGCGTGGCTGCGGCGCCAAGATAGTCGTCCAGTTGCGATTTCATCTGTGCCGCGCTGGCCGTGCGCAAAGCCGGATCGCGGGCGCAGGCCATCAGAACGATACTGGCGAGCTGATTGTCGATGCTCACATCGGCGGGCAGCGCGACTGGCTCGTTCAAAATCTGATGAATAATGGCCGCCGAAGTGTCGCCCCGCGCCCAGGGCTTGCCCGCGAGCATTTCGACCATCACCAGCCCGGCGGCATAGATATCCGTTTTTTCGCCCACCTGGCGACCATCGACATATTCGGGCGCCAGATATTTAAGTGTGCCGGAAATACCTACCTGCTGCTTTTCGACATCGGTAGCGTCCAGACGCGTGGCAATGCCGAAATCCATCACGCGCGGCCGGCCTTGCGAGTCGATCAGGATGTTGGATGGTTTCAAGTCGCGATGAATGATCCCTGCGGCGTGGGCCATCGCCAGCGCATCGATCACCTGACGCATCAGGTCGGCGGTGCGCGCAGGGCCAATGCGCCCCTCCCTGGCTATAAGTTCGGCGAGGTTGGGACCATCGACGAGTTCGAATACCAGATATGGATCGCCATCCTCCTCGCCGACATCGAAAATCGGGACCAAATTGGGGTGACGCAGACGGCTGACGGCGCGCGCCTCGGCAATCAGGGCACTATTGCGCCGCGCATCGGCGTGGGCAAAATGCAGCGTCTTGATGGCCACCTCGCGCTCCAACTGAGGATCCCAGCCGAGATAGACGACGCTCTGGGCGCCACGTCCGAGCTCGCGACGAATTTCAAAACGGCCAACACATTTTTCCATGAACTTATTTTAGCGTGTTCGGGTTGCCAAGAGACCGCCGCCCCCATACCATAGACGCATGGAACCCACTGACACGAGCGATTCTCCCGAGGTTTTGCAGGCCAGCCTGGTTGAATTGCGCATCGAGCATCGCGATCTCGATGCGGCAATCAGCCGCATGACGCTGACGCCGCCCGAAGACCAACTGCTGTTGCGCCGCCTGAAGAAGCGCAAACTGCTGATCAAGGATCGCATCTCGGTACTGGAGCGCATGCTCGATCCCGATCCCGACGAATACGCCTGACACCAAGCGCGTCGATCAAGTCTCTGCCGCATGAATCACCGGAAGAACATCGCACTACTGGCTGCGGCGCAGGCGCTGCTGCTGACCAACGGCGTCACACTGATTGCGATCAACGGCCTGCTCGGTCTGCAACTGGCTGCCGACAAACGGCTGGCCACCTTGCCGATTACCACCTATGTGATCGGTGGCGCGCTGGCGACCCTGCCTGCCGCCTTTTTCATGAAACGCCACGGTCGTCGTGCCGGCTTTATGCTCGGCTCAGGCCTTGGGATGCTCGGCGCGCTGATTTCCGCCTTCGCCGTGAGCATCGGCAGCTTCTGGCTGCTCTGCCTCGGCACCGTGTTCGCCGGCATCTATAACGCCTTCGGCCAGCAATACCGCTTCGCTGCCGCCGATGCCTCACCGCTCGACTGGAAGGGCAAGGCAATATCGC
Source organism: Sulfuritalea sp. (assembly GCA_023229545.1). Lineage (GTDB taxonomy): Bacteria > Pseudomonadota > Gammaproteobacteria > Burkholderiales > Rhodocyclaceae > Sulfuritalea. The sequence goes on along the minus strand of JALNZB010000018.1, from coordinate 6,137 downwards.
TCACCCTGGCAGGAGGCATCCTCGGCGGCGTGATCGGGCCGGAAGTCGGCAAGCTCACGCGCACGCTGCTGGAACCGACTTACCTCGCCAGCTATGGCGCGCTGGTGGGCTTCGCCGCACTGTCCATGCTGCTCGCCAGCCGACTGGACATCCCGCCGTTGTCGGTCAGCGAACAAAAGGCCGTCGGTCGCCCCCTGCGCCAGATTGCCCGCCAGCCCGCCTTCATCGTCGCCGTGCTGGCTGCGGCCTGCGGCTACGGCGTGATGAACCTGCTGATGACCGCCACGCCGCTGGCCATGGACATCTGCGGCCTGCCGTTCGCCGACACGGCATTCATCCTGCAGTGGCACGTCATCGCGATGTTTGCGCCATCGTTCTTCACCGGTGGCCTGATCAAGCGTTTCGGCGTGCTGAACATCCTCATCGTCGGCGCCGCGCTGATGTTCGTTTGCATCGGCATTGCGCTCTCTGGCATCACGCTGATGCATTTCTGGTGGGCGCTGGTGCTATTGGGCCTGGGCTGGAACTTCCTCTTCATCGGCGGCACCACGTTGCTTACGGAGACCCATCATCCGGAGGAAAAGGCCAAGGTGCAAGGCTCCAACGACTTCATCGTGCTCGGCGTGCAGGGCCTCACCTCGCTGTCCTCCGGAGTCCTGATCAGCAGCGAAGGCTGGGCCAGTCTCAACATCTGGGCTCTGCCCATCGTCGCCATGACGGCGCTGGCGAGTGCGCTGCTGTGGCTGTATCGTCGAAAAAAACGATAATTGCACCGATGCTGGAACAGCCCTACTTGCTGATCATTCTGAGTTCGCTGGCCATCGGTCTCACGGCGGGCTTCGTCATGCATCGGTCGGATTTTTGCGTCACCGCCTGCTTCCGCGATGTTTTTTTGTTTCGCGATTTCTTCCTGATGCGCCAAATGTTGCTGCTGGTCGTCGTCGGCATGGTGTTGTTCGAGGCCGGACGACTGACCGGCGCGATCAGTATCTACCCTTTCCCCGGACTCGGCCCGCCCTCGCTGAGCAATGTCATCGGCGGCTTCATCTTCGGCATCGGCATGGTGCTGGCCGGCGGATGTGTTTGCGGCAGCCTGTTCAAACTTGGCGCCGGAAGCGCCGCCAGCTTGCTGGCCGTCATTGGCATGCTCACCGGCTCGGCGTTCTATGCCGAAATTCATCCGCAGTGGAGCGCCTTCGCCAAGAGCACGGTGCTGATCCAGGGCGTCATCACGCTGCCGCAGTGGCTCAAGCTGCCGCCGACGGCACTGCTGCTACCGCTCGCGACTGGCGGCAGTTTCTGGCTCTTCCGTGAATTTCGCGCCGGTCGCATGGATCGCCCCGCCTTCGCCGTCGGCCACTTGGCGCCTTGGCGTGCAGCGCTGATCCTTGCGTTTCTGGGCTTCGCCTCTTATGTGCTCATCGGCATGCCCCTGGGCATCACCACCTCCTATTCCAAGCTCGGCGCAGGCATCGAAGCGCTGTTCGCGCCGGAGCATGTCAATAACCTCGGCTACTTTGCCGTGCAATCGATCAACTACACGCCGCCATTTTCCGATCGTCCGATCATTGGCGGACCGGGACCACAGCTTGACGCCGTTTCCGCGATTCAATATCCGCTGCTGATCGGCATCATCTGCGGCGCCTTTTTCTCGGCGGCGCGCCTTGGCGAATGGCGGTTGCAGTGGCGACTGCCGCGCCGGCAGTTCGTATCTGCACTGACCGGCGGCCTGTTGCTCGGACTGGCGGCACGCATGGCGCCCTCGTGCAATGTCTGGCACCTGTGGGGCGGTATGCCCATACTCGCCCTGCAAAGTATCCTGTTTCTCGTGGGCCTGATACCCGGAACTTGGATTGGCGCTCGCCTGCTGGCCCGATTCGTGATACGTTAATGCCCGTGATTCATACTATCGATATAAACATTCGCGGCCATATCTGCCCTTCCTGTCTGCTGCTGACGCTCAGGGCACTGAACCAGAACGGAGAGGCGCTTCGCGCCGGCACTGCCGAGGTAGTGGTAGTCACCGACGACCGCCATGCCACCACGACGATTCCCGCCTCGGTCGACCGCATGGGCTTTCACACCGAGGTCACCCGCATCGACGACGGCTATCGCATCCGCATTTTCGGCGGCGTGTAAGGGAATCGTGACGCCCACCCCCAGCAAACAGGACGCCCTGCGTTACATCCGCGCCAAGGTCGACCAGCTCCTGGCGGTGATGGGGACTTGCCCACTGCGGTCCGAGGAACTCGATGACGACACGCTGATCGCGCTCGATCCCATCGGCATCATCGCCGAGTCCTTTCAGCAGGTGATCGATCATCTCAACGAGACCAACCAGAGCCTTTCCATCGTCACCGACGAAATTCGCGCGATTCTCGACGCCCTTGGCGCGGCGGTCGTCGTACTCGACGGCAATGATCGGGTAGATGACTGCAATCGCGTCGCCATGGACTGGTTCTTCGGTGGCTTGAACCGGGCGCAGGTGGTCGGCCATCCCGCCGCCGAGGTGTGCACGTGCGCCGGGGAACTCAGCGGAATTCGATCCTGTGCCGACGGCTCCATGCATAACGTCAGGTTGTACGACCGCGACATTCAGATCGTCGCCTCGAAGATATTCGACAAAGCTGGCCACCATGCCCAAACGGTGATGCTGTTCACCGATATCAGCCAGCGCATGCAAACCGAGGAAGCGCTTCGCATTGCCGCCACCGCCTTTGAGGTTCAGGAAGGCATGACGATCACCGATAGCGCAAAAGTGATTCTGCGGGTCAACAAGGCATTCACCGAGATTACCGGCTACAGCGCCGAAGAAGCCGTGGGCAAGACGCCGAGCCTTCTTCGTTCGGGGCACCACGACGCCGCCTTTTATGCCGCCATGTGGGAGAGCATCGAGCGCACGGGAACATGGCAGGGCGAAATATGGAATCGGCGCAAGACCGGCGAGGTGTATCCCGAGTGGCTTATTGTCACCGCCGTAAAAAACGATGCGGGCCTGACGACCCACTACGTGGGCACTTTCACCGACGTCACCTCGCGCAAGAAGGCGGAAGACGAGATCACGAATCTGGCCTTCTATGACCCGCTGACCGGCCTGCCCAACCGTCGGCTGTTGATTGACCGGCTGAAACAGGCGCTGGCATCCAGCACCCGCAGCCTGAGACACGGCGCTCTGCTGTTTCTCGATCTGGATAACTTCAAAACCCTCAACGACACCCGTGGCCATGACATCGGTGATTTGCTGCTGCAGCAGGTCGCCCAGCGCCTGTCCACCTGCGTGCGCGAGGGCGACACCGTGGCTCGTTTGGGCGGCGACGAATTCGTGGTGATGCTGGAAGACCTGAGCGAAAACGTGCTGGAAGCCGCCACTCAAACCGAAATCGTGGGCGAAAAAATCCTCGCCACGCTCAACCATATCTATCACCTCCACAATTACGCGCATCACAGCACTCCCAGCATTGGCATCACGCTGTTCGCCGATCATCACGGAACGATAGATGACCTGCTGAAACGGGCCGATCTGGCCATGTACCAATCCAAGGCCGCCGGTCGCAACACCTTGCGCTTTTTCGATCCGACGATGCAGGCAGTAGTTACGACACGCGCCGCGCTGGAAGCGGATTTACGCGAGGCTGTTCAGAAAGGCCAGTTTGTTCTTTACTATCAGGCCCAGATGGATGGCGTGGGACGCCTGACAGGGGTGGAAGTGCTGCTGCGCTGGCAGCATCCGCTGCGCGGCATGGTGTCGCCGCTTGAGTTCATTCCCCTGGCCGAAGATACCGGCCTGATCCTGCCCTTGGGCCACTGGGTGCTGGAGACGGCCTGTGCCCAACTGACGGTCTGGGCGTCCCAACCGGAAATGGCGCATCTCACTGTCGCGGTTAATGTCAGCGCCCGCCAGTTCCATCACGCGGACTTCGTCGATCAGGTGCTGGCGGTGCTTGATAAAACCGGGGCCAACCCGCAACGGCTCAAGCTGGAACTGACAGAGAGCCTGATGGTGGATGACGTGGAGGACGTCATCGCCAAGATGACCGCACTGAAAGCCAAAGGGGTGAGTTTTTCACTGGACGACTTTGGCACCGGCTACTCGTCGCTTTCCTACCTGAAGCGCCTGCCTCTGGATCAACTGAAAATCGACCAGGGTTTCGTCAGGGACATTCTCACCGACACCAACGATTCCTCCATCGCAAAGATGGTCATCGCCCTGGCCGAAAGCATGGGATTGGCGGTCATCGCCGAAGGGGTGGAAATCGAGGCCCAGAAAGACTTCCTCGCCAGCCATGGCTGCCATGCCTATCAGGGCTATCTGTTCAGCCGCCCGCTGCCGCTGGGCGCGTTCGAGGAGTTTGTGAAGGGAGTCTGACTAAGCGCCTTGATAGGTGGGCATTCCGAACGCGGCCCGCACTCGGTCGGATGGCGGATTGATCCGCCGCCGATGGTGCGATGCCAACGGGGTAGCAACGTCGGCGCGATCGCCATTCGCCGGCACAACAACGATTTCCAGCCCCATGGCGCTGGTTTGCAGCAGGCATGCCGCCGCCTTGGTCGCGAACGGACCGAGATACCGAAGCTCGCGACCATGGAATGAAAGGCACGCTCCGGCTGGCCACAATGCCAGGTAATACCCCGCCGCCAAGGGCTTGCCATCGACCGTTTCATAGTGGCAGGCGTGCTGCATTGAATCTATCAGCAGTTCGGCGGAATCGATGCGAACCACTTCGCACCGTGTCACTCTTGAGTGCCTTCTTGTTTTCATGTCCAGCAATCTCCATTGGGATTTGGGGCGCGTCAATCGCAAGACCCTATTGCTGCGTGTATCGTAGGGGCGCTGGGGATTGAGCGAAATACGGAGATATAAGTATTTCGGGTACCCGGATACCGGTAACGGGGTACCCCGGCCAAGGCACACACCGGCGGGATCTGTCGGGACGGCGCGGCGGCTAGCCGCCGTTGGTTGCGCTGGTCGTGATGCCGTTGCGGATGGCGTACTTGGTGAGTTCGGCGACGTTGTGCAGGTCCAGTTTGCGCATGATGTTGCGGCGATGAACTTCGACCGTTGAGAATGCCACATGCAAACGCTGGGCGATTTCCGCCGAGGTATTGCCTTCAGCCACCAGTTGCAAAACCTGCCGCTCGCGCGCCCCGATACGCGGGGCAGCCGATTTGCCGTCGCTGCCATCGATCAATGCGCCGGCTACGGTGGCCGCGATTTCCGGGCACAAATAGGTCCGATTGAGCCGCACCGCGCGAATCGCCCGCAGCAACTCGTCACCGGTCTCGGATTTGGTGACGTAACCCGACGCGCCAGCCTTCAGCATATCCAGGACGTAGTCGCGGTCGGCGAAGGCGGAAACCCCGATCACCTTGATGGCCGGATTGATGCCCAACAGGCGCCGGGTGGCCTCGATGCCGTTCATCCGTGGCATGCCGATGTCCATGCAGACGACATCAACCGGCGTCCCGCCGGCAATCTTCAACAACTCTTGGCCGTCGCCGGCCTCTCCTACCACCTGGATGCTCGACTCCTGTTCCAGCATGGTTCGCAACGCATGCCTGAACATCTGGTGATCATCTGCCAAAAGTACGCGGGTTTTCATGGCGATATCGTATCCGTCAATTCAATGTCGACCGTTCCGGCCCGGGCAACGCACACGCGGATGGGCTCTCGAAGTCGACTGATGGCGCCCGCTCCTGCCCGGAGTCGCCCTTGTGTTCCAACTCCACCCGGATTTCGGTTCCCGTCATGGGATGCGAGGTAACGATGAATTTTCCTCCAGCGAACTCAGCTCTTTCCTTCATGGTGATCAACCCGAGTCCCGACATGTTGTCGGCTTGCGCCAGCGCGTCGGCGTCGAAACCAAAGCCATCGTCCTTGATCGTCAGCGCAACATGCCGATCGGAATTATCCAGTTCGATAACAATATTTTTCGCGCAGGCATGTTTGGCGCAGTTCGTCATGGCTTCCTGAACGATGCGAAACAGGATCGATTCTATATCTTTGCCGAGCCGGGTTCCATCCTGCGGCGCGTTGACGTGCACCGTCACGGCGGTGCGCTTCATGAACTGCGCCGCATAGCCCCTCAGCGAGGGAACCAGCCCGGCGTAATCGAGCACGGGCGGGCGTAGTTCGGTGC
>JALNZB010000051.1 GCA_023229545.1 Sulfuritalea sp. | reverse complement strand
GGCGTGGGTCAGCGGATTCCATCAGGGCCAGCAGGTTCAACCTGCACCACAGGCCGGATATAAAACTGCAGCCTATCTGTCCCAACACACCAAATCGTCCTTGCAAACGGGAGGCGTCCATATAAAACGCATGAAGAAGCAGTGGAAAGCATCGGTCTCCCACACAGCGGAAACCATCAAGGAACTGAGCGCCGACCGCCAGTTCGCCGTCGAATACCTGAAGGCCGCGCTGGAGGAACTCGACGACCCCGACAACCGCGCCGCCGGACTCCTGGCGTTGCGCGATGTCGCCGAAGCCTACGGCGGGCTTGGCGCCATTGCCGCCCAGGCCGGCATCAGCCGCGAAGCGCTATACCGCTCGCTGTCGCCCAAGGGGAATCCCACTTTGAAAACCTTGCTTGCAGTATTGAAGTCGGTAGGGATGCGGCTGTCGGTAGAGATGGACAAGCCCGCGCACGCCTAGAATGACAGCGTGATCGACGCGGCAACCCGCCCGGATCGGGAGCATTGCTGCAAGCCCCTTTGATCACAAGAGTCGGCGCTGGTGGTACGGCATTTCAGGGTATGGTGGAAAGCAATGCGACCCAAAATCGCTGATCAATCAGACATCGCGCGAAGAGCCTTGCGGGTATCATATTCCCCGTGAGTCCAGGAATAATCCGAGCCTGGCCAGTTTGATCTTCGTGATTATCTTTCTGGAGGGGCAACATGACAAACGAGCAAGACCGATTTCGTGCAGCACAGTGGATATTGGAACGACAGATAGGATGGATTGCCACAGCTGACGTTAAGGTTGGCGTCATTGTCGCCATTCAAACCGCCATGGTGGGCGGACTAGCTGCCGCTCTCGGCACAACACCACAAAAGACAGAATGGGCGCTGGGCTGCGCTATCGTCGCTTTCATTTGTGCTATCGGGGCTTTTATGTGTGCAGCATTCGCGGTCTTCCCCCGAACAGACGGCCCGCCTAAATCATTGCTCTACTTTGGACGCATTTGCGCCCTTAAACAATCCGACTACGTCAGCCAGCTACGATTCGCCACAGGCGATGAATTACTGACCGACTGCGCCGACCAAATCCACTGCAACGCCAAGATCGCCGAGACGAAGCACTGCTGGGTCAAGAACGCAATGATTTGGTCATTCCTTGCGGCTCCCCCTTGGGTTATCGCCATACTGCTGCTAGTTCCGTCTCAGGTTTCCACGTGACTCTAAAAGATGATCTGACGTTAAAGGTGTGGGAGTTCACCGTAACTCGGTGGAGTGATATTCCGACCGGCTATGTGGTGCCAACGCCAGAAAACCTAACACAGGGCAATACCGGGAAACGGATCAATGCGACCGTGCTGTATGCCGACATTTCAGGCTCTACCGACATGGTCGATGCGCTTCCCGATACGCGCGCCGCTGAGTATTACAAAGCCTTTTTGCATTGCGCCGCGAAGATAATCAAGGGCAATGGTGGAGACATTACCGCCTACGATGGTGACAGGGTAATGGGAATCTACATCGGCAATGAACAGGCAGGAAAAGCCGTTACGGCGGCGTTGAACCTGAGCTGGGCGGTAGCGAACATCATCAACCCAACGTTCGCAGACTTTTATGGCACGGATCATCGTCCGTTGCATCACACCGTAGGAATCGACTGCGGAAAACTTCTGGCAGCAAAAGCAGGCGTCCGCGATGACAATGACCTTGTGTGGGTAGGACCTGCCGCAAACTACGCCGCAAAGTTGAACAGCTTTGATGGTCTGGATCCGGATTACCCGATCCGCATTACTGAAGACGTCAGAACCCAGTTAACTCCTTTTTTGCTGACGACGAATACCGGGGCGCCTGTTTGGGATGGCCCTTACCATAATCTGGATCGTGGCCCCCATTACCGAACCAGATGCAACATTGCCCTTACATAGCAGCCCCACCGCGTCGCGCAAATAACTCGGCGAATTGGGGTCATCAGTAATCGGGGGCACCACGGTTTCCCAAGCCAAGCAGGAGAAGATCAAGCTTGCCTAATCGGCTTCAGCGATCCATTGCGCGAGTCGCTGTCGTATTCGGGCCAGTCGCTCATCGCCGATGCTTCCAATGCTGCCCACCAGCAAGGAGGCATCCAGCACCGCGAGTCGGGATAGTCGCAATGCGCTCGGGACTTTAAGGCCGCTGGCCGCAAAATCGGCATCCGCAGGGGTAAGCACTTCATCGAAGCCCGCGTCTGCGTGATCGAGCTTCGACGAAACCATGCACACCAGCCAGTCATCGAAGCGGGAGGCTTGCCGCAGCATCAGGACTGGCCGCAGCTTGGCCCCGGAAAGATCGGTATAGGGGAATGGCGTGAGGACGATTTGTCCCCCTCGCTTCACTGCCATTGTTCCCGCAGATCGTTACGGGTGTAGGCAATGGGATCGTCCTCGATCCCCCGCAGTGCCTGCGCCATCGCCATTCTGGAGAATTCGGTATCCGTCCAGTCGCCATGGACAAGGACAGTCGCCCCTGCATTGCCAGAACGAGCGGATAGAAACTCCACAAAGTCGAAGACTTCGGTTTGCTTGTCTTGCGGCAGGGCTTGCAGTCGCTCAATCAGCTCAGCGTATCCCATGATTTGCTCCTCTGGCGCCGTGTCTATCGGCTTATCGATCCGCCATTGTGCCACCGGCAACACGCCGAATCAAAAAAGCGCGTGAATCGCCGTCTCACCAGCGCCGACTCTTGCGCTGTTCCCGCTTCACTCCGTCCGCAACGCCTCCACCGGATCCAGCCTGGCCGCGCTTCTTGCCGGCAGCACGCCGGCGGCGAGGCCGATGGTGGCCGCCAGGGCTTCGGCCAGCAGCACGAATGACAGGGGCGTATGCACCGGCAGCGCGGGGACCAGGAGGCCAATCAGTTGTGCCAGCCCCATTCCCAGCAGCAAACCCACCGCCCCGCCGATGGCGGCGAGCGCGACGGCTTCGCCGAGGAAGAGGCCGAGGATGGTCTGCCGCCGTGCGCCGAGCGCCACCAGCAGGCCGATTTCGTTGGTCCGCTCGGAAACGGCGATGGTCATGATGGTGACAATGCCGACGCCGCCGACCAAGAGCGAGATGCCGCCCAGCGCGCCGACGGCCATGGTCAGCACGTTGAGAATGCCGCCAAGCGTGGCCAGCATTTCCTCCTGGCTGATGAGGGTGACATCCTCGCGACCGTGCCTGGCCTTGATCACCTCCTTGGCGGCGGCCACCACGCTCGCAGCGGGAACGCCCTCGGCAACGGCGATGTCGATTTCGTTGAGACCCTCGCGGTTGAACAGTTCGAGGGCGCGCGCCGCCGGGATGAAGGCGGTGTCGTCGAGATCGATGCCGAGAAACTGGCCCTTGGCCTCCATGATGCCAATAACGCGGAATTGCAGGCCGCCGATGCGCACCCGCGTGCCGAGGGCGTTTTCGCTGCCGAACAGTTCGTTCTTCAGCTTGGGACCGAGCACCACCTGGGCGCGGGCGCTGCCAACCTCGTCGGCCGGCAGGAACTGGCCGCTCCTGACCTTGCCCTTGAATACCGTGAGCATGCCGGGGCCGACGCCATAGACCGAGACGCGACGCACGCGGCCGTTGGCATTGACTTCGGCATTGCCAAAAACGCTGGGAGTCATCGCCACGACGTTGGGCAGGCGCGCCAGAGCCTGGGCGTCATCCAGCGACAGCGGCCGGGCGCTGCTCGGCAGGCCGGACATCGAGGCGCCGCCGGTCTTGGTGCGCCCCGGATGAATGCCGATGACATTGGTGCCGAACTGGGTAAACTCGGCCAGCACATAACGGTGGATGCCCTCGCCGATCGAGGTCAGGAGGATCACCGCGGCGATGCCGACGGCAATGCCGAGCAGGGTCAGGAAACTGCGCAGCCGCTGCGAAGTGATGGCGCGGATGGCCAGCGTGAGGGAGTCGGTCAGCAGCATCTCAATGCTTCATCAAGGCTTGTACTGGATCCATCCGCGCGGCTCTTCGCGCCGGCATGATGCCGAACAGCAAGCCGGTGGACAGCGCCGTGACCAGCGCCGCCACCACCGCCCAGTTCGGCGGATAGGCGGGGAACACCGGGTACATCTGGCGCAGCACGAAGGCGCCGAAGAGGCCGAGGCCGTAGCCGGTCAGCGCGCCGACCAACGACAGCATGGCGGCTTCGGCCATGAAAGCGTCGCGGATGGTGTCGCCGCGCGCGCCGAGCGCCTTGAGCAGGCCGATCTCCGACGTGCGCTGGGTCACGGCGACCAGCATCACGTTCATCACCAGGATGCCGGCCACGGCCAGGCTGATGGCGGCAATGCCGGCCACCGCAGCGGTGAGCGCGCGCAGCAGCTTGTCGAAAGTGGCGAGCACGGCATCCTGGGTGATGACCGTGATGTCTTCCTCGCCGCCATGGCGGGCCTTGAGGATCGCGGCCACCTCGCGCTTGACCGCCTCGATCTGGTCGCGGCTTTTCGCCTCGATCAAGACACGAAACAGCGTGTTGGTGTTGAACATGCCCTGCGCTATTCCCACCGGCACAAACACCAATTCGTCTGTGTTCATGCCCAGACCCTGACCGGTGGACTTGAGCACGCCGACGATGCGCAGGCGCCGGTCGCCAAGGCGAATCAACTCTCCCACCGCGGGCTTGCCGGCAAAAATCTCTTCCTGGATTTTGGCGCCGATGACGGCCACCGGCGCGCCCCGGTTCCAGTCGGCTTCGGGCAGGAAAGATCCCTGCGCCATCTTGAAACCGCGAATGTCGAGGTAGGTGGACGCCGTGCCGGCCACCAGCGTTTCGCGCAGCCGACCGTTGGCATTGATCTCGGAGGTGCCGGCGGTCAGCGGCGCGACGCGACGCACCGAGGGCAGGCGGCTGAGCGCTGCGGCATCGTCCACGGTCAGGTCGCGTGGCGTCGTCGTCATCGCGTTGGCCGGGCTGAAACCGCCGGTGGCCGAGCGCCCCGGCAGGACGATGACGAGGTTGCTGCCGAGCGAGGAAAACTGCTCGACCACATAACGCCGCGCGCCGTCGCCGAGCGCGGTCAGCACCACCACGGCGGCCACGCCGATGGCCATGGCCAGCACCGACAGCGAGGTGCGCAGCGGATAGCCGGCCGCCGCATCGCGGGCGAAACGCAGGACATCGGCGTTACGCATGGAGCTAGGCCGCGCCCGCCGACGGTTTGTCTGGGGCCGGCGCAGCCGGCGATTCTCCATCACCCCCTTTCCCGGAAAGGGGGCCGGGGGGATTGTCGTCCAATTGCCGAAGGCGAGTTGAGGCACTGTCTTGCCTCAACTCGCCATCTTCCATCATCAACTGGCGCCGCGCCCGCGTGCCGATTTTCGGATCATGGGTGACGATAATCAAGGTCATGCCACGTTCATTGAGGGCTTCCAGCAGATGAATCACGTCGTCGCCGGTGGCGCGGTCGAGGTTGCCGGTCGGCTCGTCGGCCAGCAGCACGGCGGGCTGCATGATGGTGGCGCGGGCGATGGCGACGCGCTGCCGCTGGCCGCCGGAAAGCTGGTCGGGGCGGTGGTCGGCGCGCTGGTCGAGGCCGAAATCCTTGAGCGCCTGGGCCACGCGCTGCGCCCGCTCGGCAACCGGGATGCCGGCCAGCATCATGGGCAGCGCCACATTCTCGGCGGCGGTGAGGCGCGGCACCAGATGAAAGCTCTGGAACACAAAGCCGATGCGCCGGCTGCGCACCGCGGCCTGCTCATCGGGCGACAGCGTGGTGACATCGCGGCCTTCGAGACGATAGGAGCCTGCATCGGGCCGGTCGAGCAGACCCAGCAGATTGAGCAGCGTCGATTTGCCGGAGCCCGACGGCCCCATGATCGCCACGTATTCGCCGGCGTCGATGGCGACATCGAGGCGACTCAGCGCATGCACCACGCTGTCGCCCAGATGGAAGACGCGCTCGATGCCGGCGAGCTGGATGACGCTCATGCTATTTCGATTTATCGTCCGCCGTGGCGCGAGCGCCGACTTTCACGCCCTCGCGTTCCAGCGAGATGACGATGCGCTCGCCCTCGGCCAGGCCTTCGACGATTTCGGTGAACTCCCAGTTGGCGATGCCGGTCTTCACCTTGCGCTCTTCGAGCTTGCCGCTGTCGGCGTTCAGCACCATCACCCGCGAACCCTCGATCAGTGCCGCCGTCGGCACGCGCAACACGTTCTGGTGGCCGCCGAGCACGATCTCGACATCGGCGCTGTAGCCGACCAGCAGGCCACCGCTGGCCGGCTTGTCGAAATCAACTTCGACATCGACGGTGCGCGCCTGTTTCTCCACCGCCGAAACATAAGGCGCCACGCGCCGCACCTTGCCCTGCAGCGGCTGCTTGGGCAGCGCATCGAGCGAGACACGCACCGGCAGGCCGGCCTTGATCTTGGGCGCATCGATTTCATCCATTGGCGCCTTGATGTAAAGGCAGGATTCATCGATCAGGTCGATGGCCGGCGGCGTCGGCACGCCCGGCGGCGACGGCGTCGAATACTCGCCGAGTTCGCCGACGATCTTCGCCACGGTGCCGTCGAAGGGCGCGTAGAGCACCATGCGGCCCTGCTCGACGCGCGTGACCCGGATCCGTGCATCGGCCTGGACGATGTCGGCGCGCGCCGTGTCGCAGACGGCGCGGCGGGCATCGGCCTCGCTGCGCGCCGCATCCTCCTTGGCCACCGAAACGAAGCCGCGACCGCGCAGCGAAGTCTGCCGCTCGGCCTCGCGCAGTGAACTGGCGGCCGTGGTACACACCTCCTTGACGCGCTGTACCGCAGAGCCGCGTTGGGCTTCGGCCAGGGTCTGCTGCGCCTTCTGGTCGTCGTTCCACAGCTTCAGCAGGAGCTGGCCCTTTTTAACCTTGTCGCCTTCCTTGACGCCGAGGAATTCGATGCGACCACCCATGATGGTCGACAGCCGCGTGCGCAGACAGGCTTCCACGCTGCCGGCGCGGGTATTGACGACGGTGGATTCGACATTGCCGCGATCAACGGTTTTCAGCACCACGACCACCGGCTTGGCGCGCGTGCTCCAGACAAAGCCGCCGATGACGAGGAGGATGACGAGCGCCGCCGGCAGGACGCGGCGCAGAAAGATCGATGTGTTCATGGCGGTCGATTATGCCCCGTTTGCTATGATTCGGCTCCCCCTTTTCCGATTTCGCCGCGCGCGCTGCAAATGGTAAAAATCTACGGCATCAAGAATTGCGACACCATGAAAAAGGCCTTTGCCTGGTGCGATTCCAACGGCATCAGCTACGAGTTTCACGACTACAAAAAGCTGGGGGTGCCGCGCGAGCGGCTGGTGCACTGGTGCCGCACGCTGGGCTGGCAAGCGCTGGTCAATACCAAGGGGCCGACCTGGCGCAAGCTGACGCCGGAGCAACAGGCCGTCACCACCCAGGGCCAGGCGGTGACGCTGATGCTGGACCATTCCAGCGTGATCCGCCGCCCGGTGGTGGAAAACGATGCCGGACAAATACTGGTGGGCTTCGATCCGACCGTGTTCGACAGTTTTGTGCGCTAAGAGTCCAATGGATAGCGTTCATCGTTTTCTGCTGGAAGACCTCGACATTCGCGGCGCACTGGTGCAACTCGGCCCGTCCTGGGCGGAGGTGAACCGCCGCCGCCAATACGCCGCGCCGGTGCGCGATCTGCTCGGCGAACTGGCGGCCATCACGGCGCTGATCGGCAGCAACCTGAAGACGCCGGGGCGCCTGAGTTTCCAGTTGCAGGGCCACGGTCCGGTGTCGATGCTGGTGATGGATTGCAACGAACAACTGCATCTGCGCGGCATGGCCAGGAGCGAGCTGGCGGCCGACGCCGAAGCCAGGGTCGCCGGCGTCGGCGGACTGCTCGGCGACGGCCAACTGATGCTGACGCTGCAACCGCAAACCGCCGAAACGCCCTACCAGAGCGTGGTGCCGATTACCGGCAACACGCTGGCGGAAATCTTCGAGCACTATCTGACGCAGTCCGAGCAGCAACCGGCGCGCATGTGGCTGGCAGCGACCGCTGACACGGCCTGCGGTCTGTTTCTGCAAAAGCTGCCGGATGCCGACACGCGCGATCCCGATGGCTGGAATCGCATTGTGCAACTCGCCGCCACGGTGCATCCAGAAGAACTGGCGCTGCCGCCGGAAGCCCTGCTAACAAGGCTGTTCGGCGAGGAACACGTGCGCCTGTTCGAGCCGCGCCAAGCCGCCTGGCACTGTCCGCGCGACGAAGAGAAGGTGCGCAACATGCTGCTCACGCTCGGTCGCGACGAAGTCGAACAGATGCTCGCCAATGCCGAAGTCATTGCCATCGAGGACGAAATCTGCGGTCACGAATACCGCTTCGGCGCCGAGATCATCGACGAGCTATTCCCGCCCGACGGGCGGATTCTGCATTGAACATCGATATCAGCGAGGAATCGGGCGTCCGCTTTCTGCATTTCGGGTCGAGCTGGGTGCAGGGCGCGATGCGCATCGCGCGACCCTTTGCGCTGGAGCTCGAATACACCCGCGAGATGATGATGCCGCTGCTGCTGCACGCCGACGACTGGCCGAAGAAGGTATTGCAGATCGGGCTGGGCGCCGCTTCGGTGACCAAGTTTCTTTACCGCTACCGACCGCAGGCCAAGCTGACCGTAATTGAAATCGAGCCGCGCGTGGAGGCCGCCGCGCGACAGTTCTTCAAGCTGCCCGACGACCCCGCGCGCATCGACATCCGCCACGCCGACGGCGCCGACTTCATGATCGAGTCAAAACAACGCTACGACCTGATCCTGGTCGATGGCTTCGATGCCGACGCCCGCACCGGACGGCTCGACACCCTGCCCTTCTACCTCGATTGCCGCGCCCGGCTGGCGAACGACGGTCTGCTGTGCGTGAATCTGCTGTCGCGACGCAAGGATTTCAGCAAGAGCGTGGCGCGCCTGAAAGAAGCTTTCGCGGATCACGTTATCGCCTTTCCCTCCTGCGACAGCGGCAATGCCATCGCGCTGGGCGCAATCGCCGCACCGCCAGCGCCGACTCTTGCCGAACTGAAAGCTGCGGCCAGAAACCTGAAGCAGGCCAGCGGCCTCAATCTGCTGCCGACGCTGACCCGGCTCGAACAGTCGCGGCACCTTGCCGGCGGCATCCTCCAGCTCTGATTTGCCCATGAACCCATCGCGCATGGATCACCGCCGTGGCACCTGGTACATGGTGCTGGTGGTTGTCATCTGGGGCGGCTTTTTGCCGGTCGGAAAATCGGCGCTGGAAATGGTCGATCCCTATTGGCTGACGGCGATGCGCTTCGGCGCCGCCGCATGCGTTTTCATCGGTTTGCTGATGCTGCGGGAAGGACGCGGCGCGCTGCGCAGCGAAGGCCGTCTGGCAAAAATTGGCCTGTTCGGCACTCTCGGTTTCGCCGGCTTCGGCATCTCCGTGTTCGAGGGACTGCGCCTGACGCGGCCCGAGGTCGGCGCCATGATCCTCGCCCTGACGCCGATGCAGGTGGCCCTGTTCCAGTGGTGGCGCACGCGCCGCCGACCGGACAGGATCATCCTCGCCGCGATTGCCCTCGCCCTGCTGGGCGAGTTGCTCGTCGTCACCGGGGGCGATGTCGACCGGCTGGGCGGCGGCGACGGACTGGGCAACGGCCTGGTTTTTCTCGCCTCGCTGTGCTGGACCGCCTACACGCTGGGCGGCCAGCAGTTTCCCGGCTGGTCGCCGCTGCGCTACTCGGCGCTGTCCTGCTCGCTCGGTTGGCTGGTGATCCTGGTCGCGCTTGCCGTTGCCAGCCTCGCCGGCCACAGCCGCACGCCGCAGACGGATCAACTGCTCGCCGTCTGGCCACAGATGGTTTTCATCATCCTTGGCGTCTCGGTGTTCGGCATACTCTTGTGGAATATGGCGGTGGCAAAACTCGGTCCCCTGAGCGCCGGCATGATCGGCACCTTCGCCCCGGTCATCACCTACCTGATTGCGCTGGCCCAGGGTCGCCGCCCCGCCAGTCTTGAGCTGATCGGCGCCGCCATGGTGCTGATCGCGCTGGTCGCCAACAACCGGCACCAGAGCGGCATTGACGCCGCCTGCTAACCTCTACTAATTCTCCATCAATTTAGTAGACTTTGCAGGGCGACCATGGCTATACTAATTCCTACTAATTTATTAACTGTTTAGTAGACAATGCGCCTCCCGGAACACGCCCCCCCACTCGAAGCCGCCTTTGCGAACCTTGTTCCGGCGCGGATCGAGGCCGTGATGCAACATGCCAATCCGCTGCCAAGTGGGCAGTATCTGCATTGGGACGAATTGAAGCGGCGTCCGGCGCCCGAGGGTCTGACACATGCTGAATGGTGGGCGGCAGTCACGCTTTCACGCGTCTCCATGTTTCAGCAATTGCCCTTGCTGGATAAGCAGGGCACGCCTTTCGTGTTCGCCACCCCCAGCCCGGTGGCGATTGACTTGCACCATATCGACCGCGATGCGGCCGGGCATATCCGCGCCACGGCCGGCGCGCCGCTCCAGGCGGATTCCCAGCGCTACCTGATCAGTTCCTTGATCGAGGAAGCGATCACCTCCAGCCAACTTGAGGGCGCGTCAACCACGCGCAAGGCGGCGGCGGCGATGCTTCGCAGCGGGCGCAAGCCGCGCGACCTCAGCGAGAAAATGATTTTCAACAACTACCTGGCCATGGAACATCTGCGTTCGCTGCGCGCCGTGACGCTGACGCCCGCGCATGTGCTTGAGCTGCATCGCATCCTCACCGAAGACACGCTGGAGAACCCGGAAGATGCTGGCCGCTATCGGTGCGACGACGAGGTGCATGTCGTCGATGTACGCGATAACACTCCCCTGCATGTGCCGCCTGCGCACACCGAATTGGCCGAGCGCATGCAGCGGCTGTGCGATTTTGCCAATGCCGACGAGGCCTCCCCGCCCGCATCCACGCCCGCATCCCGGTCCTTCGTGCATCCGGTACTGCGCGCCGTTCTCCTGCACTTCATGGTCGGCTACGACCATCCCTTTGCCGACGGCAACGGGCGCACGGCGCGCGCGCTGTTTTACTGGTCGATGGCCAGGAGCGGCTACTGGCTGATGGAATACACCTCGATCAGCCACATCCTGCGCAAGGCCCCCGCCCGCTACATGCGCGCCTACCTGCACACGGAAACGGACAAGAACGACACCACCTATTTTCTGTTGCAGCAGTTGCAGACCATCCGTCAGGCCATAACCGCGTTGCATGAATACGTGGCGAGAAAGTCGCGCGAGCAGAAGGAAACCGAACAACTGCTGGCCAGTTCGTCCAAGCTGCGCGGGCGCTTCAATCACCGGCAGACGGCGTTGCTGAACCACGCCTTGCGCAACGCGGGCGAGGCCTATCGGGTGGATGCACACCAGCGCTCGCACGCCGTGGTGTACCAAACAGCGCGGCGCGATTTGCTGGAACTGGAAGCCGATGGCCTGCTGGAAAAGACCAGACAAGGCAATGCGTTTGTGTTTTATGCACCGGCAGACCTGCGCGAGCGTCTGAACACGCTGTCAAACTCCCTGACATGAGTGGCGAGCGCCATACCGCCAGCGCCGACTCTTGCAAACTGCGCCCTCAGGCTGTGAGACTGTGCACCGCCGCCTTGCCAGCGGCATAGCGCGCGGCATCCTGTTGCCAGCCGGCGCGCGGCGAAAGCCGCGCCAGTCGGGCCGAGCGCCGGGCATCGTGCGCCGGATGCCAGTTTTCCAGCAGGCTGGCCACCGAATCCGGCGCGTTGCACACCAGCAGTACATCGCAGCCAGCCGTCCAGGCGGCTTCCGCGCGGTGGACGATGTCACCGGCGACACTGGCACCCTGCATCGACAGATCGTCGCTGAAAATGACGCCGTCAAAAGCGAAATCCTTGCGCAACATGTCGATCCAGACCGGCGAAAAACCCGCAGGCCGCGCGTCAATCTGCGGATAGATGACATGCGCCGGCATCACGGCGTCGAGTTTGAGATGCCGATAGGGTTGCATGTCGGGCGCCATTTCCGCCAGGCTGCGCTCAT
>JALNZB010000017.1 GCA_023229545.1 Sulfuritalea sp. | reverse complement strand
CGCCGCCGGCCTGCTGTTCGAACCGGTATTCCTGCGCGACTTCGACCGTCCGGCCATTGTGCGCGAGATCGAGCTGCTGCTGCCGGCCGGCGATCCCGAACTGGCCGAACGCCTGCGCCCGATTCTGAAAAAGCACGGCGGCCATCAGCACGAGCACATGATCGAACCGATCGGCTATTTCTTCGTCCCGGTGTTCTTCGTCCTGACCGGCATGCAGGTGGACCTGAAGACCTTCGCTGATCCGGCGGTACTGGGAGTCGGCGCTGGCGTCACGGTGGCGGCCGTCGCTGGCAAGCTGGCCGCCGGCCTCGCGGCTGGGCCGTCCGGCAAATGGCTGGTGGGCTGGGGCATGGTGCCGCGCGGCGAGGTGGGCCTCATCTTCGCCATGGTCGGCAAGAAGCTGGGCGTCATGAACGAAGCCATGTTTTCGGTGATCGTGATGATGGTGATCCTGACCACCCTGATCACGCCGCCGGTGCTGACCTGGCTCCTCAGGCGGCAATGAGTCACCGCTAGCCGGACAGGCGGCGCCGCTATAATCCGCGGCTTCGTCTTTTCCGTCGCCATCGTGTCCGACCGCCTCGCCGTATTGTTCCAGTATCTGCTGCCCAAGCAGGCGCTCACCGCCCTGGCCGGCAGGTTCGCCTCGGCCCGTGCCGGAGCGTTGACTACTGCTGTGATCCGCCGGTTTGTCCGCCGCTACGGCGTCAACATGGCCGAGGCGGCCAATCCGGATATCGGCAGCTACCCCAGTTTCAACGAGTTCTTCACGCGACCGCTCAAATCCGATGCGCGGCCGCTGGCTCAAGCCGATTTCATCTGCCCGGTGGATGGCGCGATCAGCCAGTTCGGGGTGATCGCGCGCGACCGGATTTTCCAGGCCAAGGGCCACGACTATTCGACGACGGCACTGATCGGCGGCGATGCCGATCTGGCGTCACAATTCGAGAACGGCCACTTCGCCACCTTGTACCTCAGCCCCAGGGATTACCACCGCATCCACATGCCTTGCGCTGGGCGGCTAATTCGCATGATCCATGTGCCGGGCGACTTGTTCTCGGTGAACCCCGTGACGGCGCGCGGCGTGCCGGGTCTGTTTGCGCGCAACGAGCGCGTGGTCTGCATCTTTGAAGGCGAGGCCGGCCCCTTCGTCATGGTGCTGGTCGGCGCCACCATCGTCGGCAGCATGGCTACCGTCTGGCATGGTGTGGTGAATCCGCCGCGCCCGGGGCGGTTGCGCGAATGGCGCTACGAGGACCAGCAATTGCGCTTCCGGCAGGGAGACGAAATGGGCCGCTTCCTGCTCGGCTCGACCGTGGTGATGCTGTTTCCGCAACGTACGCTAACGTTCAATCCCGACTGGTCGCCGCAGCGGCCTATTCGCCTCGGCGAAAAGATGGGCGACCGCCTGAACTGAGCGTCGTTCTGCATCACCAGGTCGACTAAATCCGTCATTTCCATTTTCGGCACCCAACCGGCCGCCGTCGCGAGCTGAGTTCGCCGTCAAAACTCCTGATAAACCACTTTCGGTTAACTTTCTATCCATATTGTTTTTATTGAGTATTTGTTTAATAGAAATTCTCTGGTTTCACACCTAAGCCATTGTTGTGTCGGGGGAAAAGCAGAATCGATCCTTGACCGGCATCAAAAAGTGTCATAAAGTGGGATCTTGTGGTGATTAGTGGGAAGTTTTGGTCCTTCGACGGCCAATTCCAACCCCGGGGGAGATCCGATGTTCCAAGGTGCGGCGGCACTGAACTTAGATGCCAAGGGCCGGATGGCTGTTCCGGCGCGGCACCGCGACGCCCTCGTGGCCTTGGGCGAAGGCCGTCTGGTGGTCACCGCACATCCCCATCGTTGCCTGTTGCTCTATCCCCAACCCGCCTGGGAGCCGATTCGTGCCCAGATCCTGGCTGCGTCCAGCCTGCAGGTGGAATCGGCCATGGTGCGGCGCCTGCTGGTGGGCTTTGCCGAGGAAGTGGAACTCGATGGTGCCGGGCGCCTGCTGATCTCGCCCTCCCTGCGTCAATACGCGGAGTTGGAAAAGGAAATCTGGCTGATTGGCCAGGGCCGCCATTTCGAAATCTGGTCGGCCGCCGGCTGGAAGGCGCAGCAGGAGGCGATCTTTGCAGTGGGCGACAAGCTCCTGCCCCCGGGCCTGGAAAATCTTGCGCTGTGAGCGCCGACTCTCACGTCAGCGTGCTGCTCGCCGAGTCGGTCGCAGCGCTGGCGATCTAGCCGGCCGGAATTTATGTGGACGCCACTTTCGGCCGCGGCGGACACAGTCGGGCGATTCTTGCCGCAGTCGGGCCGGCGGGACGCTTGATTGCGCTGGATCGCGATCCGGCGGCGATTGCCGCGGGGGCCGCGATCAAGGACCCGCGCTTCACGCTGGTGCACGCGGCATTCAGCGAATTCGATGCGGTGCTGGACCGGCTGGGTGTCGGGCAGGTGGGTGGCGTGCTGCTGGATATCGGTGTGTCGTCGCCGCAACTGAATACGCCCGAACGGGGCATGAGTTTTCGTTTCGATGCGCCGCTGGACATGCGCATGGATACGACGCAGGGGGAGACCGCCGCCGAGTTTCTGGCGCGGGCATCGCAATCGGAAATAGAAAAGGTGATCAGAGACTATGGCGAAGAACGGTTTGCTCATGCGATTGCAAAGGCGCTTGTTGCTGCTCGGGGCGAGCACGGTATTTCAAGGACAGGACAGCTTGCCACGCTCGTGGCGCAAGTCGTCCGCACGCGTGAACCGGGTCAACATCCGGCGACGCGCAGCTTTCAAGCTCTACGGATTCACGTCAATCGGGAGCTTGAGGAGCTGTCGTTAGTACTGCCCAGGGCCGTTGAACGACTGGCACCGGGTGGACGCCTGGCCGTGATCTGTTTTCATTCGCTTGAGGATCGCATCGTCAAACGTTTTTTGCGCGACGCGGCGCATCCGCCGCAGCCGCCCAAAGGCGTGCCGGTGCGCGCGGTCGATCTGCCGCAACCGGTGGTGAATCTGGTGGGCAAGGCGATGTTTCCATCCGACGCTGAAATCGCCGCCAACCCGCGCTGCCGCAGCGCGGTGCTGCGCGTGGCGCAGAAGGTGTGACGGTGGCACGGCTCAATCTGATCCTGGTAATGATCGCCCTGGCCTGCGCCCTATCCGCCGTTAGCGCCAACCATCGCGCACGGAAACTTTATACCGAACTCGAGGCCGTGCAAAAGCGCATGCGCGATCTGGAGGTGGAGTGGGGTCAGTTGCAACTCGAACAAAGCACCTTGGCGGCGCATGTCCGGGTGGAGAAGGCCGCGCGCGAAAAGCTGGGCATGAAACCACCCGCGCCGGGGCGGATCATCTCGGTCGATCCGGTGCCTGGGAACTGATATGGCGCAGAAGTCGATCAAGTTCTCCAGGAGTCCGCTACTGTCCGAGCGACTGCCGCCCTGGCGGCAACGCCTGGTGCTGGTGGTGTTGCTGAGCGCTTTTGTCACGTTGATCGCGCGTTCGCTTTATCTGCAAGGCTTCAACAACGAGTTTCTGGGAGACAAGGGACGCGCCCGCTTCGAGCGGGTGCTCGACATTTCCGCCACGCGCGGCCGCATTACCGATCGCCACGGCGACGTGCTGGCGGTGTCCACCCCGGTGCGTTCGATCTGGGCGATTCCCGAAGATGCCCAACTGGCGCCGGCGCAAGCGCGCAGCCTGGCCGCCCTGCTCGACATGGACGTGCGCGAGATCAATCGCAAGCTGGCTTCCGAACGTGAGTTCGTCTATGTCAAGCGCCAGTTGCCGCCCGAGCTGGCCGACCGGGTGACGGCGCTGCAACTGCCTGGCATCCACCAGAAGAACGAATACCGGCGCTACTACCCGGCGGGCGAAGTGATGGCGCACATGCTGGGTTTTACCGGCGTCGAGGATGCGGGTCAGGAAGGCATCGAGCTGACCTTCAACGAGCAACTGTCCGGCAAGGCCGGCTCGCGCCGCGTCATCAAGGATAGGCGCGGCAACGTCGTGGAGGATGTCGAAAGCATTCACCCGCCGCTGGAAGGCAAGGACATCGTCCTCGCCATGGACTCCAAGGTGCAGTACCTGGCCTACAGCCATCTCAAGCACGCGCTGGAGGAGCACCGCGCCAAGGCTGGCGGCGTGGTGGTGCTCGACGCCAGAAGCGGCGAGATCCTGGCACTGGCCAATCTGCCGACCTACAACCCGAACAATCGTGTCAAGCTGATCGGCGCGCAGTTGCGCAACCGGGCGCTGACCGACACCTTCGAGCCCGGCTCGACCCTGAAGCCATTTACCGTGGCGTTGGCGCTGGAAAAGGGCAAGGTGCGCTTCAACACGCCGATCCAGACGGCACCGGGCAGGATGACCATAGGCACGGCGACCATTTCGGATGCCCATATGCACGGCGTGCTGACGGTGGCGCAGGTGATCCAGAAGTCGTCCAACATCGGCGCCGCCAAGATAGCCCTGTCGATGACGCCCGACGAGATGTGGACCATGTTCGACGGCATGGGCTTCGGTGCGCCCCTGAAGCTCGGTTTTCCCGGTGAGGTCGGCGGTCGCTTGCGCCCGGCCAAGTCGTGGCGCCCGATTGAGCAGGCTACCATGGCCTATGGTCACGGCATTTCGGTGACGCTGATCCAGTTGGCGCGCGCCTACCAGGCCTTTGCCCGCGACGGCGATCTGGTGCCGATTTCGCTGGCGCGGCTGGATGCGCCGCCGGCAAATGGCAAACAGGTGTTTTCGGCGCAGACGGCGCAGGAGGTTCGCGCCATGCTGGAGATGGCGGTGCTGCCCGGCGGTACCGCGCCCAAGGCGCAGATCGCCGGCTATCGCGTGGCGGGCAAGACCGGCACGGCGCACAAGCTCGAAGGCGGCGCCTACGCCAACAAGTATGTGGCGGCGTTTGTCGGTTTCGCCCCGGCGTCGGAGCCGCGACTGATCGTCGCTGTGATGATCGACGAACCCTCCAACGGCAAGTATTACGGTGGCGACGTCGCGGCGCCGGTGTTCGCCCAGGTCATGGCCGGTAGCTTGCGCACACTCGGCGTGGCGCCCGACGCGCCCTTGAAACCGCTTGTCATGACGAGCGTCGAGCCGGTCAGGGAGGAGATGTGAACGCCGTGACCATACTCGAACAACTCCAGCGCAAAGGTATCGCGGTGATGCGCCTTGTCGCCGACTCGCGCCGTGTCCAGCCCGGCGATGTCTTCGTCGCCTTTCCCGGCGCGCAGGTCGATGGCCGCGACTTCATCGGGCAGGCCGTGGCGAAGGGGGCGGCGGCGGTGATTGCCGAGGCGGGTATGAGCGAGACCACAAAGGTCGGCGCTGGCGGTGCGGCGGTTATCGAGGTGGAGGGCCTCGCGGCGTTATCCGGCGAAATCGCGCATCTGGTCTACGGTCGTCCTTCGGAACATCTGTGGCTCGCCGGTGTCACCGGCACCAACGGCAAGACCTCGGTGACGCAGTGGATCGCGCAGGCGATGAATTCTCTCCAGCACAAGTGCACGGTGATCGGCACGCTGGGCAACGGCTTTCTCGATGCGCTCGACGAAAGCCCCAACACCACGCCGGACGCGACCACCCTGCACGCAGCGTTTGCCGGCTTTGTCGCGCGGGGCGCGGACGCCTGCGCCATGGAGGTTTCTTCCATCGGACTTGATCAGGGACGCGTCAATGGCGCGGCTTTCGATGTCGCCGTATTCACCAACCTGACCCGCGACCACCTCGAATATCACGGCACGATGGACGACTATGCGGCGGCCAAGGAAAAGCTGTTTTTCGCGCCGGGGCTTGCTGCCGCAGTGATCAATCTCGACGATCCGCTAGGGTTGGTTCTTGCCGAAAAACTCAAAGGTCGGCCCGGTACCGGAATGCGCACCATCGGCTACACGCTGACCGATATCGACGGCAGTCGCACCGATGAAATTCTGCGTGCCGAAAACCTGAGCATGGGCGCTGCCGGAATCGAATTCGTTCTGCGCGGCGTGAAGTTCGCCGCGCCGGTGGTGGGCCGTTTCAATGTGTCGAATCTGCTCGCGGTCATCGGCGCGCTGCTGGCGCGCGGCGAGCATCTTGAGGATATTGCGGTTGCGCTGCGCGGTATCCAGCCGCCGCCCGGACGCATGCAGGCACTGGGCGGCGTGAATGAACCGCTGATCGTGGTGGACTACGCGCACACGCCGGACGCGCTGGAAAAGGCGCTCGGCGTGCTGCGTGAAACCGCTGCCGCGCGCGGCGGCAAGCTGGTTTGCGTGTTTGGCTGCGGTGGCGGGCGCGATCCCGGCAAGCGACCGCAGATGGGCGCGATCGCCGAGCGCCTGGCGGATCGTATGGTGCTCACCAGCGACAACCCGCGCGGCGAAGATCCGCAAGCCATCATCGACGACGTGCTCGCCGGCATGCAGGCCTTGCCGCTGGTCCAGCCCGATCGCGGTCGCGCCATCGCCGATGCGGTGAACGGGGCCGATGCGCGCGACGTGGTATTGCTCGCCGGCAAGGGCCACGAGCCGTACCAGGAGATTGCCGGCGTGCGATATCCCTTCTCCGACATCGACGCGGCAAAGTCGGCGTTGGCGGCGCGGCGATCGTGAGCGCAGCGATGATGATGAGTGTCCACGAGGCCGCCCGCGCCATTGCCGCCATGGCACATGGCGCCGATGCCGGCTTCAGCGGCGTCTCCACCGATTCTCGCAGCATTGTCGCCGGTGAATTGTTCGTTGCCATAAAAGGCGAGCACTTCGATGGCCACGCCTATGTCCGCGAGGTCCTCGCCCGCGGTGCCGCAGGCGCGCTGGTGAGCCAGGACTTCGCCGCCGCGCATCCCGACCTGCCATTGATATCGGTGATTGACACGCGCCTCGCCTTGGGCGCCCTGGCGGCGCAGTGGCGCGGACGTTTCACGATTCCGCTGATCGGTGTCACCGGCAGCAACGGCAAGACCACAGTCAAGGAAATGTGTGCGGCGATTCTGCGCGTCCATTTTGGAAATGCGCCGGACAGCGTATTGGCGACGGTCGGCAACTTCAACAATGACATCGGCTTGCCGTTGACCCTGCTCAAGCTGCGCCAGTCGCACCGCGCGGCGGTCATCGAGATGGGGATGAATCATCTGGGCGAGATCGACTATCTGACGCGCCTGACGCAGCCCTCGGTGGCGGTGGTCAACAACGCCCAGCGCGCGCATCTGGAAGGCCTCGGTTCGGTGCAGGATGTTGCTCTGGCCAAGGGCGAAATATTCGTCGGCCTGCCTGCTGACGGCGTCGCCGTGTTTAACACCGACGACGCGCAGGTAAATGTGTGGCGCGAACTTTCGCGGGACCGGCGACAGGTGAGTTTCGGCATCCACCACATCGCCGACGTGCGCGGTCGGTTCATCGCGCATGGTCTCGGCGGCGAACTGCGCATGGTTACTCCGTGGGGCGAGATCGAGGCGACGCTCGCCGTACCCGGTTGTCACAACGCCCGAAATGCCTGCGCGGCGGCGGCGGCGACGCTGGCGATCGGCGCCTCGCCGGACGCGGTCAAGCAGGGGCTGGAAATGTTTTCCGGTATCAAGGGCCGTTTGCAGCGGCGTGCCGGACTCAAGGGCGCGCTGGTGGTGGATGACAGCTACAACGCCAATCCGGATTCCATGCGCGCCGCCATCGACGTACTGGCATCCGTGCCCGGCAGGTGCATTTTCGTCATGGGCGACATGGGCGAGGCGGGTGAGGCAGCCGGCCAGTTTCACGACGAGATCGGCGGCTACGCCAAGAGCCACGGCATTGATCGCCTGTTCTGCCTGGGCGAGATGTCGGTCGCCGCCGCCGCCAATTTTGGCGAGGGCGGCCAGCACTTCCAGCGCGTGGCCGATCTGGTCAAGGCGCTGCGGCCCGAACTCGATGCGCAGACCACGGTGCTGGTCAAGGGCTCGCGCTTCATGAAGATGGAGCGCGTCGTCGATGCGATCGTTGACGAAGGAGTTTCGAATGCTGCTTGAACTCGCCCAATGGCTCGCTAAGGATTTTCGCGGCTTCAATGTCTTCGGCTATCTCACCTTGCGTGCGGTGCTGGCGACGATGACGGCGCTGACGATTTCCTTCGTCTTTGGTCCGGCGGTGATCCGCTGGCTCACGGCAAAGAAGATTGGCCAGTCGGTGCGCAGCGACGGGCCGCAGACGCATCTGATCAAGGCCGGTACGCCGACCATGGGCGGCGCGCTGATTTTGATTTCTCTTGGCGTGTCCACGCTGCTGTGGGCCGATCTCTCCAATCGCTTCATCTGGATAGTGCTGATCGTGACTTTCGGCTTCGGCGCGGTGGGCTGGGTCGATGACTGGCGCAAGGTGGTCTATCGCAACCCGGACGGCCTGTCGGCCAGGGCAAAGTTGTTTTGGCAGTCGATGGTGGGCCTGGTCGCAGCGATCTATCTGGCATTTTCAATTTCCGCGCCGAACAACGAGAAGGTGGTCGAGCTGTTCTTCCAGTGGGTGTCCTCCGGCTTTACCCTCGAACTGCCGCAGCAGACCGCGCTGATCGTGCCCTTCTTCAAAAGCGTGACCTACCCGCTGGGCATGTTCGGCTTCATTCTGCTGACCTATCTGGTGATCGTCGGCAGCAGCAACGCGGTGAATCTGACCGACGGCCTCGACGGCCTCGCCATCATGCCGACGGTGCTGGTCGGCGCCGCGCTGGGCATTTTCACCTATGTCGCCGGCAATTCCGTGTTCTCGAAATACCTGCTGCTGCCCTACATCCCCGGCGCCGGCGAACTGACGGTGTTCTGCGGCGCGCTGGCGGGCGCGGGCCTGGGCTTCCTGTGGTTCAACGCCTACCCAGCCGAGGTGTTCATGGGCGATGTCGGCGCGCTGGCGCTGGGCGCGGCGCTGGGCGCGGTGGCGGTGGTGGCGCGCCAGGAAATAGTGCTGTTCATCATGGGCGGCGTCTTCGTCGCCGAGACCCTGTCGGTGATGCTTCAGGTCGGCTATTTCAAATACACCAAGAAGCGCTATGGCGAAGGCAGGCGCATTCTGCGCATGGCGCCGCTGCACCATCACTTTGAACAGACCGGATGGAAAGAGACGCAGGTCGTGGTGCGCTTCTGGATCATCACAATTCTGCTGGTGCTGTTCGGACTGTCGACCTTGAAAATACGATGAAAAGCGTTTACCACGGCGACACGGCGACACGGCGAAAGGCAATGCCATTGCTTTCGCCGTGTCGCCGTGTCGCCGTGTGCGCCGTGGTGAAATTGTGAATTTGAACGGCAAACACGTCCTCGTGCTCGGCCTTGGCGAATCGGGCCTGGCCTCTGCGCGCTGGTGCGCGCGGCAGGGGGCGCGGGTGCGGGTGGCGGACACGCGCGCGGCGCCGCCGTATCTGGAGGAGTTGTATCGCCGTGTCGCCAGCGCCGACTTTGTGCCGGGTGAGTTCGACAAGGCGCTGCTAAGCGACATCGATCTGCTGGTGCTGTCGCCGGGGCTTTCGGGTGGCCTGATGGTGGTGATTCATGCGCGCGCCGCCGGCATCCCGGTGGTCGGCGAAATCGAATTGTTTGCGCAGGGCTTGCGCGCTCTTGGATCAGGTGTGGCAAATGCGGCGCCGGTGCTGGCGATTACCGGCACCAACGGCAAGACCACCACCACCGCTCTGACCGGGCATCTGCTGCGCGCCACGGGCAAGACCGTCGGCGTCGCCGGCAATATCTCTCCGGCGGCATTGACGGCACTGATGGATGCGCTGGATGCGAATGCGCTGCCGCAGGTCTGGGTCCTGGAGCTTTCCAGTTTCCAGCTTGAAACCACCGAGACCCTGAATCCCCTGGCGGCGACGGTGCTGAATATCTCCGACGACCATCTCGACCGCTACATCGATCTCGACGAATACGCTTCGGCCAAGGCGCGGATTTTTCAGAGCGCCGAGGATAGGCCGGGGGTGCAGGTGCTCAATCGTGGCGATGCGCGCGTGCGCCGGATGGCGCTGGCCGGTCGCCACATCATCGGCTTCGGATTTGGCGCACCCGCCGCCGCCGAGGACTTCGGTCTGCGTCCGAACCGGGGCGAGGCCTGGCTGGTGCAGGGCGAACGCTTTCTGCTGCCGGTATCGGAACTGCCGCTGGCCGGTCTGCACAATGCGGCCAATGCGATGGCGGCGCTGGCCCTGTGCGCCAGTCTCGGTTTCGATGCCAACGCCCTGCTGCCGGCCTTGCGCGGCTTTCGTGGCCTGCCGCATCGCGTCGAGAAGATCGCCGAGTTCGACGGCGCGACCTGGTACGACGATTCCAAGGGCACCAATGTCGGCGCCACGGTGGCGGCGCTGGACGGCCTCGGTGGTTTGGGGCAAAAGAGCGTGGCGATTCTTGGCGGCGATGGGAAAGGGCAGGATTTCTCGCTGCTCAAAAAGGCCGTGGCGCACTATGCCCGCGCTGTCGTGCTGATCGGGCGCGACGGGCCGTTGATCGAAAAGGCCATCGGCACCGCAGGCGTCCCGATCGAGAGCGCGGACAGCATGGAAGATGCCGTGCGTCGCGCCCATGCCCTGGCGCAGCCGGGCGACGCCGTGCTGCTGTCGCCGGCGTGCGCCAGCTTTGACATGTTCCGCAATTACGAGCATCGGGCGCAGGTCTTCATCGTCGCCGTACGCGCATTGGAGGGACGGAGGTGAACAGAGCCTATGCCGCGCCCGCGCAACAGCCGCCCGCCGAACTCGACGGTCTCTTGTTATGGCCAGCGCTTGGCTTGCTCCTGCTGGGGTTGGTGATGGTGTATTCGGCCTCCATTGCGACGGCCGAGGGCAGCCGTTTCACGGGCGGCCAGCCGGCTTATTTTCTGGTGCGTCACGGGGTCTTTCTCGCAATCGGCCTGGTGGCCGGCGTGATGGCTTTCCAGATTCCGTTGCGACTGTGGCAACAGGCAGCGCCCTGGCTGTTTCTGGGTGGCGTCGTGCTGCTGCTGCTGGTGCTGATTCCCCATGTCGGTCGCTCGGTTAACGGCGCCCAGCGCTGGATCGGCTTCGGCCCGATCAACCTGCAACCGTCCGAATTGATGAAGCTGTTTGTCGTGCTCTACGCCGCCGACTACACCACGCGCAAGCTGGATGACATGGGCAGTTTCCTGCGCGGCTTCGGGCCGATGGCGCTGGTCATGGTGCTGGTGGGATTCCTGCTGTTGAAGGAACCGGATTTCGGCGGGCTGGTGGTCATCCTCTGCATCGCCACCGGCATCCTGTTTCTCGGCGGCATCAACGCGCGGGTGTTCGGCGTCCTGATTGTCGTGCTGCTGGTCAGCTTCGTCATCATGATCTGGGTCTCGCCTTATCGGCGCGAACGCATTTTCGGCTTTATGGATCCCTGGCAGGATGCTTTCGGCAAGGGCTACCAACTCTCGCATGCCCTGATCGCCTTCGGTCGCGGCGAATGGCTCGGCGTCGGGCTGGGGGCCAGCGTCGAGAAGCTGTTCTATCTGCCCGAGGCCCATACCGACTTTCTGTTGGCGGTGATCGCCGAGGAACTCGGCTTTGTCGGCGTCTGCGTCGTGGTTGGCCTGTTCGCCCTGCTGGTGCAGCGCTCCTTCGCCATCGGCCGTCAGGCGCTGGTGCTCGGGCGTGTGCATTCCGGCCTGGTGGCGCAAGGCATCGGTATCTGGCTCGGCGTGCAGGGCTTCATCAACATGGGCGTGAACATGGGCCTGCTGCCGACCAAGGGCCTGACCCTGCCGCTGATGAGTTTCGGCGGCTCCGGCATCGTCACCAACTGCCTGGCGCTGGGGATTCTGCTGCGTGTCGACTGGGAGAACAGGCAATTGATGCGGGGGCAGCAGGTATGAGCAAGACCCTGCTCATCATGGCCGGCGGCACGGGCGGGCACATCATGCCGGGGCTGGCGGTGGCCGAGCATTTGCGTCAGCAGGGATGGAACATTGCCTGGATGGGCCATCCGGACGGCATGGAAGCGAAGCTGGTCGTCGGACGAGGTTACGACATGGCCTGGGTGCATTTCACCGCGCTGCGCGGCAAGGGGCTGTTGCGCAAACTGCTGCTGCCCTTCAATCTGCTGCGTGGTTTCAGCCAGGCCTGGACGCAGTTGAAACGCATCCAGCCCGATGTGGTGCTGGGCATGGGCGGTTACGTCAGCTTCCCGGGCGGCATGATGGCCTCTCTGCAAGGTATTCCACTGGTACTGCACGAGCAGAATTCGGTGGCTGGCCTCGCCAATCGGGTGCTGGCGAGACTCGCTGACCGAATTTTGACGGGATTTCCCGACGTGCTGAAGCAAGGCGCAAAGGTGGGTGCCTGGGTAGGCAATCCGGTGCGTCCGGAAATCGCCGTATTGCCAGCGCCGACTCTTCGTTATGCGCAGCACAGCGGTCCATTGCGCGTGCTGGTGGTGGGCGGCAGTCTGGGTGCGCAGGCCTTGAACGAGGTTCTGCCGAAGGCCCTGGCCCTGATTCCGGAAAACGAGCGACCGGCAGTGGTACACCAAGCCGGCGAGAAACATCTGCCGATGCTGAAAAGCTTCTACGCGTCGGCTGGCGTCAACGCCGATTGTGTGGCTTTCATCAATGACATGGCTGGCGCCTACGACTGGGCCGATCTGGTGATCTGTCGCGCTGGCGCGCTGACCGTGGCGGAACTCGCGGCGGCTGGCGTCGCCAGTCTGCTGGTGCCTTTCCCGCACGCGGTGGATGACCACCAGACATCGAATGCGCGCTTTCTCAGCAATGCCGGCGCGGCGATCCTGCTGCCACAGGATCAGCTGACGCCAGTGCGGCTGGCCGAAATCAGGAATCTGTCGCGGAGCCAACTCACGCAAATGGCCGAAAAGGCCCGCGCCCTGGCGCGGCCCGAGGCCACGGCGGACGTGGCGGCGATTTGCCAGGAACTCGCGAAATGAAGTTCTTTTTCACCACCAAGACACCAAGGACACCAAGGTGCACCAAGGTAAAGCCAGGGTGTGACTCGTTCTTCTTGGTGCTTCTTGGTGTCTTGGTGGTGGAGGTTTTTCCATGAAACACAAAGTCAAACGCATTCACTTTGTCGGCATCGGCGGTTCCGGCATGTCGGGCATCGCCGAGGTGCTGGCCAATCAGGGCTACGAGGTCAGCGGTTCCGATCTCGGCGAAAGCGTGACGACGCGGCGTCTGGCGGCGCAGGGCATACGCGTTGCGATCGGCCATGGCGCGCAAAATGTTGCGCTGGCCGATGCGGTCGTGGTGTCGACCGCAGTGCGCGAAGACAACCCGGAAGTGGTCAGCGCCCGCGAGCGACAGATCCCGGTCGTGCCCCGCGCGCAGATGCTGGCCGAACTGATGCGCATCAAGCAGGGCATCGCGATTGCCGGCACCCACGGCAAGACCACGACGACCAGCCTAGTCGCCAGTTGCCTGGCCGAGGGCGGACTCGATCCGACCTTCGTCATTGGCGGTCGGCTGAATTCGGCAGGGGCCAACGCCCGGCTGGGCAGCGGCGAATTCCTGGTGGCCGAGGCCGACGAGTCGGATGCCTCCTTCCTGTTCCTGTCGCCGGTGGTCTCGGTGGTCACCAACATCGATGCCGATCACATGGAAACCTACGGCCATGACTTCGGCCGGTTGAAACAGGCGTTTGTCGATTTCCTCCATCGCCTGCCGTTTTATGGCGTCGCCGTGGTCTGCGGTGACGATGCCAATGTGCGCGAGATCATGCCGCGTGTGGCGAAGCAGATCGTCACTTACGGCATCGACAGCGAGGTCAATTTCCGCGCCGAGGACATCGTGGCCGAGGCGGGCGGCACGATGCGTTTTACCTGCGTGCGCACCAATGGCAAAGCTAATGACCAAACTGAGCGCCTGCCCATCGTGCTGAATCTGCCGGGGCGCCACAATGTGCTGAATGCGCTGGCGGCCATCGCGGTGGCGACGGAAGTCGGCGTTGGCGACACGGCGATCATCAAGGCGCTGGCGGAATTTCGCGGCGTCGGTCGGCGCTTCCAGCGCCATGGCGAGATCGCCTGTCCTGCGGGCGGCACATTCACCCTGGTCGACGATTACGGCCACCATCCGGTCGAAATGGCGGCGACGCTGGCGGCGGCGCGCGGCGCTTTCCCCGGTCGGCGGCTGGTGCTGGCGTTTCAGCCGCATCGCTACACACGTACTCGTGACTGCTTCGAGGATTTCGTCAAGGTGTTGGGCGGCGTCGACGCCCTGCTGCTCGGCGAAGTCTATGCCGCCGGCGAGGCGCCGATCGTCGCCACCGACGGGCGCACACTGGTGCGTGCGCTGCGCGTGGCGGGCAAGATCGAGCCGGTGTTTGTCGAAGACATCGCCGCCATGCCGGCGGCGATTCTGGCCGCAGTTCGTGACGGCGATGTGGTGATCACCATGGGAGCCGGCTCCATCGGCGGCGTGCCCGGAAAGTTGGTCGATGGCTGAATCCCTGCGCGGCCAGTTGCGCAGCAATGAGTCCATGGCGAGCCATGTCTCATGGCGCGCCGGAGGGACTGTGGCGCGCGCCTTCTTCCCCGCCGATCTGGCCGATCTCGCCGCCTTCCTGCGACAGTTGCGACCGGACGAACCGCTGCTGATGGTGGGCCTCGGCAGCAACCTGCTGATTCGCGACGGAGGTTTCGACGGCACGGCGATTTTCACCCACGGCGTGCTGGATACCCTGCGCCGCGAAGACGATGGCAGCTTCTACGCCGAAGCCGGCGTCGCCTCGCCCAAGCTGGCGCGCTTTGTCGGCAACGCGGGCTGTGCCGAGGCGGAATTCCTCGCGGGAATTCCCGGCACGGTGGGCGGCGCGCTGGCAATGAATGCCGGTTGCCATGGCGGCGAGACCTGGCGTTACGTGGAACGGGTGCTGATGCTGAATCGTCGCGGCGAGACCATCGTGCGCGCTCCTCGGGACTTTGCCATCGGTTATCGCCATGTCGGCCTCAAGGAAGCCAGCGATGAAATCTTTGCCGGCGCCTGGTTTCGTTTTCCGACGGGGGATGCCGAAGTGGCACGGGCGCGTCTGCAAGCGCTGCTGGAGCAACGCATGGCCACCCAGCCGCTGCAATTGCCCAATGCCGGCTCGGTGTTCAGGAATCCGCCGGGCGACCATGCCGCGCGTCTGATCGAAGCGGCTGGTTTGAAAGGCACACAGATCGGCGGCGCGCAGGTTTCCGAAAAGCATGCGAATTTCATCGTTAATCCCAAGGGCGCGGCAACCGCGAGTGCGATAGAAATGCTAATCGGCCAAGTTCAGGCGGAAGTCGAGGATAAGTTTGGCGTTTACCTGGTGCGCGAGGTGCGCATTCTGGGCGCGATAGGTGGTCGGTTGGCGCAGGACGGAGAAGGAGTTTGATGGATTTCGGCAAGGTGGCGGTGATGATGGGCGGCAAGTCGGCCGAGCGCGAGGTCTCGCTGAAAAGCGGGGCGGCGGTGCTGGCTGCATTGCGTTCGTCCGGTGTCGATGCCCACAGTTTTGACCCGCGGGACAAGGCACTCGAGGCATTGCATGGCGAGGGCTTCAAGCGCGTCTTTATTGCACTGCATGGTCGTGGCGGCGAAGACGGCACGTTGCAGGGTGCGCTCGACCTGCTGGACATTCCCTACACCGGCAGCGGCGTGCTGGCTTCCGCCCTGGCCATGGACAAGTGGCGCACCAAGCTGATCTGGCAGGCCAGCGGCCTGCCGGTGCCGGACTATGCCGTGCTCGATGCCGCCAGCGACTTTGCCGCCGTCGAGGCGCGGCTGGGCTTGCCGCTGTTCGTCAAGCCGGCCAACGAGGGTTCCAGCATCGGCATCAGCAAGGTCAAGCAGGCCGGTGGTCTGCGCGCGGCCTATGAGCAGGCGGCCTGCTTCGACTCCTGCGTGATCGCCGAAAAGTATCTGGGCGGCGGCGAATTTACCGTCGGCATTCTGGCGGGCCAAGCCTTGCCGGTGATCCGCATCGTGCCGGCGACCGAGTTCTACGATTACGAGGCCAAGTATCTGCGCGATGACACGGAATACCGGATTCCCAGCGGTCTTGGCGAAGCGCGCGAAGCCGAGATGCGCGACATGGCGTTGCGCGCCTTTGCCGCATTGGGTGGACGCGGCTGGGGACGCATGGATCTGATGCTCGACGATGCGGGCCGCTGCTACTGCCTGGAGGCGAATACGGCTCCAGGCATGACCAATCATTCACTGGTGCCGATGGCGGCGCGGGCGGCCGGCATTCCGTTCGAGCAACTGGTGCTCAAATTGCTCGAAGAGGCCCGCCATGGCTAAGCTGCGGGGAAATTCGAAAGGAAACACGCGGAACGAGTCGGGCGGCGGCGACGGTTTCTGGGATCGACCGATGCTGATCAACCTGCTGGCCGACGTATTGCTGCTGGTCGGCGGCGGCCTGCTGGCATGGGCCGGCGCCATGGCCTTGCAACGCCTGCCGGTGTTTCCGCTGAAGCAGTTGGTGGTGGCGACGCCGCTGGATCAGGTGTCGCGGGCGCAGATTGAATACACGGCGCGCAATGCCCTGGCCGGAAACTTTTTCACGGTCGATCTGGACACCGCACAGGCGGCTTTCGAGCGCATGCCTTGGGTACGTTCGGCCTCCTTGCGTCGGCTCTGGCCGGACGGCATCGAACTGGAGCTGGAAGAACATCGCGCCGTCGCCCGCTGGACCGCGCAGGATGGCGAAGCGCGGCTGGTCGGCATGTACGGCGAGGTGTTCGTGGCGTCGACGCGCGAAGCCTTGCCGATGTTTGTCGGTCCGGAAGGTTCGGCTCCCCGTGTGCTGGCCCGCTATCGGGAGTTCAGCGACAGCCTCGCGGCTATCGGCCACCAGCAGGTCGCCATTCGTCTTTCGGCGCGCGAGGCCTGGCAACTCAAGCTGGACGACGGCGTGGTACTGGAGCTGGGCCGCGATCAGCCCAAGCATCCGCTGGCGGAGCGCTTGCACCGATTCACGACCCACTATGCGGCGGTAAGCGGCGCGGCCAGGAATCGCCTGCAAACCGTCGGCGTGGTGGATATGCGTTACCCCAATGGATTCGCCCTCAGGGCGAGCAAAAGCTGATGGCCAAGGAAGCCAAACGTGACCTGATCGTCGGCCTCGACATCGGCACCTCGAAAATTGTCGCGATCGTCGGTGAGCTGGATGCCGAAGGTCGGCTGGGTATCCTCGGCCTTGGCACCCAGGAGTCCAGCGGCTTGAAGCGCGGCATGGTGATCAACATCGAGGCCACCGTGAATTCGATCTCCAGAGCCATTGCCGAAGTCGAGATGATGGCGGGCTGCAAGGTGCGCGAGGTATATACCGGAATTGCCGGCAGCCACATCAAGAGCAAGGATTCCTCGGGCATGGCCGTGGTGCGCGACAAGGAAGTCACCCAGTTCGATGTCGAGCGCGCCATCGAGGCCGCCAATGCGACATCCATCTCGGCCGATGACCAGATTTTGCACACCCTGGTGCAGGAGTTCATCGTCGACGGCCAGGACGGCGTCAAGGAGCCGATCGGCATGGACGCCAAGCGGCTTGACGTCAAGGTGCATCTGGTTACCGGTGCGGTGACCGCAGTGCAGAACATCGTCAAGTGCGTGCATCGCTGCGGCCTCGAAGTGGTCGACCTGGTGCTGCAACCGCTGGCCTCCGGCTATGCCGTGCTGACCGAAGACGAAAAGGATGTCGGCGTCTGCCTGGTCGATATCGGCGGCGGCACTACCGACGTTGCGGTATTTGTGCAGGGCGCGATTCGCCATACCGCAGTGATTCCGATTGCGGGCGATCAGTTGACCAACGACATTGCCATCGCCTTGCGCACCTCGACCCAGGATGCCGAGGAAATCAAGGTGCGCTACGGCGTCGCGTTGCAGCAACTGGCCAATGCGGAAGACATGATCGAGGTGCCCGGCGTTGGCGACCGTCCGGCGACGCAGTTGTCGCGTCAGACCCTGGCCGGATTCATCCAGCCGCGCGTCGAGGAAATCTTCCAGAAGGTGCAGGAGGAACTGCACCGCAGCGGCAAGGAACGCCTGCTGCGCGCCGGCATCGTGCTGACCGGCGGCGCGGCGCAAATGCCCGGCATGGCCGATCTGGGCGAAGAGGTTTTTCACAACACCGTAAAGCTGGCGATGCCGCATTACGACGGCAACTTGCGCGATTACGTGCGCAATCCGCGCTACTCGACGGCCATGGGCTTGTTGCTGGAAGGTGTGGCGCAGCGTCACCGCGGCATGAAGGTACAAAGCCCGAGGAGTTTCAGGCAGGTTCTGGCGCGGATGCGGGCGTGGTTCACCAGTAATTTTTGATTCGGTTGGTCTTTTCAGGAGGCGAGAATGTTTGAACTTGAGGAAGTGGTGACACCGGAAGCGGAGGCGGGATCGACCGTAATCAAGGTAGTCGGCGTCGGCGGCGCGGGTGGCAACGCGGTTGAGCACATGATCCGCGAAGGCGTCGGCGGCGTCGAATTCATCTGCTGCAATACCGATGCGCAAGCGCTGAAGAAGAGTACCGCGCACGTCAAGCTGCAACTTGGTCCCGGTCTGGGCGCCGGCGGCAAGCCGGAAAAGGCCAGGGAGTTGGCCGTGCTTGATCGTGGTCGCATCGCCGAAGCTCTGACTGGTGCGCACATGGTCTTTATTACCGCCGGCATGGGCGGCGGTACTGGTACCGGCGCTGGTCCGATCGTCGCCGAGGTGGCGCGCGAACTCGGCATCCTGACCGTGGCCGTAGTCACCAAACCCTTTGAATACGAAGGCAAGCGCAAACGCCTGGCCGAAGAGGGCGTTGCCGAGCTTGCTCGTCACGTCGATTCGCTGATCGTCATCCTCAACGAAAAACTTGAAGAAGTGCTGGGCGACGAAGTCAGCATGCTCGAAGCCTTCCAGGCGGCCGACAACGTGCTGCGCAATGCGGTGGGCGGCATCGCTGAAATCATCAACGTACCGGGTCTGGTCAACGTCGACTTTGAAGACGTGCGCACCGTGATGGGCGAGATGGGCAAGGCCATGATGGGTTCGGCCGTCGCCGCCGGCGTCGATCGGGCGCGTGTCGCCGCCGAAGAGGCCGTGGCCAGTCCGCTGCTGGAGGGTATCGAGCTTTCCGGCGCGCGCGGCGTGTTGGTAAATATTACCGCCAGCTCCACACTCGGTCTCAAGGAATACAAGGAGGTGATGAATACCATCCGTCAATACACGGCTCCCGAGGCCACCGTAATTTGTGGCGCCGTATTTGACGAGACCATGGAAGACCAGTTGCGCGTTACGGTGGTTGCCACCGGTCTCGGCGGGGTTGTGGTGCGTGAGGCGGTCAAACCCAGAATGAGCGTGGTCGAAACGGTCGGACTGCGCACCGGGACCGACAATCTGCCGGTGTACGACTCCGCAATCGGTCAGGCGCAGATAGATCTCTCCAGTGTCACCAGTAGCGCGCGAGGCAGCACGCCACGCAACGCGCAGGCGGATGCTATGGCGGCTTCCGGAGTGGACAAGTACGATATCCCTGCTTTCCTGCGCCGTCAGTCCGACTGAATAGTCAGGCCCGCAACCGGTGCGGCGGGCGCCTCCTCCCGCCGCACCGGGCTTGCGTGATAAAATTGCCGCTCCGCAACATTCCATTTACATCGCAGTCCGATGCTTCGTCAGCGCACCCTTAAAACAGTCGTCAAGGCCACCGGTGTGGGTCTCCACTCGGGTGTCAAGGTGTCGCTCGTGCTGCGTCCGGCGCAGCCGGAGACGGGGGTTGTATTTCGCCGTGTCGATCTGACGCCGCCAGTTGACCTCAAGGCTGACGCCTTTGGCGTCGGCGATACTCGGCTCGCGTCCTGCCTGGAAAAGGACGGGGTCAAGGTGGCCACGGTCGAACACCTGATGTCGGCGCTGGCCGGACTCGGCGTCGACAACATCTATATTGATGTCGATGCCGCCGAACTGCCGATCATGGACGGGTCGGCGGCCCCCTTTGTTTTCCTGCTCCAGTCGGCCGGAATCGAGGAACAAAAAGCCGCCAAGAAATTCCTGCGGGTGAAGAAGACCGTGGAGGTAAAGGATGGCGACAAATGGGCCAGGCTGTCGCCCTACGACGGCTTCAGCCTCGACTTCTCCATAGTTTTCAACCATCCGGCGGTGAAGCGCGCCGCCTCGCGGGCTCACATTGATTTTGCCGATCAATCCTATTTGCGCGAAGTGGCCCGCGCCCGCACCTTCGGTTTCATGCAGGATGTTGAAAACCTGCGCGACCAGGGGTTGGCACTGGGTGGCAGTCTGGAAAACGCCATCGTGATGGATGAGTACCGGGTTCTGAACAGCGACGGCCTTCGCTACGCCGACGAGTTCGTCAAGCACAAGATCCTGGATGCCGTCGGCGATCTTTACCTCGCCGGCCATCCCTTGCTGGGAGCGTTTTCGGCCCACAAATCGGGCCATGCACTGAACAATCAGCTGTTGCGCGCGCTGCTGGCCGATGCCGGGGCCTGGGAGCTGGTCAGTTTCCAGAAGGCCGAAGAAGCGCCGGGCAGCATTGCCCGGCTGTATCCCCAACTGGCTTAGGCATTAACCATGCTCTTGTTGCGGATCGTCGGCATACTCACGGCGATCACTATTGGCAGTGGGATCGTCGCCTGGTTGTTCACCCGTGATCGGCGCTATCTTGTATTGTCAGTCCGTGTTGCCAAGGCAGCGCTGATTTTTGCGCTGGTTGTCCTGGTGCTGATGGCCGCAGAGCGCCTGATTATTCTTTGATCGTCCGCAGCAAGCGCTCCAGCGCGTTCTTCAGAGGCGATTCGCTTGGCAGTTGGCTTGCCAATCCAGTAAGCGCTTGCTTCTGTTTTATCCCAGGCAGAGCAGGCCTTTCATGCCGAGGGCTGGCTGGCGCTGGGTTCCGGGCTTGCACTCGGACCTCGATTTGGGTAACCTTCGCGTCTTTATTCGATAAATCGCTGACGAGACGTGGTCCGAATTGACGGATTTTCGCCGCGACTGCGCCGTTGGCGGCGTGGATAAAGAGTTTCCCCAGACGGAAGTTGGCTACTCGGGCATAAGGCCTTAGTGCCGCCGGAAGTGCAGCTTCGAGAAGACGCTGGAATTGAAGTAGACGTTGGGCGTGGCTTGCCAGCCGCGCCATGCTGTCACCGGAGGCAAGGTGTTCCTGGAGACTGCGCGCTGTCATCGATAACGAACCTGAAGGGAGGGAAGGGATGCATATTATTCTCGTCTCCGACCGACTGGCAACCGCAAGAAGCATTACGCTGACTTGGCGTCATGCAGTACTCTTCGTGGTTGCGCTGTTTAGCTCGGTCCTTGTGTTGTCGTCACTGTTTTCCTATGTCACCGTCCGTCACGCAGCGGAAATCCGCCTACCCTTCCTGCAGGATTTGGTGCGTGCGGTGAATGCCGAAGAAACCCAGCGCTCCAAGGACTTTGTTCGTGAAAACCTCAACGCCATGGCGGTCAAGCTGGGCGAGATGCAGGCGCAATTGTTGCGCCTCGACACCATAGGCGAACGGCTCGCGGGTATGGCGGGGGTCAAGCCTCAGGAGCTCAAGACCTTCAATGTCAAAGCGGATGGCCGCGGCGGGCCGCTGGTGCTGCCTGCGACGATGTCTGCAACGGAACTGCAACGCGCGGTCGACGCGCTGGCCCATCAGCTCGAAGCAAAATCCGACGCGATTTCCATGATTGAGTCCCAATTGCTGGAGGACCGCATCAAGAAAAGCCTGCTGCCCACCAGCATGCCGGTCGAGGCGCAATGGAACGCTTCGAGCTATGGCTGGCGTGTTGACCCCTTCACTGGCGAGCGGGCGATGCACGAGGGAATCGACTTTGTGTCGCCCTCCGGCATGAGTATTCGTGCCGCCGCTGCCGGCATCGTGATTACCGCAGAGCATCATCCGCAATATGGCAATCTGGTGGAAATCGATCACGGTAAGGACCTGACCACGCGCTATGCCCACGCGTCGAGAATGTTGGTAAAGGCCGGACAGTTGGTCAAGCGCGGCCAGAAAATTGCCGAAGTGGGCACCACCGGACGGTCCACCGGGCCACATCTGCATTTTGAAGTCCGCATTCACGGTTTACCGCAGAATCCGGATCGTTTTCTGCGCATGGCGCAGGCGACTCAGGGGTCGGCACGCCGCCGCTGAGATCGCATCCCGGCAGTGATGCCGGGGCCGTGCAGCGCATTTTGGCTGGGCAAACCTGGCCTCGGCTTTTGTCCTGAGTTGCGAGTTCGTTACCATGCCGGTGAACCGCATCGAGTTTGGCGCCGCCCCGCACAACAGCGTCATTGACACTTTCCTGCTGGCGAGTAGGATCAAGCTCATAAATTGATTTCCGTTGGAGCGTCGGCGTCTCGTCAGCACAGTGACTAGCCCTCGCTCCGAAGGTGATCGCCAACCATTCATCGTGACCCGGAATCTCATGAACGCCACCGTCGGCATGGCACAGGACGTGAGTTCTCCCGCTGGGGCATCGCCATGTTTCCAGGTGACGCGCGCGGTCGGTCTTGCGCTTGCCTACCTCGTTCTGGCGTTGCTCGCCCTGGTGATCGGCGGGGAGTCTGTTCGTGCCGTGCCGCTATGGCCGGCGTCCGGTCTTGCGCTCGCCGCGCTGGCGGTCTGGGGCTGGCGTTATTGGCCGGCGATATGGATCGGCGCTTTTGCCGCCAAACTGCTCGGCGGCACGCCGCTTCCTTTGGCGGCATCGATCGCTGTCGGCATCGCCATGCAGGCGGTGCTTGGCGCGCTGCTGACGCAGCGTCTTCCGCGTGCCGCCGGGCCATTGGCGCGCGCGCGCGGCGCACTGGCCTTTTTTGTGCTCGGCG
Source organism: Sulfuritalea sp. (assembly GCA_023229545.1). Taxonomy (GTDB): domain Bacteria; phylum Pseudomonadota; class Gammaproteobacteria; order Burkholderiales; family Rhodocyclaceae; genus Sulfuritalea. Next base: position 54,169 of record JALNZB010000017.1, on the reverse strand, counting down.
GGCCAATCGCCTGCCTGGTCTCGGCGACGGTGGGTGTCGCCGCGCTGCATTTTCTTGGTGACCTGCCGGCGTCAATGCTCGCCGCCGAGTGGATGACGTGGTGGGTCGGCGACAGTCTCGGCGTGTTGCTGGCGGCGCCTCTGGTACTGCTCGTCCTGTCCGAATCGCGCCTGCGCTGGCGTGACCATGCTCTGCAAGGCGCCGGCCCGCTGGTGATCTTGGGCGTGCTGGTAGTCGGCGGTTACGCCTGGCTGAGCCATGTCGAGCAAACTGGTCGGCACGAGCGGCTGGCGACGACTGCCGGCGATCTACAGCACCAGGTAGAGAGTGCGATCCATCAGCGTCGGGAACGCCTGCTCGCGATAATGACCCTGTTCGATAGCCACAAAACCATCACTGAGCAGGAGTTTGCCGCCTTCAATCAGATGGCGGCTGGGCGCACGGGCGTCGAGATCATCGAATGGGCGCCGCGCGTTGTGCACGCCGAGCGGGCCGCGTTCGAAACTGCGGTGCAGCGCGAAGGTCCGGCGGGCTTTTCCCTGCTCGAATTCGATGACGGCGGCACCTTGGTGCCGGCTACCGAGCGCGCCGATTACTACCCGCTGCGTTTCGCCATACCCAGCCGAGTCGAGGCGCCGCTCGGCGTCGATTTGGGAGCCAACCCGAAGCAGCGCGCCGCAATGACCGAGGCGGTCGCCAGTGCGCGACCGGCACTGGTCGCACGCGAGAACTTTCCCGGCAACATGGACGGCAGGGAATGGCTGCTGCTGACGCCGGTCTACCGCGCTGGTTTCAACGCCTCGGTGGCCGACCAGGCAGCGCGCCGCGCCGCTCTGCGCGGTTTTGTCATCGCCGTGTTTACCCCGGAAGTGTTGTGGGCGGACGTGGCCGCGCACGCGGCCCGCGAGGGGCTCGTTTTCCGGATTACCGGCCTCGCCAACTGGAACAACCAGCGACTGATGCTCGTTGGCACCGTGCCGACCGACCGCGATGCACGCCCGGACTGGAGCGGTCGTATAGGCGGCCTTGCCGGCGAAGGACTACGGGTTGACGCGTGGCTGCTTTCCGCCTGGCGGCCAGGGCAGTCGACCGGCGGGCGCCTCTATTTTGCTGGCAAGCTGCTGTTGGTGCTATTCACCGGCGTCTTCGTCTTCGCCATCGCCGACCACACCCGGCGCATGGCGCGGGAGGTTGCGCTGCGAACGGCGAGCGAGGGGCGCCTCGCTGCCTTGATCGAGAACGTTCCGGTAGGGGTCATGGTGCATGATCGGCAAGCCGTCGTCGTCAGCGTTAACCCTACAGCGGAAGGCCTGTTGCAACGTGCTGCCGCCGATCTGGTCGGTCAGAGTACTCGCGACCCCGGTTGGCATTTTCTGCGAGAAGACGGCAGTCGCATGGCGGTGGATGAGTATCCGGGCAATCAGGTGCTCTCCACCCGCCAGATAGTGAGGGACAGGGTCATTGGCCTGGTGTTTCCGCACGGGCGGGGCATCTGCTGGATGCTGGTCAGCGCCGCGCCGATCTTCGACGCTCAGCACGAACTGTCCGAGGTGGCCGTCACTTTGATGGACATCACCGAGCGCCGCCAACTGGAGGCACGAGAGCGCAATCGGGCGGGCATCATGGAGTTGTTGGGCACCAGTGTCCCCTTGGCGGCAATCCTTGAGCGCATCGTCGGTTTCGTTGAAGCGGAAGACGCGCAAGCGCTGTGCTCGATTCTGCTGCTGGACGAGGCGGGGACGCGCCTGCGCCACGGCGCGGCGCCCAGTCTGCCGGATTCTTTCAACCATGCGATCAATGGGCTGGAAATAGGCCCGGCAGGCGGCCCCTGCGGCACGGCGGCGTTTACCCGGCAACGGGTGATTGCGGCGGACATCGACAGCCATCCCGATTGGGTCGATTTCCGGGCGCTGGTTGCGCAGGGAGGGCTTCGTTCGTGCTGGTCGGAGCCCATTCTCAACGCGGTCGGCGGCGTGCTGGGGACATTTACCATCTACCATCGCGAACCATGCGAACCCTGCGCGGCGGACATCGAGCTAATCGTCATGGCGGCCAGTCTGGCGCGCCTGGCGATCGAGCGCAAGCGCGCCGAAGCTGAAATCCTTCAGCTCAATGCCGATCTGGAACGGCGCGTCACCGAACGCACCGCCCAACTGAAGGAGACCAGCGATCGCCTGAGCGAGAGCGCCGCACGCATCGCGGCGATTCTCGACACCGTGGTCGACGGCGTCATCACCACCGATGAGCATGGCACGGTGGAGACCTTCAATCCCGCCGCCGAACGCATCTTCGGCTACATGGTTGGCGAGGTCATCGGCCGCAATATCAAGATGCTGATGCCCGCGCCCTATCATGGCGAACACGACGGCTACCTGGCGCGCTACATGGCCACTGGCGAGGCGCATATCATCGGCATCGGTCGTGAGGTGGAGGGTCGGCGTAAAGACGGTACCAGCTTCCCGCTGGAGCTGGCGATCAACGAGATGTGGCTGGGCGCCGTGCGCCACTTCACCGGTGTGATGCGCGACATTACCGAACGCCAGCGGGCCGAAGCCGTGGTGCAAGAGGCCAGAAACGCCGCCGAGGCCGCCAACCGCGCCAAGTCGGATTTCCTGGCGGCGATGAGCCACGAGATTCGTACCCCCATGAACGGCGTCATCGGCATGGTGGACGTGCTGCACCAAACCAGTCTCAACGGTTATCAGGTGGAGATGGTCGATATCATCCGCGATTCTGCATTTTCGCTGCTCGGCATCATCGAGGATATTCTCGATTTCTCGAAGATCGAGGCCGGCAAGCTGGAAGTCGAACAGGAGCCGATGGCGGTGGCCGAAGTCGTGGAAAAGGCTTGCGGCATGCTCGACCATCTGGCCGTCAGCAAGGGCGTCGAACTGACGCTATTTACCGATCCGGACATCCCCGCGCACGTTCTCGGCGATGCCCAGCGCCTGCGCCAGATTATCGTCAATCTGGCCAACAATGCGATCAAGTTTTCCAGCGGGCAGGGGCGGATCGGTCGGGTATCGGTACGCGCGCTGCTGGTCAGGCGCGAAGAGGCGCAGGTGGTGGTGGAAATTCGTGTCGTCGACAATGGTATCGGCATAGATCAGGCGACGCAGGCGCGTTTGTTTGCCGCCTTCACCCAGGCCGAAACCTCGACCACCCGCCGCTTCGGCGGCACCGGGCTGGGGTTGGTCATCGCCCGTAATCTGGTGCGGCTGATGGGTGGCGAGCTCACGGTACAGAGTGCGCCGGACGAGGGGTCGACTTTCTGCGCGCGCCTGCCCTGCGTGCCGCTGCCGGCAGCGGTCGACGCCGACGCTGCGTCATTGCCACTGGCCGGACTGGCCTGCCTCGCGGTGGGCGATGCTGACGGCTTGGCTGACGATCTGGCTGCATGGCTTGCCGCCGCAGGGGCTGGCGTCGAGCGTAGTCACGACTTGGCGGCGGCCCGCGCTTTCCTTGTCCTTGCTGCTCCCGGGCCATGGCTTTGCCTGATCGATGCCGGCAACGTGCCGCCGTTGCTCGACGAACTGCGTACCATCGCAGACTTGCGGGCGCAGTCGGAGACCCGTTTCCTCGTCATCGGTCGTGGCATACGTCGCCGGCTGTGCCACCGCGATGCGGATTCGACCTTGTTTGAGCTGGATGGAAACGTACTCACGCGACATAGCTTCCTTGATGCGGTAGCCGTTGCCACCGGACGCGCGGCGGAAAAGCCGAGCGAGCCGGCGCACGGCAGAAGCGAGGCCGCGCTGATCCCGCCGCCGCGCGATGTCGCCGTGCGCCAGGGCCGGCTGATCCTGGTGGCGGAAGACAATGAGACCAATCAGAAAGTGATCGTGCGGCAGCTCGCGCTGCTGGGCTTTGCCGCGGATGTCGCGGCGAACGGCCGCGAAGCGCTCACGCGCTGGCAGAGCGGTGACTACGCGTTGCTGCTCTCCGATCTGCACATGCCGCAGATGGATGGCTACGAACTGACCGCTGCTATCCGCGCCGTGGAAAACCAGAGTCCCGGCGGGCGTCGCATGCCGATCATCGCACTTACCGCCAATGCGCTGAAGGGCGAAGCGGTGCGCTGCGTCGAAGCCGGCATGGACGACTATCTGTCCAAGCCGACGCCGCTGGCCGAGCTGAAGACGACGATCGAGAAGTGGCTGCCGATGTCGGCGACCGCTACGCCGCCGCCCGCCGCCGTCCCGTCAGCGCCGACTTCTGTGCCAGTCGATGTGGCGGTGCTCGCCGCGCTGGTCGGCGACGACCCGGTGGTCATTGGTGAATTTCTGCTCGATTTCCGCGCCAGCGCGAAGAGTATCGCGGCGGAACTTTCCATCGCATGCAAAGCTGGACAAGCCGCGCAGGTCACCAGCCTGGCGCACAAGCTGAAGTCTTCGGCGCGTTCGGTTGGCGCGCTGGCGCTGGGCGAACGGTGTGCAGAGCTGGAAGCGGCCGGCAAGGCCGGGCAGGTCGCCGCGCTGCCCGATCTGTGGCAGCGTTTCGCGGCGGAGATGGCGGTGGTGGAGGAGTACCTTGATTCGTTGTAGGAGCGACCTCCAGGACGCCAGTCGCGCCAGGAAAGTGGCAAAGTCTGGGTTGCCGGCGTACCTTCTGGTAGTCTGTTTCCATTGGTCGTCACACCAGGCTGCGTATGCTGGACCCGCGGGCCGAACGTGACGCCGGAGTAACAGGGGTAACAGAGGAAGAAGCGCGATGACAGACAATTTTGACAAATCCACGATCAGGGTCATGCTGCTTGACGATGAGCCCTTCATGCTCAAGCTGATCGGTCGCCTGCTGGAAAACCTGGGTTATACCGCGCTGTCCTCCCATACCAGCGGACGCGAGGCGCTCGTCGCGTTGGCCGGCCCGATCGGCCCGCCGGACCTGATCCTGCTCGACCTCAACATGCCCGAGATGGACGGCATTGAATTCGTTCGCCACCTGGTCGAACAGCACTATGCGGGCAGCCTGGTGCTGATCAGCGGCGAGGACGAACGCATGCTTGCCGCCGCCAGCACGCTGGTGCAGGCACACAAGATCGAGGTGCTCGGCCATCTGCGCAAGCCGGTCTCGCCCGCCGCGCTGGCGGCGCTGTTGGCAAAGTGGACGCCGCCCGCAGCCGCCCGGTCGCGGGCCGCGAAGGTGGCCTATGGCGCTGATGCGGTGCGCACCGCGATAGCCAACGGCGAGTTGGTCAATTACTACCAGCCCAAAGTTGCGGTGACCGATGGCCGCGTGGTCGGTGTCGAAACCCTGGTGCGCTGGCGGCATCCGGTTGACGGACTGGTTTTGCCTGACCAGTTCATCGGCATTGCCGAAGCGCACGGCCTGATCGACGACCTGACCCGCGTCGTGCTGCGCCAGGCGCTGGCACAGACCCGTGCCTGGCGCGACGCAGGGCTGACGTTGCGAGTCGCGGTCAATGTGTCGATGGATAACCTCGCCGCGCTGAGCTTTGCCGATTTCGTCGTGGCCGAGGCCGTCGAGGCCGGTGTGATGCCGTCGGAGATCGTGCTGGAGGTGACGGAAAGCCGGTTGATGGCCGACTTGCGCGCGCCGCTGGAAATCCTCACCCGGCTGCGCCTGAAGCGCTTTCGCCTGTCGATCGACGACTTCGGCACTGGCCATTCTTCGCTGGCCCAATTACGCGACATTCCCTTCGACGAGCTGAAGATCGATCAGGGCTTCGTGCATCGGGCGTGGCAGGACGAGACCTTGCGTGCGATCTTTTATGCCAGTCTCGGTCTGGCCGGACAATTGAACATGGAAGCCGTCGCCGAAGGGGTCGAAGACCAGGACGACTGGGACTTTCTGCGCCGTACGCGCTGCGATCTGGCGCAGGGTTATTTCATCGCCCGCCCGATGCCCGCAGCCGACCTGCCGGGCTGGATCGAAACCTGGGACGCACGGTTGCTGGAACAAACCCCGGCTCTCATCGTCGGAGACCCACTCGCATGAACGCGTCCGACCCAAGCCAGACCGCGATTCTGGTCGCCGCCGAAAACGTCACCGACGCGGAACAGATCAGGAAGCTCCTGGCGGAAGAATTCGACAAGGTCTTCACCACCACCGATGAAGACAAGGTGGCGGCGGATTTCGAGCGCCACCGCCCCGGTGTGCTGGTGCTGGCGTTCAATAGCCTGGAGAAGGCCGAGCGTTATTACCTTGGGCTTTATCACCTGTGTCCGACGGTGCAGCAGACTCCTCACCGCACCGTGATCATGTGCCGCGAGGAGGACGTCAAGCGGGTTTACGATTTGTGCAGGAAGAACCATTTCGATGACTACGTCCTCTTTTGGCCAATGACCTGTGACATGTCGCGCCTGGTCATGGCTGTGCACCACGCGCTGTGCGAGCTTGCCGCACAGCGTGAAGGCGGGCCGTCGGTGGCGGAGTTCGCCGCGCAGGCGCGGCGCCTGGCGGCGCTGGAAGGATCGCTCGATCATCAGATGACGCGGGGCAGCCGGCACATCGCTGTGGCCAGCCGTGCCATGGCGCTGGCCGAGGAGGGCGTCGACGCCGCTTTGGACGGTTTTTCCCGGCGGCTGATCGAAGGCGTTGTGCCCGATGCCGTGACAGTCAGCAATCCCGATGCATTGAATCAGGAAGTCAGCCGTCTCAAACGCGAGGACATCGGCGATCGCTTTCGCGTCGCGACCGAATCGGTCGAGCCGCTCAAGCAGTGGGCCGACGAACTCAAACAGGGGTTCTCGGCGCACACGGCATTGGTCCGCGAGCTCAACGCGCTGGCCGACAGCGTCCAACCGACTGTGCTGATGGTTGATGACGACGAATTGCAGCACAAACTGGTGGCGAGAATTCTCGAAGGGGAGAACTATCGCCTGATTTTTGCCGCCAATGGCGTCGAGGCGCTTTCCATTCTGCGCAAGACGCGACCCGATGTCGTCCTCATGGATTTCATGATGCCCGAGATGGACGGGATCGAAGCGACGCGACGCCTGAAGGCTGCGCCCCAGTTCGCCAAGTTGCCGGTCATCATGATCACCGGCCAGAGCAAGGGGGGTGTCGTGATCGACAGCCTGAAGGCCGGCGCGACCGGTTTTCTGGTCAAACCCTTCGAGCGCGATACGCTGATCGCCAAGCTGCGACAGGCGCTGAACGGGGCGTGACACCGTCGAGCTTGAACAATGTGTTCGGGAAGGCTCTCCCTCCCGCATGCTAAAATCGCCGCTTCGCTTTTGCCGGCCCATTCGCTGCCGCGTACCCCATGATCACCGGTTTTAGTTTCAGCATAACGCCCACTTTCGTGGGCACTAGCTTGCTCTGAAGCCGGTTTTGGAATGATGAAAAAATGATAACCGGCTTTCTCAAGAAAATTTTCGGCAGCCGCAATGAGCGGCTGATCAAGCAGTATTCCCAGGCCGTCGTCCGCATCAATGCGCTTGAGGCTGGCATTCAGCAGCTTTCCGACGAGGCTCTGCGCGCCAAGACGGATGAGTTTCGCGGTCGCCACGCCCAGGGCGAGTCGCTCGACGCCTTGTTGCCGGAGGCTTTCGCCGTGGTGCGCGAGGCCAGTCGCCGCGTACTTGGCCTGCGCCATTTCGACATGCAACTGATCGGCGGCATGGTCCTGCATTACGGCAAGATCGCCGAAATGCGCACCGGCGAGGGCAAGACGCTGACGGCCACGCTGGCGATGTATCTGAACGCGATTCCCGGCAAGGGCACGCATCTGATCACGGTCAACGATTACCTGGCCAGTCGCGACGCGGAATGGATGGGGCGCATCTACCGCTTCCTGGGCTTGAGCGTCGGCGTCAATCTTTCGCAAATGCCGCACGACGAAAAGCAGGCCGCCTACGCCGCCGACATCACCTACGGCACCAACAACGAATTCGGCTTCGACTACCTGCGCGACAACATGGTGGATGCGGCCGACGAGCGCGTACAGCGCGGCTTGAACTACGCCATCGTCGATGAAGTGGACTCGATCCTGATCGACGAAGCGAGGACGCCGCTGATCATCTCTGGCCAGGCCGAAGACCATACCGAGCTGTACCTGCGCATGAATGCGGTACCGCCCCTGCTGGTCTGCGGCGAGGCGGCGAAGGGCGAGGGCGAGGTCGATACCGGGGATTACACAGTCGATCTCAAAGCGCATCAGGTGCTGTTGACCGAAGAAGGACACGAAAAGGCCGAGGAGATTCTGGCCCGCCTCGGCATGCTGGCCGAGGGCAGCAGCCTGTACGAGCCGGCCAACATTCTATTGATTCACCATCTCTATGCCGCCTTGCGGGCGCATACGCTGTATCACATCGATCAGCAGTACGTGGTGCAGGATGGCGAAGTAATCATCGTCGACGAGTTCACCGGTCGCCTGATGGCGGGTCGGCGCTGGTCGGACGGCCTGCATCAGGCGGTCGAGGCCAAGGAGGGCGTGTCGATTCAGGCCGAGAACCAGACCCTGGCCTCGATTACCTTTCAGAACTATTTCCGCATGTACGGCAAGCTTGCCGGCATGACCGGTACGGCGGACACGGAAGCTTACGAATTCCACCAGATTTATGGCCTCGAAACGGTGGTGATTCCGACCAACCGGCCGATGATCCGGCGTGACGAGAACGACCAGATCTACCGCACCGCGCCGGAGAAGTACGCCGCCATCATCGCCGACATTCGCGCCTGTCACGAGCGTGGCCAGCCGGTGCTGGTCGGCACCACCTCGATCGAGAATTCCGAACTGCTCTCCGACCTGCTGAAGAAGGAGAAGCTGCCGCACCAAGTGCTGAACGCCAAGCAGCATGCGCGCGAAGCCGAGATCGTGGCCGAGGCGGGGCGCCCCGGTCAGATCACCATCGCCACCAACATGGCCGGTCGCGGCACCGACATCGTGCTCGGCGGCAACATCGAGAAGCCGACCAACGCCATCCGCGACGACGAGACCCTGAGCGTCGAAGAAAAGGAGAAGCGCACCGCCGCGCTCAAGGCGGAATGGCAGAAGGTGCACGAACAGGTGCTGGCCGCCGGCGGTCTGCACATCATCGGTTCCGAGCGCCACGAGTCGCGCCGCATCGACAATCAACTGCGCGGTCGTTCCGGGCGTCAGGGCGATCCGGGCTCGTCGCGTTTCTACCTGGCGCTGGATGACCAACTGCTCAAGATATTCGCCGGCGAACGCCTCAACACCATCATGGTGCGCCTCAAGATGCCCGAGGGCGAGGCCATCGAACATCCGCTGGTAAGTCGTTCGCTGGAATCCGCGCAGCGCAAGGTCGAGCAGCGCAACTTCGATATCCGCAAGCAACTGCTCGAATATGATGATGTCTCCAACGACCAGCGCAAGGTGATCTATCAGCAGCGCAATGAACTGCTCGACAGTGACGATATCGCCGAGACCATCACGGCAATGCGCCAGGGCCAGATCCACGACACCTTCCGCCTCTATATTCCCGCCGAAAGCGTCGAGGAGCAATGGGATGTCGGTGCTCTGGAAGCCGCTTTGGCGGCGGAACTCCATCTCAAGCTGGCGGTGGGCGAATGGATCAAATCCGAGCCGCAACTCGGTGACGACGATATCCTGCGGCGCCTGCTGGATGCCGGCGATGCGGCCTACGCGGAAAAGATCAGCGCGGTCGATGCCGCCGCCTGGGCCGGGTTCGAGCGCAACGTCATGCTGCAAAGCCTGGATACCCACTGGCGCGAGCATCTGTCCGCACTCGATCACCTGCGTCAGGGCATCCATCTGCGCGGCTATGCGCAGAAAAATCCGAAGCAGGAATACAAGCGCGAGGCGTTCGAGCTTTTCGAGGGTTTGCTGCAAACGGTGCGCAGCGAAGTCTCCAAGCTGCTGCTGACGGTCGAGATTCGCAGCGAGGAGCAGATCGAGGAGGTGGAAGCACCGCCGCAGCTCGAGAACGTCCAGTACCACCACGCCGACTACGACGAGGCGCTGGGCGCCGCGGCGCCGAAGCCGGCGCAGCCCGTTGAGAGGCATGCGCCCAAGGTCGGTCGCAACGATCCCTGTCCCTGCGGCAGCGGCAAGAAGTACAAGCACTGTCACGGCAAGCTGAGCTGAATTGAGTCCCGAGGCAACAGATTACGCGGCGACCATTCGCGAGGACGGCAATAGCGTCGTCATCCTCGATCAGACGCGGTTGCCATCGGAAACCGTCTTTGTGTCCCTGAACACCCTTGCCGACGCTGCACACGCCATTCGCGCCATGCAGGTGCGTGGCGCGCCGCTGATCGGCGCCACGGCGGCTTACGGTGTCGCGCTCGGTCTGGCGGACGATGCCAGCGACGCGCGCCTGAATCGTGTCATCGAGACCCTGGCCGCGACTCGGCCGACGGCAATCAATTTGCATTGGGCGCTGGAGCGCATGCGCCGGGTATTGCAAGAGTCGGCGCTGGCGGCACGGCGCGACGTGGCCTGGAAAGAGGCGCGCGCCATTGCCAATGAAGACGAAGCCGCCAATGCGGCAATCGGGCAGAATGGATTGCCGCTGATTGAACGCATTTGCCGTAGCGGTGACGTAGTCAATGTCATGACTCACTGCAACGCCGGGCGTCTTGCCACGGTTGAGCATGGCACGGCACTGGCGCCGGTGTATGCCGCGCAGGCGGCCGGCATTCCCGTGCATGTCTGGGTTTCCGAAACGCGACCGCGCAATCAGGGTCTGCTCACGGCCTGGGAACTGCGCGAAGCCGGCGTGCCGCACACGCTGATCGCCGACAATGCCGCCGGCCTGTTGCTGATGCAGGGCAAGGTCGATCTGGTGATCGTCGGCGCCGACCGCATTGCCGCCAACGGCGATGCCGCGAACAAGGTCGGCACCTATCTCAAGGCGCTCGCCGCGCGCGCGCATGGCGTGCCGTTCTATGTCGCCGCGCCGCTGTCGACCATCGATTTTGCTTGTCCATCCGGCGCGGCCATTCCCATCGAAGAGCGCGCTGCGGAGGAATTCGGAGTTGCAGTCGGCAATCCGGCAACGCCGGTCGCCAACCCGGCTTTCGACGTGACGCCGGCGGCCCTGATCAGCGGCATTGTTTCCGAGCGCGGCATCGCCCAGGCCGGCGAACTGGGCCAATGGAGGCCGGGGACGTGATGGTGATTGATCCAGAGCAACAAACCAATACCCGCCGCGGATTCGATAGTCATGGACAGCCTTTTCAACGATAGCGAAATTTCGGCCTGCGGTGACGAGCTGGGGCGGCGCGTATACACCTCCCGCCTCCTCGGTCGCGACAAGACACTCGTTCTGCATGGCGGCGGCAATACTTCGGTAAAGATGCGCGCCAGGAATGCCTTCGGCGAAGAGGAGGAGATTCTCTACGTCAAGGGCAGCGGCTGGGATCTCGAAAAGATCGAGGAAGGTGGTTTCGCGCCGGTGCGGCTGGAGCATCTCAAGCGGCTTGCCCAACTGTCCGCGCTATCCGATCCGGCGATGGTCAATGAACTGGTGACGAACATGACGCGGGCTTCGGCGCCGACGCCGTCGGTCGAGGCCATTCTTCATGCCATCCTGCCCTACAAGTATGTCGATCACACCCACGCCGATGCGGTGGTCACCGTTACCAACTCGGTGGGGGGCGAGGCGCGCATCCGGGAGATTTACGGCGACTCGGTAGTGGTCGTTCCGTATGTGATGCCCGGCTTCGATCTGGCGCGTTTGTGCGCGGAGATGTTTTCGCAACAGGCGGGGCCGCAGACCATCGGCATGGTGCTGCTGAATCACGGAATTTTTTCCTTTGGCGAGACGGCGCAGGAATCCTACGCACGCATGATCGATCTGGTGCGGCGGGCCGAGGACTACCTCAAACGCAACCAGGCTTGGGACATTGCTTGCAACGGGGATGCGCAAGCGGTTGCGAATGCAGGACTCGATCTGGCGCGCTTGCGCAAGGATATTTCGGCGGTCGCCGGATTTCCGCTGATCGTGGCGCGGCATGCGGATACGCAGTCGATGGCCTTTGCCCGACGGCACGATGTGGCGACTATTGCGCAGCAGGGTCCGGCAACGCCGGATCATGTGATCCGCACCAAACGGCTGCCCATGTTGGGCCGCGACGTGCAGGCGTATGCCGAGGCCTACCGCGCCCACTTCGCTGCACACGAACCGCTGGCCAGGGAGCGCAAAACCATGCTGGACGCCGCGCCACGGGTGGTGCTCGATGCGGAGCTGGGTTTGTGCGCCGTGGGGCGGTCGGCAAAGGATGCGGCCATCGTGGCTGAAATCTATGCCCACACCATGGAGATCATCGTCCGCGCGACGGCGCTCGGCGGCTATCGGGCGCTGCCGGCGCAGGACATCTTCGACGTGGAATATTGGGATCTCGAACAGGCCAAGCTGAAGAAGGCCGGCAAGCCAGCCGCGTTTGCCGGCGAGGTGGCGCTGGTGACGGGCGCGGCATCGGGCATCGGCAAGGCCAGTGTCGATGCCCTGCTGGCACGGGGTGCTGCGGTGGTCGGCATCGACCTGAACCCGGCGATTGTGTCGCTATACAAACGGCCGGATTTTCTCGGCATCGAATGCGATGTCGCCGACGAGGAACAGATTCGGAACGCTCTGGCGCGCACCGCCGCTGCGTTTGGCGGGCTGGACATGCTGGTGCTGAACGCCGGCATATTCCCCGGTGGCTGCCGCATCGATGCGCTGAAGACGGACGAATGGCGCAAGGTCATGCGGGTCAACCTGGATGCCAATTTTGTGCTGATGCGCGAGGCGCATGCCTTCCTCAAGCTGGCGCCGCGCGGCGGTCGCGTGGTCATCATCGGCTCGAAGAACGTTCCCGCGCCAGGCCCCGGCGCGGCGGCCTATTCCGCTTCCAAAGCGGCACTGAACCAGTTGGCGCGCGTGGCCGCTCTCGAATGGGGCGGCGACAATATCCGCATCAATTCGCTGCACCCGAATGCGGTGTTCGACACCGGCATCTGGACGGACGAGGTGCTGGCGTCACGGGCGAAACACTACGGCCTCAGCGTCGACGCCTACAAGAAGAACAACATTCTGAGAACCGAGGTCACCAGCCGCGATGTGGCCGAGCTGGCCGCCGAGATGTGCGGTTCGCTGTTTGCCAAGACCACGGGTGCGCAAGTCCCTGTCGATGGCGGCAATGATCGCGTGATCTGACGGCGGGACTTGTCGCCTAAGGCCGGCAAGACTGATCAGGGCAGTACCAGCGCAAACACGGCACCGCCGTCGTTGGCGAGTTCAACCCGACCGTGACGGCCGTCCGGAGTGGCGTGACGTTCCGCGATCAGGCGGGAGAAGATCAGGCCGATACCGCTGCTGGCGCTGTCCATGGCGCGCGTTTTGCCATCCAGCACCTCCTGCGGAAATCCGGGACCGTCATCGCTGACGGTAAAGCGTAAACCACCACTCGCCTGCGTCGCAACGGCAAAGCGGATGTTGTCCTTGCCGTGGCGCAAGGCGTTGCGCAAGGCTTCCTGTAATACCAGTTTGACCTGATAGGCGTCGAAAGCCCAGGCGCCGAGCATGGCGACAGCATCCGCGTCGAATTCGATACGGGCATTGCTGCCTGGCGGAAGGATGATTTCGCTCGTTACCTCCTGACAAAAGTCCGCCAGGTCGTGATCCTCGATCACCAGACGCAAATTGTCTTCGCCGGCACGGTAGAGCACCAGCAGTTCTACCAGTTGTGCGCCGACTCGCGCAGCGACGGCGCGGGCTTCGTCAATGGCAAGTGACGGCGTCGTGCGTCGCGCCTCGTCCAGCCATGTATTGAGCAGGTTGAGTCCGTTCTTGGCGTCATGAATGGCGCCGGCGATCAGTGGGTTCATGCGCCTACCTTCAGAGTTGGCGCGTCGGCTGGGGCGAGTTTGCGGTAGAGATTGACTGCCTCATCCAGGCGGGGATGCTCGGGGTTGGCCCGATGGGCCTGGGTAATGTAGCGGTGCGCCTTGCCGATCAGTTTGGACGAGACACCCTGCCGCTGAACTTTCATCAGTGCCGCAATCGCCGCGTTGATGGAGACCTGTGCATTGTTGCGCAGCCGGTCAGCGGCTTCATCGAGCATGGCGCTGGCCTGGTCGAGTTCTCCCGCCTTGGCCATGGCTACGGCGTCGTTGTTGAGCGTGATCATGCGTTTCCTGGTTGCTTCCAGAAAAATCTCGCCTTCACTGTCAAGACCGGCAGTGCGAAAGGCAGCCTGCGCCCGATCCAGCACCGCTTCGTTTTCCTGATGATCTTCGGCTACGCCTTGGAGGATTTGCTTGGCCTGTTCCTGATCGCCGGAGGCAAAGCACGCATTGGCGAGTTCAAGCGAGGCCGAAGCAGCAATGCCCTCCCCGCTTTCAGCCGCCTTTAAAGCACGCTCCAGGGCCGCTTTCGCTGCCACCGGATTGCCCGCTTTGGCGTGCACTATGCTTTCCACGGCCGCCTGATGCACAGTCAGTTCTGCGCTGTGACCGAAGTGCTGTCCCATCTCCTTGACCGCAGCGAGAGCCTCCTGCACCTTGCCTTGTTCCACCTGGCTCTTGGCCAGGCCGGAGTAATCATCATGGCTTTTGAAAAAACCGGAGCGATCCTTATCCACCGCCCGCCGGAAGGCATCTTCGGCCCGCGTGAAATCCTTGTTGTCCAGCGCCAGGGTGCCGAGTTGTCGCTGGCGCTGAGTCGAGGGCGCAACCTTCAGCGCCCGCTCCACCACTTTCTGCGCGGCGACCCGGTCGTTCTTTTCCAGCAGGAGAGTCAGCGAGTCGTAGGCGGCCAGGTAGTTGGGGTAGGCATCGATCACTTTGTCAAGATGTTCCCTTGCCTCGGCGTCGTCGCCTCTGGCCGCCAGCGCCCGCGCCTTGCCGACCGAGGCCCAGGGAGTGGCGCGCTGATCGAGAACGGCCTGATAAAGGGCCAGCGCATCGTCGTTGCGCTGAAGATCCAGCAGCACCTCGCCCTTGATGCGCATGACATCAAGCGAGTAGCGCGACGGCTGCGCCAGCATCGCATCGCATTCCGCCAACGCCTTCTGCTTGTCGCCGCGCTCGCCAAGATGGACGTAAACCGCCCGCAGCGCCAGTTTCTTGTCGATGACCCGTTGCAAACGGGTTTGTAGCGTCTGCGAGGTGAACGGCTTGATCAGGTAGTCGTCGGGCGAGTATTCGGCGGCGGTGGACACCTGTTCGTAACCGGTTTCGCCAGTGATCATCAGAAAGACCGTGGTCAGCGGCAGGATCTTGCGCCGCCGCACCAGTTCCAGCAACTGCTGGCCGTCGGCGCCCTGGCCGAGGTTGTAGTCGCAGATGATAAGGTCATAGCGATTGGCCGAAATCTTTTCGATGGCCTCCTTGATATTGCGCGCAGCGTCGCAGTGTTCCAGTCCGCAGTCGGTAAGCTGGATGCGCACTGCGGAACGCATTTCCGGGATGTCGTCAATCAACAACCCATTGAGCTTGGAAAGATCAATCACGGTACTGGCCTGTCACTGGGCATGGCTGCCGCACTCAGGCCTCGACCATACCGCGTATAACCTGGTTGAAATGATCTATCCACTCGGCGGGGAACTGCTTGTCGCTGGCGTTGATTTCAGCCACCGCGCGCAACAGCGAGCGTCCTTCGCCGCGATGGCTGTGCTTCAGCGTTACTGCTTCAAAGGCGTCGATTATGGAAAGAATCTTGGCGCCGGGGACGATCTGGTCCTCCTTCAGTCCTTGCGGATAACCCCTGCCGTCTACCATTTCGTGATGCTGTGCGATCATCACGGCGGCCTCCTGCCATCCCGTCATGCGCTCGACGAGTCCGGCGGCGAACGACGGGTGTTCGCGCAGCAACCGCCGCTCGGCGTCGGTCAGAGCCCCAACCTTGAGCCAGATCGACTCCGGCAGAAACATCATCCCGATATCATGGAGATATACGGCCGCCTCAAGTTGTGCGGGGTTCACCGGTTTGCCGGCGCGGGTATTGGTATCGAGAGCCAGACGCAACAGGCGCCCGCTGCGCCCCTTGAACAGGGGCGAGTAGGTTTCCAGTTGAAGTGCCAAGCGGTGAAAAAATTGCAGGTCGCTGGCGTTGTCATGTCCTCTCGCCACTGCCTTGGGCGTGAGTTTTGCCCCTGCGCTTGCCGGACGAAAGCCGGTGACGGCCTCAATCAGGGCAACCGATCCGGCGTCTACCTCGGAACTGTCGCTGGCGCTCAGTCCATCCAGACCATCGATCAGCGGTTGGATACGTAGGGAGTCAAGGGTCCGCCCGGCCAGAAGTGCTTCGACCGCCAGTTCCAGGCGATCAAGCGCCAGCAGGATCGCTTCAGCCAATAGCGGCGAAAAAACCAGCGTGCCTTCGCGCAGTCTCGCCAGCAGCCCCTCGATGGGATGGGTGATTCTGACACCGAGTTCAAAGCGGCAAATGGACGCATCGCCCTTGATCGTGTGCAAGGCGCGGAACAGGGTAGTGACAGACTCGTGATCATCGGGATCGCGCCGCAGGTTGGTCACCTGGCGTTCCAGCGTTGCCACCTGATCATTCAGTGCGTCGCGAAATTCAATCAGCAGTTCGCGGTCGGCAATCTGGTTGTAGCGTGCCATGGAAGTGTTCATATGCGGTCTCCGGAAGCGCAGCGGTCGTAACTATAAATAAATACGGCGGGTGCCGCACCGCCGCGCCAAACGACTACTTGCAGGCTGAGGCCGACCGTTCGTCCGGGATGCTACTTGAAAACGAGATTTCGATGGGATAGCGCCGCCATCATTGGCGTTAAACATAGTGGTTGTGACAAAAAGACGACCCGCCAAAGCTGGAATTTTCTCCTGCCAGCGACCGGGTACTTTCTAGCGCCGTATTTCCATCAGAGCAGAATCAGATTGTCCCGATGAATCAGTTCAGCGCTGTCGATGTAGCCGAGCAGGGCTTCGATATCCTGCGTGCCGTGGCCGGCGATGCGGCGGGCCTCTGAGCTTGAATAGTTGATCAGGCCGCGCGCCATTTCTCGGCCATCTGTTCCTCGGCAGGCAACCGCCGCGCCACGCTCGAAATCGCCCTCGACACGCACCACGCCGACCGCCAGCAGGCTGCGACCGGAAGCCAGCGCCTGCATGGCACCGGCATCGAGCGTCAGCGCGCCGGCCAGTTGCAGATGGTCGGCCAACCATTGCTTGCGTGCCGCCAGCGGCGATTCGACGGCATAGAGCAGGGTGCCGATGACGTCGCCGCGCGCGGTCGCCAGCAACGAATCCGGTTCGCGACCGCTGACGATCAGGGTATGTGCGCCACTCCTGGCGGCGCGCTGGGCGGCGCGAACCTTGGTGACCATGCCGCCCTTGCCTATCCCTGAGCCGGCGCCGCCGGCCATGGCCTCAAAGCGGCGATCATCGGCGCGCCCTTCGTCGATCAGGGTGGCGGCGGGATCGATACGCGGATCGGCGCTGTAGAGGCCCTTCTGGTCGGTGAGGATGATCAGCGCCTCCGCCTCGACGAGATTGGCCACCAGCGCACCCAGTGTGTCGTTGTCGCCGAATTTGATCTCGTCGGTGACCACGGTATCGTTCTCGTTGATGATCGGCACCACATTCAGATCGAGCAGGGTTTGCAGGGTCGAGCGGGCGTTGAGGTAGCGCGTGCGATCCGCCAGGTCTTCGTGGGTCAGCAGAATCTGCGCGGCTTTGAGGCCGTGGTTGAGGAAGGTGCTCTCGTAGGCCTGCGCCAGGCCCATCTGGCCCACGGCGGCGGCGGCTTGCAAATCATGCATGGCATGCGGTCGCGTGGTCCAGCCGAGGCGTTGCATGCCGGCGGCAATCGCACCGGATGTTACCAGCAGCACCTGTTTGCCGTCGGCGTGCAGCGCGGCGATCTGGCGCGCGCAATCGGCGATGAAGTCGTGGGCCAGACCCTCGCCGTTGTTGGTGACCAGTGCGCTGCCCACCTTGACGACCAGGCGCTTCGCCTCGGCTATCTGCTGTCTCATGCCTTGCGATTTTGTTCCAAATAGTCCATCACGGCAAACGTAACCTCGCGGCAGCCAACTCCCGAAATG
This sequence comes from Sulfuritalea sp., assembly GCA_023229545.1. Lineage (GTDB taxonomy): Bacteria > Pseudomonadota > Gammaproteobacteria > Burkholderiales > Rhodocyclaceae > Sulfuritalea. The sequence continues at coordinate 36,223 of JALNZB010000017.1, read as the reverse complement.
GCGGAAATGACGAAGTGCTTTTTGGGCTTGTAGCTCTTCACCAGCGCCGCAACCCGTGCCTCACGCTCGTCTTCCGGCACCAGGTCGATCTTGTTGATCAGCAGCCAGCGCGGTTTCTTGTACAGGGCTTCGTCGTATTTCTTCAGTTCTTTGAGAATCGCCTTGGCGTCCTTGGCCGGATCGGCCTCCGGATCGAAAGGTGAAATATCGACCAGGTGCAGCAGCAGGCCGGTGCGCTGCAAATGCTTGAGAAAGCGGTGACCGAGGCCGGCGCCTTCCGCGGCGCCCTCGATCAGGCCGGGAATGTCGGCGATGACGAAGCTGCGGTTGTCGTCGACGCGCACCACGCCGAGGTTCGGGTGCAGCGTGGTGAATGGGTAGTCGGCGACCTTGGGCTTCGCCGCCGAAACGGCGCGGATAAAAGTCGACTTTCCCACATTCGGCAGACCGAGCAGGCCGACATCCGCCAGAACCTTGAGCTCCAGTTTCAGTTCGCGCTTTTCACCTTCCTGCCCCGGCGTGTTCTGGCGCGGCGCGCGGTTGGTGCTCGACTTGAAGTGCGAATTGCCCAGTCCGCCGATACCGCCCTTGGCGATCAACGCACGCTTGCCGTCGGTGTCGAGGTCGGCGATGATTTCGCCGGTGGCGCTGTCGGTAATTACGGTGCCCACCGGCATTCGCAGTTCCATATCCTCCCCGCCTTTGCCGTAGCGATCCGAGCCGTGGCCTTTCTCGCCGTTCTGGCCGCGAAACACGCGGGTGTAGCGAAAGTCGATCAGGGTGTTGAGGTTGCGATCGGCGCTGACCCAGATGCTCGCACCCTTGCCGCCATCGCCGCCGTCCGGGCCGCCGAGGGGAATATATTTCTCGCGGCGGAACGAGACGGCGCCATTGCCGCCATCACCGGCGAGAACTTCGATGCGTGCTTCGTCAAAGAATTTCATGAGCCTGAAAGCGCGAAAGCCCTATCTCGACGATAGGGCTTTCGACGCGGAAGGATTAGCTGCTTAAGCGGAGGCCGGGACGATGCTGACCACGCGACGCTTGGCTGGACCCTTGACGGCGAACAACACGGTGCCCTCCACCTTGGCGAACAGCGTGTGGTCCTTGCCGATGCCGACGTTGTCACCGGGATGGAACTCGGTGCCACGCTGCCGCACGATGATACTGCCGGCCGAAATCAGCTCGCCGCCATAGCTTTTTACGCCAAGACGTTTCGATTCCGAGTCGCGACCGTTACGGGAACTGCCGCCTGCTTTTTTGTGTGCCATGTTTTAGCTCCTGATTCTCTTGTCGGGATCAGGCGGCGATGCCGCTGATCTCGATTTCGGTGAAGTTTTGGCGATGGCCCTGGTGCTTCTGGTAGTGCTTGCGACGGCGCATCTTGAAAATGGTGACCTTGGGATGACGGCCCTGAGCAATCACTTTCGCGGTGACCGTGGCGCCGGCGAGCATGGGAGAACCGATCTTGATCGATTCGCCCTCGCCGACCATGAGTACCTGGTCGAGAGTGATTTCAGTGCCTACATCAGCCGGTATCTGTTCTATTTTGAGTTTTTCGCCGGCAGCAACGCGATACTGCTTGCCCCCGGTTTTTATGACCGCATACATGATGAGAGACTCCAATGGGATGACGCAAAGAACCGCGCAGTATACAGAGTGACGGCCCGGCGGTCAAATTCAGTTTGCCGCCGGTTTGCTGGTATTCCGAATGTAGCCGATGGCCAGCGAAATGGCGTCGGCGGTCTCCTTGACCGGAATGGCCCAGTCGGGACTGTGGCGCTCGGCCGGGGCGGAGACCGAAAGGCCGGCGACCAGTTCGCCGGTGTCGTCGCGCACCGGCGCGGCGATGCAGCGCAAACCCTGCTCGATTTCCTCGTTGTCGAAGGCTACGCCGTGGCGACGCGCCCGGTCGATTTCCGGTTCCAGCGCGGCGAGCGTGGTCAGCGAAGTCGGGGTGTAGCCGGGCAGCCCGGTTCGTTTTGCGTATTCGCGCAGTTCTTGCGGGCTGTCTTCGGCCAGATACAGTTTGCCGACTGCGGTGACGTGCAGCGGCGCCCGGGCGCCGACCAGGTGCACCACGCGCACCGACGAGCGGCCGCTGGAGGTGCGTTCGACATAGACGATTTCGTCGCCCTGGCGCATTCCCAGATTGACGCTCTCGCCGATCTGCTGGTGCAACTTCTGCATCAGCGGCATCGCCGCTTCGCGAATGCTGATGCGCGACTTGACCACGTTGCCGAGTTCCAGAAGCCGGATGCCAAGTCGGTAGGTCCCGGGATCGGTGCGCTCGACAAAACCGGAGGTGACCATCGCGGCCAGAATGCGATGCGCCGTTGACGGATGCAAACTTGCCGCCAGAGACAATTGTTTGAGGCTCACCGGATCGGGGTGGCCGGCAAGAGCAGCGAGCAGCTTCATCATGCGCTCGATGACCTGGATACCGCTGCGGGCTTCCGACACGGCAATCTCTTCATGGGAACGGGACTTCGGATACTATAACAAAAGCCCATGCCGACCGACCGGTGGCCGAGTTTTCCGAAACGAAGCTCTCGTCCGCGCCGGCCCGGCATCACCCTTGCCCCGTCACGCTGCGCGGGGTATTTCCGCCACCATGCGGTGCAGGGTGGCGGCGATGCGGTCGATGCCGTCGTCGAGCTGGGCCTGCTCGATGATCAGCGGCGGTGCGATTCTGATGACGCTGCCATGGGTGTCCTTGCTCAACACGCCGGCTTCGAGCAGCCTCAGGCAGGCGTCGTGGGCATCGAAGAAGTTCGGAGCGAGTTCGATGCCGGCAAACAATCCGCGTCCCCTGACCGCGCGTATCGCCGGGTTGTCGATGTGGCGCAGCCGTGCCAGCAGATGCTCGCCGAGCACGGCGGAGCGCGCCGGCAGATCGAGGCTGACGATCAGCTCGAGCGCCTCCAGCGCCACCGCGGCGCCCAGGGCGTTGCCGCCGAAAGTGCTGCCATGATCGCCGGGCGTGAATACATCCATCACCTCGCGGTCGGCGAGCAAAGCCGACACCGGCAACAGCCCCCCGCCCAGCGCTTTGCCCAGAATCACCGCGTCGGGCCGCACGTTTTCGTGCCACGACGCCAGCAATTTTCCGGTGCGGCCGAGACCGGTCTGCACCTCGTCGCAGATCAGCAGCACTTCATGGCGCCGGCAGATTTCGGCGCAGCGGCGCAAATAGCCGTCGGGCGGCACGACGATGCCGCCTTCGCCTTGCACCGGCTCCACCAGGAAGGCCACGGTGTCGGGCGTAATCGCGGCTTCGAGCGCAGCGGCATCGCCGTAGGGGATCAGTTTGAAGCCGGGCGGGAAGGGGCCGAAGCCGTCGCGATACTGGGCCTCCGACGACATGCCGACGATGGCGATCGAGCGACCGTGGAAATTGCCCTTGCAGGCGATGATTTCGGCCCGCTCGGCGGCGACGCCCTTGCGCCGGTAGCCCCATTTGCGCGCTGCCTTGAGCGCGGTTTCGACGGCTTCGAGTCCGGTGTTGACCGGCAACGCGGCCTCGTAGCCGAACAGTTCGCCAAGACGCGCCAGCAGCAGCGGCAGCCGGTCGTTGAAATAGGCGCGCGAAGTGACCGCCAGGCGGCGCGCCTGACGCTCAAGCGCGGCAATCAGTTGCGGATGGCAGTGACCGAGGCTGGCCGCCGAGTAGGCCGACATCATGTCCAGATAGCGGTTCCCCGCCGTATCCCAGACATAGACCCCTTCGCCGCGCGCAAGCACCACCGGCAGCGGCGCATAGTTGTGCGCGCCGTGTTCTTCCTCGATCGCCATGTACTCGGCGCCGGTCGGCGAGCTCAGCGATTCCAGCAGGGTGGCGACCAGCCCCGCCGTCTTGCCGTCGATGTCGCGGTCCGGGTTGTACTCGGCGATTTCGAGGGCGGCCAATTGCGGGTTGCGGGCCACGCTGCGCAAGGCATCGGCCAGCGCAGCGCCATCCAGCCCACCTGGGCACTGGATATTGACCCCCGGCGCATCCAGCGGATCGAAGGCATCGAGGTCGATCGAAATGCCGAAGCGACCGCCGCCGACATGAGCCAGGGCTTCAGTCAAGGTCTCTTGCAGGCCGCGCTGGGCGATTTCTTCCATGCTGACGATCTTGATGCCGAGCGACTGAAGCAGGAGCAACTCGGATTTCTCGTAACTGCGCACGCCAAAAACGCAAACGCGCCTCGCGTCGAGTACCCCCGCATGGCTTTGCCACGGGTTCGGGCCGCAGCCAAGCAGCGCCGCCAGCGGCATGCCGTGGGGATTGTCGGTGGGGCTGGTTATGCTGGTGTGCGCATCGAGATGGGCATCGATCCAAAGCAGGCCGAAGCCCTTGCCGTTCGCGCGCGCCACGCCATGCCAAGTACCCATTGCCATGGCATGGTCGCCGCCGACAACGACAGGCAGCGCACCTGTGGCGATGCAGGCCGTGATGCGCTCGTCGATCTTCTGGCACAGCCGACGCAACGCGACTTCACGCGGCAGTTGCGGATTGGCGGAGGCCGCGATCACCGCGTCCCAAGCGCACTCGACACGATTCTTGCGGATCCCGGCACCGACATCCGCAATCTCCAGTGCCGCCGCCGCGCGCGAACTGCCTGCCTTGGCCCGCTCCGGCACCCCCAAGCCACTGGCCACGCCGATCAGGCGCACCGCGCGCTGTTTCGAGGAGATTCTGCTGTCCATGACGCCCTCCCATCGTGCTCCTACTATAGTAGACAGAAGATTCTGCGGCGCGTTCGACGCAAGGGCTGATTCGTATGGCGTAGGAGACCGCCGGTGAGGTCGGCCCAATCGCTTGATCCGGTGTCAATGCTGATGGATGGAGGAGTGTTCATGCTGCGGCAAGCAGTCAGGGAGGTCCATCGGCGCGACGAAGCGGCTTGCGTCGCCGCGCTGGTCGGCGAACTCGAAGGCCTCGCCCTCGATCAGCCGGCTATCGCGACATGCGCCCGGTCGCTGGTCGCGGCGGTACGGCGACAGCGTCATGGCGCGAGCGGAGTCGACCACCTGATGCACGAGTTCTCGCTGTCGAGCCAGGAAGGAGTCGCCCTGATGTGCCTGGCCGAGGCCTTGCTGCGCATTCCGGACACGGCGACGGCTGACCGCCTGATCCGCGACAAGATCGGTCACGGCGACTGGCAGTCCCACCTCGGCGCCAGCCCGTCGCTGTTCGTCAATGCCGCCACCTGGGGGCTGATGCTGGGCGGCAAGCTGGTTGCCGCTCATTCCCACGGCGCGCTCGGCGCTGCCCTGAGCGGGCTGCTGGGCAAAGGCGGCGAACCGTTGATCCGCAAGGGCGTCGACTTCGCCATGCGCCTGCTCGGTCGGCAGTTCGTCATGGGCGAAACCATCGCGGCGGCCCTGGCGCGCAGCAGGATTAACGAGGGCCGTGGCTACACCCATTCCTTCGACATGTTGGGCGAGGCGGCCCTGACCACCAGCGATGCCGAGCGTTACCGGCGCTCGTACCAGGCCGCGATCCACGCCATCGGCGCGGCGGGCGGCGGACGCGGCGTGATGGCGGGGCCGGGCATCTCGGTCAAGCTCTCGGCCCTGCATCCGCGCTATGTGCGCAGCCAGCGGGCGCGGGTGATGGCGGAATTGCTGCCGCGGTTGAAAGGCCTGATGCAGCTTGCCCGGCAGTACGACATCGGCCTCACCATCGACGCCGAGGAAGCCGACCGCCTCGAGCTTTCGCTCGACCTGTTCGAATCGCTGGCCGCCGATCCCGATCTTGCCGGCTGGGATGGCCTCGGCTTCGTCGTCCAAGCCTACCAGAAGCGCGGTCCCGCCGTCATCGACGGCTTGATCGACCTGGCGCGACGCAGCCGGCGCCGACTCAATATCCGGCTGGTCAAGGGCGCCTACTGGGATAGCGAGATCAAGCGCGCCCAGGTCGATGGCATGAGCGACTACCCGGTGTTCACGCGCAAGCTGCATTCCGACCTGTGCTACCTGGTCTGCGCCAGCCGCCTGCTGGCGGCGTCGGATGCAATTTACCCGCAGTTCGCCACGCACAACGCGCAGACGCTGGCGACGGTGTGGCAGATGGCGCGCCAACGCGGTATCGAGGACTACGAATTCCAGTGCCTGCACGGCATGGGCGAACCGCTTTACGACAATGTCGTCGGCCCGGCAAACCTCGGCAAGCCTTGCCGCATCTATGCGCCGGTCGGCAGCCATGAAACCCTGCTGCCCTATCTGGTGCGCCGCCTGCTGGAAAACGGGGCGAACAGCTCCTTCGTCAATCGCCTCGTCGATGAGGCGGTATCGGTCGATGAGTTGGTCGCGGACCCGCTGCCGCAGGTCAAGCGCGAGGGCGGCGGGCGGCACCCGGCGATCGCGCTGCCGCGCGACCTGTATGGCGCCCAAAGGGTCAATTCGGCGGGCATCGACCTGGCGGACGAGACCAGCATTGCCTGGCTGGAACAAGAACTGGGGCGGCTTGGCGGCCAACACTGGCAGGCGCTCCCGCTGTTGGCGGGCGACGCGGAAACCGCCGGCCCGGCGCGGCCAATACGCAATCCGGCGAATCGCCGGGATCAGGTCGGCACGGTGATCGAGGCCGATGCGGCGACGGTCGAACGCGCGCTGACCAGTGCGCATGCCTGTGCCGCAACCTGGCATCGGACTCCCCCCGCCGAACGCGCGGCGGCCTTGCGGCGCGCCGCCGATCTGCTCGAAGGCCATCGTGCCGAATTTCTCAGCCTGTGCATCCGCGAAGCCGGCAAGACCTGGGGCAATGCCGTGGCCGAACTGCGCGAGACGGTGGACTTCTGCCGTTACTACGCCGGCCAGTTGCTCAACGGCCATTTCGAGGATGCCGCCGTGGCGCCAGGGCCGACTCTGTGCATCAGTCCGTGGAATTTCCCGCTGGCGATTTTTCTTGGCCAGGTCAGCGCCGCCCTCGCCGCCGGCAGCCCGGTGATCGCCAAACCCGCTGCGCAAACGCCGCTGATCGCCGCCCTTGCCGTCGAGCTGCTGCACCGGGCCGGCATTCCCCGCCAGGCGCTGCAATTTTTGCCCGGTCGCGGCGCCACGGTGGGTACTTGGCTCGCCGCCGACCCGCGCGTGCGCGGCGTGGTGTTCACCGGCTCGATCGAGGTGGCGCGGCTGATTAACCGCGCCATCGCCGGCCGCCATGACGTGCGCCTGATCGCGGAGACCGGCGGCCAGAACGCGATGATCGTCGACTCGTCGGCGCTGGCCGAGCAAGTGGTGCGCGACGTGATGACATCAGGTTTCGACAGCGCCGGCCAGCGCTGCTCCGCGCTGCGCCTGCTCTGCCTGCAACAGGACATCGCCGACCCTGTGCTGGCGCTGCTCAAGGACGCCATGGCCGAGCTTGCCGTCGGCAACCCGGCGCGGCTGGCCACCGACATCGGGCCGGTGATCGACGAAGCCGCGCAGGCGCAACTCCTGGCCCACATCGAGCGCATGCGGAGCAGGGGCCATGCGGTGTTTCAAGCGCCCTTGGCGGCGGACTGTGCCAACGGATGTTTCGTGCCGCCGACGCTGATCGAAATCGGCGCGCCGACGGAACTGCGAGACGAGGTGTTCGGCCCGGTGGTGCATGTGCTGCGTTTTGCCGGCAACCAACTGGATCGTCTGATCGCCGCCATCAACGCCACCGGCTACGGCCTGACGCTTGGCGTGCACAGCCGCATCGACGCAACCGTGCAGCACGTCACGGCCGGCGCCCATGTCGGCAACATCTACGTCAATCGCAACATGGTCGGCGCCGTGGTCGGCGTGCAGCCCTTCGGCGGCGAAGGCCTGTCGGGCATCGGACCGAAAGCGGGCGGACCCTTGTACCTGCATCGCCTGGCCGGCAGCGAATGTGTGCCGCCGGGCGCGCTGGGCTGCGCTGCGGCCCCGGCCTTGGCCGATGCCAGCCCGGCCTTGCGCCGCCTGGCCGCGTGGGCATCCGCCGGCGGACGGCGCGACTTGTCGCAACTCTGCGCCGACTACGCCGAGCTGAGCTTGCGCCACGTCCGGCTCGATCTGCCGGGCCCCACCGGCGAGCGCAACACCTTGAGTTTTGCACCCCGCGACCGCCTGCTTTGCCTGGCGCCCGACGAAGACGAACTGCTGCGGCAGTTCGCCGCCGTGCTGGCGGTCGAGGGGCAGATCGTCGTGGCGGACAACGCCGTCAGCCGGGCGCTAGTGGTCGGCCTGCCCGACGATCTGTCGAAAGCAATCGAGTTGCGGGCACAGGAGGATTACTCCGGCCTGTCGGGGGTGCTGCTTGCCCCAGGCAATGACAAGGAGATAACGCGGCGCCTGGCGGAGGCGCCGGGCGCGCTGATTGCGGTGTTTCGGCCAGGGCCGACCACCGCGCTGTACCCCTTGTTCCGCATGGTCGCCGAGCGCGTTGTCAGCGTTAACACGACGGCGACCGGTGGCAATGCCGCGTTAATGACGCTTGGCGACGATCGGTCAGAGTGGGAGTCCCGTCGTGCACAATGAATGCTGTGCCGCAGGAAGCCGCCCTGTGCGCCGCGTTTGCGCGGTTAGCGGGTCTCCGGTAATCCCTGTAGATGGGCTAGGATGTCGATCAGCAACTGCGGGTCGAGTTTCCGCAAGGCGGGCATTTTCTCGTTGGGATGGCCGTTGGCGATCTTGTGCAGACCTTCCCACGGATTCGCTCTGGCTACGCGACCGAGCGGCGGCGCGGTGATGATGCGTTGACCATCGATGCCGTGGCAGGTGGCGCAGATAGTGCGATAGTGCGCTCCGGCGCGCGCGGCATTGCCGCGTGCGCGACCGCGCTGATCGATGGCGGCATTCATGTCGATCTGTCCGACACTGACGAAATTTGCCAGGTCCAGAAGGTCACGCGCCTTCAGCACGGCGTCGAAGCGATGTTTACTGTCGCGCAGGACGGCAACGATCCGCGCCGGGTCGGCGCCCGCCATGCCGCGAATTCCCTTGATGCCGGTGGCGTGGTGGCCGGAGGCATATTGCCCCTGCTTGCCCGCGTAGTCCCAGCCGTGGCACTCCTTGCAGCGCCATGTGGTGGGCGCGTCGGCGGCGAAATGTGCCGTCGACGGATAGGCCGGGTGCGGCAAGGCTTGGGGCAGGGCGCCTGTTTCGACCTGCCAGTTGTCGTACATGCGGGCGCCGTGTGCGACCGAAACCGACATGCTGCGGGACGGCAGGGTTTGCACGTAGGTCAGCATGCGCACCGCGAAGTCTCCTCCCAGCGCGCTTAGCGGCGGCATGACATCGCCGGGATGGCCGTTGATGAGGTTATGCAGAACTTCGTGGGGACGCTGCCTGGCCGCATCGCCGATGGGAGCCACCTCGCGCAGGCGACCGCCGTCCGAACCATGGCAGGCGGCGCAGATCGTGCCATAGAACTCTTCGTAGGAGGCGACGTTGGTCTTCGCGCGGTGTTCCGTCTCGATCAGCTTCTGCGTGTCGATCTGGCCGTGGCTGACGAAGTTGGCCAGATCGAGCAGGCTGGCCTCGCCCATGAGTCCGCCGTAGCGGTGCGTGGCATTTTTCAGCAGCGCGACGATGGTGGACGGATCGGCGCCCTGCCGGTTACGAATGCCGACATAGCCATGTTTGCCCTTGTAGTCCCAACCGTGGCAAGTACTGCAGCGCCAGGTGTCGGTAGTGCTCACGGCGCTGCCCTTGATGGTAAATGCCGGATGCGGCCCGTTTGGCGGTCGATTCTTTGACTCGATGTTCCAGTTGTCGTACAGGCGCCCGCCGCGTACGACCGACCCCTCGTCGACCGCCATTGCCGGTCCGGGGCCGAGGCTTCCCATTACCGCCGCCAGAGCGGCCAGCGCAAACCTTTTCATATCTCACCTTGCTCCATCATCGGTGTTGTCGGTACTCTGCCGCTCAGTCGTCGCGAGGCGCAACCGGCTTCGTGTGCGCGATGCCCTTGTGACATTCGATGCAGGGCGTGTTCTTGTTCATCGCCTCTTCCATTTTTTCGCGTGCGCGCTGACTCTGCTTGTGAAAATTCATGCTGGTGAACGCATGGCAGTTGCGGCATTCGCGCGAATTGTTCTCGGTCATTTCTTTCCATACGCGCTCGGCCAGAACAAGGCGCTTGGCCTCGAACTTTTCCGGCGTGTCGATGCTGCCAATCAGCTTGTGGTAGATCTCGCTCGACGCCTTGATCTTGCGCACCACCTTGCGTCCCCAGTCGCGCGGTACATGGCAATCGGAGCAGATCGCGCGCACTCCCGAGCGATTGTTGTAATGAGCGCTCTGCTTGTATTCCTCATGCACCGAACTCATCTCGTGGCAGGAAACGCAGAATTCGAGCGTGTTGGTGTACGCCATGACGGTATTGAAGCCGTTCCAGAGAACGATGCCGCCGACGCTACCGATCAATAGCATGTAGCCCATATGCGCGGGGCGGCGCAACCAGGCAAAGAGTTTTTTCAGCATGGGTGAAATTCGGATTCGGGTAAATGAACGTGGGCGACTATTGTCGCCCACGGTAGGTTCAAGACCGTCGCTGCCGGCTTACTTCTTGGGTAGTTGCGTCAGGTAGCTGGCGATATCCACGGAGATTTGCGGATCGAGTGCGCGCAACGCGGGCATCGACTCGGCCGCCTGGCCGTTCATGATCTTGTGCAACATCTCGGGGGCGTTGTCGGCGACCGAGCCGAGCGGCGGCGCATCCTTGATCTTCTTGCCGTCGGTGCCGTGACAACCGGCGCAAATGGTATTGAAGTACACCTCGCCCTTGGCGGCGTTGCCCTTGGCCTTCTTGTCGGCAACATACTTGCTGGTGTCGATCTGGCCCTTGCTGACGAACAGCGCCAGATCTTCCATGTCTTTGGCGGAAAGCTGTTTGTCGGTATAGCCGTGCTTGGCGTCCTTCAGGATGGCGACGATGGCGGCTGGAGCCTTGCCTGCCGCGCCGTTGATGCCCTTGATGCCGGTGGCGTGGCCGCCGCTGGCGTAGGCGCCGTCCTTGCCCTTGTAATCCCAGCCGTGGCATTCCTTGCAGCGCCAGGAGGTATCCTTGCCGTACTTGCCGCCTTTGTGCGGGTAGCTGGCGTGATCCGCATCCGGCTTGGATGTCTTGTTTTCGGCGAAATACTTGTCGTAAAGGCGACCGCCGCGGGCGATGGCCGATTCGGTTTCGGCCGCTGCAACCGTGTAGCTTGCGCTCAGCCCGAGCAGGCCGGTAAGTACGCCAATGGCCAGTTGGCGCAGGGTGCGATGCGTTGTGCGATAGGACATGTCAGTCTCCCTCGGTTAAAAAAATGCGATCCGATGATTTTCCGTGCTTTTTTGCTATCCGGCTAGGGGCGTGAGCCGCGATCCGATCGGACTTTGGTCTGATACGAACCAGACCTTGGATGCTACCATCGCTGCCAATGCAAAGCCGCGATCAAAACTTATCCGTTGTGCCTCCCGAGACAAGCGCCGACCGCCCTTTCGAGCGGATGAGTTTTTCGCGCCAGTTTTTGCTGGTCGGTTCCGCCTTGCTGATACTTGGCATGGCCATCATCGGCAGTTGGCTCGGCATGGAAATCGAACGCAGCGCCGTCAATCGCGCCGCCGCAGTGGCGGCGATCTATGTAGAAAGCATTCTTGCCGCGCAATTGCGCCATGATCCCGGCAGTGCGCTGGCGGCGCCCGCAACGCATGTCGCACTCGACCAGATATTCAACGAAGGGCCGCTGCGGCGCAAGGTCGTGCGTTTCAAGTTGTGGGATGCCGATGGCGTCATTCGCTACAGCAACGACCACAGCCTGGTTGGCCAGCGCTTCCCCGTCGATGGTGCGCTCGCCGCCGCTTTCGCCGGCACGGTGACGGCACACATTACCGATCTCGACGAGGCGGAACACGCCGCCGAGCGCACGCAATGGCAGCACCTGCTGGAGGTCTATGTCCCGGTGCGCGCAGCTGCGGGGGGCGAAGTGATCGCGGTCGCCGAGTTCTATCACTCGACGGAAAATCTCGATCGCGATATTCGCAGCGCCCAGCAGCGCAGCTGGGTACTGGTGGGCGTCGCCACGCTGGCGATTTTTCTTCTGCTCTTCGTGCAGGTGCACCGCGCCAACGACACCATCGTGCAACAACGCGACGACCTGCGCCATCAGTTGCAGCAATTGCGCGCCGCGTTCGGGGAAAACGAGCGCATGCGCGCCCGGCTCGGCGAAGCCGGCGCGGCAACCACGACGCTCAACGAGCAGTTCCTGCATCGCGTCGCCGCCGACCTGCACGACGGGCCGGCGCAGTCACTGGCCTTCGCCCTGATGCGCTTCGACGAGATGGTGGCAGCCGGTGGCGGTTGTGACGATTCCGCCAATCAGTCTCCGCCTGACTTGAAGGCGATCCAGGGGGCGCTGCGCTCTTCCCTCGACGACTTGCGCAATATCGCCGCCGGCCTGGGCATGCCGGGCATCGCCTCGCTGTCCATCACCGAGACCGCGCGCCGCGCCGTGCGCGATTTCGAGCGCCAATTTGGACTCAAGGTCGAGGCGGACATCGAGGAGATCCCGAATGATGCCGCTCTGGCGACCAAGATCACCGTCTATCGCCTGCTGCAGGAGTCCATGTCGAACAGTCATCGTCACGCCCTGGGCGGCCCACCGCGTGTGCGCGTCTGGCGCGACGACGGTCTGGTACGCATCGAGGTCGCCGACGACGGCGCCGGTTTCGACCCGCACGTTGCGGCGCGTTCGGGACGGCTGGGTCTGGCCTTCATGTTGGAACGCGTGCGCCTGCTCGGCGGCACCTGCGAAATCGAATCGGCGCCGGGACGCGGGACGCGCGTCCTGGCTGGCCTGCCCTTGTCCGGCGAGGAAATGTCATGACCGCGCCGATTCGCATCCTGCTGGGCGATGACCATCCGCTGTTTCGCGAAGGCGTCGCCAATTCGCTGGCGGCGTCGCCGGACTTCGATGTGATCGCCCAGGCGGGCAGCGGCGAAGAGGCCGTGGAACTGGCGCTTTCCCTCAACCCGGACATGGTGCTGCTGGACGTGAGCATGCCGGGCATGGGCGGCATCGCCGCGGCCGCGCAAATTGCCGCCGCCCTGCCGCATGTGCGCATCATGATGCTGACCATGTCTGAAACCCCGGAAAGCCTGCTGGACGCGCTCAAGGCGGGCGCGCACGGCTATGTGCTCAAGGGCGTGTCGGCGGGCGAGTTGCGCACCATCGTGCGCAACGTGGCGACTGGCGAGGCTTATGTTACGCCGACCCTGGCGGCCGAGATGCTGACCGAATTCTCCCGCCCGCGCCCGCCCGATGCCTTCGCCACGCTCACCACGCGCGAGACCGGCGTGCTCGAATGGCTGAGCCAGGGGCTGACCAATCGCGAAATTGGCGAGCGCTTGCATTTGGCGGAAAAAACCGTCAAGCACCACATCACCGTCATCCTGCAAAAGCTGCAAGTGCGCTCGCGTACCGAGGCCGCCCTGATGGCGGTGCAGCACGGCGTGGCGGGACGACCGGAGAAAAAGTAGGCGCCGTGCCGCCAGCGCCGACTTTTGCCTGCCCCCGCTTCAGGCCTGCGCTGTTGCCCGCCAGCGCTTTTCCAGTTCGATGACGCCCATCGCCAGCAGTGCGATGACGGCGATCTCGCCCCAGGCGCGGGCGTTGATCGGGGCGGTGGCGAAGGCCGCGTTGAGTGGCGCGGCGTAGGTGATCGCCAGTTGTAGTGCGACTTGCAGGCCGACGCCCCACCATATCCACGGGTTGGAGAAGGCGGCGACGGCGGTCACTGGCAGGCGCAGCGAGCGGCAGTTGAACAGGTAGACGGCTTCGATGGCGACGAACACGTTCATGGCGATGGTGCGCGCCTCGGCCATGGTCTGACCGCGCTCCAGCGCCAGCAGGAACATGCCGAAGGAGCCGGCCAGCATCAGGAGGCCGACCAGCATCACGCGCTCGATCAGGATGGCATCGAGCACCGGCGCCCCGGGCGGTCGCGGCGGTCGCTGCATGATGCCGCGCTCGGCCGGCTCGAAGGCCAGCGGCAGGCCGAGCAGCACGGCGGTGGTCATGTTGATCCAGAGAATTTGCAGCGGCGTGATCGGCAGCGTGACGCCGGCGACGATGGCGGCGAGGATGACCAGGCCTTCGCCGAAGTTGGTGGGCAAGGTCCAGGTGATGAACTTCACCAGATTGTCATAGATGCCGCGCCCTTCTTCGATGGCAGCTTCGATGGTGGCGAAGTTGTCGTCGGTGAGCACCATCGCCGCCGCTTCCTTGGCTACGTCGGTGCCGCCCATGCCCATGGCGATGCCGATGTCGGCCTGCTTCAGCGCCGGGGCGTCGTTGACGCCGTCGCCGGTCATTGCCACGACTTCGCCGCCGGCTTGCAGGGCGCGTACCAGGCGCAGCTTCTGTTCCGGTTCGACGCGGGCGAAAACATTCACGTCGCGCACGGTGGCCTTCAAGGCTTCATCGTCGAGTTGCGCCAAATCGCGACCAGTCAGCACCTGGACCGCGTCGCCTTCCTTGACGATGCTGACCTGTACGGCAATCGCCCGCGCGGTGTCGGCATGGTCGCCGGTGATCATTTTCACCACAATACCTGCGGCATGACAGGTGCGCACGGCGGCGATGGCCTGCTGGCGCGGCGGGTCGATCATGCCGACCAGACCGAGCAACACCAGGTCGGTGTTGATGCTGGCTTCATTCAGCGTTTCGTCAGTGGCCAACTGCCGTCGCGCCAGAGCCAGTACGCGCAGGCCGCGCGCCGTCATAAGTGCGGCGGCGGCTTCGACTGTCGCTGCATCGAGCGGGATTTCGTTGCCGTCTGCGGCCAGCATGTTGCGGCAGGCGGGCAGCAGTTTTTCCAGCGCGCCCTTGATGTAGGCCACCGATCGACCTTCGACCGCGTGCAGCGTGGCCATGGTCTGCCGCGCCGCATCGAAGGGCAGCTCGTCCTGGCGCGGGAATACATTGCGCAGCGTGGCTTCGTCCAGCCCGCATTTGCGCGCCACCACCAGCAACGCGGCTTCGGTCGGATCGCCGGTGATCTGCCATTGGCGGTGCTCGTGGTAGAGCGTGGCGTCGTTGCAGAGCGCGCCGGCCAGCAGGGTTTCGCGAAGAAAAGTCGGCGCTGGCGATGCGGCGATATTGCCCATACCGCGCAACTCGCCTTCCGGCTTGTAGCCCTGTCCGCTGACGCCGAAGCGTTCGCCGCCGGCCCACAGTTCGGTGACGGTCATGGCGTTTTCGGTGAGCGTGCCGGTCTTGTCGGAACAGATCACCGTGGTGCTGCCCAGCGCTTCCACCGCCGGCAGATGGCGGATGATGGCGCGCCGTTTCGCCATGCGGCTGACGCCGATGGCCAGGGTGATGCTCATGGCCGCCGGCAGCCCCTCGGGAATGGCGCCGACGGCCAGCGCCACGGCGGCCACCAGCATGTACGCAATTGATTCGCCGCGCAGCACGCCGACGACGAAGGTGAGTGCGGCGAGACCAAGGATTACCCACAGCAGCAGGCCGGCGAATTCGCCCATCTTCTTCGTCAACGGCGTGGCGATTTCCGGCGCGCTGGCGATCAGGCCCGAAATGCGTCCGGTCTCGGTGGCGTCCGCCGTGGCGACGACCAGACCGTGGCCCTGGCCGGCGACCACGGTGGTGCCGGCATAACCCATGTTGCGGCGGTCGGCGAGCAGGGTGTCGTCGGGCAGCGTGTCGTGATGCTTGTCGATCGGCGACGCCTCGCCGGTGAGCTGCGCCTCGACGGTGCGCAATTGCTTGCCGGAGACGATGCGCAGATCGGCCGGTACCTTGTCGCCGGCGGCAAGCCAGACCACGTCGCCGGGCACCAGATGCACCGCGTCCATGCGCCGCTTCTTGCCGCCGCGCAACACCGTGACCTCGGTCGCCAGGGCGCGCGCCAGCGCCGCCAGCGCCGCCTCGGCCTTGCCTTCCTGCAAGTAGCCGATTACGGCATTGACCGCCACCACGCCGAAAATCACGGCGCTGTCGACCCATTCGCCCAGGCCCGAGGTGACGATGCCGGAGCCGATCAGCACCAGCACCAGCGGCTGCGTCAACTGGTTCAGGAAGCGCTTCAGCGCACTGCGTCCGGCCTGTGGGCGGAGACGGTTGGGACCATGGCGCAGCAGCCGGGTGGCGGCTTCATCCTCGGCCAGACCGTGTTCCGGGTCGACGTTGTGGCGGGCCAGCGCGTCGGCGGCGGACAGGGCGTGCCAAGGCGTGGCGTCAGCCTCGGTCGGTGGAATAGTCGGTGGACCAGGTGGACTTGTCATGGGCTGGATTATGCAGCGAAGTCCCGCAGGAGTATCCGCTGCGATTGCTTTGCATCCACGATAGCGCTCAGTTTTGCAAAGAATTCTTTGCGCTATGAAAATATAGTGCTAAGATTCTCTCGCATATTAACCAACAAGGGGCACTCATGGACAATATTGCCGGCTCACCGGTGGAGGGCGAGAACTTCTTCGGTCGCGATGTGGATGTTGCGCGGCTGCGGGATATTCTCGCCAACGACGACATACTATTGCTCGGGCCACGCCGTATCGGCAAGACGTCGGTTGCCCGCGCCATCATGGCGCAGGTTCGTGCCGAAGGCTGGCGGGCAATTGAGATCAATGTTGCTTCGAGTCTCGATGAGCGCGGCTTTCTCGACAAGCTGGAAAGCGCGCTCAAGCCCGAACTTGGCACAATCGCCGGCAAGACCATGGATGCCCTAAGTGAAGCATTCAGCACGCTGGGCGGGCGCATCAAGTCGCTCAAAATTCCAGTGGGTGCCGGGTCGGTAGGCGTGGAACTGGGCAACGCTGACGCCGAAGATTGGACCAAAGTGGCTTGTGACGCGCTGCGCCTGATCGCGCAGGTCGAAGAGCCGTGGCTGATCTACGTCGATGAGTTGCCTATTCTGCTGTTCAACATCATCCGCAACGATGCGCAAAGTGGCGTGCAGCGCGTGCGCCGGTTTCTCGACTGGTTTCGCAACGACGTGCGGGCGTTGCCTAATGCGCGCAAGGTGCGTTGGCTGGTATCGGGCTCGATAGGACTGGATACGCTGGTGCAGGAGCACGGCATGGCCGACACCATCAACAGCATGAAGCATCAGGGACTTGAGGCATTCAAGGACGAGATGGCCATTGCCATGCTCGCCAAACTGGCCGTTCGCTATGAGATTGACTTGTCCGTGGCCGACGCCAGCAGCATCGTTGCCGCCGTGCAATGGCCCCAGCCTTACTACCTACAGTCGGCATTCCACCATCTGCGCGACTTCATGGCTTCGAACTCTACCGCGAGTCCCGCCAGTTTGATCGAACAAGCCATCGACCGACTGGTACAGCCTGGCGCCGATAACGACTTTCATCATTGGGCGGGGCGGCTTTCCGTGCAGTTGTGCCGCGCCGACGCCGATCATGCTTTGGCCTTGCTCAATCTTGCCGCACGCGATCCGGGCGGCGCGCGTGCGGAGAACCTGCTGGCCGTACTGGAAGGCCGTATGACCAACGTCGCTGCGGAAGAGGCACGGCGCACGTTCATTCGCTTGCGCGACATTCTGCAACGTGACGCCTATTGGTGGCCCGACGACAGCTCTGGCGTACGGCGCTATCGCTTCCGTCTTGAACCCCTGCGGCGGTGGTGGCTCAGGAGGGACACGCTATGAACACCGCGTCCGCCCATCGCCACTACAACCCCGACTGGCTTAGCGATGATGATCTTCTCGCCGGCTTCGTCGCCCGCGTGGACGAGTTCACCTTCCTGCGTGACGAGCTGGCCCGCGCATCGCGTGAAGGCAGCGTGCAGCACTACCTGCTGGTCGGCCTGCGTGGCGCCGGCAAGACCACACTGCTCAAGCGCTTGGCCGTCGCCATCCGCCGCGACGCCGACTTGGAGGATCACCTGATCGCTCTTTCTTTTCCCGAAGAGCTGTACCAGGTCAAGAACCTCGCCGACTTCTGGTGGGCGGCGTGCGATGCGCTGGCCGACGAATTGGACCGTATGGGCCAAACCGAGCTCGCGGATCGCCTGATCGCTGACGTCGATCGGGCCAGGAGCAGCGGTGCCGGAGCCGATCCGCTCGCCGACACCGGGTTCAAACTCTTGCTGCAAATTTGCACAGAGCTCGGGCGCCGTCCCGTGCTGTTGGTGGATAACCTCGACTTCATTTTTCAACGCATCGACAAGACCGGTCGCAAGCTCAAGGATCCGCACGCGCCGGCCTACTGGGCTTTGCGCGAAATCTTATCCACCACGACCGCGCCTATCGTCATAGGCGGCTCGGTACGCCTGTCCGAACCCTTCACCGACTATGACAAGGCGTTCTACGACTTCTTTATTCCAAAGCGCTTGGGCAAGCTCGATCTCATGGAAGTGCGCCAGGTGCTGGAGCGCCTGGCCGATGCGCAGGATGTGCCCGAAGTCAAGGACCGACTGCGCGCCCGCCCTGGCCGCGTCGATGCGCTGTACCAGCTCACCGGGGGCAATCCGCGCGCCTTGGGCCTCATTTTCGAACTGCTGCGCCACGGCCCAAACAGCCGCGCCGTCGAGGATTTCGAGCGTTTGATGGACATCACCACGCCTTACTACAAGGCACGCTTCGAGGATTTGTCGGAACAGGCTCAGGTCGTCATGCACGCCTTGGCCGTACGG
Organism: Sulfuritalea sp.; assembly: GCA_023229545.1. Taxonomy (GTDB): domain Bacteria; phylum Pseudomonadota; class Gammaproteobacteria; order Burkholderiales; family Rhodocyclaceae; genus Sulfuritalea. The sequence goes on along the minus strand of JALNZB010000017.1, from coordinate 17,627 downwards.
CGCCCTGGCGATGGCGGCGGCCTGCGTTTTGGTCACACCGCCGCTGAAATCGGAGCCCATGCCGGCTTGCCGACCGGCACCGTGTCGGCGCAGATGGATGTCTTGGACCGCGAAGGTCTTGTGGAAAAATCCGCCGCCCATGGTCGCACCCAATACCGTATTGCCGAGCAACTGTTCCGGCTCTGGCTGCAAATGCGCGGCAACCGCCGCATCCGCCAGAACGTGATCGGACTCACCGAGTTCCTCGAAGCGATGTTCGATCTCGACGAGTTGCAGGACGGCATGCAGATTGAATGCGGCGCGGGCGCCCTGGCTGCCGCGCAATTTTCCTTTGCCCTGGCCGGCGCCCGTTGCGCGACGCAGATGCGGCGCGGCTTGGAGGTCCATGGTGCCGACCGACTGCTGCAGCATGTGTGGGATCGCGGCGGCGCGGTTGAGGATTTTCTCCCTGCCGGCGATTTGTCGGAAGACCTGGCGGCGGTAGTGCGCATGCGCGACCAGCTACAGCGCTGCAAAGGCGGCCTGACGGTGGACGAACAGGATGCCTTGCTCGGTTCGGTCGAGCTGCGCTTGGACCAGAAACAGGCCAGCGTGCAAGCCCTTTGTGAACGCACCACTGCTCAGGAAGAGGCCGCTCGCGTACGTCTTCGTCTCGACGCAGAACGACGCCGGCTACAGATACATGGTCTCCATGAAGCTGATTTGGTGCTGCTGTTCAGCAAGCGGGCGTGTGGCTACTTACCGTTGCCATGCCTTCTGCCGCAGGACGCCGAGGATTTGTTGGCAGTAGCGGGAGCCCCCGGACTGCGGGCGATGGTCTGGCGCCTGGTTGGTGCGCGGGACTGGGTCAAGTTTGCGAACGATGAGGCGGCTAAGGACTGGCTGGACTGGGGCTTGAAGTATGCAAGCGATGCCAGCGCCACCGAATGGGCAAACGTGGCAGGAGCCATGCGCCGTTCCCGCCGCTTTGCCCAGGCGCAACAAGCGCTGGATCAGGCTGTTGCCAGAGGCGTGTCGTCGCGTACTTGGTACGAGCGCGCTGCATTGCTGGGCGATACGAAAGGTGATTTGGTGGAGGCGGAGGCAGCCTTTCGAAAAGCCATCGATCTCGATCCATCTGATGCTTGGCTGTGGAACGGGTTGGGGGTGCAATTGACAGACGAACTTAATCGCCATGATGACGCCGAAGCAGCGTTTCGCAAGGCGATTGAACTCGCCCCAACATTCGCTTGGCCGTGGGGCAACCTGGCTAACTTGCTGACCAAGAGTCCGAATCGTCATGACGAAGCCGAGGCGGCCTGCCGCAAGGCGATCAAGCTCGATCCGGAGTTTGCTGGGTCGTGGAATGATCTGGGTAATCTGCTGGCCTACCCGTTGAATCGTTTCGACGAGGCCGAGGCCGCCTACCGCAAGGCGATCGAATTCGATCCGGCGTTTGTTTGGTCGTGGAATGATCTGGGTAATCTGCTGGCCTACCCGTTGAATCGTTTCGACGAGGCCGAGGCCGCCTACCGCAAGGCGATTGGACTCGCTCCGACGGAGGCATTGCCGTGGAACAACCTGGGCAGGCTGCTGGAGGCGCGGGAGCGCCTGGACGAGGCGTTTGCGGCCTATTCGCGTGCGGCGGAGCTGGATGCCAACCAGCATCCTTTCTGGCGCGAAAGGTACGCCAAGCTGCAAACCCGCCGCTACGCCATCGAGGCCAAACAGGCGCATGAGCTTGGTCACAGGTCTGCTTTGCGCGACGCCCTTGCCCGCTTGCTCGCCGATTCGGCCGACATCGCTGCCGCACTGGTCAGTGCGCATTTTGTCGAAGGCTTTCTTGCGCCGGTCTTGGCGAGCGGGCAAGGCGCCGCTGCGCTACTCGATCTGCTGCGCGATCTGGGCTATGAAAAGCACGCCCGTCCGCTGCTGCTGGCCTTCGAGGCAGCGATGGAAAATTGTCCGGACAAGCTGGTCGACATTGAACCCGAGGTTCAAGCCGCCGCGCAGCTTATGCTTGAGCGATTGACTGCGCCGAAAAAGCCAAAGCTGGTGGCCAAGCGCGCCACGCGCCGCCGCAAGCCGGCGCTTAAAGACGAATAGTCGCTGCGCCGGTATCTCTGCCGCTGAGTGGCAGAGATACCCGCAGCGAAACGCCTTGGCCCGAGGTCGGACAGGCGATGTCCAGCGTACCGCCGTGCAATTCGGTGATGCGCCCGACGATGGAAAGTCCGAGTCCGCTGCCCGTGGAGTTGTCCCCGGAGTCGGCGCTGGCGCTACGGTAAAAGCGTTGCCGCACGTGTTCGCGTTCGTCCGCCGCAATTCCGCACCCGTCGTCGCTGACGCTCAGTACCGCTTGCGCGCCCTGCGTTGCGATGGCCACCTCGATCTGCGTGGCGCCGCCGTGGCGCAGGGCGTTGTCGATCAGGTTACGCAGCAACACCTGCAACAGCACGGCATCGCCCCGGACCTGCGCGTCGCCGTCGTTCAGCACGAGGTCGCAACGACGCTCGATGGCGTCGCCGGCACTGATGGCCAGCACCTCCTCGGCAATCGGTCGTAGCGCGATGTCCTGCATCGGGTGCGAAGCGCCGGCATCCAGCCGCGCCAGCGTCAGCAACTGCACTACCAGATGCGTGGCGCGGTCGCAGCCGACGATGATTTGCGTCAGGGCGTGCTGCCGTTGCGGCGCGTCCGTTGCAGCCAGCGCCACCTGCGCCTGCGCTTTGAGCGCGGCCAGCGGCGTGCGCAGCTCGTGGGCGGCGTCGGCGGTAAAGCGGCGCTCGTTTTCCAGCGCGCGCATGATGTCGGCAAACAGACTGTTGAGTCGCGTCACCAAAGGAACGACTTCAGCGGGCAGGCTTTCGATGGGCAGCGGATCGAGCCGGTCGGGTGCGCGTGTGGCGACATCGCGCGCAAGTTGGCGCAAGGGGGCCAGCGCAAAGCCGATGGCGATCACCAGCAACACCGCCAGCGCGGGCAGGGCGAACAGCATCGGCTTGAGCAATTGCCCGGCAATTTCGCCGGCCACCTCATTGCGTTCTTTGGCGAAGTGGGCGGCGGCGGTGCTCGGCGGATGGGTCAGCAATTCTTCCAGTTCGTGCCGCGTCTCGCGCCACGTAAAAAATGCGGTCACCAGCCAGACCATGGCGACCGCCAGCAGCGTCAGCCCGACCAGTCTGGCGCGCAGGGACAATGGACGCTTCACGACGGATTTCCTGGCTTGGCGACGACGTAACCGATGCCGCGCAGGGTGCGGATGACGTCCGCCCCCAGCTTGCGCCGCAGATGATGGACGTAGACCTCGACCGCGTTGCTGCCGATTTCGTCGCCCCAGGCGTAGAGATGCTGTTCGAGCTGGGCGCGTGAAAGCGCGCGTCCCGGCTGTTGCATCAGGGCATGCAACAGGGCGTATTCCTTGGCCGATAGCTCAATTTCTTTTCCCCCGCATTCGACGCGTCGCGTCGCCGGATCGAGCGTGACTCCGGCGCTGGTCAGCAGCGGCGACGGCTGGCCGCCGGCGCGTCGCAGCAAAGCGCGCAGGCGCGCGGTCAGTTCGCCCAGATCGAAGGGCTTGACCAGATAATCGTCGGCCCCGGCATCGAGGCCACGGATGCGGTCATTCACGGTGTCGCGGGCGGTGAGGATCAGCACCGGCAGGGCCTTTTTTTTCGCCCGCAGGTGGCGCAATACTTCGAGGCCGTCCATTCGCGGCAGCCCGAGATCGAGCACCACGGCGGCGTAATCTTCCGTCATCAGCGCCGTTTCGGCGCCGACGCCGTCCCGCGCCCAGTCGACGGCGTGGCCGGCTTGGCGCAGGCCGGCCTGGAGCGCGTCGCCGAGCAGGGCGTCATCTTCAACCAGCAGTATCCGCATTGCGTAGATGCTTCCAGCCCGTAATCATCGCCCGGATGAGATTCTCCTTGTGCAGCCAACTGCTGACAATGACGCCAGCGATGTGAATGGCGACAAGCGCCATCATGCCATTGGCGACGACTTCGTGCAGTTCTTCCATGAAGTGACCGCCCAGACTCTCATACACTGCCCAGCCGCTGGCAGAGGCAACGGCGCCCATGCCCAGCAGCAGAAAGATGGCCACCGCGCCGGCCGGATTGTGACCGATGTAGTGCTGCGGTTTTCCGTTCAGCAACGACTTGAGGTAGTCGATCACTTTTCGCGGCGTCGGCAGGAATTCGGCAAAGCGCGAATAACCGCCGCCGACGAAGCCCCACAGCAAGCGGAACACCAGCAAGCCGGCGAGCGTGTAGCCGGCAATGACGTGGATGTCGCGCAGCTTTTCGGATTCGGAAGTAAGGAAGGCAGTGGCGAAACTCGCCACCAGCGACCAGTGAAACAGTCGCGTCGGCAGATCCCAGACGCGGATGGCACGGGTATCGGGGTTCATGGCGTTTCTCACTTGGGAATTTGAATGGCATGTTCGTCGTAATTGCCCGCTGCGGCCTGGCGGTGACAGGCGACGCAGTTGGCCGGGCTCTTGATCGAAGCGCGCTGCCAGGTGGCGGCGGATATCTCGCGATGCTTCCTGACGAAGCGCTCGGTCTCGGTGATGCGCAACAGCGGCTTGCCGGCGGTATCGCGGGTGTTCCCCGTCTTGCGACCGTTGGCGTTGACGACCAGAAAGTCGGCGATGGCGGTACGGCGTTTTTCGTCGAGGCTGGCGTCGGAGCCGAAGTGGCGCGACAGGTTGCCCATCATCGCGCGCCACGAGTCGGCGTGCAGCATCTGTGGCGGGAAGGCCATGTGGCAGGAGGCGCATTCTTCCTCGAAGGCCGCGTTTTTTGGCACGGCGTAATTGCCGGCGAGGGCCGGCAGGGAAAGGATGGCGAAGGCAAGGCAGCAGGCGGACTTTTTCATGGTGTTCTCCAATCCTATTTGAGGCTCAGCAGCCAGGCTATGACATCGGCCTTTTCCTGTGCGCTGCATACCCGGTTGAGGGTGTCGTTGCAGTTGCGACGGAACCATTTGTCCACCCTGGCGGCATCGGTAAAGCGCTCGGCGTTGGCGGCGGGCGCCAGCGGGGTGATGGCCTTGTCGGTCTTGGCGTGACGGCCCGCTTGCGTCGGCGTCCCGGTATGGCAGGAAGAGCAGCTCCACTCGCCGCCCTGTTTGGTGGTGAAGAAGCGCGCGCCGCGCTCAGGCGAAGCCGCCGCGCCGGCTTCCTTCTCGAAGCGCTGGAGAAAATCGCGCGGGGTTTCGGCCTGTGCGCTGGCGGTGAAAAACACTGTGGCGATGATGAGAATGTGTCGCATGGGAACCTCCTTGGTCGTTGAGTGAAACGAATCATGGAGGGCGTCGCTTAAACGGCGCTTAAGAGAAGGAATGAGCGCTACGTTTGGGTGCCAGAAGCGCTTTCGGAGTTCGCGCGGGCTGCCGCCGCGTGGCTTCGCGTCCTTTTCCGTTTACCTTTTTGGGGCAGCGAGCAGTACCACTACCGCACCGGCACCGCCCTCGGCGGCACGGGCCTGACAGAAGGCCAGCACTTCCTGGCGCTGGCTCAGCCAGCCCAGCACCAGCTTCTTCAGCACCGGCTCGCGACCGGGCGAACTCAGGCCCTTGCCGTGCACGATACGGACGCAGCGATAGCCATGATGCTGGCATTCGGCGAGGAAGGTGACGAAGGCACTGCGCGCCTCGTCGCGATTCAGCCCGTGCAGATCCAGCTTTTCCTGCGTCACCCAGCGCCCGCGCCGCAAATCGCGTAACCATGTCTTCGGCAGGCCGTCGCGCCGCCAGGCGGCTTCGTCGCCGCCTTCCAGGTAGAGGTCGATCAGCGCCGGGCCATGCAGGGATTCATCGAGCGCGGCGGCTTCGTCGCGCAGATGCTGGCGCGGGATGGGCGGTGGCAAGGGCGGTTGGTGATGGACGCGATCCGAAGTCAGCGGCTGAACATCGGCCACCGCTTGCCGGAATGCGGCGCGTTCTTCCGGCGTCGGAGAGGTGCGTTTCGCCATGGGGGCAGGCCGTGGAAAGGGAATCGGAGCCGCCCACCGCCGTCAGCGCTTGTCAGTCTAGGCTGTCGAGATAGCGCTCGGCGTCGAGCGCGGCCTGACAGCCGGTGGCGGCGCTGGTCACGGCCTGTTTGTAGATGTGGTCCTGCACGTCGCCGGCGGCAAACACGCCGGGGATGCTGGTAGCCATGGCATTGCCGCCGCGACCGCACTGGGTGGCGATGTAGCCGTTTTCCATGTCCAGTTGGCCGACGAACAGGTCGGTGTTGGGCTTGTGGCCGATGGCGATGAACACGCCCGTCAGCGCAATGTCCTCGCTGGCGCCGGTCTTGACGTTCTTGATGCGCATGCCGGTGACGCCGGATTTGTCGCCGAGCACCTCGTCCAGCGTCGAGTCCCACTTGATGGTGACTTTGCCCGCTTTCTCCTTCTCGAACAGCTTGTCCTGAAGAATCTTCTCGCCGCGAAACTTGTCGCGGCGATGCACGACGGTGACGTGGCTGGCGATATTGGCCAGGTACAGCGCTTCCTCGACCGCCGTGTTGCCACCGCCGACTACTGCGACCTGCTGGTTCTTGTAGAAAAACCCGTCGCAGGTGGCGCAGGCGGAAACGCCCCTGCCGGCGAAGGCTTCCTCGGAAGGGATGCCAAGATATTGTGCCGAAGCGCCAGTGGCGATGATCAGCGCGTCGCAGGTGTATTCGCCGGAGTCGCCGATCAGGCGGAGCGGCTTCTCCTTGAGCAATGCCGTGTGAATGTGGTCGAAAATAATCTCGGTCTGAAAGCGCACCGCGTGTTTTTCAAAGCGCGCCATCAGCTCGGGGCCTTGCACGCCGTCGGCGTCGGCCGGCCAGTTATCGACATCGGTGGTGGTCATCAGTTGCCCGCCCTGGGCCATGCCGGTGATCAATACCGGCTTCAGGTTGGCGCGGGCCGCATAGACGGCGGCGGTGTAGCCGGCCGGGCCGGAACCGAGGATCAGCAGGCGGGAGTGACGAGTGCTCATGGCAGACCTTCAAGTGGGGATCGAGTCGCGGAATTATATAGCGGGACCGCCGCTCGACTCGTTCGGGAGAATAGGTAAGAATGCGGCTCGGAGATCGCCTGCGGTCGTGGTCCGCCGGCTAGAATAAAGAGGAAAGCACATGATTCAACTGCGCTGGTTCTCCGGCGAACGATACCGCAAGACTGGGCATTTTCTCGCCGTGACCTTCCTTGCCCTGCTGATTTCTCTGGGGGGCGAGCGACTCGGCTGGCTGCAGGACTACGAGAATATCTACTACGACTATTGGCATCAGTTGTCCGGGAAGAGGCGGGAGTCGGTTCATGCCGCCGTGGTGGCGGTCGATGACGATACCCTGCTGCAATACAAGGACGATCCGCTGGCGTTCTGGCAACCGCATTTTGCGCGGGCCATGCAGACCCTCACCGATGTCGGCGTCAAGTCCATCGGCCTCGATTTCATCTACGCAGTCAGTGCCGAGGCCTGGCTGCACAAGCTGAATCTTCCCGATAGCGAGGTGTCGCGCAACTACGACGCCCCTTTTCGCGGACAACTGGCTGCGGGAAACAAGATACTGATCGCCCAACTGGTCGAGACCTCGCAGGGCGACATGGAGGTCATGGGGCCGCCGCAGGAACACCTGCTGATGATGCCGAACGGCGCCTACGACACGGGCATTGCGAACCACTTTCCCGACAACGACAAGCTGGTGCGCACCTACTATCCCGTGGTTATTCCGGATCCCCAGTTTCCTGGGGTTGGTTTCCCCATGCAACTCGCCCTGCGCGCAACCGGCGGCGACAGCCTGGCCGAAGGCTGGACCTTCGCCGGCGAAAGATTCTCGCGCCAGCGTGAACGGCGGCGCATCGGCTATGTCGGCCCGCCGGGGAGCATGCTGACGGTATCGATGAGCAGGTTGTTGCGTCCCGATGCGCTGGCCGATCCGCTGGTGCAGAAACTGAAGGGACGTTCGGTGATTATTGCGCCGAACAACATCGGCACCTCGGACCGGCATTTTTCGCCCTACTCACGGTCGCTGCCGCGCCATTCGACGGAGCCGATGATCGGCGGCGAGATCCACGCCAACGCGATCGAGACGATCATGTCGGGCGTCTATCCGCGCGACTTGAACCAGTGGATTGCCTGGCCGGCGCTGGTCGCCGTTCTGGTCGCGGCGGTCATGTTCTTCCTGCGCCTGCATCCGGTCGGCGGGCTTGGCGTCGGGCTGGGGTTTTCGGTTCTGATCCTCGTTCCCGCCTACGCGTTGTTCCAGAAGGATCTGCTGCTGTCCGTGGCGCCCTTCCATCTCGCCCTGGCGACGGCCTACCTGTCCACGCTGGCGCTGCGCCTGACCGGCGAAGAGCGGGAGCGCGCCCATCTCAAGTCGATGTTCGGCCAGTACGTGTCCGATGTCGTGGTCGATAAATTGATTGGGGAGGGACAGCGCCCCAATCTGAGCGGCGAGAAACTTGAAGTGTCCATACTTTTCTCGGACATTCGCAACTTTACGACGATCTCGGAGAAGCTCGATGCCGAGGAAGTCGTCGAAATGCTCAACGCCTATTTCGGGTTGACCTGCGAACCGATTCTGGAACACGGCGGAATGGTCAACAAGTTCATCGGCGATGCCGTCATGGCGGTGTTCGGCTCGCCCGTGCACTACGATGACCACGCTCGACGCGCATTGCTGGCGGCTCAGGGCATGGCGCGGGAGGCGCAGAAATTCAAGGCATGGATGAAAGAGCGCTTTCCCGACCGAGGCTTGCCCGAGTTCGGCATCGGCATCGGAGTCCACAGCGGGCCGGCGGTCATGGGCGACATCGGTTCGGTCAAGCGCCGCGAGTTTACGGCGATTGGCGATACCGTGAATGCGGCATCCCGACTGGAAGGAGTGACCAAGGAGATGGGCTGCGTCGTGGCGGCCAGCGCGGCGTCCATCTGCGCGGCGGGGGAGGGCATCCGCACCGGGAAGCGCGAGGTGGTTCACGTCAAGGGCAAGAGCGAACCCATCGAAGTGTTCGAGGTGCTGTTTGACTAGCGGTCCGCCACTTCGGCGCGAACCAGCAAGGTCGACGCGTGTCGAAGTTGGGGTAAAGGATTGAAAATTCCAATTTGAGTGGGATAATCGAGCGTCGCGTTTTGTAGGCAGAGCCTATTTCTTCGAGCAATTATCGATGCCGATCAGAGACTTATTCAGGTCAAGGTGCGCAAAATTGGGTGTCGCGGCGCGGCAGTGCGTCCGTATCTGCGCCGCCGTTGCGGCCTTTGTCGGCCTCGCGACTGCGGCGGTGGGGCAGGATCGCGATCTGGCCGCCAAGCCCGCGTCTCCCGAGGCTCGCGTGGCCCTGATCATCGGCAACTCCGACTACAAGTCGGCGCCGCTTGAAAATCCAGCGAACGATGCCAGTGATCTGGCGAATGCGCTGGAGAAGCAGGGATTCAACGTTCTGGTGCGCGAAAACGTCGGCGAGCGCGGCCTGAAGGAGGCGGTCGAAATCTTCGCCAAATACCTGCAGAAAGGTGGAATCGGCCTGTTCTTCTTTGCCGGTCACGGTATCCAGTTGAAGGATCAGAACTTCCTGCTTCCGGTGGACATTAGCTTCGACAGCGAAGCCGACATCGCCTACCGGTCGGTCAGTGCCGAGTATGTTCTGTCGCGCATGGCCGAGGCGGGCAATCGAATCAATGTCGTGATTCTCGATGCCTGCCGCAATAATCCATTCCAAACGGCCAAGCGTTCGGCTAACAAAGGCTTGGGCGTGATGAACGTCGGCCGTGCGGAAAAAGGAACATTCATCGCCTACGCCACCTCGCCCGGTTCCACGGCGTCTGATGGCGGTGGTCGAAATGGTCTTTACACCAAGCATCTGTTGCGCTCGCTTGAAACCAAGGATACGGACATTGATAAGGTTTTCGGTCGGGTACGCTCGAGTGTGGTGCAGGAAACCAACGGCGAACAAGTGCCGTGGACGTCGAGTTCGGTGGTTGGCGAGTTTCATTTCAACGTCTCCGAAGACCTTGCGGCGCTGAAGCATCCGGTCCAACCAGCGGCGGCAATGCATGAAGCGGCTGCCGAAGAAGAGGGGGCGCCTTACGACCCGGTGCAGGAGAAGGCCCACTGGGATCGGATCAAGGACAGCCGGAATCCCGCAGATTACCTCGGCTATCTGGAGAATTTCTCCGGCGCGCAACACGCGGCCTACGCCCGCTGGATGGTGACAAAGTACGGCGGTGTGCTGCCGGCGCCCGTAAAGGCGGCACGTCCCGCTTCGGCCGCTTCGCCCACTCCACCCATACCGGCGCAACTGGCTTTGGCGACGCCGGCGCCGGTTCTGTCGCCGCCGCCTGCCATTGTCGCGGTAGCGAACGCAGGCGCGGCACCGGCTAGCGGAACCCCGATCCGGGATTGTCCGCAATGTCCCGAACTCGTGACGGTACCGGGGGGGGAGTATGTGATGGGCAGCGGGCCGGACCAGAAGCCTCGCGAGCCCGACGAGGAGCCGCCCCATCGCGTGCGGGTGGCGGGCCCCTTTGCGGTTGGCAAGTTCGAAGTCACCCGCGCCCAGTATGCGGCGTTTTCCATCGAAACGGATCGCCCACGCAAGGTGGGGTGCCATTCAACCATTGGTGGCCGTTTCCACAAGAACCCGAAGGCGACCTGGGAAAATCCGGGTTTTGAGCAGAACGACGACGAGCCTGTAGTCTGCGTCAGTTGGGACGACGCGCAGGCTTATGTTGCATGGTTGAGCAAGAAAACCGGCAAGAAGTACAGGCTGCTGAACGAGGCGGAGTGGGAGTACGTCGCCCGCGCCGGAAGCACCGGCAAGCGACACTGGGCCGAAACCGATGACGCCGCCGTCTGTCGTTACGCCAGCGTCGCCGATACGTCGATAAAGGGCGTGTCACCGGGGATGCCAATGTTTCCGTGTTCCGATGGATCCAAATATACCTCGCCGGTAGGCCGTTTCCCGGCCAATTCCTTCGGTGTGCACGACATGCTGGGCAATGCTTGGGAGTGGGTCGAGGACTGCTGGAACGAAGGCCACGCCGGCGCACCAGAATTGGCGCAGGCGCGTCTTTCCGGAGCCTGCACCGAACGCGCATTTCGTGGCGGCGCCTGGAACAGCACGCCAGCCACGGTGCGTAGCGCCTATCGGGATCGCGAATCGAAAGATGAGCGACACGACAATCTGGGTTTTCGGGCTGCACGTTCTTTACCGTGACAAGCGGCGGACCGCAAAAGATACCGTTGGTGTTGGGGGCTCCGCGTAGCGCGCAGCGTCGTAGCTTGCTGCTTGGTGGTGGTGCCGGGTTGGCACTGGGAGCCCTGCCGGTTTCTCCCGAGTTGTTCGCGCAAACGGGTGGCGACCCGATTCAGGACGCTTTTGTGCCGCGTGCCAAGTATGCCTTGCTGATCGGCAACCGGGATTACCCGAACCGCAAGGATATTGCCCCGGCGCACAAGAACGTGGCAGATCTCAAGGATGTTCTTGAGTACTACGAATTCAAGGTAAAGGACTACCGGGACCTTGATGCGGCGGCGATGACACGGGTGCTGGCGGAGTTCAACGCGCAATTGCGCGGCGAAGCTGAAAAGAACCTGCCGGGCTCACTCGCCGCGGTGTTTTATTTTTGCGGCCATGGGTTTCAGTCGGCTGGTCGGAACTATCTGGTACCGGCGGGCGTGGATCCATCGTCCGAAAAAGCGCTGAGTTCGTCCCTGCGGTTGAACGAAGATATTCTCGTCGCCCTGCCGCAGCGTTATCCCGGTATCAGCATCGCGCTGATCGATGCCTGCCGCACCGACCCTACGATTCGCAAGGGTGTAGACGACTTTAATCAGATAGTGGCTCCCGAGGGTACGCTGGTTTTTTTCGCCACTCGTGCCGGGCGTCCTGCTTTGGCGCCCGTCAGCCCGGATCGCAATACCTTCTTTGTCGGTGCCCTGGTTGATGTCCTGAAGGATGCCAATGGCGTGACGCCGATCGATGACTTGTTCCGGATCGCCGCCATTGATTGTCAATCCCGCGTCAAGGCGGAGTTCGACAAGGTCAAGATAACGATCCCACCCCAGTTTCCGGAAAGCACCACCAACCTGCGCGGCCGGTTTGTGATCCGCAATCGACAACTCGAATTGCGACGATCCGATCGCAAGAAACAACAGCTTGTGTCGCCAACCGGAGCCGATCCAAGCAAGACGGAGCCACGTTGGCAGGTCATTCAAGTGACTCTCAGGCCGGCGCGGTTGATTCGCTTGTGCGAGGACTTCGAACGTGATTTTCCCACCAGCGAATTCAGTCAGCAGATTCGGGTGATTATCGCCGGCGCTCGCCAGGCGCTGGATAGCCAGCGGTCGGCTGGGCTGTCCAGCGATCTTTTCGAGGAATCGGCTGGCGACAGGGACTATCGTGACGATCTTATCAAGGCGTTGCGCGGCGACAAGGACTCGGCGCACCGGATAGCCATCGCCTATCGGGACGGCATCTCAGGCGTGGCGGCCAATCTGCGCCGGACAGAGCAGTGGTTGCGCTTCGCCGCAGAACTGGGCAACGGCATTGCGAGCTGGGAGCTTGCGGAGATTTATAACCACAGCGGACAACTTGGCGATGCGGTCAGGTTTGAGAAAAAGGCGCTCGACCTTGGCTACCGTCCCCCACCCCGGCTGGCCACTCGTGGCTACTGAGGCGGCTGGCTTTGGCCGGAGCGCATCATGGTGCATCGTTATGGCGATGGCGATGGGCGTGGGTACGGCACTCGCCCAGACCCGCGCGTGGGTTGGTGGGATTCAGCCGGCAACTCCTGCTGCCCTCGTCCGCGAGGAGGCGGGCGCTCCTCCCAGGAATGCGACTGATCGCGTCCGGAAGGGGGCCGTGAAACATCGGATTCAAAAATCCAAGCCCAAGAGTCGGATCAAGCATCAGCCCAAAGCCAAGGCTAAGGTCAAGGCCAAGCCTCAACTCACAGCCGAGCCTCGACCCAAGACCCCGGCCAACATCAAGGTGGTCCGGCCAAAATTGCGGCGATTCGATAATCTGCAGCGGTCGGCTGCAGTTAAGAACGACCCCACCGGAATGGAGGCCCGCTGGCAGGAAATCCAGACAGCGCTGCGGCCCGCCAGCCTGATCGTGTTGTGTGAGCAATTCGAGCGTGACTTTCCCGCCAGCCAGTTCACGCACCAGGTCGGAGTTGTTGCGGCGAGCGCTCGCCAGGCGCTGGAAATTCAGCGCTCGGCCGGTCTTTCCGGGGATTTTTTTGAAGACGCCGTGGGCGACAGTGCCTACCGCGAAAATCTGCGCAAGGCTGTGCGCGGCGACAAGGACGCGGCATATGGCATTGCCCTCGCCTACAAGACTGGCACGGCGGGTGTTGACGCCAGTCTCCGGCGGATGGAGCAATGGCTGCATTTCTCCGCTGAACTGGGCAGCGGCGTGGCGAGCTGGGAGCTGGCGGAGATCTACAACCGCGACGGTTTCATTGCGGATGTCGCCCGGTTCGAGAAAAAGGCGCTCGATCTTGGTTACCAACCTCCGCCCCGGCTGCCGACCCGTGGCTACTGACATGCAAGTTCGTAAAGTTACTGGTTCCAAGCCTGTGGTGCAACAACAACAGCATTCGATAATTCTATTGATTTGGCGGGCTTAAATAGGGTCAAATGCATTGCCTTGGCCGGTGCGCCAAGTGATAGCTTGTAAGAATTGGTCCGTTGCCGTTTTATGGTGCTCAAAGTAGAGTGCGGCAAACAGGTTGACATCCCGATTTGTGAGGTGATAGACGCAATGAACATGGAACAATTGCCGGGCACAAGGCCGTGGCGTTTTCGGGGTGTCGGTACGGCGCTGGTGTTGTATTGCGGCGCCGCTTTCGGGCAGGCAGTTCCTGGCGCTGGCGACATTCTGCAAACGGTGCCCCCGGCGGTGGTACGCCCCGATCCAGGACTCAAGATCGATGACACCTTTTCCCGAGCCAAAGCCATCACCGATGTCGAAGGCATGCGGCTCGACATCAAGGGGTTTCGCATCACCGGCATGACGGTTGTGCAGGAAGCCGAATTGAAAGAAGTGCTGGCTCCCTTTATCGGCCCCAACAAGCGCTTTCAGGATCTGCTTGATGCCGCTGCGGCGGTCAAGCGGGAGCTTGCCGGGCGCGGCTACTTTCTCGCCGATGTCGTCGTTCCCGAACAAAAGATTGCCGACGGCATCGTTGAGTTGCGGGTTCTCGAAGGGCGTCTCGGCAAAGTCCGTCTCGAAGTCGATCCCGACGTGTCCATCAGTCGCTCCCTGCTGGAGTCCTACCTCAATTCGCTGCAAGAAGGCGGACTGATCCAGACCTCCGATGTCGAGCGCGCCCTGTTCCAGATCCATGATCTGCGCGGTCTCGTGGCGCGCAGCAGCTTTTCTCCCGGCGCAACGCCGGGAACCGCCGATCTGACCATCAAGGTCAGTCGCAGCAAGGCCTTCGACGCCAACCTCGACTTCGACGCCAACGGCTCGATCTATACGGGCCAGCATCGGGCCGGTGCCGGGGTGGATGCCAATAGTCTGATGGGTCTGGGCGAGTTGCTCAGTCTTCGCGCGACCAATGCCATCGATGGCAACCTGCGTTTTGCCCGGATGTCTGCCCTTATTCCGGTGGGGCCGTGGGGCAGCAAGATCGGCGCGGCATATTCGGAACTGAAATATCGCTTGGGGACTTCGCAGTTTGAGGCGCTGAAGGCCAGCGGCAATGCAGAAGTCGAATCGGTGACAGCCATTCACCCGTTTATCCGTTCCCGCAACACCAATTTGCTGACGATTTTCCAGTACGACAAGCGCAAATTGCGAGACATCCAGCAGGCCAGCGGCAAAGAGGTAAGGAAGATCAACGATGTCAGTTCGCTCAGTCTTTCCGGCGATTTCCGTGATCGCGTGTTTGGCGGCGGCATCAACATTTTCAATATCGCTTACACCTTGGGAGAACTCAAGTACGCGGACCCCACAGTAACGGCTGACCGCTTGAATGAGCGCATGTTCTCCAAGACCAATCTCACCCTGTCGCGCTTGCAGGCGGTTTCCGAACGGCTGGCGCTCTACGGCGCCTTCAGCCAGCAATTCACCAACAAGAATCTCGACCCCAGCGAAAAGTTCAGCCTCGGTGGCCCCAATGCCGTTCGGGCCTATCCGCAAGGCGAGGGCTCGGGCGACGAAGGCTACTTCGCCACGCTCGAAACGCGCTATCGCTTGCCGTATGAAGACAGTTTGCCCGGTACTCTCGTCATGACCGCTTTCTACGACTTCGGACGATCGATTCTGATCAAGATTCCCAGTGCGCAAGACATTGCGCTGGGTACCGAATTGCGTCGGCGTATTGCTGGCCCCGGCATAGGCATCAATTGGGAAGTGCCGAACGACTGGTATCTGCGCGGAACCATGGCTTTCCGTGACACCACACGGGCTACGGCGGATCACCTGTTGCGCTACCCGCTTTTCTACTTTCAGTTCAACAAGTTTTTCTGATTCGCAAGGCGTCGCCGTGCCATTCGCCCGGAAAACGTCATTGCGCCGGCCAGACTCCGTCTAGGTCGGCGCGCACCCAAAGCAAGAGGACCCCATCATGTTCAACCACGCCGCCATGAATCGCGCCTATCGTCTGGTCTGGAGCGAACTGCACAACACCTGGATCGCTGTCGCCGAGTTTGCCCGCACGCGTGGCAAGCGCGCCTCCGGCGTGGTGACCGCTGCCGGCATGCTCGCCCTCGGCGCCGCTTCGGCGGGTGCCGCCGCTCCGGCCCCCAATGCCTTGCCAACCGGCGGCCAGGTGACGGTCGGGCAAGCCGCGATCAGCACCAGCGGCCCGCGCATGGATGTCACGCAGTCCACCAGCAGCGCCATCGTCAATTGGGACAGCTTCAACATTGGCAGTCAGGCACACGTCAATTTTGCCCAACCGAGCAGCTCCGCCGTCATTCTCAATCGTGTTCTCGGTGGCGGCGCCTCGTCCATCTACGGACGCATGACAGCCAACGGCCAGGTATTCCTCACCAATCCGCAAGGCATTCTCTTTGCTTCCGGTGCGCAGGTCGATGTCGGCGGGCTGGTCGCCTCCTCGCTGGGTATTTCCGACGCCAATTTCGTCGCCGGCAAGTACAGTTTTGAGAAAGTCGGCGCTGCCGGTACGGTGGAAAATCAGGGCAGCATCAACATCGCCAACGGTGGTTTCGTCGCCCTCATCGCCCCGCAAGTCAGCAACAGCGGCACCATCACCGCCACGGGCGGCAGCATCGGCCTCGCCGCCGGCGACTCGGTCAATCTCGACTTCGACCACGACGGGATGCTCAGTTTCCAGGTCAACCTCCCCGCCGCCGCTGCGCGCGCCGACAACACTGGTGTCTTGGTCGCCGATGGTGGCCGCGTCGTGATGAACGCGCAGGCCAAGGACGCATTGCTGTCCACCGTGCTCAACAATGAAGGCGTCATCCGCGCCCGCAGCCTTGAAACACGCAACGGCGAGATATGGCTGGGCGGCGGCAATTCGGGCGTGGTAAGCGTTACCGGTACCCTCGATGCCTCCAACAGATTACCCCCTCTCCCACAGGGAGAGGGCAGGGGTGAGGGTGGGGTCGGCGGCACCGTCAAGGTACTGGGCGACAAGGTCGGCCTCTTCGATCACGCCAAGATCGATGTTTCAGGAGTCGGCGCTGGCGGTACGGCGCTGGTCGGCGGCAACTTCCAGGGCAAGGGCCCGGAGCAGAACGCCAGCATGACCTATGTCGGCAAGGACGTGAGCATCAATGCTGATGCGGTGGGTACGGGTGACGGCGGCAAGGTTATTGTTTGGGCGGATGACTCGACCCACGCGCATGGTTCGATCTCCGCTAAAGGCGGCGCACAGGGCGGTAACGGCGGATTTGTCGAAACCTCGGCGCATTTTCTGGATGTCGCGGGAATTCGCGTAAACGCAGGCACGGCGTCCGGGCGGGCGGGTAATTGGTTGCTTGATCCGACCAATATTGACGTTGTTCTTACGGGTTCTGCGGATGCAGCGTTGGCAGACGTCGATGCCTTTGCTACATCGGACATAGCCATTACAACGCCAGCTACCTCCTCTGTTGACGTTGCTCTGATTAATGCCGCAGGTTCACTGGTTACTTTACAGGCAACCAACAACATTGATTTTAAAACCGCAGTCAATATTGCGGGAGCAGGGGTTGGGCTTACTGCTCAAGCGCGTAACAACATTATTCTGACTGCCGGCATTACAACCAACAACGGCGCTATTACTCTCACGGCGAATGATGCGAGTGCCCCAAGCGGGACAGGCAGCATCACGGGAGCCGGTGCACTGTCATCAACAGGTGGCGCAATAAATCTCAATGCGGTAACCATGACACTCCCCGCGATCGACGCGGGGGGCGGCTTGTTGACCATCAATAATTCCGGTGCAGCGAGTCAGTCTGCGGCATTTTCGGGTTCGGGGGGCTTGACGAAGACCGGCGTGGGGAGCCTGACTCTGTCTCAGCTGAACAACTACACCGGCACGACCAACGTCAACGCTGGCACGCTGAGCGTGACCAATGCGGCGGCGCTGAACACCGCCTCCTCGGTGGTGGTCAATGGCGGCACGCTGGACATCAACAACGTGACCTTGAACACGCTGGTCTCGATGCAGGTGCAAGGCACGGGACAAGGCGGCGTGGG
>JALNZB010000016.1 GCA_023229545.1 Sulfuritalea sp. | reverse complement strand
ACGAATCAACGATCAAACCCGTTTAAGGAGTGCAGGAAAAATGATGAAGGGTGGCATAGCCGGATTGATGAAGCAGGCGCAGCAGATGCAGGCCAACATGGAAAAGGCGCAGGAGCAACTGGCGCAGGTGGAAGTCGAAGGCCAGTCGGGCGCCGGCGCGGTGAAAGTGCTGATGACCTGCAAGCATGACGTCAAGCGCGTCACCATCGATCCCTCGGTGATGGATGACAAGGAAATGCTGGAAGACCTGATCGCGGCCGCGGTGAACGATGCCAACCGGCGCGCCGAGGCTACCACCGCCGAAAAAATGGGCGGCTTCACCGCTGGTTTGAATCTGCCGCCCGGAATGAAACTGCCGTTCTGATGTCGTCGTCGTCGAGTCTCGATGAACTGATCGAGGCGCTGCGCTGCTTGCCCGGCGTCGGTCCCAAGTCGGCGCAGCGCATGGCCTATCACCTGTTGCAGCGCGACCGGCGCGGCGCCGATCGCCTCGCCCGTGGCCTCGATGCCGCCTTGCAGTTGCTGCATCACTGCGCGCGCTGCAACAACTTCACCGAAGCCGAAATCTGCGAGCGCTGTCTTTCGCCGCGCCGCGATGCGTCGCAACTGTGCATCGTCGAAATGCCGGTCGATGCGATC
The DNA here is from genome assembly GCA_023229545.1 of Sulfuritalea sp. Taxonomy (GTDB): domain Bacteria; phylum Pseudomonadota; class Gammaproteobacteria; order Burkholderiales; family Rhodocyclaceae; genus Sulfuritalea. The sequence goes on along the minus strand of JALNZB010000016.1, from coordinate 77,651 downwards.
AGCATGGAGCAGACGCACGCCTACAACGGGCTGTATTACGTGCTGATGGGCAAGCTGAGTCCGCTCGACGGCATCGGGCCGAAGGAACTGATGTTCGAGCGGCTGTTCTCGCGCGCCGCCGACGGCATCGTCAAGGAAGTGATTCTCGCCACCAATTTCACCAACGAGGGCGAGGCCACCGCGCATTACCTCTCCGAACTGCTGCATGCGCGCGGACTCAAGGTCAGCCGCATCGCGCGCGGCCTGCCAGTGGGCGGCGAGCTGGAGTTTTCCGATGCGGCGACGGTGGCGCAGGCGCTGCGCGAGCGGCGCGACTTCGTTTGAGAAATTGAAATTTCCGGCTGCAATCGGCTAAAGCCCGGCATTGCGTCAATGGCCAATCAGTGCTTGCCAACGGCATGAATCGCCGCTATCCTCGCGATAAACATTGAGCGGCGTCCGCCGCCGCGCAGGGAGGAACGCAGTGCCCGCCAACGAAATCATGCGCCGTCAAACCGCAGTCGCTGCCCGCAATGCTCCGTTCGCCCGGCGGCATTTGGGACAGGAAACAGCAAGTATGGCGAGTGCCAAAAGCCGCGATCCGCAAGCTGAAACCCGAACACCGCGTCGTTCCGGAAAAAGCCTGGATATGGATAGCACCACATACCGGTATCTGGAAACGATTTTCAATGTCTGGACAGTAATGCCCGTATATGTGGATTTCATGATGATGTCTACATCACGTTAGCGATCACAGGAGACGCTATGAGTAATCAAATTAAGGATTTGGGGTCCGTTGCCCAAGGGCTCGCGAGGAACCCACTCGGCATCATCGCCCTGTTTATAGTTTTGATTTACGGCTTCGCTTCCCTTGTCGTTGGAGCATCAAGCTATCTCCAACCAAGTGAGCGAGCGCCAATCATCTGGTTCATGGTCTTGTTTCCCGTCATTGTGCTGGGTGTCTTTGGGTGGCTTGTTAGCGAGCACCACAAGAAGTTGTATGCCCCATCTGATTTCAAGAACGAAGATCATTTTCTTGAAACGGCGAAACCCGAACTTGATCGGCTTGAGTTTGCCTCTCCCTCGGCAAATGGCGTCTCCGGTATTACAGCAACAACAGCGGAAGACTGGATATCAACGCGCGCCGATATTTACAGGCAAAACCATGGCTTTTTCATCGCGCATGTTCTTGAGCCTTCGAGAAGTGAAGGGCAGGAGTACGACATTTTCATTTATCTAATCCGCCATAAAAGCAAAGAGTACGGCGATGTAGAGAAGGCCGAATTCTTTTTCGGGCAGTATTGGCACAACAAGGTCTACGTTGGTTCAAAGGTCGGCGACCTCATTGGCGTCAAGACGTCCGCTTACGGGCCATTTCTTGCGTTATGCCGTGTCACATTGAAGGATGGCTCAAGCATTATGCTAAGCAAATACATTGATTTTGAAATGGGGCTTGCAGTTAAGAGATTCTTGGAGGCCAAGTGATCGCTAACCCGTCGCTCCAGGGGACGCTGCGCGATATAGCCGCGCAGCGCCCCTGAGCTTCAACGTTGAGGGTAGGAAGCCAATGGTGATGATCCACTCCTCCGAGTTCCAAGGGTTGTCGGTCGCCGACAGATACTTCTCCTTAGCCCGCGGATATCTCGAAGGCAGCCGAGTTCTTTGCGAGGCAATAGATAAGGACGATTACGCACCCCAGTATTCGCATACCCGTGTGGTACTACATCTCTGCCGCCACGCAGTTGAGTTGTTTCTCAAAGGAGCAATTGCCTACGCAACAAACGCACAGCCTTTACAAACTCACCACCTCGGGAATCTCATAACAGAGTACGAGCGAGTACTTCCAGACCCCATGTTTCTGATCGAAATACCGTTTGGTGTCGACGCATCAGGAACACCTGATTTCTTCGATGATCGGGCTGATCAACTTCACAAGACTCTCGACCAACGGTACCGTTACCCAACTGACAGAAGTGGCAATGTATTTTCCGAACCAGAAGGTTTTATTGCGCCTATGTTCATGTCCGATCTTGAGGGTTTGTCAAAGGCGTTTTTGCAGGTCGAGTTAAGGCTTAAGAAAGAGGCATCGTGACCCACCTACCTCCAACCCGACAGTCCCCGGACGCTGCGCGATAAAGCCGCGTAGCGCCGGTTACTTCTATTCGGTGGGCATCAGGCTACCAATGGGCATATCACTGATCAATCTTGATTGGAACATCGAAATAGGGGAGAGTTTTAATGCGCATATTTTTAAGTTGGTCCGGATTAGAAAGTAAGAAAGCAGCGAAGGTCGTCAAGGAATGGCTGACGAAGGTCGTCTTTGCGGGCGAAAAGATTGACCCCTTTATGTCAGAAAAGGATATTCCATACGGCGCAGATTGGCTTGCGACCTTGAAGACCAAGCTTGCTGATGCGGACTGCGCAATCATCTGCCTAACGGCTGACAATTTGAAGTCGCCATGGCTCAATTTTGAGGGCGGCGCTATTTCAATCGTCAAAGACAAGCTAGCCATACCCCTGTTGATAAACATCGACCGAGACAAGATATCGGGGCCTTATCAGCACTTTCAAAGCGTAACGCTCGATATCGAGGGTGTTGAAAAGCTAGTCCTTGATCTCAAGCAACTTGGAAAGTTTCGTTCCCCACACGAGAATCATTTGCCTAAGCTTCTTCCAGACTTCTTTGACAAGCTGGTTTCTGGAATCAAGGCAGAACTCAAGTCGGTCGAACGTGATTACGATATGTCTGGATTTTCTATCTATCCAGAACAAGTCACCTCGATCAAACGCGGGAAGGTGTTTATTGGAGCACCTATGGCCTCGCTTCCGAGGAGTGAGTATGCCGAAATGAGAAGGAATGTCCTGCTGGTCAGAGACGCTCTTAAGCAGCATACGTCTGCTACTGAAATCTATTGCCCGTGTGAACGAATTTCTTCACCCGGAAAATTCGATGATGTAAAAAAAGCGATATATGAGGACTTTAAGATTCTGAAGGAGAGTGAGTATTACCTGTTCCTCTATCCACAAAAGTCCGCCTCCAGCGTCCTATTAGAGATGGGCTATGCAATAGCACTATCTAAGAAGACAAAGATATTCACGCGACGCCGCTCGGAACTTCCTTTCATGCTTAAGAGAGCTGACGAAGCAATCCGGAACTTGCAAGTTTTTCCATACCGCTCCGTAGATCAGATAGTAGGCAAGATCGAGCGCGAAGGCATGTCCTTCCTCGACTAGGAGTTTGGAATGAACAAGATGCCAACAATTTTCGTTTCTGTCCCGATTTCATCATTCTCTGCTAAGCGCGATGCCACTCGCTTCAAGAGATGGGTATTGTCTCTTCTGCGAGGTCTAGCTGAGCATGTTCCTGATGTACAGGTCTACTGCGCAGCTCAACAGGTAATTAGAACAGGCGTGTATAGCACGCCCGATGACGCTACCAGAACAGACCTCGGCGAACTCAATCGCGCTGACGTGGTGTTATTTGTCTACCCAATCGCAGTCCCGACCAGCGCCCTAATCGAACTTGGGTATGCGATTGCTCGCCAAAAGACAATTATTTGCGTTACATCTTCATTGAAGACATTGCCATTCATGGCTCAGTCATTCCATAGGCTATTGCCGCACTTTCACCTATTGGAAGGGGACATATTCCACAAGGATACCGTTCCACTTATCGAAGCTGCACTTCTCAAAGTCATAGCCACACGGGGCTGATGCCCACCCCATCAATCGAGCTGACCTCGCGCGAAAAGCCGCGCGAGGTCGCTCATTTCAAACGTTGAAGCTGTAGGAAAACCACTTCGAGAATTTGGTAGATGCCATGAGGATAATACGACCTCTCAAAACGCTCTCTACGGGCCGATCTCCAGCCGGGGAATGGTCAAGGGACCCCCGCAATCAAGCCCAAACGACCCCTCATGGGGTTTTTCTACAGCGTCGTTAGCCAACACAATTCGCCCTTACGCCCGAACGATATGCATGCAATAGCGGGATTGAAGACCAGATGAGCCCTTGGGAGAAACGGCTGAAAGATCTTTCTCGGCTCCTTGAGAACTGCCATTCGACGTATATGGATCCGGATCTATTTCGGATGAATACAAACCAGTTCCTACAGACAGCGCGAACTGTTACTTTCATCATCCAAAAGAACAAAGACACTATCCCCAGTTTTTCGTCATGGTATTCGAACGCGGTGCTTACTCCGTGGCGTAATGATGAAATAATGACATGGGCAAAGGACGCTAGGAACACGATTGAAAAGGAAGGCGATCTCGAACTCAACAGCTCGCTCCAACTGACTTTGGTTTTCTCTTACTTGGAAGAACAAGACGCAAAAATTAGTTGCGGTAAAGCGGAACTATTGAATGCGGGTATTCAGAAGCTGGTGCGCTTCGCTATCCAAAGATTGCCATCGGGCGTATCGGATGCGGCGGTTGTGAAGATTGAAAGGCGTTGGGTCACCGCCCAATTGCCAACACTGGAACTCTTGCAAGCACTTGTGTATGTGTATGCGAGGCTACTTGATGCTTGCAAAAGCCTTGCAATGCAATTAGGGACTCAACTAAATTGCGAAATTCCTGATGTGGGTAGCTTTGACAGCATTCGCGACGAAACACGCCAGGTGAGCTATTTCAAACTGAACGATTTCAGCAAGTGTTCAAGGAAAACTGAAACGATTTTCACGAATCGGAAACTTAAACCTCCGAAAGAAATTCGAGCCGCGTTCGAAACAATTAAATCCGACTACCCGTCGCTACGCAGCTTGGACGAGGTGCTTGAGTACTACTCGAAAATGGCGGAGCTAACGTTCGCACACTTCGGAAGTCACATTCCATCTTTATGTCTTTTCAATGAATGCTGGCAACCTCTCGAGTTGATTTCGACACACTTTACCGATCAAGCCGACAAGTTCATATTTTGGCGAGATGTCGCTGACCGAATATTGAATCTAAAGGCGTACGGTCTAATTTGGATTTGCGAAGCTTGGGTGCGATCTAATGGTCACAGTGGCGCTACCGCCGTAAGAAATATGCCTGTTACCGGGGAGCGTTTGCAACTTGCAGGCGTTGAGAAGTCGGGCTACAGAAGCGGTGTCGAGTGGGAAATCGTGCGCGATGCTGAGGCAGCTAAACCTAAGCTCCGGCTCATGCCATCAACAAAAGGAACGAGCGACGAAGTACTGCCTTACTTTTTGGTTCCGGCCATGCGCGCTTTAGGCATATCGAATCCAGACTTTATGGTCAATCCTGGTGTTGGCTAACCCGGCAGTCCACACGACCGCTGCGCAATAAAGCCGCGCAGCGCCGGTGACCTCCACGTTGGCCCTTTTACATAAGGAGGAAATGATGGCTTCTATTTCTTACCGTTTTTTGGCCACTCTGTTCTTTCCAATCGTCATCAGCGCATTGATGCCACTGAATGCGATCGCTGAAACCAACAACAGCAAGATTGGCTTCGTGCTTATGCATGGCAAAGGCGGCACCCCACTGAAATATATCTCCGACCTGGCCAGCCCGCTTGAACAGCAAGAATTCCTGGTCGCAAATCTGGAAATGCCATGGTCTGGACGGCGTGAATACGATGTCACGGTTCAAGCTGCCGAGTCCGAAGTCGAGGCGGCCTTGAGTTCTCTGCGGAGCAAGGGCGCCCGGAAGGTATTTGTTGCCGGTCACAGCCAAGGCGGTCTGTTCGCACTATATTTCGGCACCAGGCATGCAATCGATGGTGTTATCGCCATCGCCCCCGGCGGCAGCGTGAGCAGCCCGATATTCCGGGAGAAATTGGGAGAGTCTGTCGAGTTGGCCCGCAAGCTCGTCGCTGAAAGCAAAGGCGACGAGAAGACAAGGCTGCTGGATTTTGAAGGCGCCAAGGGCGCATACCCGGTTATCACCACCCCGAAGGCATACTTGAGCTGGTTCGATCCGGATGGCGCCATGAACCAGTTGAAAGCAGTGCAAAGCATGAGCCCGACTACTCCTGTTTTGTTCATCGCCCCGACAAACGACTATCCGGGCCTGCTTAAATTCAAACAGCAGATGTTCGATGCACTTCCAAAGAATCCTCGCACCAAGCTGTATGAACCAGACTCGAGTCACTTGGGCGCACCATCCGCTTCGATCAAGGAAATTATCGATTGGACGAGTGCAATTGCAAACGTGCGGTAGGGCCAACCCGGCGGCCGACCCCGGCAATCAAAGGGGTCAGTGTCGAAACGAATTGGAACATAAGGGGTCGTCTTCGGATTCTTTTCCATGGCAACAAGAATAGCCGTCCCGTCAGTGCCGACTTTTTGGAGACGACCAATGCCTTGCAAACTAATCCCATGCCAACCCCTTATCGCTGGACCTGCGCGAAAAGCCGCGCAGGCCGGTTAGCTTGAACTACCGGGGCCCATGGAAAACTCCACGCGCATCGGACGCAAAGGATCCGAGCTTGGCTCCTTCTGCGCTTGGGAAGGCGAGACATTGGTACTCAATGTGCTTGGCAAGCCGGGCGCCGGAAAGGATGCGATTGGCAAGGTCAAGGGCCATCAACTCAACATCAGCGTCACCGAGACTCCGGTAGCGGGCCGCGCTACCGACCACATGGTTCGCTTCCTGGCTCGGGAATTCGGGGTGGCGGTGAAGGACATCGACGTCGTGTTTGGCAGGTTCAACGTCAACAAGCAACTTCGTATCAGGTCACCGCAAAGGCTGCCGTCGGTAATCGGCAAGCATTTGGGTCAGGACGTGCCGCAAACGAGCAAACCACTCAAGTTGAAAGTGCGTCGCTGATCCAAAAGAACAAAAGGGGTCGTCTTCGGATTCTTTTCCATGACAAAGTGAATAGCCGTTTCGTCACCGCCGACTTCTTGAAAACGAATCCCACGCTGATCCCAATGGCGGTTCCAATCCGCTCAGGCAATGGAGAGAATGGGAATCTTCTCTGCCACCCGCGCCGCCCCTCGTGCGCCTGGCTTTCCGATTGGCTGCAGCCGTAGCTCACGAACGCACGCCATAAAGCAAAAAGCCCACGCACTAAAGCGTAGGCTTTTCGAGTTTCAGCCCTAGCCATCAAGGCCAAGGCAACCGGCATTTCGCCGTCAGGGCACTACACGGTTATGTCAATGAACCCTCGCGAAATATACCCATATGCCTCCAAGCGAATGCAGCAACCACTATCAATACGGCCAAGGTAGCTGCGGCCCCGGCACACTTTCAATATAGACCGTGGTACGCGAAAGGCAAGAACTCAATCCGCAACTGGAAAATGGGCTAGCGTCGAATTAAGTAATCAAAGGGGCCAGGGTCGAATTAAATTAACATAGCTGTTGTCTGCTCGTAAGTACCAGTGAAAAGGGGCCTGGGTCAAATTTTGGCAAAGAAAATCGGCAGGTATGCAGATGGCGGGAACGAGTGCTTCTAAGGAGGCCATGTGAATTTTGAATGGGAAGAGTTCAAGGCAACCGAAAATTTTCGCAAGCACAAAGTGTCTTTCGAGGAAGCGTCGTCCGTTTTCGAGGATGACTTGTCGCTGACGGGCCGAGACCCGGACCATTCGGTCAGCGAGCATCGCTACGTGACCTTCGGCTTGTCCGCGAGAAATCGCATCTTGCTTGTGTCGCATACCGAACGAAGTGGCAGAATTCGCATTATCAGCGCCCGCCTCGCGACGCGGGTCGAAAGGAAATTCTATGAAGAAGGCTAAGGCAGCTAACGAACCGGACGAGCTTCGCGCCGAATATAGGCGCGAGGACTTCGGCCCCATGGTTCGCGGCAAGTATGCGAAAGCATGTCGCGAGGCATCCAACGTGGTGGTCATCGCGCCGGAGGTGCAAAAGGCTTTTCCCAACGCGCAAGCCGTGAACGATGCCTTGCGCGGTCTGCTGGAACTGGCGCGCCGCGCGCGGCGCTCGCGGCAGAAGCCGGTGGTCGGCTAAAGGTGCCGCGCTGGCACGGCAAGCTGTTTCCGTCCATCGCCAGCTTCGCTGCCGTGCACGAGGCTGTTTGGCGGATGACTCTGGAGCAACGACCGCTACGGCATTCACCCTGTAAAATTTGGGCATGAAGCGGATTTCAATTTACGACTCCACCTTGCGCGACGGCGCCCAGGCGCAGGGCATTTCCTACTCGGTGGAGGACAAGCTCAAGATCGTCCGGCGGCTCGACGCGCTGGGCGTGGATTACATCGAGGCCGGCAATCCCGGCTCCAATCCGAAGGATCTGGAATTTTTCGAGCGCGTCAAGGCGCTCAGTCTCGGCCATTCGCGTCTGATCGCCTTTGGCGCCACGCGCAAGGTGGGCGTCGATGTCGCCGATGACAGCAACGTGATGTCGCTGCTGCGGGCCGGAACATCGGCCGTCGCCATTTTCGGCAAGAGCTGGGACTACCAGGTCACTGAAATCCTGCGCACCACGCTGGACGAGAACTTGCGCATGATCGGCGACACGATCCGCTACCTCAAGCAGCAGGGCAAGGAGGTGGTGTATGACGCCGAGCATTTCTTCGACGGCTACAAGGCCAACGCCGACTACGCGTTACAGACCCTGACGGCGGCAGCCGAGGCGGGCGCCGACTGCCTTTGCCTGTGCGACACCAACGGCGGCACCTTTCCCGGCGAGATTTTTGATGTCACGGCGCGGGTCAAGGCGCTGTTTCCGGTCACCATCGGCATCCATTGCCACAACGATTGCGAGCTGGCGGTGGCCAACTCGATCATGGCGGTGCAGGCGGGCGCGACCCAGGTGCAGGGCACCCTCAATGGCATCGGCGAGCGTTGCGGCAATGCCAATCTGTGCTCGATCATTCCCAATCTGCAACTCAAGCTCGGCTTCGACTGCATTGCGGCGGCGAGCATGGAGCAACTGACTTCGGTGGCGCGCGCCGTCAGCGACATTGCCAACATGACGCACAACGAGAAGGCGGCCTACGTCGGCGGCGATGCTTTCGCCCACAAGGGCGGCATGCATATCGATGCCGTCGTCAAGAATCCGGTGTCCTACGAGCACATCGATCCGGAGCGGGTCGGCAACGCCCGGCGCACCCTGATATCCGAGGTGGCGGGGCGCAGCATGCTGATGACGCGGATCAACGCCGTCGATCCGACCCTCGGCAAGGATGCGCCGGAAACGCAGAAGATCGTCGCCCGGCTCAAGGAACTCGAACACGAGGGTTACCAGTTCGAGACCGCCGAGAGTTCCTTCGAACTCGTGGTGCGCAAGCTGCTCGGCAAGTTCAAGCCGTTCTTCGAACTCAAGGAATTCAAGGTCGTCGTCGTCGAACCGTCGGTGAACGGCGTCAATTCATCGGCAACCATCAGGATCAGCGTCGGCGAGCAGGAAGAAGTTTCTTCAGCCGAGGGCGATGGGCCGGTGAATGCCCTGGACAAGGCGGTGCGCAAGGCCCTTGAGCGTTTCTACCCGGAAATCAGCGAGATTCGGCTCACCGATTACAAGGTCCGCGTGCTCGATTCCGACCAGGCCACCGCCGCCAGGGTGCGCGTGCTGATCGAATCCACCGATCATCGCGAGAACTGGACGACGATCGGCGTGTCCACCGACATCATCGACGCCTCGTGGCGGGCGCTGGTGGATTCCATCGAGTACAAGCTGATGCGCGAACAGGAACGGAAGGTCGTCTAAGGCGCGTTCGGCTTCAGCAGCACCAGCTTCAACTGTTCCTGATCCACCGGTCGCAGCGTCACCTGTTGATAGATGACCAGGCCGCGGCGCGGATGGTTGAAGCTGCGCTGCCCGCCCTGGCGCTCCAGCACGTCGTGCTGTTTCCAGAAGCGCGAAAACTCGGGACTCGCCTGCTTCAGTTCCTCGATCAGTTGCTGCAGCGCCGGCTCGTCCAGGCGCGTGCGGCAGTCGGCGCGGAATTCGGCGGTGATGCGGCGCGCCCGCGTCTCCCAATCGACGAGAAATTTGCGCGTCTGCGCCCGCAGGAAAACAAAACGCAACAGGTTGCGCGGCGGTTCGTGCGCCTTCATCGGCTTGTCCAGCCAACCGGTGAACAACTCTGCCGCCGCCGCGTTCCAGGCCAGCATGTCCCAGGTGCGGCCCATGATGTAGGCGGGAATGTCGATGTCGCCCAGCAGGCTGGTCAGCAGCTCCGAGGCCGCGTCTTCCTCGGGGGCCGCCGCCAGCGGATCGCGCCGCCCGGCCAGCTCGAAGATGTAGTTGCGTTCGCCTCGGCTCAGGCGCAGCGTCCGCGCCAGGCGGTCGAGCGCATCGGCCGAAACATTCGCGGCACGCCCCTGTTCGATCCAGGTGTACCAGGTCGGGCTGATGCCGGCCAGTTGCGCCACTTCTTCGCGGCGCAGCCCCTGCGTGCGGCGCCGGCTGCCGGCCGGAAAGCCGAAGGTCTCGGGGGCGTAGCGGCTGCGCAGCACTTGCAGAAATTCGCCCAGTTCATGACGGCGGCTATCCATGATTTCGCGTTCCTGGCTGTTATTCCTGATACCAGTATAACTACCTGTCTTGTCAGGGTACAAATCCTTCGCTACCATTTATCGCATTCGCCCTTTGGTGGGCGCCAACCCTCATCCAGCAAGGAGCTTTCATGGCTGGCAAGACGCTTTACGACAAGTTGTGGGAATCGCATGTGGTTCGCGAGGAGAGCGACGGCACCTGCCTGCTCTACATCGACCGCCATTTGATGCACGAGGTCACCAGTGCGCAGGCCTTCGAGGGCATGCGCCTGGCCGGTCGCAAGGCCTGGCGCGCCGACAGCATCGTCGCCGTTCCGGATCACAACACGCCGACCGACCATTGGGACGCGGGCATCCAGGAACCTGTCGCCCGCTTGCAGGTGGAAACGCTCGACGCCAACATCAAGGAGTTCGGCGCGCTGGTGTATTTCCCGTTCAAGCACGCCAACCAGGGCATCATCCACGTCATCGGCCCGGAGAACGGCACGACGCTGCCGGGCATGACGGTGGTTTGCGGCGACAGCCACACGTCGACCCACGGCGCTTTCGGCGCGCTGGCGCACGGTGTCGGCACTTCCGAAGTCGAGCACGTGCTGGCAACGCAGACACTGGTCGCCAAGCGTTCGAAGCGCATGCTGATCAAGGTGGAAGGGAAAGTCGGCGCTGGCGTGACGGCGAAGGACATTGCGCTGGCCATCATCGGCAAGATCGGCACGGCCGGCGGCACCGGTTATGCCATCGAGTTCGGCGGGGAGGCTGTGCGCGGTCTGTCGATGGAAGGGCGCATGACCCTGTGCAACATGGCCATCGAGGCCGGCGCGCGCGCCGGGCTGGTGGCGCCGGATGAAAAGACCGTGGAGTATCTCAAGGGACGCCGGTACGCGCCAAAGGGCGCCGACTGGGACAAGGCGGTGGCCTACTGGAAGACGTTGCAAACCGATGCCGACGCCAAGTTTGACGCCGTGGTCGAGTTCAATGCCGCCAGCATCGAGCCACAGGTGACCTGGGGCACTTCGCCGGAGCAGGTGCTGCCGGTCGGCGGGCAGGTGCCCAACCCGGCCAACGAAGCCGATTCGCAGAAGCGGGGCGGCATTGAAAGAGCATTGAAATACATGGGGCTTGCCGCCGACACGCCGATCTGCGAGATCAAGGTCGACAAGGTATTCATCGGCTCCTGCACCAACTCGCGCATCGAGGACCTGCGTGCCGCCGCCAAAGTCATCAAGGGCCGCAAGAAAGCGGCCAGCGTCAAGCTGGTGCTGGTCGTGCCGGGTTCCGGCATGGTCAAGCGCCAGGCCGAGGCCGAGGGGCTGGACAAGATTTTCGTCGGCGCCGGTTTCGAATGGCGCGAGCCAGGTTGTTCGATGTGTCTGGCGATGAACGCCGACCGCCTTGCGCCGGGCGAGCGCTGCGCCTCCACTTCCAACCGCAATTTCGAGGGACGCCAGGGCGCCGGTGGGCGCACGCATCTGGTCAGCCCGGAAATGGCCGCCGCCGCCGCCATCGCCGGTCACTTCGTCGACATCAGGAATTTCTGACATGAAAGCATTCAAGCAACTTAACGGGCTGGTCTGTCCGCTCGACCGTGCCAACGTCGATACCGACGCGATCATCCCCAAGCAGTTTCTCAAGTCGATCAAGCGCTCGGGCTTCGGTCCCTACCTGTTCGACGAGTGGCGCTACAGCGACACCGGCGAGCCGGGCATGGATTGCACGAATCGTCCGCGCCGCAAGGATTTCGTGCTCAACCAGCCGCGCTACAAGGGCGCGCAAGTGCTGCTCGCGCGCGACAACTTCGGTTGCGGTTCCAGCCGCGAGCACGCGCCCTGGGCCATCGAGGACTACGGCTTCCAGGTCATCATCGCGCCTTCCTTCGCCGACATCTTTTTCGGCAACTGCTACAAGAACGGCATCCTGCCCATCGTTGCATCGCCCGAAATTGTCGACCAGTTGTTCCGCGAGTGCGCCGCCACGGAAGGCTATCGCCTGAGAGTCGATCTGGAGACACAGACAGTGCGGAACCCCTCCGGCGAGTGGTTCAGCTTCGACATTACCCCGCACCGCAAGCATTGCCTGCTGAACGGCCTCGACGAAATCGGCCTGAGTCTTCAGCACGCTGACGAGATCAGGGCGTTCGAAGCCAGACACAAGGCGGCGCAGCCCTGGCTGTTTGCCTTACTGGCTTGATCGGACATTTCGACAAGGCCGTGGCCGGGGGGGGGGGCTTCGCACCTCCCGGTTATTCACCATGGGAGATAATTTGCTTGCTGGTTAAAGCATTTATATAATTGATCCATATCAATTTTTAACATTTTTTTCCAGTCACGCAGACGAGTTTCTTGGGCGCAGGGCTTTAATCGCCGCGCGAGATTCGCTACAATCGCGGTCTTTCCGAATTTGCATTTCAGTATTCAGGGATCAACACCATGAGTTGTGACGATAAAGTCGATTGCGGTCGGCGCCGTTTGCTGGTTGCCACTGCGGCAGCCGGTGGCGTGGCTGGGGTGGCGGTGGCGGTGCCGTTTGTGACCAGCATGCTGCCTTCCGAGCGGGCGAAGGCCGCCGGTGCGCCAGTTGAAGTCGATATCAGCACGCTCGGTCCCGGTCAAATGACGACCGTCGAGTGGCGCGGCAAGCCGGTCTGGGTCATAAACCGCACCAAGGAACAACTGGAATCCCTGAAAAAGATTGGCGACAAACTTGCCGACCCCAAGTCCGAAAAGAATATGCAACCCGAGTACGCCAAGAACGAAACGCGTTCGATCAAGCCCGAGATTCTGGTGGCTGTCGGTCTGTGTACCCACCTCGGCTGCTCGCCGACCGAGAAGTTCAAGACGGGTGCGGAGTCCGGGATCGAGGCTGATTGGCCCGGCGGTTTCTTCTGTCCCTGCCATGGTTCCACTTTCGACCTTGCCGGTCGCGTCTACAAAGGCAAGCCGGCGCCGGACAACCTCGAAATCCCTCCCCATATGTATCTTGGCGACGCCAGGATTGTGATTGGCGAAGACAAGAAGGCCTGATGCGATGAGTAAGATGACCGCTGTGTTGCAGGGAACGCTGAACTGGGTTGATGAGCGCTTTCCGCTTACTTCTTTCTGGAAAGATCATCTCGTCGGGTACTACGCGCCGAAGAACTTCAACTTCTGGTATCTCTTCGGTTCGCTGGCGATGCTGGTGCTGGGGATCCAGTTCGTTACCGGCATTTTGCTCACCATGCACTTCAAGCCCGATGCTTCGCTGAATGCTTCCGGCGTTCCGGTGTCTTTTGCCAGCGTCGAGTACATCATGCGCGATGTGCCCTGGGGCTGGCTGATCCGCTACATGCACTCGACGGGCGCGTCGTTTTTTTTCGCGGCCGTCTATCTGCACATTTTTCGGGGCATGCTCTACGGTTCCTACCGCAAGCCGCGCGAGCTGATCTGGGTTTTTGGCATGCTGATCTTTTTCCTGTTGATGGCGGAGGCGTTCTTCGGCTATCTGTTGCCGTGGGGCCAGATGTCGTTCTGGGGCGCGCAGGTGATCGTGAATCTGTTTTCGACGATTCCGCTGATCGGGGAGGATCTGTCGCTCTGGCTGCGCGGCGACTATGTCGTCGGCGATGCGACGCTCAATCGTTTCTTCGCCTTCCACGTCATTGCGGTGCCGCTGGTGCTGCTCGGTCTGGTGGTCGCGCATCTTATCGCCCTGCACCAAGTCGGCTCGAACAATCCGGACGGCATCGAGATCAAGAAGAACAAGGATGCGAATGGCATTCCGCTCGACGGCATTCCCTTCCATCCCTATTACACGGTGAAGGACATTGTCGGCGTCGTGGTCTTCCTGATGGTGTTCTCGGTCATCATCTTCTTCATGCCGGAATTCGGTGGCTACTTCCTCGAGTACAACAATTTCTTCCCGGCCGACCCTATGGTGACGCCGGCGCACATCGCTCCGGTGTGGTATTTCACGCCCTACTACTCGATCCTGCGCGCGGTGACCTATCCGCTGTTCGGCATTGATGCGAAGTTCTGGGGCGTGATGGCGATGGGTGCGGCGACCATGGTCATTGCCCTGCTGCCCTGGCTGGATCGCAGCCCGGTGAAGTCGATTCGCTATCGTGGTCCCCTGTACAAGGGTTTCCTTGCGGCATTCATCGCTTCCTTCCTTATCCTCGGTTATCTCGGCACGATGGGTCAGACGCCGGTTCGCACCATCGTCGCGCAGATATGCTCGATGATCTATTTTGCATTCTTCCTGCTGATGCCGATATACAGCAGCCTCGACAAGTGCCAGCCAGAGCCGGACAGGGTGACCTCGAAATGAAGAAATTCCTTGCCGCAATCCTGTTTGCGCCGCTGCTGACGTTTGCCGCGGGTATCGAACTGCATCTCGACCGCGCTCCGGACAAGTCGAACGACATGGCCGCGCTGCAAAACGGCGCCAAGATATTTGTCAATTACTGCCTGAACTGTCATTCGGCGTCCTACATGCGCTACAACCGCCTGAGGGACATTGGTCTTTCCGATACGCAGGTTAAGGAAAATCTTCTGTTTACCGCCGAGAAAGTCGGCGAACCGATGAAGATCGCCATGCAGCGCGCCGATGCCAAGATCTGGTTCGGTGTTCCGCCGCCCGATCTGACCATCATTGCACGGGCGCGAGCCTCGCAGTCCGGCAGCGGCGCCGACTGGCTGTACACCTATCTGCGCGGTTTTTATCGCGACGAGAATCGACCGACCGGCTGGAACAACGTGGTGTTCGAAAACGTCGGCATGCCGCATGTGTTCTGGGAACTGCAAGGCGATCAGGTGATGGGCGCGGACCACACGCTGAAGCTGGTCAAGCCCGGCAAACTCAAGCCGCAGGAGTTTGATGCCATGGCGGGCGATCTGGTTGCCTACCTCAAGTACATGGGCGAACCGGTGGCCGAGTTCCGCAAGCGGCTTGGCGTGATCGTGCTGATTTTCCTGGCCGTAACCTTCGTCTTTGCTTACGCGCTGAAACGCGAGTACTGGAAAGACATTCATTAACTCTACTAACGTTAAGTGAATGCAAATTATGGGGCATCGAGAAATGAACGCGCCGCCCGTGCGCAAAGTGGTGCGTGATGCGGATTATTCGTGGGGCACCAGCGCCATGATGAATCTGTATTCGGGCACGACGTGTCCGTTCAGCCATCGCTGCCGCATCGTCCTGTACGAAAAGCAGATGGACTTTCAGGTGATCGACGTCGATCTCTTCAACAAGCCGGAAGACATCGCCATCATCAATCCATACAACCGTGTTCCGGTGCTGGTTGATCGCGATCTGGTGCTCTACGAGTCGAACATCATCAACGAGTACATCGACGAGCGCTTCCCGCATCCGCAACTGATGCCGCCCGATCCGCAAACGCGGGCCAAGGCGCGCCAGTTGCTGTTCACGATGGAGCACGAGTTGTTCGCTCACATCGACGCCCTGGAAAAAAACCTCAAGTCGGCCGACAAGGCGCGGATGCACATGCGTGATCGTCTGACCGAACTGGCGCCCGTGTTCAACAAGCAGAAGTTTCTGCTGGGTGACGATTTTTCCATGCTCGACGTGGCGATTGCACCGCTGCTTTGGCGTCTCGATCATTACGGCATTGAACTGCCGAAGACCGCCGCGCCGCTGATGAAGTTTGCCGAGCGCATCTTCTCGCGCCAGGGCTTCATCGATGCGCTGACGCCGACCGAAAAGATGATGCGCCGCTAAGGGCGTATCGTCCGCGCCTTCAGTTTGATACATCCCGGCGAAACGCCCATGAAGTCAACCAAGCCCTACCTGATCCGCGCCATTCACGAATGGTGCGCGGATCAGGGTTTTACGCCCTATATTGCGGTCGTCGTCGATGCGACGACGCGCGTCCCGCGCGAATTTGTCAAGGATGGCCAGATTGTTCTCAACGTCGGCCTGGAAGCCACGCATCAGTTGCGCATGGGCAACGAGGAAATCACTTTTCAGGCGCGTTTCAGCGGCAAGACCTTCCCCGTGGTGGTGCCGATCAATCGCATTGCCGCCATCTACGCCAGCGAAAATGGCGAAGGCATGGCTTTCGATGTTACCGAAGTGCCGGTCGATGAAGGGGCGGCGGGACTCTCCGACACCGTGCCGCCAGAAGCCGAATCCGCCGCAAAAGCCCCGGCCAAACCGGGGCGCCCGGTGCTGACCCGGGTCAAGTAGGTTTCAGGAAGGTTTCAACAGTCGGCGCTGGCGGTACGGCGGCTTTACTTGGATTCCATCACCCAGACGCCGTCCCAGTCGTCTCCGGGCGGGTTGGCGAAGAAGTGATCGCAGCGCTCGATGTACAGCTTTGCCGCCTTGTCGTGGTCGTTCAGTGCCAGTACCTCGCCGAACTCGCCCTTGGCGTCCTTCCATTTCTGCTGCCGGTATTTCACCAGCCCGGATTTGAAATTGCGCAGGGCATCGATCATCTGCGGATAGCTTTCCTCGGTGTGGTAGTCGAGAATTTCATGGATGGCCACCGGCTGGGTCTTGCCCTTGACCACCACCAGATCAAGCTCGCGACTGAAGTAGGTGCCGCGCAACTGCTTGTAGGTGAATTCGCTGATCAGAATGTGGGCGCCATACTGCTTGCAGGCGGATTCCAGTCGCGCCGCGAGGTTCACGCCATCGCCGATGATGGTGTAATCCATGCGCTTCTTCGAGCCGATGGTGCCCGATACCACGTTGTCGCTATTGAGACCGACGCCAATGTCGACGGGCAGCTTGCCCTCGCTGACACGCCCCTTGTTCCAGGCCCACAACTCGCGGATCATGGCGATCGCCGTGCGCACCGAGCGGTCGGCGTCGTCGTCGTGACCGACCGGGATGCCGAAGGCGGCCATGATCGCGTCGCCGATGAACTTGTCGAGCATCCCTTCCTCGCGCTGAATGCAATCCACCATCAGCGTGAAGTATTCGTTGAGCAAGGCCACGGTGCCCTGGGCGCCGAGTTGTTCGGTGATCGTGGTGAAGCCGCGTATGTCCGAGAAAAGCACCGTGGCCATGACGTTCTTGCCGCCCAGGGCGTCGACGCCGCCGGCCAGCATCTGGTCGGCGATGCCAGGGTCCATCAGCCGCGACATGGTCGAACGCATGCGCTTTTCGGTGGAGATGTCCTCCAGCATCAGCATCGAGCCGAGACGTTTCTTCTCCGCCGACAGCAGGGGCAAGGCGGTGAGGTTCACCGAGAGCTTGTCCTCGCCGACCATCAGTTCGGCTTCCATCGCCAGTTCGGTGGTCTGGGTTTCACCGACGCGCTTTAACTTTTCCTGGATCCAGGCATTGCTGCCGGCAAAGAAATCCGTGGCGGGCTGGTGCAGGATCTGCGCCGGCGTCACACGCAGAATGCGCAGTCCGGCGGCATTGCAGGTTGCGATGCGCTCCGTTTCGTCGAGCGTGATCACCGCATTCGACATCGACTCCAGCATTGCCTCGTTGTAGTTCTTCATGTTCTGCACGTCGGCAAACAGCTTGGCGTTTTCCAGGGCAATCGAAATCTGCGCGGTAAAGGCGCGCAGGCGCGATTCGTCCTCGCTGGTAAAGGGACCGCCGCGCTTGTTCAGTACCTGCGTGACGCCGATCACCTTGCCGTGCTTATTTACAATGGGTACGCACAGGATCGAGCGGGTGAAGTAGCCGGTTTTTTTGTCGAAAGCCGGATTGAAGCGCAGATCGGCATAGGCGTACGGGATGTTGATGGCCTTGCCCGAGGTGAATACGGCGCCGGCAATGCCCAGATGGTTGGGCAGGCGGATCTGCACCGATTCCAGGCCCTGGCCGACTTCCGACCAGAGTTCGCTGGTCTTCTCGTCGTTGAGGAACAGCGTCGAGCGTTCGGCATTCAGCAGCCGCGTGGCCTCGCCCATGACCTTTTGCAACAGCGAGCCGAGCTTGATGTCGGCGGTGACTTCGGAGACGACGTCGATGAATTCCATCTCCTGGCGGCGGATGGCCTGCATGCGCTCGATGAACTGCGCGCTTTGCAGTGCCAGCGTGCCCTGGCTGGTCATGGCCTCAAGCAGGTTCAGGTCATGCTTGGTGAACTTCCCGCTGCGCTTGTTGAGCGTCTGCGCCACGCCGATGATCTCGCCTTTGACCGTCTTGATTGGCACGCAGAGAATGTTGCGCGTGGTGAAGCCGGTCTGCTCGTCGATGGAACGGTTGAAGCGGTCGTCGGCGTAGGCGTCGGCGATGATCAGCGCCTCGCCCGAGGTATACACGTAGCCGGCGACGCCGCTGGTATTGAGGATGCGTATTTCGCGTTGAATGTTGCCCTGCGCGACGCGCGAATACAGCTCGTTGGTGTCGGGGTCGTTGAGGAACAGCGAGCCGCGTTCGGCGTTCAGTTCGGTGGTGGTCATCTCCACCAGCGCCTGCAGCACTTCGTCCAGGGTGCCGTAGCTCGCCATGCGGCGGGTAACTTCGAGCAGCAGTTCGAGATGACGCAGCCGGCGGCGGCCTTCCTGATCGCGCTCGGTCGGCTTCTTTTTCGTGCTGGCAGGCTGGATGGCTTGGTCCATGAGGTTCTTCCCGGTCACGTGCCGCGCGTGGCTTCAATCTGGTCGCGCAGCGCCTGGATGGTGCGTTGCAGTTGGGCGCCCTCATCGGCGAACAGGGCGTGCTCGCGATTGATCGAATTGGCCTTGTCGATCTGCGCCAGTTCCAGACGTTCGCGCAATCCGCTGACTGTCTGCCGCAGTTGCGCGATTTCGCCCTGAGCGCCGACCAGCGCCATGCGCACCGCATTTTCTGTGTCGGTGCGGGCGCGTTCCAGTTCGTCGCGCAGGGCCGTCGCGGTGGCCTTCAATTGCTGCATTTCGTTATGTCCGGCGACGCGTTCCTGCTGGATCGCTTTTTCGCGCTCGATATGCGCGCGTTCGAGTTCCTCGCGCAGGGCGCCGACGGTGATTTTAAGTTGCGAGATTTCCGCCGCGTTGGCCTGGGTCACGCGTGAGCCGGTCGCCTGGATCTCCGCATGCGCCGCTTCAAGTTCCGTGCGCAACGCCATGACCGCGCGCTTCATGTCGCGGGAATCAGCCTGGGCCAGCGCAAGTTCGTTTTCGATGGTCGATACTTCGGCGGTCATGATCGCAGTTGTTGGCGTGGCTAAATCATTGCTGGCGCCCAAGTCAGGAATCGAACCTGAGACCTACCGCTTAGGAGGCGGTCGCTCTATCCACTGAGCTACAAGGGCGCGAGGCGGGAATTCTATCCCACAAGAGGATACCGTCTCCGGTCGGAGGCATAAGCGCTCGCCTATAATCCCGCACCCTCTCACCGGCCATCATCGGCCTCGCTCCCGTGCCCGTCCTCACTCTTGATCGCGCCTGTCTCGCCTACGGCCATGTCGCCCTGCTGGACCACGCCGCCCTGCAAATCGATGCCGGCGAACGCATCGGGCTGATCGGTCGCAATGGCAGCGGCAAGTCCAGCCTGCTGCAAGCGCTGGCCGGACTGGGTTCGCTGGACGATGGCGAGGTCTGGCGCGAGCCCGGCCTGAGTATCGCTTATGTGCCGCAGGAGCCGGAATTCGCCACCCACGATACGGTGTTCGAGGCCGTCGCCGCCGGGCTGGGCGAGGTGGCGCGGCTGCTCGCCGAGTATCACGAGGCGACGCACAAAGTCGGCGCTGGCGATACGGCGATGCTGGACCACATGCAGGAATTGCAGACGCAACTGGAGGCGAACGACGGCTGGCGGCTGAATTCGCGGGTCGAGCAGGCCATCTCGCGCCTCGCGCTGGATGGCGATGCCCGCGTTGATGCGCTTTCAGGGGGCGGCAGGAAGCGCGTCGCGCTGGCTCGCGCACTGGTGGCCGAGCCGGAACTGCTGCTGCTCGACGAGCCGACCAATCACCTCGATGTCGATAGCATCCTGTGGCTGGAGGATCTGTTGCGCGGCTATCAGGGCGCGATCATGGTCATCACCCACGACCGGGTTTTTCTCGACGGCGTGGCGACGCGCATCGTCGAACTGGATCGCGGCAAGCTGGTGAGCTTTCCCGGTCGCTATGCCGCGTATCAGGAGCGCAAGGAATTCATGCAGAACGAAGAGGCGCTGGCCAACGCCCGCGCCGACAAGATGCTGGCGCAGGAAGAGGTCTGGATCAGGAAGGGCGTCGAGGCGCGGCGCACGCGCAGCGTCGGCCGCGTCCAGCGCCTCGAACGATTGCGCGCGGCCCGTGCGGCGCGGCGCGAGCAGTTGGGCCGGGTTGATTTCCAGCTGGTGCGCGGCGACGAATCCGGCAAGCTGGTGGCCGAACTCGAAAACGTCAGCAAGCGATTTGTGACAAGCGCGGGCGAAAAAACCGTGGTGAAGAATTTTTCCTGTCGCATTCAGCGCGGCGACAAGCTGGGCGTGATCGGCGCCAACGGCACCGGCAAGACCACGCTGCTGCGCCTGATCCTCGGCGAACTGGCGGCAGACTCCGGGCAAGTGCGGCTCGGCAGCAAAATCGAAGTCGCCTACTTCGACCAGTTTCGCACCCAGCTCGATCCCGAGGCGCCCTTGTGCGAAGTCATCAGTCCCGGCTCGGACTATGTCGAGATCGGCGGCGCGAAGAAGCATGTCATCGGCTACCTGGAGGATTTCCTGTTCGCCCCGCAGCGGGCGCGTTCGCCGGTGAAATCGCTTTCCGGCGGCGAGCGCAACCGGCTGTTGCTGGCGCGCCTGTTCGCGCGGCCAGCCAACGTGCTGGTGCTGGACGAGCCGACCAACGACCTCGATATCGAAACCCTGGAACTGCTAGAAACCCTGTTGCAGGACTATGCCGGAACGGTATTCCTGGTCAGCCATGACCGGGCTTTTCTCGACAACGTGGTGACGCAGACCATTGCCAGCGAAGGCGATGGGCAGTGGAAGGAATACGTCGGCGGCTACAGCGACTGGCTGCGCCAGCGGCCGGCAGGGGGCGCGGCTCGATTCGATGCAACAGGTGGCGTGGATGCAAAGACGGGTACAAGAGTCGGCGCTGGCGAGACGGCGAAAGCCAAACCGAGCGAGCGCAAGAAACTCAGCTTCAAGGAGCAGCGCGAGCTTGAACAACTACCCGATCGCATCGCCGCGCTGGAAACCGAGCAGGGCGCCTTGCACAGCCGGCTGGCCGATCCGGCCTTTTATCAGGGACCGGCGGATGCCGTGCGCGCGGTGCAATCCAGACTGGCGGCGGTCGATGCCGAAATCGATGCGGCGTTGATCCGCTGGGAGGCTTTGGAAGCCAAACAGTGAAATAGCTCACGGAAACATAAAGAAACTTGTTTTCATGGCGTTAGTCTCGGCACCTAAGGAGTAGCATGAACTCGGGCAGGTGCACTTGCAGGCTTCCTGCAAGCAGCATTCTGGAGACTCGAACGCTGTAGCGGGCCGCCCCCGAACTGGAGTGCTTTTCGTGGATGCATGGAAACGGCGATGGGGAGTCGGACAATGGGCCGCGTATTTCGAGACCCAGGAACTCCCCGTGATGCCACGCTCGAAGACGATGCTGCGCACACTTGAGGAGTCCAAGGGCGATCTGCTCGCGCCCGTAGAGCTTTCCTCCATCGTATTGCAGGATCCTTTGCTGTGCCTGCGTCTGTTGCGTGAAGCCGAGCGAACCAAGTCGCATCACCTTGCCAACGAAACCACCACGGCGCTGGCCGCCATCATGCAATTGGGCATCGATCAATTCAAGTTGCTGCTGCTTTCGAGTCAGGACATCGAGGAGGCCAACGCGGGCCTGCAGGAAGTAGAAACGCGCGCCACCGTTGCCTCGCAAGTGGCTCAGCGCTGGGCAGCGGGCAGAATGGACACCGATCCTGAAGAAGTGGCCGTGGCGACCCTGCTTGCCGATGCCGGCGAATTGCTGCTCTGGGTGTATGAGCCGGAACTGCCGCAGGCGGCAAAGGATGAACTTCTTTCAGGGCGGGCCAAGCGCAGTTCCCAGGCTCAGACGCAAGCCTGCGGTTTTGGTTTCAAACAACTGACCATGCGTTGCGCCGAGATATGGAGGCTGCCGTCGCTTGTCGTCCAGCTTCTGCGCGGGGTGGATACACCGCGCGCCAACTTGACGCGGATTTGCTCGAACGCCGCGCGCCATGTCGTGGAGTCATCGGCGACATCCAATCTTGCCCTGGCCTGCGATCTGCTCGAAGTGCACAAGCTCGAACCAAGCGTCAGTCTCGACTGGCTGGTCGAGGGGCTGGTCATGTTGCCGGACGACCACAAGACCGATCTGATCGCCACCGCCAACGAGCTGCTGGCGCGCCAGGCGGATGCTTGAGCAGCGGTCTGCGTGGCGGGTCTCGCGGTTGGTTTCCGCTATGATCCGCTGACACTGAACAAAGGAGTCATCGCTTGGGAATACTGACCAATATCGTCGCCGCCGAGGAAGACGAATTTGCCGCCATCGGTGAATCGTTGCGCCCCATCGACGAATGGAGTGGCATTGAGCGCCGCAGCGTCGACACGGCCAAGATCGTCACGCTGCACTGCCTGCTCACCGGTGACGAATTCGAGGAGGCCATCGGCGCTTACGAACCCGTCTATGTGGCGGACGAGGGCGCCGTGGTGCTGCGCATTGCGGACGAGGTCATGGAACGCCTGGCCACGCTCGAAGAGGATGCGCTGGAACTCGTCGGGGAAGAACTTGCCGCCACCGAAGAGTATGAAATCGAGCAGTGGGAAACGGCGGAGGTGCAGGCGCTGGTGATGGAGCTTGCCGATCTGGCGCGGCTTGCCGATTCCCAGGGGCAAGCGCTGTTCGTCTGGATGCATCCCCTGCTGACCTGAGTCGCGGCCTGTTGCGGATGTCATCGAACAAGACCTGGTTTGTCTACCTGATCGAGTGTGTTGACGGCAGTCTCTATACGGGGATTACCGTCGATCTGGAGTCACGCTTCAAGGCCCACCGGGAGGGCCGCGGCGCGCGCTATATGCGTCTCAGTCCGCCGTTGCGCATGCTGGCGGCGGAAGCGCACCCGGACCGCTCATCGGCCTCGAAGGCCGAGTACCGCATCAAGCGGCTCACGCCGGCCGGAAAACGTCTCTATGCGGCCCAAATGACTGCCGGTCATCTTCCTTCCGTCATGGCATAAGCACACCGGCATCGACTTCTGCAATGGCAGTGCAATATTCGTATTGTAAGTTCCCTTAATGAAGTATCCACTTTGCTACATGGTGCTGGCGGATTCGCTCTATGTCTAAGGTTATAGATATTCCTAACAAAATCAGTCTGGTAGACTAATTTTCGATATCCATTTATTCAATAAATTGTTTTGCTTGCGGTATCTAATATGGAATCATCAAGTTGTAGGCGTGGCAGATGAGCACGAGGTGCTCATGGTCCGCAGATGTTCAAAAGAATTGAACCGCCCAGCATCACCTATACCAACAATGCGCTACGCGCAGGAGTAGTTGAGGCGTTCCCATGAAACATGAACTCAACGTCAGTCTGAATCAATTTGTCTTTTCGCTGTCCCAGGCGCTGGACTTGATCAACCCCCTCATGGCGGATCGTCACAAGCGAGTGGCTTACGTCGCGCTACGCGTGGCCGAGGCTGTCGGGCTGAGCGGCAAGGTGAAAGAGGACGTCGTCATTGCCGCCGCCCTGCATGACATCGGTACCCTGCCAAGTCAGCAGCATGTTGGCGGCAAGGAGTCTTCGGCTTTCAGCTTTCGGAGCGATCACTTCGGTTTCCAGCTCTTGAAGAAATTCAAGCCGTTCAATATGTCGGCCCGCATCGTGCGTTTCCACAACGTGGATTGGGCGCACGGCGGAAACCAGCATATCGAAGGCGAAGATGTGCCGGTCGGGAGCCACATAGTCCATCTTGCACGTCTGGCGATTGAACAGGTGAACAGAGCCGAGCCAATCCTGTGGCAAGCGAATGGTATTTGCGAGCAGATCAATGGTTGGCGCGGCAGCATTCTCAAGCCGGAAATCGTCGATGCCTTCCTGCGGGCCTCTTCCAGCGATGCTTTCTGGCTCGATCTCAATGCCGCCGATCTTTTTGTCCTGATGGCGGAACGGATGTCGTTCTCCACCGTTGAGCTGGACATGGACGGCCTTCAGGACTTTGCCGAGTTGTTGGCGCAAATGATCGATTTCCGCAGTCGGTTCACCGCTACCCATTCTGCGGCGGTTGCCGCCACCGCGAGCACACTGGCCCAACTGTTCGGTTTCCCCGAGTCCGATTGCAGGCGTATCCAGGTGGCCGGTTATCTTCATGATCTGGGCAAGCTGGCGATTCCAACGGAATGTCTGGAGAAGAACGGCAAACTTACCGAGGAGGAGTGGCTGACCGTGCGCAGCCATCCCTACTACACGTACCGCATCCTGGCGTCGATCAAGGGACTCGAGGACATTGCACACTGGAGCGGCGTTCATCACGAGCGTCTTTGCGGCAACGGCTATCCGTTCGGCGCCAACAATTCCGGGATTCCGCTGGAGGCCAGGATACTTACCGTGGCCGACATCTTTACCGCGCTCACCGAGGATCGGCCCTACCGCGATGGTCTGGATCGGGAATCCGTGCTTGCCATCCTGGGAAAAATGGTCGAGAACTTCGAGTTGGACCGCAAGGTATTCGAGGTCCTGGTGGCGCATTACTCCGATCTGGATCTCGCCCGCACCGCCGCCCAGGAAACGGCGTTAAGGGAGTACCGGGGTTTCATGGAAGATCTGGTCGCATTGGATCTTTCAGGCGCTCGCCTGGCTCATGCTGCGTGGAGGAAGCGTCTGCGAGGTTATCTGGATGGCCAGGCCGTCCTGGTTCGCGACCAGATGGTGAGCCACCACGAATGCGATCTGGGGCGCTGGTATCACCGCGAGGGGCTGCATTACTACGGCCATATCCCGGAAATGCATGAACTGGAAGAACCACATCGGGCGCTTCACGAGCTTATCGGAACCCTGGTGGATCACAAGGAGCAAGGCAGGTCGAGCGCGGCGGAACTCTGTTATGCGCAGGTAAAAGCCATCTCCGAGAGAATCATCGGACTGCTCCATGTAATCGAGGAAAAAGCGGCCCAGCCGGTTGCGGAACAGGCCTTATTGTCGAAGTCCATCGTTAGCGGGGAATACTATGCTTTGCAGGGCGCATAAGAACAAACTGAGGAAACTCGAAGACCAACTGGCCGTCGAGCGCGCCGGCAACGTGCAAAAGGACGGTCGGATCGCCGCAATGGAGAGCGAGTTGTCCTCCATGCGGGCTCTGTGCAGCGAACAGGCGCCAAGGCTTCAGGTTCAGACGGCCCTGTTCGATCAGCTCCGTACTTTTAGTGCGTCCCTGTCCATGGTGCAAGGGTCGATGGCCACCCTGGCGCAACAAATGCGTGAAGAACGCAGTGAGAGCGCCGAAGCGTCAGTTGAGCTGGGGGCCAACGTACAAGCTGTCGAGCGCATCAACGCCAACTTGCGCTTTACTTCCGACCGCACTCACGAAACCGCCGTGGCCGTGAACGATCTGAACGCCCGGATTGGCGAGATCGGCGCCATCGTGCAGATGATCAAGGGGATTGCCGACCAGACCAATCTTCTCGCTCTCAATGCCGCCATCGAGGCCGCGCGGGCCGGCGAGCAGGGTCGTGGTTTTGCCGTCGTGGCGGACGAAGTGAGAAAGCTTGCGGAGCGTACCGCGCTGGCGACGCAGGACATTTCCGTCCTTGTCGGCGCTATTCGGGGGGAAGCATCCTCGGTCTGCGCCAAGATGGAACTCTCGCCGCAACAGGCCAAGGAATTTACGCTCGACAGCGACTCCGCGATCGAGAACATGCATGGCCTGATGGGCCTGTCCAATCATATGCAAGGAGCCATCGCCAGCGCCACGCTGCGATCCTTCGTCGAGACGGCGAAGATCGACCATCTGGTTTTCAAGATGGACATCTACAAGGTGCTCATGGGATTGTCCGACAAGATGCCGGCCGATGTTTCGACGCACAAGGGCTGCCGTTTGGGCAAGTGGTATTACGAGGGCGATGGCCGCGACTGCTATTCGCGATTGCCCGGCTATCAGGAAGTCGAACCCCATCACATTGCGGTCCACCAGCACGGCCAGTCTGCCGTGGCTTCGTTCAGGGATGGCCAGTTGGATGTCGCCGTCGAAGCCGTCGCGAAAATGGAGAATGCGAGCCTGAAGGTTCTGGAATGCCTGGAGCAGATGGCTGTCGCCGGGAAGAATCAGCCTGCGTTGCTATGTCATAACGCGCCGATACAGGAAGCGACCCATTCCTCGCAGGCAAATACGCGCGAGCTCCGGCCAAGGTTGCTTGCGGCTGCGTAGCATTGAGGATGGAGCGTATCCGGACCATGGACTATCACCGCACAAGAACCGTCCTGCGTCGTGGTAGCGTGGTCCTGGTCGTCGTCGGCCTGGTCTCGGCCGTCTGCGTCTACTTTGCGCACCATTGGTTCCACCACCAGTTGCTGCCAGCGCTCGGACTCTCCGATGCGCTTGGGGATTCGATCGGCGGCTTCGTCATCATTCTGGTGGCGTACATCGGCCAGCGCATCGTATCGCTGGCGCTTTTCCACGACACCGAGCTTGGCAGCACCCTGGCGGCGAGGCAACTGCAACAGGCCAACCAGGGATTGCAACTGGCGCTAAGCGAACTTAATCGGCTGGCCGGTACCGACAAGCTTACCGGCGCCTGGAACCGGCGACGGCTTGAGGAGGCCGTCCGCAGCGAAATGGATCGCTTGGCGCGATATGACCATCCACTATCGTTGCTGGTCCTGGACGCCGATTTCTTCAAGTCGGTCAATGACCGCTATGGCCACGGCACCGGCGACCAGGTGCTGGTTGAGTTGGCGTCACAACTCCGGGCAGCCCAGCGCACCAGCGATTCCCTTACCCGATGGGGCGGCGAAGAATTCATCGTTTTGTGCCCCAATACGACCCTGGCGACCGCTTCCCGGCTGGCCGAGCGACTGCGCGAAAAGATAGCCAAGGCGGATTTCCCGGAACTCGGGCACATGACGGTAAGCATCGGTGTTGCCGAATGCCTGCCCGCTGAAACCTGGGAACATTGGTTTCAGCGCGCTGACGCCGCGCTTTACCAGGCGAAGGCCAATGGCCGTAACCAGGTTCAATTTGCGCCAGAAACACCGCAGCGCGGTGGCGTCGGGGAGAAAGTCGACGCGCGGTTCCTGCAACTGGTTTGGCACAAGGCCTACGAATGCGGCCATGACATGATTGACCGCGAGCACCGGGCCCTGTTCGGCCACGCCAACGATCTGCTTGCCGCCATGCTCTCGGGACGTCCCTCGGACGAGACGGGCGAACTGGTCGATGCCTTCATTCGCGCTGTGGTACAGCATTTTCATAACGAGGAAACAATTATCGCGGCGGCCGGGTATCCCGGCGCGGCATCGCATGCCGATACCCATCGCGAACTCAGCACCCGAGCCGTTAGCTTGACCGACCGCTTCCGCAACGGCATGCTGGAGGCCGGTGAACTATTCCAGTTCATGGCCCACGACGTGGTCACCAAACACGTGCTGGGCGCAGACCGCGAATTCTTTCCTTATCTGGAGACGTGCCGCTAAAACAGCACAGGAGTTCCCCCGGCGCTGCATGCTAATGTGAGATCGGCGGAATGCGGATTTTCGCGGGTCTCGTAGAGCGGATCAAGGAGATCGAAATGCCTCGACTCATGAATTTATCCAGGGCGGCGCGCCTTGTCGGCGTGACCAGGGTTGCACTCCAGAAGAAAATCAAGGAGGGGCTGCTGCCTTCCTTCGAGGGCATGGTGACCGAAGAGGGTTTGTTGCAGGTTTACCCCGATATCCAGTTCGAGGACAACACGTTCTTTGCGCGGATAGGGCGGACCAAGGTGATGGACAAGGGCGTGCGCGCGTTTGAGCGCTTGCCGGGCAAGGAAGTCCTGTTCGCCCGGCTGACCTCCCTGGGCAAGGAGTTATCCGAGACGCAGGCTGAACTGATGCGTTACCGCGCCATGGCCGAGGGACTGGAAGAACAGCTCACGACATGGCGCGACGCCGGCGAAGAAGTGCAGGCCGCCGCAGCCTCCCTCAAAACATGGTTGCAGCAAGCGCTCCAGATCGGCGACTATCGGGCCGGATTTCACAACCTGGCGATTCGAGACAGTTTCTTGCGCGTCATGGCCGCTCACGTACAACTCCAGCCCAGCGGTCACGAGTTTTTTGTCGAGGGCGCCGACACCTTGCTGGAAGCGGCGCTGCGTGCCGGCCATGCGCTCAATTACGGTTGCAGCAATGGAAAATGCGGCCAGTGCAAGGCGCGCGTCGTCTCCGGCGAATTGCTGAAGGTACGTTCTCACGAATATGTCCTGAGCGAAAACGAGAAATCTTCCGGCTATGCGCTGATGTGTTCGAATACGGCCGTGTCCGACGTTGTGATCGAGGCCGGCGAGGCGGCAGTCGTGACGGACATTCCGCTCCAGCAGGTTACCGCGCATGTCAAGAGCATCGATCCGCTGGGCGGCGAGATGCTTCTCCTGCATTTGCGGACTTCGCACGACCAAAGGTTGCGCTTTCTTGCGGGGCAGAAAGTCGTGCTCCGGCTCGGCCATTCGTTGTCGGCCGAGTTGCCGGTGGCGGGTTGTCCCTGCGACGACCGGAACCTGCCTTTTCATATCCACGTCACGCCGGGCAATCCTTTTTCGGATTATGTCGCCAGCAACCTGAAAGTCGGCGATGGCGTGACGGTGGAAGGGCCCCAGGGCGGCTTCGTATTGCGTAACGATTTCCCCCGGTCGCTGATCTTCATTGCCTTCGGCACGGGCTTCGCTGCGGTGAAAGGCCTGATGGAACAAGCGATGGCGCTCGACTCCGCCGAATCGATTCATCTGTACTGGGTGGTCTCGCACGAGTCCGATCTGTATTTTTCCAACTGGCCGCGAGCGATGGCGGATGCGTTGGACAATTTTCGCTACACGCCGCTGGTAGCGGGTACACATCTGGAAACCGCCGCCGGTCGCCAGGAAAAACTGCTAGGCGGATTGTTGCAGCGGATTGGCGACGAATGCCCGGCGCTGAGCGATTTCGACGTGTATGTCGCCGGCCCCGAACCGCTGACCGATGGCGCCAGAAAATGGCTGCTGGAACATGGCCTGCCGGCTGCGCAATTGATGGTCGGCGCGGGTCTCTGAGAACACCGGTCGCTTGAAACGGGCAACCGGATGTTGCCCGGCAGCGCGGCGCCGGGCTGTTCGCGCCGTGTCACCGTGTCGTTGCGGGTCTTACCGTGTGCTATAGTAATACCAACTTATGAGGTATTACCGGAGGCAGTCATGTTGAGTTCGTCCGTCACGACCAAGGGGCAGGTCACGATTCCCATCGAATTGCGCGAAAAGCTCGGCATCAAGCCCGGTGATCGGGTGGGCTTCGTCGATGAGGGCGACCGGATCGTGCTGCAGCGCCAGGAAACGGCCATCGAGGCGGTCTTCGGCATGGTCAAGGCAGGCAAGGGCGTTACACTGGAACAAATGGACGATGCGATCACCGCCGGCAGGAGCCGCCATGCTCGCGGTTGATACGAACGTGCTGGTACGCGTGCTGGTCGACGATCCGACCGCGCTCGATCAGTGCCGCGTTGCACGCCAGACAGTCAGCGCTGTCGGCGAGGTTTTCGTCTCCCAGGTGGTTCAGATAGAAACGGCCTGGGTGCTCGTCAGTGCCTATGGCCTGAGCAAAAAGCGCTTGCAAGATGCCTTCGGCGCAATCGCCAACCATCCCGCCTTCCATTTGCAGCGCCGGGATGTATTCCTGTCGGCGCTTCAGCGTTATCTCACCGGTAGTGCCGATTTCGCCGATTGCGTGATCCTGGCGGAAAGCGTCTGTGCGGGGCACGAATTGGTGACGTTCGATCGCAAACTCGGCAAGTTGGCTGGCGCCCGATTGCTGCCTCGATAAGGCCTGTCGATCATCGATGTAAAAGTCGGCGCTGGCGACACGGCGCCGAAGTGCAGCTTACATCGTCATCGTATCCGCCGCTGCCTTGAACGCGGCGATTTGGTCGAAGTTGATGTAGCGGTACCAGTCTGCCGCCTTGGCATTCACGGCCTGCGCCTGCCTCTGCTCATGCCCAGTGTTCCTGTTTTCCCTCAACTTGAAGCATCCCGCAACCATGCCAAACTCATGAGCTGTGATTCGATTTGATATAGTCGGACTTATTCGTCCATTGTCGTCGACGCCATGACTAAGAAACCCGATGTTCCGAACGAGTGGTCGGCCGAGGGGCTGCTCGACGAAATTCAGAAACTGAACCGCGATATGCCGGATCGTTCCATAGCCTTCATTCTTGGTGCCGGTGCTTCAATTACTTCGGGGATTCCAGCGGGAGGCGCGTTGGCGCAGGCATGGCTGAAGGAAATCCATCTGCGCCAATGTCTGGATACCAAGCGCGACGTGGAGTCATGGGCGGCTGAAAAACTGGAGGCTCCCGGATTTCGTCTATCCGATTCCGCGACGTACTACGCCAGGATATTCGAGCTTCGTTTCGGCGGTGATCCAAAATCCGGTTACGCCGCGCTGGAAGCCAAGATGGAAGATGCCGAACCCAGCCTTGGGTACTCGGTGCTGGCGAAGATACTCGCCGATACCAGGCACAAGGTGGTTGTAACGACCAATTTCGACAATCTGGTCGCCGACGCGCTGGCCATTCATGCGTTGCAGCATCCCTTGATTGTCGGGCACGAATCGCTCACGGGTTTCGTCCGACCGCAACTGCCGAGACCCTTGGTCGCGAAGATTCATCGCGACTTGCATCTGCACCCGAAAAATGACCGGAATGGCGTTGATACCCTCGACAAGGGTTGGGCTGAGGCGTTGGAGCTGCTGTTTCAGCATTACACCCCGCTGGTGATTGGCTATGGAGGCAATGACGGTAGCCTGATGGGTTTTCTCGCGGAACTACCTACAGGCCATATTCCAGGACGCTTATTTTGGTGTTACCGGGAAGGAGATCGCCCCGGCGAGAATATTCTGGACACTATTGTCAGGCACAACGGGGTTTTGGTCGCTATCGCCGGATTCGACGAGTTCATGGTTCAACTGGCCCAAACGCTCTTCGCTGGCTTCCAACTCGATGGCATTGCGAAGGAGATCGAGAACCTGGGCAAGGAGAGGGCGAAGCGCTACCAGGCGCAGGCGGACAAACTTCTCGAAAGTTTCGCAAAACTGAATTCAATGCCCAGCACTCCAGCTGCCGACAAAGCGCGCCAATCGATTTCCGAGGTCAGTCAAGATCTAAGCAAATGGTGGACTTGGGAACTCCGTGCGCGGTCTGAAAGCGATCCGGACAAACGCGATGCCATCTATCAACAAGCCATCGAGGCTCTGCCCACAAGCGCCGAGCTTGTCGGCAACTACGCGAGCTTCCTGGCAACCCAGCGCAAGGACTACGACGCGGCCGAGGCGATGTACAAGAAGGCGCTGGAACTCGATCCCAATCGCGCGATTGTCACCGGCAACTACGCGAACTTCCTGGCAGACCAGCGCAAGGACTACGACGCAGCCGAGGCGATGTACAAGAAGGCGCTGGAACTCGATCCCAATCACGCGAACAACACCGGCAACTACGCGCTCTTCCTGGCAGAGCAGCGCAAGGACGGTGACGCGGCCGAAGCGATGTACAAGAAGGCGCTGGAAGTCGATCCCAGTGACGCCAACCACACCGGCAACTATGCGCTCTTCCTGAAAAACCAGCGGAAGGACTATGACGCGGCCGAAGCGATGTACAAGAAGGCGCTGGAACTCGATCCCAATCACGTGATCAATACCGGCAACTACGCGATCTTCCTGGCAATCCAGCGCAAGGACGATGACGCAGCGGAAGCGATGTACAAGAAGGCGCTGGAACTCGATCCCAGTGCCGCGTACTACACCGGCGGCTACGCGAACTTCCTGGCAATCCAGCGCAAGGACGATGATGCGGCGGAAGCGATGTACAAGAAGGCGCTGGAACTCGATCCCAATGACGCCAACAACACCGGCAACTACGCGTCATTTCTGCTAAGCAAAGGCCCCGAAAGCGATAGGAAAGAAGCTAAGGCGCTTGTTCGTCGAACAGTCGATTTATCCGTGGGGTCGCCATCACAAACGCTCGCGGAGGCTCTGCTTTATGACTGCCTGATTTCGGAGCTCACGACAGGCGCCGTGGGCGCGAGCTTGGGGCGGCTGAAGGCGCTTTTCCGCCTGGGTTTTGAAAGGTTGACGTGGGATTTCTCTGCCCTGTTTCAGGCAGTTTTGCCGAATATAGCCGCAGACCGCCGTGACTTATATAGAGCGCTGGGAGACGCAATTCTCGATGTCGACAAAGTTGTTGTGCTCGATGGATTCCCGCTTTGGCGTCAGAGCAATCCGAATGATCCATTCACGCTCGACTGAACCGCAAACAGGAAGCAGCCTCGCGTGGTGAGAGTGGCGATTATCAATAGTCGGCGCTGACGATACGGCGATTTCTCGCCGCTGCGTGCCGCTTACACCGTCACCGTATTCGCCACTTCCCTGAACGCTTCGATCTGGTCGAAGTTCATTTGGCGATAGACGGGAAGAAACGCTGCCGCGCTTCGTCCGGTAGTGCCGCGCCGGTGGCATGCGCGCGGTGTAGCAACTCCCAGTAGTAGCGATAGGAGGCGCGGTCGTGCAGCTTGCCTTCCCAGGCAATCGGCCCCCAGTGGGCGTTTTGCGCGGCCAGCAGGATGCCGGCGGCTTCGGTCACTTCGGCGAAATCGGGGCGCATGGCTTCGACGATGGGCTGGATCTGGCGCGGGTGGATGCTCCACATGCGCAGGAAGCCGAACTCGTTCTTCGCGCGGCGCGCATCCTCACGCACGACATCGGCATCAGTGAAGTCGGTGGTGACGTTGTGGCTGGGAACCACGCCATTGCCCAGGGCGGCGGCGGCAATCTCGCACTTGGCGCGGGCCACCAGCGGATGGGAAAACTGGCCCGGCGAGCGCATGGCGGCGCCGGGAATGGCGCCGTGATGGGCGCTGACAAAATCCATCAGGCCGAAGTCGATCGATTCGACATGCGGCAGGGCGGCGATGCGCCAGACTTCATGCAGCGCGCCGGGCGTTTCGATCAGCACGTGCACGGGGATTTCGCGCTCGATGTTGTAGAGGGCGCGGACTTCGTCGAGGGCGACGATCTGCGTCAGCGCGTCGTCGGCACTGGCGACTTTGGGCAAGACGATGTAGGCGACCTGCCGACCGGCGCGACCGACGATGATTTGCAGATCGTCGCGCCAATGTGGGTGCGTTACGTCGTGAATGCGCGCGCCGAGTCGTCCGTGGCGATTCGCCGGATCGAGCAGCAGATCGGCGATCATTGCCGCATGTTCGGCTTCGCGGCCCGCCGGCGCGCCGTCTTCGCAATCGGCCGTGATGTCGAAAATCGGTCGCTCATCGACCAGCAGTTCGGCTTGTATTTGCAGGGCCTTGCGGATGGTCTTGTCCGAGCCGGCAAAGTGCTCGCAGGCGGCGAGCGCGGGGAAGGGCTTGGCCCCCTGATACAGAACGGCGGCGGGATGCAGCAGTTGGCTCACCTCAGGCTAACCCCGGTTCGCTCCGCCGCATCCCGTTGCCCGTCATCAGCCGAGGAGGCTGGCGATGCCGGCTTGTTCTTCGAGCAGTTCGGCGAGTGTCTTGTCCATCATGCTGCGCGAGTAGTCGTCGATGACCAGGCCTTCCACGCGTTTGTACTCGCCGCCTTCGCAGGTGACCGGCACGCCATAGACGATGTCTTTCGGTATGCCGTAGCTGCCGTCGGAAGGTATGCCCATGGTGACCCACTTGCCCTGGGTGCCGAGCGCCCAGTCGTGCATGTGACCGATGGCGGCATTCGCGGCTGATGCGGCGGACGATGCGCCGCGCGCGGCGATGATGACGGCGCCGCGCTTGCCGACGGTGGGGATGTAGCTGTCCTTGTACCAGGCGTCGTCATTGATGGCGGTGGGGGCGGCGACTCCGGCCACGGTGCAGAAACGCAGATCGGGAAACATGGTCGGCGAGTGGTTGCCCCAGACGATCATCTTCTCGACATCGTCGACCGTCTTGCCGGTGCGCATCGCAAGCTGGGAGACGGCGCGGTTGTGATCGAGGCGCAGCATGGAGGTGAAGTTCTTCTGCGGCAGGTCGGGGGCCGACTTCATGGCGATATGGGCATTGGTGTTGGCGGGATTGCCGACCACCAGCACGCGCACGTCGCGCGAGGCGACGGCATTCAGCGCCTTGCCCTGCTCGATGAAAATCCTGGCGTTTTCCATCAGCAGATCCTTGCGCTCCATGCCCGGACCGCGCGGCCTGGCGCCCACCAGCAGGGCGTAATCGGCGTCCTTGAAGGCCACCTTCGGGTCGTCGGTGCCGACCATGCCGGCCAGGGTCGGGAAGGCGCAG
Organism: Sulfuritalea sp.; assembly: GCA_023229545.1. Lineage (GTDB taxonomy): Bacteria > Pseudomonadota > Gammaproteobacteria > Burkholderiales > Rhodocyclaceae > Sulfuritalea. The sequence continues at coordinate 42,901 of JALNZB010000016.1, read as the reverse complement.
TCATCGAGTTCCATCATGACGCCCTTCAGGGCCGCCTGTGCTTTTTCCATCGGCAGTTCCAGCATTTGCAGGATCACCGGTTGATCCTTGCCCAGCATGTCGCCGGCGGCGATGCGGAACACCAGTGCATAACCGATTTGTCCGGCAGCGCCGGTCACGGCAACACGAACGGGGGCTTTTGCCATTTGTAGAACTCCTGTATCAGTTTGAATCGATTGGGCAAGATTGCAAGAAGGCCGGGACCAAAGTTCGCGCTGGAACTGCCATCCTGCAACGCCGTGGACGCGCGGGATGTTAGTGGCTGATCCGTGACGTGTCAATGTATGACACTTATATTTCATCTGCAAGACGCAAGCGGCGGTCTGGACCGGGTCGGGGAACTATGCTTGAATGGAATTCGCACTGCATTTCGCCGTCTCGCCATCGCCGACTTTTTGTCGGGGATGAATTGTTCTATAGTGCACTGCATCAAAAGCAGAGTTACCTACCGATTGCAAGAGAAGTAACACTTCGCTGGACTTGACGAGAGGATCCGACCATGAAAACGAATCGCACGGCAACCATTACCGTGGACGGCAAGAGTTTCGAGTTTCCGATCCTGGCGGGAACTCATGGCAACGATGTCATCGACATTCGCACGCTGGGCGCAAAAACCGGATTTCTCACCTACGACGCCGGTTTTCTTTCCACGGCCAGTTGCCAGTCGAAGATCACCTACATCGATGGCGACAAGGGGGAACTCCTGTACTGCGGCTATCCGATCGAGCAACTCGCTGAGAACTGCAACTTTCTTGAAGTCGCCTACCTGCTGAGGACCGGCGAACTGCCGAACAGGGAGCAGAAATTCAAGTTCGAGAACACCATCAAGGAACATACGATGGTGCATGAGCAACTGGTGAAATTCTTCCAGGGTTTTCGTCGCGATGCACACCCGATGGCGGTGATGGTCGGCGTGGTCGGTGCGCTGTCGGCGTTTTATCCCGAGGCGGCACACTTTTCCGATCCAGAACATCGCGCCATTTCCTTTGACCGCCTGGTCGCCAAACTGCCGACGATTGTCGCCATGGCCTACAAGTACAGCGCCGGCCAGCCTTTCATGTACCCGCGCAACGATCTCGATTACACCGCCAATTTCATGCACATGATGTTCGGCACGCCCTGCGAGAGCTACAAGCCCAACCCGGTGCTGGTGCGCGCGCTCGACGTGATTTTCACCTTGCACGCCGATCACGAACAGAACGCCTCGACCTCCACCGTGCGTCTGGCCGGTTCTTCCGGGGCGAGTCCTTTCGCCTGCGTCTCGGCGGGCATCGCCTGCCTGTGGGGACCGGCGCACGGCGGCGCCAACGAGGCCTGCCTGCAGATGCTGGAAGAAATCGGCGATGTCTCCCGCGTCGGGGAATATATCAAGCGCGCCAAGGACAAGAACGACAGCTTCAAGCTGATCGGTTTCGGTCATCGCATTTACAAGAATTTCGACCCGCGCGCCACGCTGATGGGCAAGGTCTGCGCCGATGTGCTGAGCGAACTGGGCCTGGAGAACGACCGCTTGTTCAAGCTGGCCCAGGCGCTGGAAAAAATCGCGCTGGAAGACGACTACTTCATCGAGAAGAAGCTCTATCCGAACGTGGATTTCTACTCCGGCATCGTGCAAAAGGCGCTGGGCATCCCGACCTCGATGTTCACCTGCATTTTCGCGCTGGCCCGCACCGTCGGCTGGACCACGCAGTGGGAAGAAATGCTGGACGATCCCGAGTACAAGATCGGCCGTCCGCGGCAGCTTTACGTGGGTGCCGCTCGCCGCGATGTCAAGCCGTTGGACCAGCGCTGAGTTGATTTCGGGCGGTGGCGGCCCCATGTTCGTGGTGTGCCCGGTCAGGTGATGCAATGATGAAACAGATGTTGTCCGACTCGTATCTGTTTGGCGCCAATACGCCGTACATCGAGGAACTGTACGACGCCTATCTCGCCAACCCGGCTGCGGTGGAACCGGCCTGGCGCGACTACTTCGACAAGCTGGCCACGCTGCCGGGCGCCGGCAGCTACACCGGCCCGGACGTGGCGCACCAGCCGGTGATCGCGTCGTTTGCCCAGCGCGCCAGGGAGGGCTCCCTGGGGACGCCGGCGCGGGCCACGGCGCAGGACAATGCCAAACAGGTCAAGGTGCTGCAACTGATCAAGGCCTACCGCTTCCTCGGCAATCGCTGGGCGCAACTGGATCCGCTGAGACGCATGGAGCGCCCGTCGGTGCCCGAACTGGAGCCCTCGTATTACGGCTTCACCGAAGCCGATCTGGGGCATACCTTCAACACCGGTTCGTTCGGCGCCGTGGCCGAGAACGCCACCTTGCGGGAGATTCTCGAAGCCTGCCGACAGACCTTCTGCGGCACCATCGGCGCCGAATACATGTACCTGTCGGATCCAGGCCAGAAGCGCTGGCTGCATGACAAGCTGGAGCCCATCCGCTCGACGCCGGCCTACGGTGCCGAGGACAAGAAGCGCTTCCTGATTCAACTGACCCACGCCGAGACGCTGGAGCGTTACCTGCACACCCGGTATGTCGGCCAGAAGCGTTTTTCGCTCGAAGGCGGCGAATCCCTGATCCTGGCGATGGATCAACTGATCCGTACTGCCGGCAGCCTCGGCGTTCAGGAGATCGTCATCGGCATGGCCCATCGCGGCCGCCTCAACGTGCTGGTCAATACGCTCGGCAAGCAGCCGTCGATGATGTTCGAGGAATTCGAGGGCAACAAGGCGCAGGTGCTTTCCGCCGGCGACGTCAAGTACCACATGGGCTATTCGTCGGATGTCGGCACGCCGGGCGGTCCGGTGCATCTGACGCTGGCATTCAACCCATCGCACCTTGAGATCGTCAATCCCGTCGTGGTTGGCTCGGTCTATGCCCGTCAGGTGCGTCGCGGTCCCGACGGCAAGCACCAGGCGCTGCCGGTGCTGATCCACGGCGACGCCGCAGTGGCGGGGCAGGGCGTCAATCAGGAGATGCTCAACTTTTCCAACACCCGAGGTTATGGCACCGGCGGCACGGTGCATATCGTGGTGAACAACCAGATCGGCTTCACCACGTCGGACCTGCGCGATTACCGCTCCTCGCTGTATTGCACCGACATATTCAAGATGATCGAAGCGCCGATTTTTCACGTCAACGGCGACGACCCGGAAGCGGTGGCGCTGGTGACGCAGATTGCCATGGAGTTCCGTCAGGAGTTCAAGAAGGACGTGGCGGTCGATATCGTCTGCTTCCGCAAGCTCGGTCACAACGAGCAGGACGAGCCGATGGTGACGCAGCCGTTGATGTACAAGAAGATCGCCCGGCATCCCGGCACCCGCCGGCTGTATGCCGACAAGCTGGTGGCGCAGGGCGTGATCGGCGCCGACGAGGCCGACCGGATGATCGAGGATTACCGCGCGGTGCTCGACGAAGGGCGGCATCTGATCGGCCCCGTGATCAGCGATTACGAGAGCAAGTTCGCGGTCGACTGGAAGCCCTACATCGGTCGTCCCTACACCGAGAAATGCGACACCACGGTGGCCAAAGCCGAGTTGCAGCGCATGGCGCGGCGTCTGACCGACATACCCGATCACTTCACCCTGCATTCGCGGGTGCAGAAAATCATCGACGATCGCAAGCAGATGGGTGAGGGGAAGATTCCCGTCGACTGGGGCATGGGCGAGAACCTGGCCTACGCCACGCTGGTTGCCGCCGGCTTCAATATTCGCGTTTCCGGCGAGGATGTCGGGCGCGGCACCTTCTTCCATCGCCATGCCGCGCTCCACGACCAGAACCGTGAGAGATGGGATGTCGGCACCTATTGGCCGCTCCAGCACATCCAGGAGCAGCAGGGTTGTTTCATGTGTTTCGACTCGGTGTTGTCCGAAGAGGCTGTGCTGGCTTTTGAATATGGCTTTGCGACGGCTGCGCCCCACGAAATGGTGGTCTGGGAAGCGCAGTTCGGCGATTTCGCCAACGGCGCGCAGGTGGTCATCGACCAGTTCCTGTCTTCCGGCGAAGCCAAGTGGGGCCGCGGTTGCGGTCTGGTGCTGCTGTTGCCGCACGGTTACGAGGGGCAGGGGCCGGAGCATTCGTCGGCGCGCCTCGAACGCTACATGCAGCTTTCGGCCGAGTTCAACTGGGAAGTCTGCGTGCCGTCCAATGCGGCGCAGGTTTATCACATGCTGCGCCGTCAAATGCTGCGGAAACAGCGCAAGCCGCTGATCGTCCTGACGCCAAAGTCATTGCTGCGCCACAAGGATGCCGGCAGTTCCCTCGACGAGCTGGCCAATGGCACGTTCCAGACCATCATCGGCGAAATCGACAAAGTGGCGGCGAAGAAGGTGACGCGCATGGTCACCTGTGCCGGCAAGGTCTATTTCGACCTGCTGGCGGCCCGACGAGCGAAGAAGATCGATGACATCGTGCTGGTGCGCGTCGAGCAGCTTTATCCCTTCGATGATCGTCGACTGGCCGAGGAGATGAAGAAGTATCCGAATCTCAAGGAGTTGATCTGGTGCCAGGAAGAACCCTTGAATCAGGGCGCCTGGTACGCCAAGCATCATCGGCTTTCAAAACTCGTTGGCAAGGGCCAGACTCTGGATGTGGTTGCGCGTCCCGCGTCGGCTTCCCCGGCGGTCGGCTATGCCGCCAAACACGTTCTGCAGCAAAAGGAAGTTGTCAATGCCGCCCTCGGCATCAAGGAGTAACCAATCATCATGATGATCGAAGTCAAAGTTCCCCAGTTGTCCGAGTCGGTGGCCGAGGCCACCTTGTCGAACTGGCATGTCAAGGAGGGCGATGCGGTTGCCCGCGACCAGAACCTGATCGATATCGAAACCGACAAGGTGGTGCTGGAGCTGCCCGCGCCCGCCGCCGGCGTGATCGTCAGGATCATCAAGGGCAACGGCGAAACCGTGTCCGCCGGCGAAGTCATTGCCGAGCTCGATACCGAAGCCAAGGGCGCTGCCGCAGCGCCCGCCGCCGCCAAGCCGGACGCTGCGGCGAGCGTTGCGACGGCGATGCCGGCGGCGCGCAAGATCATGGATGAAAAGGGCATCGCTGCCGCCGACGTACGGGGCAGCGGTCGCGGCGGTCGCATCCTCAAGGAAGACGTCAGCGGCGCTGCGCAGCCGGCGCCGGCCCCGGCAACCGCTCGCGCCGCCGTGTCGCCAGCGCCGACTCTTGCAACCAGGCCCGCGCTGCCGCAGCCCAATGTCGTCAGCGCCGATGCCATCATCGCCGACCGTCCAGAACAGCGCGTGCCGATGTCGCGCCTGCGCGCCCGCGTCGCCGAGCGTCTGTTGCAGTCGCAAGCCTCCAACGCCATCCTGACCACTTTCAACGAGGTCAACATGGCCGCAGTGATTGATATGCGAAAGAAATACCAGGAGAAATTCGAGAAGGAGCATGGCGTCAAGCTGGGTTTCATGTCCTTCTTCGTCAAGGCGGCGGTGGCCGCACTGAAGAAATATCCGGTGATCAACGCCTCGGTCGATGGCAACGACATCGTCTATCACGGCTACTTCGACATCGGCATCGCCGTCGGCAGCCCGCGCGGCCTGGTGGTGCCGATCCTGCGCGACGCCGACCAGATGAGCCTGGCGCAGATCGAAAAGAAAATCGCCGAGTTCGGCGTCAAGGCCAGGGAGGGCAAGCTCTCGCTGGAAGACCTGAGCGGCGGCACTTTCTCCATTTCCAATGGCGGCATTTTCGGCTCGATGCTGTCGACGCCGATCATCAATCCGCCGCAGTCGGCCATCCTCGGCGTGCATGCGACCAAGGATCGCGCCGTCGTCGAAAACGGCCAGATCGTGATCCGCCCGATCAACTACCTCGCGCTGTCCTACGACCACCGCATCATCGACGGGCGCGAGGCGGTGCTGGGCCTGGTCGCGATCAAGGAGGCGCTGGAAGACCCGGCGCGCCTCCTGCTCGACGTGTAAGGGAGTTGACATGGCAAACAAGCAATTCGACGTGGTGATTATCGGCGGCGGTCCCGGCGGCTATGTGGCGGCGATTCGCGCCGCGCAACTCGGGCTGTCCACGGCCTGCATCGAATCCGAGTCGTATGCCGACCCGAAGGGCGAAGTGCGGCTCGGCGGCACCTGCCTCAATGTCGGCTGCATTCCATCCAAGGCGCTGCTGCAATCCTCCGAACTGTTCGAGCAGGCCAGTCACTCGTTCGTCATGCACGGCATTGCCACTTCGGGCGTGAAGATGGACGTGGCGACCATGATGCGGCGCAAGGACAACATCGTCGGCCAGTTGACCGGTGGCATCAAAAGCCTGTTCAAGAAGAACAAGGTCACGCTGCTGCCCGGCCACGGCAAGTTTGTCGGCCGCGAGGACGAGCGCTGGCGGCTCGATGTCAGCGGCGAAATGGTGGAAGCGACGCATGTCATCGTCGCCACCGGATCGAAGGCGCGGCATCTGCCGGGCATCGCGGTCGACAACAAGCTGATCTGCGACAACGTCGGCGCCCTGCAATTCGATTCCGCGCCGAGGCGTCTCGGCGTCATCGGCGCCGGCGTCATCGGGCTGGAGCTGGGCTCGGTATGGAAGCGCCTGGGCGCCGAAGTGACGATCCTCGAAGCGCTGCCGGATTTCCTCGGCGCCGCCGATCAGGCCGTGGCCAGGGAAGCCTGGAAAATTTTCACGCAGAAGCAGGGACTCGACATCCAGCTCGGCGTCAAGATCGTCAAGGTTGAGACCGGCAAGAAGGGTCGCGATACCCACGTCAGCGTCGAGTATGAAATCGGTGACGAAACCCGTGTCCTGCAATGTGATCGCCTGATTGTCTCCGTCGGTCGCGTGCCGCACACGGAAGGCCTCGGTGCCGAGAATGTCGGCCTCGCCCTCAATCCGCGTGGCCACATTGAAGTCGACCGGAATTGCCGCACCAACCTGCCCAATGTCTGGGCCGTCGGCGATGTCGTGCCCGGCCCGATGCTGGCGCACAAGAGCATGGAAGAGGGCGTGATGGTGGCCGAGTGCATCGCCGGCCAGAAGGGCCACGTCAATCTCGACACCGTGCCCTGGGTCATTTACACGCATCCGGAAATCGCCTGGGTAGGCAAGACCGAGCAGCAGTTGAAGAATGAAGGCGTCGATTACCGCATCGGGCAGATTCCCTTTGCCGCCAACGGTCGCGCGCTGGGACAGGGCGACACCACCGGCTTCGTCAAGATGCTCGCGTGTGCGAAAACCGACCGCATTCTCGGCGTCCATGTGATCGGCAACAACGCCTCCGAACTGATTGCGGAGGCCGTGGTGGCGATGGAGTTCAATGCCTCGGCGGAAGATATTGCCCGCGTCTGTCACGCCCATCCGACGCTCTCCGAAGCGATGCACGAGGCGGCGCTGGCAGTGGATAAGCGCGCGCTGCATTTCTGATATGTAGCACTTGATTTCTTCTCTGTGGACTCGGTTAGAATGAATCGAGTTGGCCGCAGTGGGAGAGTCACATGTTGCACCAAGGAGAAGTGGCGCCGGAGTTTTCTCTGCCCGACGCCGACATGGAATTGTTTGATTTCGCCTCGCTGCGCGGCCGCCAGAACGCTGTCCTGTTTTTTTATCCGCGCGACGGCACGCCCTACTGCACGCTGGAGGCGGCCGAGTTCTCGGATCACGAAGATGAATTCGCCCGGCTGGATTGCGTCATCCTCGGTGTCTCGCGCGACGACTGTCTTTCGCACGCGGAATTTCGCGACAAGCACGGACTGTCGGTGCGCCTGCTGTCGGACGAGGAAGGCGAAGTCTGCCGCAAGTTCGGCGTGTGCCAGTTTCGCGAACGGGATGGCCACAAGAAGCTCTGTGTAATCCGCTCGACGTTCATCGTCGACAAACAAGGCATAGTTCGTCATGCCCTCTACGATGTGCAACCGAAAGGGCATGCCGCCGAGGTTTATCAACTGGTAAAAAGCCTCAACGGCAAAGGAAGGCAACATGCTCATCGCTAGAAACACCGTCGTTACCCTCAACTACAGCGTCAAGGACACCGACGGCACGCCCGTCGATGAAGGCGCGGCACCGCTGGTTTATCTGCATGGCGGTTATGGCGGCATTTTTGATCGCATCGAAGAAGAACTCCAGGGCAAGGACATCGGCGCCGCCCTCGAAGTGAAACTGGAGCCCGAAGACGCTTTTGGCGAATATGACGCCGAACTGGTCGCCATCGAGCCGCGTCACTTGTTCCCGGACAACATTGAAGTCGGCATGCAGTTCGAGCGTGGTAGCGAGGATGGCGAAGATGACGACGCGCTATTCACCATCACCGATATCGCCGACGGCAAGGTGGTGGTCGACGGCAACCATCCGCTGGCTGGCGTCGCGCTGCTGTTCTCCTGCACCGTGAGCGAAGTGCGCGCCGCCACCCCCGAGGAAATCACCCACGGGCATCCCCATGGCGCGCATGGGCATCAGCACTGAGAGTCGAAGAATGCGCCAAAGAAAATGCCCGCTTTTGCGGGCATTTTCTTTGGCGCTGACGCCGACTGGTATTACGTCAGGTCGGGCGCTTGCCGGCTGCCGGCAAGTCCTCGCGCGTGACGAGAAAAACCTTGCCTTCGGCATGTTCGGTATCGAGCCAGACGGCGGGTAGATCGGGGAAGGCTGCTTCGACAAGGTCCTGATTGTGGCCGACTTCGATGGCGAGCAGGCCGCCGGGATTGAGGTATTCGCCCGCCTCGGCGAGGATGCGGCGCACCACGTCGAGGCCATCGGCGCCGGCGGCCAGCGCCAGCGCCGGTTCGTGGCGATACTCGGCGGGCAGGGCGTCCATCGCGGCAGTGGTGACGTAGGGCGGGTTGCTCAGGATGAGGTCGTAGCGCTTGCCCTTCACCGCCGCGAACAGGTCGGACTCGATGGCACGCACGCGATCTTCGAGGGCGTAATCGGCGATGTTGCGCTGGGCCACGGCCAGCGCCTCGGCGGAGATGTCGATGGCATCGACCGCGGCGTTGGGGAAAGTGTGGGCCATCAGGATCGCCAGGCAGCCCGAGCCGGTGCACAGGTCGAGCGCGGAGTGAACGGCCTCCGCGTCCTCGATCCAGGGGGCGAAGCCGTTTTCCAGCAGTTCGGCGAAGTAGGAGCGCGGCACGATGACGCGCTGATCGACGAAAAAGCGGAAGTGTCCGAGCCAGGCTTCCTGCACCAGGTAGGCGGTGGGCAGGCGGTGCACCACGCGCTGCTGGAGGTTGTTCAGCAGCGTCAGGCGTTCGCTTTTGGTCAGGTGGGCGTCGAGCCAGGGGTCGAGCGTGTCGCGCGGCAGGTGCAGGCTGGCGAGGATGAGCCAGACGGCTTCGTCCCAGGCGTTGTCGGTGCCGTGGCCGTAAGCCAGCCCGGCTTCGTTGAAGCGGCTGACCGCCCAGCGCAGCCAGTCGCGGAGGGTGACCAGTTCCTCGGTGGTGTGATTCATCAATTCGACATCAGCCGGTCGAAGGTTTGTTCGTAGATGCGCGCCAGCGGTTCGAGATCGGCGACGGCGATGCATTCGTCAATCTTGTGAATGCTGGCGTTGACCGGGCCGAACTCCACCAGTTGCGGACAAATCCCGGCGATGAAGCGGCCGTCGGAGGTGCCGCCGGTGGTCGATAGTTCGATTGAAACGCCGACCTCGGTGGCCACGGCGTCCGTCAGCGCCGCGCACAGGTCGCCGCTTGGCGTGAGGAAGGGTTTCGCGCCAAGCGTCCAGCGGATGTCGTATTCGAGCGCGTGGCGATCGAGCAGGGCATGCACCCGCGACTGCAAGTTCTCCACCGTGCTGGCGGTCGAGAAACGGAAGTTGAATTGGATCTCAAAGCTTCCCGGTACCACATTGTCGGCGCCCGTTCCGGCATGGGCGTTGGAAATCTGGAAGCTGGTGGGCGGGAAATATTCGTTGCCGTCATCCCATGTGGTTGCCGCCAGTTCGGCCAGCGCGGGCGCCGCCAGATGCACCGGATTCTTCACCAGATGCGGATAGGCAACGTGGCCCTGCACGCCCTTGACGGTGAGGCTGGCCGAAAGCGAACCGCGCCGACCGTTTTTCATCGTGTCGCCCAGGCGTTCGACGCAGGTCGGTTCGCCGACGATGCAGAAGTCGATGATTTCCTTGCGCGCGCGCAGCGCTTCCACCACGCGCACCGTGCCGTCCACCGCGTCGCCTTCTTCGTCGGAGGTGAGCAGCAGGGCCAGAGAGTCGGCGTTGGTGGCACGGCGATTGACGAGACGTTCCATCGCGACGACGCATGCGGCGATGGAACTCTTCATGTCGGTTGCGCCGCGACCGTAAAGATAGCCATCGCGCAGGGTCGGTTCGAAGGGCGGCGAGGTCCATTGCTCCAGCGGGCCGGTGGGCACCACGTCGGTATGTCCGGCGAAGCAGATCAGCCGGCCCTCCGTGCCGCGTCGCGCCCAGAGGTTCGAGACTCTACCCGTCGGGCCGTCGACATCCATGCGTTCGATGCGAAAGCCCAGCGGCACCAGCCAGGAGGCGATCATGTCGAGGCAGCCGGCATCCTCGGGGGTTACCGAGGGACGGGCGATCAGCGCCCGCACTTTTTCGAGTACCGGCATCATGCGTCCATTTTCAGCGTGAAGTCGCTGAAGGAACCCGGTGCGACGGACTTGGTGTAGTCGGGGGCGGCAGACGGGTCGGGTTGCGCGGTCGCAGTGGCTGCGGCTCCCGCCGCTGCGGGTGCTGCGGCGTTGTTGATGACCTGTTGCAGGTTGTTGGCCGAGTCGGCGTTGTTCAGGGCTTCTTCCAGCGTGATGACGCCGGTGCTGTAGAGCGTGTACAGGCATTGCTCGAAGGTCTGGCTGCCGGGCACCATGCTCTTCTCCATGGCGTCCTTGATTTCGCCGAGGTCGCCCTTTTCGATCAGTTCGGCGATGTAGCGCGAGTTGAGCAGCACTTCCACGGCGGGCGCGCGACCACCATCGGGTTTCTTGACCAGGCGTTGCGAGATCACGCATTTCAGCGTGACGCCGAGGTCGGCGAGCAGGGCCGGGCGGTTCTCCAGCGGATAAAAACTGATGATCCGGCTCATCGCGTGATAGCTGTTGTTGGCGTGCAGCGTGGCCATGCACAGGTGGCCGGACTGGGCATAGGCGATGGCCTGGCTCATGGTGTCCTTGTCGCGAATCTCGCCAATGAAAATGACATCGGGCGCCTGGCGCAACGCGTTCTTCAGCGCAATGTGAAAGGCCTTGGTGTCGGAGCCGACCTCGCGCTGATTGACGATGGATTTCTTGTTCTGGAAGATGAACTCGACCGGGTCTTCGAGCGTCAGGATGTGGCCTGACTTGCGCGCGTTGCGGTAGTCGATCATGGAGGTCAGCGTGGTCGACTTGCCCGAGCCGGTGGCGCCCACCATCAGGATCAGGCCGCGCTTTTCCATGATGACGTCCTTGAGCACGTCCGGCAGCTTGAGCGAGTCGAAATCCGGAATGTCGCTTGGAATGTAGCGCACGACAAGCGCCGGCGAGCCTTTTTGGCGGAAGCAGGAGAGACGGAAGTTGCCGACGCCGGGCATGTTGTGGGCGGTGTTGAGTTCCATTTCCTCAAGAAACTCGTTCATCTGCTTTTCGGTCAGTATCTCGCCGAACAAATTCATGATGGTTGCCGAGTCCATCACCGTTTGATTCACCGGTACCGAATTGCCGTTGATCTTGATATGGATGGGCGCTCCGACGGAGACAAACAGGTCCGAGGCCTTCTTCTCCGCCATCAACTGGAACAGTCTCTGCATCGTACCCATGTTCTTGCCTCCCCTGCGTATGACGTTGAGTTCAGTCGCGCAACAGTTCGTCGATGGCCGTCCTGGCTCGCGTCTGGGCATCCACCCGCTTGACGATGACGGCGCAGTACAAACTGTACTTGCCGTCCGCCGACGGAAGATTGCCGCTGACCACCACCGAGCCTTCCGGAATGCGACCGTAAATTACTTCGCCGCTGGCGCGATCGTAAATCCTGGTGCTTTGTCCAATATACACGCCCATCGAGATCACGCAGTTGTCTTCGACAATGACGCCATCGACGACTTCCGAGCGGGCGCCGATGAAGCAGTTGTCGCCGATGATGGTCGGGTTGGCCTGGAGCGGCTCCAGCACGCCGCCGATGCCGACGCCATCCGAGAGATGCACGTTCTTGCCGATCTGCGCACACGAACCCACAGTGGCCCAGGCATCGACCATGGTGCCTTCGTCAACGTAGGCGCCGATATCCACGAAGCAGGGCAGCAGCACCACGTTCTTCGCGATGAAGCTGCCGCGCCGGACGACGGTCGGTGGCGCGACGCGGAAGCCGCCTTTCTGGAACCTGTGCGTGTCGTAGTGAGCGAACTTGGTCGGCACCTTGTCGAAGTAGCGCATCGGGCCGCCGTCCATCAGCACGTTGTCTTCGAGACGGGAGGACAACAGCACGGCCTTCTTGATCCATTGATGCGTTGTCCACTGGCCGTCGATCTTCCCGGCGACGCGCAAGGAGCCGGAGTCCAGTTCGTCCAGCACATGCGCCACGGCGTCGCCGAAGCGCGCCGGAGCGGTGCCGGGGCTCAGGTTGGCGCGGTCTTCCCAAGCCTCTTCGATGATTTGTTGAAGTTCGTTCATGGCGGTTTCATTCACAGGGACGGGCAGGAGTAATTATACGAGAGGGTTTCGGCTCGTCCATGACCATGGATTTCCGGTACATTCACGGTTTGCCTTTTTGCAAGACCGAGGAGTCAGACTTGGACCTTTCCCCCGCCGATTGGGTCAACGCCAGCCTCACCGAGGCGCTGCTGGCCCGCGAAGGACCGCCGCTGTACGTGGCGGCCCGGCTGGGCTGCGTGGCGGCGGTGCGGGTGATGACCGAGGCCGGTACTCACCTCGAAGTGCTCGGCCCGAGGCGGGAGCGTCCGCTGCACGCGGCCGCCGCCGGCGGCCATGCCAGCATTGCGGCGACGCTGGTGAGCGCCGGTTGCGAAATCGATCCGCAGGACGAGGATGGCAACACGCCGCTGATTACGGCGATTCTCAACGGTCAGGCCGAGCCGGTGGAACTGCTGCTGGCGGTCGGTGCCGACATAACCATTGCCCGCATGGATGGCCTGACGGCGGTGGACATCGCGCTGTTGCCCGGCACGCCGAAAGGCATCCAGGAACTGATGCTGCTGGGGCAGGACGAAGCCTGATTGGTGGCGGCGCGCTGGCTCCGCGCGTCTGCGCTGTCCTAGCGGGTGTGTGGCGCCAGCCTGATTTCCGGCGCGATGCGCAGGCTCTCGCCTTCGACGATCAACCAGAGTTCAGCTTCCTGCAAGGTGCATTGCAACTGCACGCCGCGCGCCGCCATATCCGCCAGCGCACGGGATTCTTCCGCCGACAGATTGATGATCGTGAGATTGTCTGGTCGTTGCAGGGCCGCCTGGTTCTGCTGCCACCACATGTCGGCGACGCGACCGCCGTAAGTGATGACCACGACCCGCCGGGCGCGCCCGCAGGCACGCCGGATGCGTTTTTCCTCGGGCAGGCCGACTTCGATCCACAGATCGATGGCGCCGGTCAGGTCCTTGCGCCACAGATCGGGTTCGTCTTCGGACGACAAGCCCTTGCCGAATATCAGAGCCTCGTCGGCATACAGGGCGAATGCCAGCACCCGCACCATCATGCGCTCGTCGGTTTCCGACGGATGCCGGGCGACGGTCAGCGCATGGTTCTGATAGTAGTTGCGATCCAGATCGGCGATCTGGAGTTCGACTTTGAAGATGGTGGATTTGAGAGCCAGAAAACGTCCCGTGCTTTGCGGCTACTTCTTGATCGGTGTCGGAATCGACGACTTTCCCTGTGCACCGCCGAAAGGCACGGCCGGTGCGGCAGGCTTGGTCTTATCCTTCTTGGGTTTTTTCTGTTCGCGATTGCTGCGCATTTGTCCCTTTGCCATTTGAGTTCTCCTGAAAGTAAAAGTGCTGGCGGGCCGCGGCGAATGGTACTCCGAATCGGCAATTACTTTGGCGAATCCGCGAATGCTGCGATGTCGACAGGTGGCTGAATCGATCCTCCTGTTGGTAAAATGCGGCCATGAATAACAAGACCTTCCCCCTCGACGCCACGAGCCTGCGCCAGTTGGCCGAGCGTTTCCCGACCCCGTTCTACCTCTACGACGAGGCAGCGATGCGGGCCAACGCCAGGCGCATCCGCGAGGCGTTCTCTATCTTCCCCGATTTCCACGAGCACTACGCGGTCAAGGCCCTGCCCAACCCGTTCATCCTCAAGATCCTCGCCGACGAGGGTTTTGGCGCCGACTGCGCCAGCATCCCCGAACTGATCCTGGCCGAGAAGGCGGGCATGAAGGGCGAGGAGGTGATGTTGACCTCGAACGAGACGCTGGGGCGCGAGTTCGCCGCCGCCCGCCGCCAGGGCGCCGTCATCAACCTCGACGACATCACCCACATCGATTTTCTGGAGAAGGCCGTCGGTCTTCCCGAACTGGTCTCCTGCCGCTACAACCCCGGTCCACTCAAGGAAGGCAATGTCATCATCGGCAAGCCCGAGGAGGCCAAGTATGGCTTCACCCGGCAGCAGATCCTCGACGGCCTCGTCCGCCTGCGCGCCAAGGGCGTCCGCCGCTTCGGCTTGCATACCATGGTGGCGTCGAACGAGCTGAATGCCGACTACCACATCGAGACCGCCCGCATCCTCTTCGAACTCGCGGTCGAGGTGAAGGAGAAGACCGGCATCCGGGTCGAGTTCGTCAACCTCGGCGGCGGTGCCGGCATCCCCTACCGTCCGGAGCAGAAGCCGCTCGATTACACCTATCTGGCACGCGGCATCCGCGTCGCCTACGACGCCATCGTCATCCCCGCCGGCCTCGACCCACTCGGCCTGCACCTGGAATGGGGCCGCATCATCACCGGCCCCTACGGCTGGCTGGTGACCACGGCCGTGCGCAGCAAGAGTATCTATCGCGAATACATCGGCGTCGATGCCTCGATGGCCGACCTCATGCGCCCGGGCATGTACGGCGCCTACCATCACCTGACCGTGATCGGCAAGGAGGACGCCCCGGCGACCGAGACCTACGACGTGGTCGGCAGCCTGTGCGAGAACAATGACAAGTTCGCGGTCCGGCGCCAACTGCCGAGAATCGACATCGGCGACCTCGTGATCATCCACGATGCTGGCGCCCACGGTCGGGCGATGGGATTCAACTACAACGGCAAGTTGCGCTGCGGCGAGCTGCTCCTGCGTGCGGACGGCACGGTCACCCAGATCCGCCGCACCGAGACCATCGACGACTACTTCATCACCCTGGATTTCGCGGCGCTGGAAGGCTTCGACGCGACCGGGAAAGGAACTCCATGATCAAGCGCAACGCATGCCTCTCCAACCTGACGGCCGGCTACCTGTTTCCCGAGATCGGGCGCCGCCGCCGCGAGTTCGCCGCCGCCCATCCCGAGGCCAGGATCATCAGCCTGGGCATCGGCAACACCACCGAGCCGCTGACCCCGCACATCGATGCCGGACTCGTTGAAGGCGCACGCCGCCTGGGCACTCTGGAAGGATACTCAGGCTACGGCGACGAGCAGGGCCTCACCGATCTACGCGAGCGGATCGCTGCGGTGTTCTACGACGGCAAGATGGCCGCCGACGAGGTCTTCGTCTCCGACGGCGCCAAATGCGACATCGGTCGGCTGCAGCTCCTGTTCGGCGGCAACGTCGAGGTGGCGGTGCAGGATCCGTCGTACCCGGTCTACGTCGACGGCTCGGTGCTGATCGGCGCCGGCGGCGCCTGGCAGGGCACTGGCTATGCGGGCATCCGCTACCTGCCGTGCACTGCCGCCAACGACTACTTTCCCGACCTCGCCCAGTTGCCGACCGATGGCTTGTTCTACTTTTGCTCGCCGAATAACCCGACCGGCGCCGTCGCCAGCCGCGCCCAGCTGACCGCCCTGGTCGAGGCTGCCCGCCAGCGCGGCACGGTCATCGTTTTCGACGCCGCCTATGCCGAATACATCCGCGATCCGGCCCTGCCGAAGTCGATCTTCGAGATTCCCGGTTCACGGGAATGCGCGATCGAGGTGAATTCGTTCTCGAAGCCGATCGGCTTCACCGGCGTTCGCCTCGGCTGGACGGTGGTGCCGAAGGAGCTGAAATACGCCTCCGGCGAGACGGTCTGGGCCGACTGGAACCGCATCTGCACTACCGTGTTCAACGGCGCCTCCAACGTCGCCCAGTACGGCGGGTTGGCGTCCCTCGAACCGGCCGGCCTCAAGGAGATGCGC
Source organism: Sulfuritalea sp. (assembly GCA_023229545.1). Lineage (GTDB taxonomy): Bacteria > Pseudomonadota > Gammaproteobacteria > Burkholderiales > Rhodocyclaceae > Sulfuritalea. Next base: position 26,650 of record JALNZB010000016.1, on the reverse strand, counting down.
GAGTTGACCGACTTCTACCTCGGCAACGCCGCCCTGATCCGCGCCGCCCTGGGCGAGTTGGGCATCTCCTGCATCGGCGGGGACAACGCACCCTACCTATGGGCGCACTTCCCCGGCCAGGCCAGTTGGGATGTCTTCGCCCGGATCCTCGAGAAGTGCCACGTGGTGACCACTCCCGGTTCAGGCTTCGGGCCGGCTGGTGAGGGATTCATCCGCTTCTCCGCCTTTGGCCACCGCGCCGACGTGGAAGAGGCCTGCCGCCGCCTGGTCGAACGCCTTTGATTTGACTTTGCTGTTACCGAGGCATAGAGTGGATTTGCGTTCGACTTGAAGGCATTTTCGGGAGGAGCTTAGCGCTGAACCAAGGTCCGCGATGTAGCGATCCACCGATTCATCAGGAGTCTTCCGGGCTCCAGCCCTGATGGGCAGCGCCGATTTGAGTTCCAGCTTGCGGGCGCACTACAAGTTCCGCTAAAGAGGTAAGCAAAAAGCCCGTTTTGGTGAAGTTGCCGAAATGGGCTTTTTGCCGTTCGTCACAAGCCACCGATCAAACAATTTGTTACCCTTTCCCGGTCGGCATCACTGCCAGGTTGGCGTTACTCTATTCAGCATGAAACGTCGGGAAAGACATTTCATCGTCAAGGGTGGCGAAGGTCGCCATGAACGTCCAGCAGCTCAATTCGTCCAGGAGGACGATATGTCAAAACTTTTGAAAACCGCAGTCTTTGCCGCCATCATGGGTTCGCTGGCCGTCTCGCCGGCATGGGCGGATCGCGATGGTCACCGCAGCGGGGTTACGGTTCATCGCAGTGGCGGGGTTGCCGTCCACCGCAGTAGCGGACACGGTCATAACGCCGTCGGTTGGGGTCTCGGAATATTGGCCGGAACCGCCATCATCCTGGCCGCGACCAGCCAGCCCCGTGTTTACCATCCGCCGGTCGTTGTCGAGCGGGTCTATGTGCCGCCGCCCGTGATGGCGCCGGCGCCGGTTTATGCCCGGCAGCAAAGCTATTGGTACTATTGCGCCCCGGCTGGCGGCTATTATCCCTACGTATCGTCATGCCCGGCGGCCTGGATGAAGGTATTACCGAACTGATGCCTTGGCCTCGGTCGATCTGCACGGTTTCGACAAGATCGTGATCGGCGCCAGCATCCGCTTCATCATGCTGCTCCCCCATGGCCCGACCGATCCGGCCACCGTCGTCGAGCTCACCGACTGGCAGCGCGTCGAGGTCGTCGGGCGTACGCTTGGCGAGATGTAGCGGTTGGGGAGGGTGGTCTTATGCCTTCTTCACGAATTCCGATTTCAGCTGCATTGCGCCGATACCATCGATCTTGCAGTCGATATCGTGATCGCCTTCGACGAGGCGGATGTTCTTCACCTTCGTTCCGACCTTGACCACCGACGATGAGCCCTTGATCTTCAGGTCCTTGATCACTGTCACGGTGTCGCCGTCCTGCAGCACGTTGCCATTGGCATCGCAGACGACACGCCGGTCATCGGTGCTCTCCGCCGTCGCCTTGGACCACTCGTGGGCGCATTCCGGGCAGACAAACATGCTGCCGTCGTCGTAGGTGAATTCAGAACCGCATTTCGGACACTTGGGCAAGGTGCTCATGGGCTTTTTTCTGGTCGGTCCTAACCCGCAGCCAACAGTCGTTCGGCATTCAGCCTGGCCTTGATGCGCGCTTGATTTTCCGACTTGTTGATCATGGTGACGGTCTTGCCGAAAGCATCGCGCTGACTGCTGCTCTTCTTTGTCGCCTCGATGGACTTGATGCAGCGCCATTTCTTTCCAGTCTTGGTTTCAATCTGGCGCATTTCACCACTGGGGTGATGCCGGCCGCAGTGATAGCAGTAAATGTTTTCAGCAGTAGACATGGCGATTTTGAACGAATGATAGGTGTGGAAAGATAGCCTTCATATTGACCGGAGATGCCCCCGAGTCAATACCTGCTCATCAAAAGCAGAAGGCCACCCTTGAAGGATGGCCTAACTGCTTGCTAATTCTGGCTCCTCGACCTGGGCTCGAACCAGGGACCTACGGATTAACAGTCCGGCGCTCTACCAACTGAGCTATCGAGGAATATCAAGAGGCGCGGATTATAGCCGCGTCCCTTTTTGCTCGCAACAGGTTTGTTACTTCTTCAGCACCGTGGCGATGGCGTCGGCGACGTAGTCGATGTTCCTGCTGTTCAGCGCGGCGACGCAGATGCGACCGGTGCCGACAGCATAAACGCCGAAATCGCTCTTGAGCTTTTCCACCTGCTCGACGGTGAGGCCGGTGTAAGAGAACATGCCGCGCTGTTTGGTGATGAAGCTGAAGTCCTGCGCCACACCCTTGGTCTTGAGCTTTTCGGCGAGCGCGACGCGCATGGCGCGGATGCGCTCGCGCATGCCGGCCAGTTCGTCTTCCCACTGCTGGCGCAGTTCCGGGCTGGAGAGCACGGCGGCGACGATGGCACCGCCGTGGGTGGGCGGGTTGGAGTAGTTGGTGCGGATCACTCGCTTGACTTGCGAAAGCACACGCGCGGATTCATCCTTGCCGGCGGTGACCATGGTCAGGGCGCCGACGCGCTCGCCATAGAGCGAGAAGGACTTGCTGAAGCTGCTCGAAACGAAGAATTGCAGGTCCGATGCGGCGAACAGGTCAAGCGCCACTGCGTCTTGCTTGATGCCGTCGGCAAAGCCCTGATAGGCCATGTCGATGAAGGCGACCAGATTGCGGGTGCGGATGATGTCGACCACTTCCTTCCACTGCGCGGTCGAGATGTCGGCGCCGGTGGGGTTGTGGCAGCAGGCGTGCAGCACGATGATGGAGGTGGCGGGCAGGCTGTTGAGGCTGGCCTTCATCGCGGCGAAATCGACGCCGCGCGTGGCGGCGTCGTAGTAGGCGTAGTGCTCCACGGTGAAGCCGGCGGACTCGAACAGGGCACGGTGGTTTTCCCAGCTCGGATCGCTGATGTAAACCTTGGCGTCGGGATAGAGACGCTTGAGGAAATCCGCGCCGACCTTGAGCGCGCCGGTGCCGCCGAGCGCCTCGACGGTGACCAAGCGACCGTCCTTGATGAGGGACGAATCGGCGCCGAACATCAGAGCCTGTACCGCCTGGTTGTAGGCGGCCATGCCTTCGATCGGCTGGTAGCCACGCGCTGGTGCGGCCTCCATGCGAACTTTCTCGGCGGCTTTGACCGCGCCCAGCAGCGGCACTTTGCCATTGTCATCGTAATAGACGCCAACGCCGAGATTGACCTTGTTGGGGTTCTTGTCGGCGTTGAAGCCTTCGGTGAGGCCGAGAATGGGGTCGCGGGGCGCCATTTCGACGGCGGCGAAGATCGAGGTCATGAGTACTCCAGAAGCGGGAAAGTTAAAAAGTCGGCGCTGGCGGTACGGCGATTTTATGCTGCACTGCGATATACGCAATAATACCGCATCGACCGACCCGATTCGAGCAGGAATTTGGCGGCTTTCCATACGCAAATAGACGGGTTATGGCCGAAATACATGAACTGAAGGGCAGGGTGCTGGAGTTCGCGGGCAGTCCGTTTCACCTGCATCAGCCGTTCCTGCCGGCGGGCGACCAGCCCGAGGCGATTCGCCTGCTGACCGACGGGTTCAACGACGGGCTTTCCTTCCAGACCCTGCTCGGGGTGACGGGTTCGGGCAAAACCTTCACCATGGCCAATGTCATCGCCCGCCTGGGCCGTCCGGCGCTGGTGCTGGCGCCCAACAAGACACTGGCGGCGCAGTTGTATTCGGAATTCCGCGAGTTCTTTCCGCAGAACGCGGTCGAGTATTTCGTTTCCTACTACGACTACTACCAGCCCGAGGCCTACGTGCCTTCACGCGATCTGTTCATCGAGAAGGACTCGTCGATCAACGAGCACATCGAGCAACTGCGCCTGTCGGCGACCAAGAGCCTGCTGGAACGGCGCGACGTGGTGATCGTGTGCACCGTGTCTGCCATCTACGGCATCGGCGATCCAGTCGATTACCACAGCATGATTTTGCACCTGCGCAGCGGCGAAAAAATCGGCCAGCGCGAGATCATCCGCCGCCTGACGGAAATGCAGTACGAGCGCAACGAGATCGACTTCAAGCGCGGCGTGTATCGCGTGCGCGGTGACGTGATCGATGTCTTCCCGGCGGAGAACGCCGAAAGTGCGGTGCGCATCACGCTGTTCGACGACGAGATCGAAGGTTTGACGGTTTTCGATCCACTCACCGGGCATACCAAACAGAAGCTCGGTCGCTTCACGGTGTTTCCCTCCAGCCATTACGTCACGCCGCGCGCCACGGTGCTCAAGGCGGTCGAGGCGATCAAGGCGGAACTGCGCGAGCGCATCGAGTTTTTTCAGGCGAACCAGAAGCTGGTCGAGTGCCAGCGCATCGAGCAGCGCACCCGCTTCGACCTGGAAATGCTCGACCAGTTGGGCTTTTGCAAGGGCATCGAGAACTACTCGCGGCATCTCTCGGGGCGCCAGCCGGGCGAGCCGCCGCCGACGCTGTATGATTATCTGCCGCCCGACGCGATCATGTTCGTCGACGAATCGCATGTAACTATTCCGCAGGTGGGCGGCATGTACAAGGGCGACCGCTCGCGCAAGGAAAATCTGGTCGATTACGGTTTCCGCCTGCCCTCCGCGCTGGACAACCGGCCGCTGAAGTTCGAGGAATTCGAGAAGCTGATGCCGCAGACGGTGTTCGTTTCGGCGACGCCTTCCACCTACGAGGAAGCGCATCAGGGCCAGGTGGTGGAGCAACTGGTGCGGCCGACCGGGCTGGTCGATCCGGTGGTCGACGTGCGACCGGCCAGTAGTCAGGTGGATGACCTGCTCGCCGAATGCAAGAAGCGCATCGCGTTGGGCGAGCGGGTGCTGGTGACGACGCTGACCAAGCGGCTTTCGGAACAGTTGACCGAGTATCTCAACGACAACGGTATCAAGGTGCGCTACCTGCATTCCGACATCGACACCGTGGAGCGGGTCGAGATCATCCGCGACTTGCGCTTGGGCGTGTTCGATGTGCTGGTCGGCATCAACCTGCTGCGCGAGGGTCTGGATATTCCCGAGGTGTCGCTGGTGGCGATCCTCGACGCCGACAAGGAAGGCTTCCTGCGTTCGACGCGCTCCTTGATCCAGACCATGGGTCGCGCCGCGCGCCATCTCAACGGAATGGCGATTCTCTATGCCGATCGAATCACCGATTCGATGCAGCGGGCGATGGGCGAAACCGCAAGGCGGCGTGCCAGGCAACTGGCTCACAACGAGGTCGAGGGCATCACTCCGACAGGCGTCAAAAAGCGCATCAAGGACATGATCGACGGCGTATATGATTCGGAATCCGCAGTGCGGGAACTCAAGGTCGCGCAGGAAGCGGCGCGTTACGAAGTGATGAGCGAAAAGGACTTGTCGCGTGAAATACGGCGGCTGGAAAAGGCGATGCAGGAACATGCAAGAAATCTTGAATTCGAGGAGGCGGCGGCGGCCCGCGACGAACTGTTCCGCATCAAGCGCCTCGCCTTTGGCGGCGAAGCGCACGACGCGGCGGGAGATGCGGCATGACACCGAATAAGGTGCTGTTTGTATGTACCGGGAACATATGCCGGTCGCCCAGCGCCGAAGGCGTGGCGCGCGCTTTGGCGGCGCGTCAGGGCGTGGAACGCCTGTTTGAGTTCGATTCGGCCGGGACTCACGGCTACCATGTCGGCAAGCCGCCCGATCCGCGCGCTATCGCCGCAGCCTTGCGGCGCGGCTATGACTTGTCGCCCTTGCGCGCGCGGCGGGTGACGGAGTTCGATTTCATCCGCTTCGATTACGTGCTGGCGATGGATCGCGAGCATCTGGAACTGTTGCAACGTGCCTGTCCGCCGCAGTATCAACAGAAGCTGAAAATGTTTCTCGATTTCGGCGAAGACCTCGATCAGGAGGAGGTTCCCGACCCCTACTACGGCGATGCGCAGGGTTTTGAGCTTGTGCTGGATCTGGTCGAGGATGCGGCGACCCAACTGATTCTGAAACTCAGCGCCAATCGCGTGGATACCGTTTCCGGCATTCCACCGGGGATATAACAAAAAACGGGCGCCATGCAAAGCATGGCGCCCGTTGCTTGCTCCGGATAGCGAGTATCAGTCGTTCTTGGTTTCCACCATTTGCAGGGGTTCGTTGGTGATCACCGGCGCCGGCCTCGGTTTGCGGCCCAGAGTCGGTGCCGGCTCAAGAGTCGCTGCGGGGTACGGAGCGACACTGCTGGTTTCGATCATGACCAGACCCGCCTGTTGCAGCGATCCTGAAATATCGACCGGGGCGGGTTTCGGTGCCGGCGGCACGATGATGGGATCGATGGCGGGCGCAACGGGTTGCGGGGTTGCCGCGACAGGCTGCGGAATGCTTTCAGCAACCGGGGCAGGTGCCGCGACTGGCACCGGAACCGGCAGTGGAATGGGTTCCTGGACTGCAATGGCCGTGGTGACCATGGGTGCAGCCGCGGCAACCGGCTCCGTGGCGACGACCGGGATCGGCGCGGGTTCGACCGCAACGACTGGCTCGACGGTGGCCACCGGTTCGATCACTGCCGCAGTCATCGGTTGGGCGGCGCTGGTTTCGGCGGTGACGGGCGGGGCTTCTGCAACCTGAGTTGCGACCAGCTCGCCAGCCGTGGCTTCCGCTGCGACGCCTTCTTCGATGCGACCCCGTCCGCGACCGCGACCGCGGCTTCTGCGTCCACTGCGGGCTTCGCCGTCCTGGCTGGGAGCCTGGCCGTCTTCATTGGCAGAAGTCGGCGCTGGCGACACGGCGGTTTGCGCGGCATTCGGTTCGCCACGCGGCGGACGCGGCTCGCGGGCTTCCTTGGGTTCGCGCGGCGGACGCGGTTCACGCGGCGGACGTGGTTCACGTGTCTCCCTCGGTTCGCGGGCTTCCTTCGCTTCGTTGCGTGGGCGACGGTTGCCGCCTTCGCCTTGTGGCTCGTCGCGCTTTGCCTGAGGGCGTTGCGTCGGCTCGGTCTTGCGTTCGCCACCATCGCGGTTGTCGCGACGATTGTTGCGGTCCCGTCCGCCCCGGCCTCCTTCGCGATTGCCATCGCGGTTGCGGTCGCGGCCACCGTCACGGCGCGGCGGCTTACTGGTTTTTTCTGCACTGGCAACAGGCGCTTCTGCCTTGGCGCCACCCTGGAAGAAGGCGACGATTTTGGCAAAGAAGCCCATTTCGTTTGCCGATGATGCTTGGGTTACAGGCTGCGCTGCTCTCGGCTCGACGATCGGCGCCGGCTGGTCGGGGGTGATTCCTTTCACCGCAGCCTCGATTCTTACGGGCTTGATGTCCGTTTGCGCAGACGGCGGCTGGTAGGCTTCTTCAACCGGCTTTTCCGCCATCTGATAACTGGCGAGGGCGATGCCTTCGGCATTCAACTGGTCATGACGCAGGCGGACGATTTCATGCGCTGGCGTCTCAAGATGCCGGTTGGGTACGATCACCAGATTGACTCGATGGCGCATCTCGATGCGGGAAATATCGACGCGCTTTTCGTTGAGCAGGAACGTGGCGACATCCACAGGCACCTGACAGTGCATGGCGCCGGTGTTTTCCTTCATGGCTTCCTCTTCGAGGATGCGCAGAATGTGCAGTGCGGCGGATTCGGTGCTGCGGATGTGACCGGTGCCGGTGCAGCGCGGACAGGTGATGTAGCTGGTCTCGGCGAGCGCCGGACGCAGGCGCTGGCGCGACAGTTCGAGCAGGCCAAAACGGCTGATCTTGCCAGTCTGGACGCGCGCGCGGTCGAAACGCAGGGCGTCGCGCAGCCTGTTCTCGACTTCACGCTGATTCTTGGTCGATTCCATGTCGATGAAGTCGATCACGATCAGACCGCCCAGGTCGCGCAGACGCAACTGGCGGGCAATTTCGTCGGCGGCTTCGCTGTTGGTGCGAAAGGCTGTTTCCTCGATGTCGCTGCCCTTGGTGGCGCGGCCCGAGTTGACGTCGACCGACACCAGTGCTTCGGTATGGTCGATGACGATGGCGCCGCCCGACGGTAGCGTCACCTGGCGCGAGTAGGCCGATTCGATCTGGTGCTCGATCTGGAAGCGCGAGAACAGCGGCACGTCGTCGTGGTAGCGCTTGACGCGATTGACCGTGCCCGGCATCACGTGCGCCATGAACTGCTGCGCCTGTTCAAAAATGTCGTCGGTATCGATCAGTATCTCGCCGATTTCCGAATGGAAATAGTCGCGGATGGCGCGGATGACCAGGCTGGATTCCTGGTAGATCAGGAAGGCGCCGCTCTGCGCCTTGGACGCGCCGTCGATGGCGTTCCATAGTTGCAGCAGGTAGTTGAGGTCCCACTGGAGTTCTTCCAGTGTGCGGCCGATGCCGGCAGTGCGGGCGATCAGGCTGGTGCCGTTGGGAACGACCAGTTGATCCATGACTTCGCGCAGTTCTTGGCGGTCGTCGCCCTCGATGCGGCGCGAAACGCCGCCGCCACGCGGGTTGTTGGGCATCAGCACGAGGTAGCGACCGGCCAGCGAGACGTAAGTGGTCAGGGCTGCGCCCTTGTTGCCGCGCTCGTCCTTTTCAACCTGGACGATGAGTTCCTGGCCGTTGCTGAGGACATCCTGAATACGCGCCTTGCCGGCGTCGACGCCGGGCTTGAAATAGGTGCGGGAAATTTCCTTGAACGGCAGAAAGCCGTGACGCTCGGCGCCATAGTCGACAAAGGCGGCTTCGAGACTCGGCTCGATGCGGGTGATGACGGCCTTGTAGATATTGCTCTTGCGTTGTTCCTTGTTGGCTGATTCGATGTCGAGGTCAATCAGTTTCTGACCATCAACAATCGCGACGCGGAGTTCCTCAGCCTGCGTCGCATTGAAAAGCATGCGTTTCATGTGTGCTCCCGCGCGCATTCACTGCCAGGCGGGCACGACAAGTCGCACACTGCGGGCGTCAGGACGCGGGCGGTGTGCCTCGGGTTTGCGGTTGGTTTGGCGGGTTCATGGTGCCTGTGGTTTAACGTGGCAAACGGGGTTGATGACTTGTCTTCGGTAAGGCGGTCGCTGACCGATGATTAGCGATCAGCGTCCGGCAATCTGTGCCCAAATCTGTGCGTGTGTTGTGCGCAATCAAGTAGTATCGCTCTTTCGGGCGAGCGAAACACCCTGTGGTCGGCTGGCTGCGCTGCCGGTCGGAGTTGTTAAGTCCGGCGGCTGTTAATAAGCTCTCGCGCCCTTGTTGTCTCCATGCATTCGATCGCTGACAAGCGACACTGCAACGGCGGCAACAACGCCCCGGGAACCGTGCCACCGACGCCACTTCGGGCCGCCGGGCACACCGTCACGGGACGGCTAACCAAGCGATCAGTATATTGCAAATGAAGGACTTAAGCAAAGATTCGGTTACATGGCTTGAGGTTGGCGAGGAGGCCGAAGGCCAGCGCCTCGACAACTTTCTGCTGCGCGTAGCCAAAGGCGTGCCGAAAAGCCACATCTACCGCATCGTGCGCAGCGGCGAGGTGAGGGTGAACAAGGGGCGGGTGCAGGCCGAGTATCGGCTCAAGGTTGGCGACCGATTGCGGGTGCCGCCCATGCGCACCGCCGAACGACCGTCACAAGCGGCGATTCCGCCACGGGATTTTGAAATAGCTTTCGAGGACGATGCGCTCATCGTGATCGACAAGCCGACCGGCGTGGCGGTGCACGGCGGCAGCGGTGTTTCCTTCGGTGTGATCGAGCAGTTGCGCCGCGCGCGACCGCTGGCGAAGTTTCTCGAACTGGCTCACCGCCTGGATCGGGATACCTCGGGCCTGCTGATAGTGGCGAAGAAGCGCATGGCGCTGACCAAACTGCATGACATGTTTCGCGACGGCGGCATCAGCAAGCGCTACCTGGCGCTGGTCAAGGGCCGCTGGCGCAACGAATTGCAGCATGTCTGCCTGCCTTTGCACAAGTATCTGACGGCTGAAGGCGAACGAAGGGTCAGCGTCAATGCCGAGGGCAAACCGTCGCATTCCATCGTGCGGCTGGTGGCGCGCTGGGAGAATTTCAGTCTGGTCGAGGTGGAACTCAAGACCGGGCGGACGCACCAAATTCGCGTGCATCTGGCGCATCTGGGCTTTCCCATCGCTGGCGATGACAAGTATGGTGATTTTCCTCTGAACAAGGCCTTGCAGAAGACCGGACTCGGCCGCATGTTCCTGCATGCGGCCAAGCTGGCGCTGCCGCATCCGCTGTCCGGCGCACCTTTGGCCCTTGAATCGCCTCTGCCGGTGGAATTGCGCAGCTTTACCGAAAAACTGGATAGAAACGAAACAAGGGATTATGGGCAAACGTTTTGAACTGATCGTCTTCGACTGGGACGGCACGCTGATGGATTCGACCGGCGCTATCGTCGCCAGCATCAAGGCCGCCGCGCGGGATCTCGGCATTCCGCCGCCATCCGACGAGCGAGCCAGTCACATCATCGGTCTGGGCCTGATCGATGCCCTGCGCCATGCCCTGCCTGACTTGCCGACCGAGCGCTATCACGATCTCGCCGAGCGTTATCGACATCACTATTTGTCGCGCGATCAGGACCTGTTGCTGTTTGATGGCGCGGTAGAGTTGATCGATGAATTGGCGCGGGCGGGATACAGGCTGGCGGTGGCGACCGGCAAGTCGCGCAAGGGGCTGGATCGGGCCTTCGAGGTCAGCGGTCTGGGTCCGCGCTTTCATGCCTCGCGCTGCGCCGACGAATGCCAATCCAAGCCGCATCCGCAGATGCTCGAAGAATTGATGGCCGAGTTTGGCGTCGAGCCGGATGCAACCCTGATGATCGGCGACACCACCCACGATCTGCTGATGGCCAGGAACGCTGGCGTGGCGGCACTCGGCGTGGCTTATGGCGCCCATCCGCGCGAGACTCTGGAGGCGGAATCCCCTCTCTACTGCGCGGTCGATGTGGCGCAATTGGCGGCGTGGCTGCGACAACAGGGTTGAACCAGCGCCTGATCTGCGCCAGCGACGAACTGGTCGATGGTGGACGCGGCGTGCGCTTCACGGTGGATCGCCACGGCTTTAGTGATCCGGCTTTTGCGGTGCGTTTTTACGGGCGGGTTTACGCCTATCTCAACCGCTGCGCCCACGTGCCGACCGAAATGGACAGGCAGACGGGCGAGTTCTTCGATCATTCCGGCTTATACTTGACTTGCGCCACACACGGCGCGCTGTATGCGCCGGAGTCGGGGCGCTGTCTTGGCGGGCGCTGCAATGGAAAAGGACTGGTGGCGCTGTCCGTGGTCGAGCGTGACGGGCACGTGTTCTTGATTGAGGAAGGCAGGGAAAGTGTCGGATAGCGATGATATGCAGTGGGAACGCAAGGTGCTGGAAAAGCTCGCGCTTGAAGCTATCGCCGAGCAGCGGCGCGGTCGCCGGTGGGGCATTTTTTTCAAGCTGCTAGGCTTTACCTACCTGGTGGTAATTCTCGGTCTGGCACTGGACTGGGGGCAGACCGACAAGCTCGGCGACGGAGCGAAATTCACGGCGCTGGTGAATCTGAACGGTGTCATCAAGGCCAAGGGAGATGCCAATGCCGAGCATGTCATCAACGGCTTGCAGGCGGCGTTCGAAGACAAGCATACGGCAGGAGTTATCCTGCGCATCAACAGTCCTGGCGGCAGTCCGGTCCAGTCCGGGATCATCAACGATGAGATGCGGCGTTTGCGCGCCGCGCACCCGGCTATTCCGCTGCATGTCGTGGTGGAAGATGTCTGCGCTTCAGGCGGTTACTACGTTGCGACCGCAGCGGACAAGATATATGTGGACAAGGCCAGCATTGTGGGTTCGATCGGCGTGCTGATGGATGGCTTCGGCTTTACCGGTACCATGGAGAAGCTGGGCGTCGAGCGACGGCTGTTAACCGCCGGAGAGAGCAAGGGCTTTCTCGATCCTTTTTCGCCGCAGAATGAAAGTCACAAGGATCACGCGAAGCAAATGCTGGGCGAAATTCACCAGCAGTTCATCGACGTGGTGAGAAAGGGTCGGGGCAAGCGGCTCAAGGAAACGCCCGAGATGTTTTCCGGCCTGATGTGGAGCGGCGCGAAAAGCATCGAACTGGGTCTGGCCGATGGCTACGGCACTGTGGATAGTGTCGCGCGCGATGTTTTTAAGGCCAGCGACGTGCGCGATTTCAGCGTCAAGCAGAACTTTGCCGAGAAGTTTGCCAAGCAGTTCGGCGCGGATATGGCCGAGAGCATGGTGAGTGCCCTGACGCGCTTTACGCTACGTTGATGGCGCCCACGCCCATGTCGGCCATCAGGAGTTCCTGAGCGCAGATGCGTTTGCGCCGCGTCGGCTTGATGCGGTATTCGCCGCTGCCATTCATTTCCCATGCTTGGCTATTGTCGGCCAGGTAGGGCTTGAGTCCCTCCTTTAGCACCCGCCGCTTGAGCTTTGGCTCCAGCACCGGAAAACTGATTTCAATGCGACGGAAGAAATTGCGCTCCATCCAGTCAGCGCTGGAAAGGTAGATGTTCTGTTTGCCGTTGGCGTGAAAATAAAATATGCGGTGATGCTCAAGAAAGCGTCCGATCACCGAGCGCACTCGGATGTTTTCCGAGAGGCCTTTCACGCCGGGGCGCAATGAGCAGACGCCGCGAACGATCAGGTCGATGGTGACGCCGGCTGCGCTGGCCTCATACAGGGCCGTGATGATTTCCTGTTCAAGCAGGGAGTTCATTTTGGCGATGATGCGCGCCGGCTTGCCGGCCAGTGCCGCCTCGGTCTCGGCGCGAATCGCGGCCAGCATTTTCGAGTGCAGCGAGAAGGGCGCCTGCCACAGGTGCTTCAGCGCGCTGGCCTTGCCCAGCCCGGTAAGCTGTTTGAATACCTCGTTGACGTCGGCGCCGATTTCCGGATTGGACGTCAGCAGGCCGAAGTCCGTGTACAAACGCGTGGTGCGCTGATGGTAGTTGCCGGTGCCGAGATGTATATAACGGCGATAGCCGTTATCCTCGCGCCTCAATACCATTAGCATTTTGGCGTGGGTCTTGTAGCCGACTACGCCGTAAACCACGTGCGCTCCGACTTCTTCCAGTCGCGCCGCGATGGACAGGTTCGCCTCTTCCTCGAAGCGCGCCATCAGTTCAACAACGACCGTGACTTCCTTGCCCTTTTCCGCAGCGCGCAGCAGATGTTCCATTAGTACCGAATCGGTTCCAGTGCGATACACGGTCATCTTGATCGCCACCACCCGAGGGTCGTCCGCTGCCTGTTGCACCAACTGGATTACCGGCGTGAATGACTGAAATGGGTGATGCATCAGGATGTCTTGTTTGCGGATGCTGGCGAAGATGTCGTAACGCTTGGTCAGAACCTTGGGCATTCCTGGCTGGAACGGCGCATACATGAGATCGGGACGATCCACCTGATCTGGAACGGACATCAGGCGCACCAGATTGACGATGCCCGGCAGCCGATAGAGATCGTTGCGTTCCAGACCGAACTGTTGCAGCAGGAAGTTGGTCATGATCTCCGTGCAGTTGTCGGCCACCTCAAGGCGCACGGCGTCGCCGAAATGACGCTGCGGCAGTTCGCCCTGCAGCGCAATGCGCAGGTTCTTCACTTCTTCGTCATCGACGAACAGATCGGAATTGCGTGTGACGCGGAACTGGTGGCAGCCGACGACATTCATGCCGGCAAATAGTTCGTCGACGGATTCGTGGACCACCGATGACAGAAAGACGAAACCGTAGTCGACGCCGCACAGTTCCTTGGGCAACTGGATCACGCGCGGCAGGGCGCGTGGCGCCTGAACGATGGCGGCGCCCGAACTGCGCCCGAAGGCGTCTGTTCCCTCCAGTTCAATGGCAAAGTTGAGACTTTTGTTCAGCACGCGCGGGAAGGGATGCGAGGGGTCAAGTCCGATCGGGGTCAGCATCGGCATCACTTCGTTGAGAAAGAACTCGCGTATCCAGGCGCGCTGCTCGTCGCTCCACAGGCTGCGACGGAAAAAAGCGATGCCTTGCTCCTCCAGCGCCGGGAGTATCGCGTCATTCAGCAGCGCATATTGTTCGGCGATCAACTGATGTGTCTGCTCCGTAACGCGGCGTAAAACTTCCTGCGGCGGCATGCCGTCGGCGCCGGCGGCATGGCTGCCGAGCTTGATCTGTTCCTTGAGGCCGGCGACGCGGATTTCAAAGAACTCGTCGAGATTGGAGGAGACGATACACAGAAAGCGCAACCGCTCCAGCAAGGGTACGCGGATGTCGGCGGCTTGGGCGAGAACGCGTCGGTTGAAGGCAAGCAGGGATAGTTCGCGGTTGAGGAAGTGCTCGTGTGGAAATTGGCGCAAGGACGGCATGAAGGCTCTCAGATAATTCGCATTCGATGATTATGTGTCATTTTTGTTGCCGAGACATGACGCGAATCAAACTTGGAGCAGGAGGTAGAATCGATCAATGGCATATGAACTGATCGCCGCCGTCGATCTCGGCTCCAACAGCTTTCGCCTGCAAGTGGGGCGAATTGTGGCCAACCAGATATACCCCATGGACGGACTCAAGGAGTCGGTGCGGCTGGCTGCCGGCTTGACTCCTGACAAAATCCTTGATGCGGCGGCCCAGCAACGGGGCGTGGAGGCACTGGGGCGTTTTGGTCAGCGTCTGCGTGATTTCGATCAGGGCGCCGTGCGTGCAGTGGCCACCAATACCTTGCGTGTGGCGAAGAATGCCGGACAGTTTCTCGAAAAGGCCGAGGCCGCGCTAGGGTTCCCGATTGAAGTGATTGCCGGGCGTGAAGAAGCGCGTCTGATCTATCTCGGCGTTGCCCACACCCTGGCCAATCCACAAACGCGCCAGTTGGTCGTCGATATCGGCGGCGGCTCCACCGAATTCATCATCGGCCAGAACATTGATCCGATTCAGCTGGAATCGCTCTACATGGGCTGTGTCAGCTACAGCCTGCGTTTCTTTCCTGAAGGGCGCGTCGACAAGCATTTGTTCAGGGAAGCGGAACTGGCGGCGCGGCGCGAGTTGCAGACCATCGTCCACGCTTATCGTGAGACAGGCTGGGACGAAGCCATCGGTTCGTCCGGCACGGCCAGGGCCATTGTCGATCTGCTGGAGCTGAACGGTTTTTCTAGTCACGGTCTTACCCGCGAGGGACTGGAGAAGTTGCGCGACGAACTCCTGCATGCCGGCGAAGCTTCGCGCATGCGGCTGCAGGGTCTGCGCGCCGACCGGATTCCGGTGCTGCCCGGCGGCCTGGTGATCATGTCTGCGGTATTCAAGGAGTTCGGCCTGGAGCGCATGGTGTTCTCGGAAGGTGCCCTGCGTCTCGGTGTGCTGTACGATCAGCTTGGCCGTTATTGTCACGATGATCTGCGCGAAGCGACGGTGAATCGCTTCATGCAACGCTATGAAGTCGACCGGCGGCAGGCGGCGCGCGTCGCCCATACGGCGCTCGGACTGCTCAATCAGATGGTTCCCGCGAGCCGGGAGGAGGGGCACGCGGATGCGCAATTCATGGTCTGGGCTGCCCGCCTGCATGAGGTCGGGATTTCCATGGCGCACTCGAGTTATCACAAGCACAGCGCCTACATCATCGCCAACGCCGATATGCCGGGGTTTTCCCGGCGGGATCAGGCGCGCCTGTCGCGACTGGTGCTGGCGCATCGCGGCAAACTGGAGCGTGCCCGGCCCGTACGCGGAGAAACCCCGGAATGGACGCTTATTTTCTGCCTGAGAGTCGCTGTCCTGCTGCATCGATCGCGCGATGACCAGTCCTTGCCGCCGTTGGCGGTGGAACTCACTCGCAACGGTTTCCAGATGGAACTTGGCGTTTGCGGGTTGGACGCCCTGCCGCTCACGGCGGCGACGCTGGAGGATGAGGCGCGGCAGTGGGATGGCATCGGCGGTGAGTTGCGAATTCATCGCAAGACTTGACAGTTCCATGGATGTGGCGTGGCTATAATCAAGGCTCCGTCATACTGCCAACGCCAGCCCCTGTCCGATGTCAGTCGCGCGCATTGAAATAGTCGTTCGCGAAGACGGACGCCATGTAAGGCTTTCCGGACGCTGGACGCTGGCGACCACCTCGCAGTGTGCCGCCGGATTGACGGATGAGTTGCGCCGCGCTGCCGATCCAGCCAGCAGTTGGGACTGCCTCGACCTTGAGGCGATTGACAGTGCCGGTGCCATATTGCTCTGGCGAGCGTGGGGTCGGGCCATGCCAGAGCAGTTATCGATCAAACCGGAACACTGGCGGATTTTTGAGCGCATCAATGCCGCCGATCACGAGCCTCGTGCGGCGATTGTGCCGGTTTCGCCCCTGCATGGCGCGATGATGATCGGTTCGGCGGTGATCGGCATTGGTCGCCATCTTATGGATTTCGTCACTCTCGTCGGCCAATTCGGATTGAATATGGCGCATGTCCTGCGTTATCCCGCCGACCTGCCGCGTAGAGAGATTTCGGCAAATCTGTACAAAAGCGGGGTGCGCGCGATGCCGGTTACCGCGCTGGTGGGTTTTCTCATTGGCGTCGTGCTTTCCTACCTGTCGGCCTTGCAGCTCAAACAGTTCGGGGCTGACATTTTCATCGTGAATATCATCGGCTTGGGTCTGGTGCGCGAACTCGGGCCGGTTCTGGTTGCGATCCTGGTGGCCGGACGCTCGGGTTCCGCGATGACGGCGCAATTAGGCGTGATGCGTGTGACCGAGGAAATCGATGCGTTGGCGACGATGGGTGTTCCGCGCGGGCTGCGGCTGGTGTTTCCCAAGGTGGTGGCCTTGACCATCACCCTGCCCCTGCTCGTCCTGTGGAGCACCGCGATAGCGCTGATCGGCGGCATGGTCTCGGCCGCGCTGCAGCTCGATATCTCGTATGGGTTTTTCTTCCAGACCTTGCCGCGCGTCGTGCCGACGGCCAATTTGTGGATTGGACTGGCCAAGGGCGCGGTGTTCGGCATGTTCATAGCCTTGGTGGCCTGCCACTTCGGACTCAGAGTGCGACCCAACACCGAGAGCCTGTCGAGCAATACCACGGCCTCGGTGGTGTCGGCAATCACGGTGGTTATTGTGATCGATGCCTTGTTTGCCATTGCGACGCGCGGCATCGGCCTGCCGCTCTGAGCGCACAGTCATGACGACCGCTGTTATTCGCATTCGCGATCTCTCCACCCGGTTCGGCGATGTGTGGATCCACAAGGGGCTTAGCCTCGATATTCAGCGCGGCGAACTGGTTTCGCTGGTGGGCGGTTCCGGTAGCGGCAAGACCACGCTGCTGCGCATGGTGGTCGGCTTGCTCCTGCCCGACAGCGGCAGCATCGAGGTTTTCGGCGAACCCTTGTTCGGTGGCGGGGTGGCGCGCGAACGCGCGTTGCGGCAACGCTTCGGTGTGCTGTTCCAGCATGGCGCGCTGTTTTCCGCATTCAACGTGTTCGACAACATCGCTTTTCCCTTGCGCGAACTGAAGCGCTATGACGAGGGCGCGATTCGCGATCTGGTGATGCTCAAGCTGTCCATGGTCGAATTGCTGCCGCGTCATGGCAAGCTAATGCCCGCCGAGCTGTCCGGCGGCATGGTCAAGCGTGTCGCACTGGCGCGTGCATTGGCGCTTGAGCCGGAGCTGCTGCTGCTCGACGAGCCGACCGCCGGGCTTGATCCGGATCGTTCCGACAGTTTTGTGCGCCTGATCCGCATGCTGGGCGAAGAGCTTGGCCTCACGGTATTGTTGGTCACGCATGACCTCGATACGCTGGCGGCAGTCTCCACGCGTGTTGCGGTGCTGGCTGAGCATCGCATCCTGGCCTATGGCACGACGGACGAAATCATTCACATCGATCATCCCTTCATTCGCAACTTTTTTCTTTCCGAGCGCAGTGTGCGGGCCTTGCAGAATTCCGGGCCCGCTGCCGTGCCAAATTGAAAGCGCCGAACCATGGAAAACCGATCTCACGCGTTGGCCGCCGGCATTTTTACGATCCTGCTCGGCTTTGCCGCCGCCGTTGCCCTCTGGTGGCTGGGGCAGAGCCGCGATTCGACGACGACCTACATTCTGGAGACGCGCCGCAACGTGACCGGACTCAACGTCCAGGCGCAGGTGCGTTATCGCGGCATTCGCGCGGGCAAGGTTGAATCCATCGAGCCGGATGAAGCCGATCCGCGCGTGATCCTGGTGCGCGTCAACCTCGAAAACCGCTTCAAGCTGACCAAGAGCAGCACTGCCCAGCTCGGCTATCAGGGTGTTACCGGCTTGGCCTATGTGCAGATCGAAGATGATGGATCCTCAAGTGAGCCGTTGACGGGAAAAGATGGCAAGACGCCTCGCATTGCGCTGCGGCCCACCGTATTCGATACGCTGGGCGAGAAGGCGGGCGATATCGTGAACCAGATCAGCGCGGCATCCTTGCGGCTGGGCAAGGTACTGGATGAGAAGAACGTGCAGAATTTGTCGCGCGGGCTGGAGAACCTTGCCATGGCTTCCGATGGCCTGCGCGAGATGCCGGCCATATTGGCCTCGCTGCGCGAGGCGCTGTCCGCGAACAACATGCGCAACTTGCGGCAAATTCTGGTGCATGTCGAAAAGACGGCGGGGGAGAGCGCGCCGCTGACGGCCGAAATGCGGGAACTGGTGAAGTCGATGAGCGCCCTGTCGCGTCGCGTCGACCAGCTTGCGGGCAGCGCCGGCGACGAACTGACGACGGCCACGCTGCCGCGCGCCAACGCCCTGATGCATGAACTGGCGACCAATTCGCGTCAGCTTTCGCGCGTTCTGGGCGATCTTGAAAACAACCCGCAGATGCTGCTTTTCGGTCGTGGCGGGACAGCGCCCGGTCCGGGTGAGACCGGATTTTCTGCACCGGTCAAACAGGGAGGAGAGCGATGATGAAGTGGCTGCTGCCAATTCTTGCCGGCATGCTGTTGGTGGCGTGTGGCGGCAATGTGCGGACCAATGAAATGGTCCAGTACGACCTGGGAAATATGACCGGCAACTGGTCGGGATCGCGCGTTCCGATAGCGGCAGTCGATGTGCAGGCGGCATCGTGGCTCGCCGGGGCAACCATGTATTTTCGCCTCGCCTATGCGGAGCCTTTGCGGCGGCAAGGCTATGCAGAAAGTCGCTGGGCAGCGCCGCCTGCCGAGTTGCTGGAAAGATTTTTGAAACGCCGCATTGTTTTCGGTCAGCCCGATTTTAGTGGCGCCGGCTGCCGTCTGCAACTGGTTGTGGACGAACTGGAGCAGCGCTTCGATGATCCACAAAAGAGCCAGGTGGTGCTCGAAGTGCGTGCCTTGCTGACTCCCTCGCGGGGGGCGGAGATTCTCTCCCGGCGGGCTTTCCTGATCCACAAGCCGGCGCCGGAAGCGGTCGCGCGCGGCGGCGTGGCCGCGACGCGCGATGCAGTGCAGACCCTGGCGGACGAGATGGGGATTTGGCTGGACGAACTTGCCCGCGACAAGCCCGCAATCATTGCGCGTTGTCGCGCCTAGACCAAGGTTAAATCGTTGCCTTTCAGTCCGGCAAGGCGATTTTGTTGTCGGTGCTGAACTGGTAGTCGCGGAAGATGTGTTCCGCCGATAGCAGCCGATAGCTGCCATCTTCGTTGCGGCGGGTGGTGTCCTTCAGCCGGTAGGTGTAGTGACCGCAGGTCCATATCTCGAAGTTGCGCATGTGGGTGCACAGGCAGGTCTTGTCCATCACCTTGAGCTTTTTCGCATCGGGATGGGCCGCGACTTCGCGGTTGTAGGCATCGATGTACTGGCAGTTGCCGGAAGAATCCAGCAGGTAGCCAAAAGCCTCGCAGTTCGGGCGGATGCCGTCACCGATTCCAGGGCTGTTCTTCAGCATGCGCATCGGGTAGCCGGTGGGTGAAATGGTGTTCACCTCGATGTCGATTTCGCTGGCCTTGAAATATTCCTGCTGCACTTTTTCCGGTAGTCCGCATTCCTGGGCCACGGTGAAGCGGGTGGCCACCTGCACGGCGGCGGCGCCCATTTCCATGAAGCCGACGGCATCCGAACCGGTGAAAATACCGCCGGCGGGTATCAGCGGAATGTCAAGGTGCTCGGCTTTCATCCAGTCGCGAATTTCGACCACGATCTTGGCGAGGTCGTAAGCGGCCCAGTCCATGCCGAAACCCAGATGCCCGCCGGCAAGCGGCCCTTCGATGACGACATAGTCGGGCAGGCGGTTGGTGCGCGCGCTTTTCTTCAGGAAGAGTTGCAGCGCGCGCAAGGACGAAACGATGATGCCCAGTTGGGCGTCACGGAAACGCGGATGATCCTCGATCAGCCCGAATGAGCCCAGATGCAGTCCCGCTGCCAGGGTGATGCCGTCGATGCCGGCATCCAGCGCCGCCTGGAGACGAACGCGCAGGGTTTCCCGAGGCGCGTTCATGGTCAGCTTCTCCATGCAGTTGATCAGGATCAGACCGTCGCCGCGCTTGGCCTCCATGGTGCGCCCGACATGCAGCGCAGTCGCTTCGGCGAGCAGACCGAGATCGAACTTGACCACTGCCTTGTCGGAATTGGCGACGTTGAACTTGTATTGTTTGAGCTTGTTCCTGACGTACTTGGTATCGAAGCGCCGGTCGGAAACCGTGGGCACCATGGCGTCCGAAATGTGGCCGACGCCCCCCAGCCGCGCCGCTTCCAGGGCGAGTTCGGCGGTCGAAATGTCGACGCCCATGCCGCCGACCATGATCGGCACAAGTTCCTGCTTGCCCAGCCGCAGGCGAAAATCATCGACGCGCTTCATTGCCAGCTTTTCCATTTTTGCGTAGCCCGATATTATCGCCTGTCGGCAGGTGGTTCCGCTACTGTTTCAATGGAAAATTCTCTGCAACTCAAGCCAACAGCAGCAACAGGGACTCTCCGTAACGCTCGGCCTTGGCCTGGCCGATGCCGGGCACGTCGAGCAAGTCGGGCAGGCTGGCCGGACGTCGTGCAGCGAGTTCGCGCAGGGTCTTGTCGTGCAGGATGACAAAGGCGGGCACGCCTTGTTCGCGCGCCAGATCGGCACGCCAGGCGCGCAGGGCCTCGAACAGTGGCGCATCGGCGGTCGCCATGGGAGTTGCGGCGCCGGATCGCCGTGTCGCCGTCGCCGACTTTCTGTCACGGACGCGCTTGACCTGCTTGCGCAGCGACAGCGTCGTTTCGCCTTTCAGCACCGGTCGCGCCGCGTCGGTCAGGCGCAGCGCGCCGAAGGACTGTGCATCGGCATGCAGCAGACCGGCGGCGAGTAGTTGGCGGAACACCGAGCGCCAGCCGGCGTCATCGAGATCGGCGCCGGCGCCGAAAGTCGGCAGATTGGCGTGGCCGAACTGCTGCACTTTTTCAGTGGCCTTGCCGCGCAGTATGTCGATCAAATGGCCGGCGCCGAAGCGCTGGCCGGTGCGCAGGGCCGCCGACATGGCCTTTTGCGCGGCCACCGTGCCGTCCCAGAGTTGCGGTGGATCGAGGCAGGTATCGCAGTTGCCGCAGGCTCTCGCTTCTTCGCTGAAATACTTGAGCAACAGCGCGCGCCGGCAGGTGGCGGTTTCGCACCAGGCCAGCAGCGCATCGAGCTTGCTGCGCTCGACGCGCTTTTGCTCGTCGCCCGCCGCCGATTCGTCGATGCGCATGCGATGGATCACCACGTCGTTGAGGCCGTAAGTCATCCACGCTTCGGCGGGTTCGCCGTCGCGCCCGGCGCGGCCGGTTTCCTGATAGTAGGCTTCGAGGCTCTTGGGCAGATCGAGGTGGGCGACGAAGCGCACGTCGGGCTTGTCGATGCCCATGCCGAAGGCAATCGTCGCCACCATGACGATGCCATCCTCGCGGAGGAAGCGCTGCTGATGGCGCAGGCGAGTGGCGGCGTCCAGCCCGGCGTGGTAGGGCAGGGCGCTGATGCCCTGTTCATTGAGCCAGGCCGCGGTCTCGTCCACCTTCTTGCGCGACAGGCAATAGACGATGCCCGCTTCTGCGCGTCGCCCGGCGAGGAAGTCGAGTAGTTGCCGGCGCGGATTGTCGCGTTCGACGACCGTGTAGCGGATATTGGGACGGTCGAAGCTGGAAATGAACACGCGCGCCGCATCCAGTCCCAGGCGGGTGATGATTTCCCGCTGCGTCAGTTGGTCGGCGGTGGCGGTCAGGGCAATGCGCGGCACCGTCGGGTAGCGTTGGTGCAGGGCCGAGAGCTGGATGTATTCCGGGCGAAAATCGTGGCCCCACTGCGAGACGCAATGCGCCTCGTCGATGGCAAACAGGGCCAGGCGATTCTTGCCGAGCAGATAATCCATGACGCCGAGAAAGCGTTCCGTCAGCAGGCGCTCCGGCGCTACGTAGATCAGGTCGAGTTCGTCCATGCGCAGACGGCGCTCGGTTTCGGACGCGGTCGCGTAGTCCTGCGATGAATTGAGGAAGGCCGCCCGCACGCCGGCTTGGAGCAGGGCATCGACCTGATCCTGCATCAGCGCGATGAGCGGTGAGACCACCACGCCGACGCCCTCCCGGAGCAGGGCGGGAATCTGGTAACACAGCGACTTGCCGCCGCCGGTGGGCATCAGCACCAGCGCGTCGCCACCGCCGATCATGTGGTCGATGATCTCCGCCTGCGGTCCGCGAAATGAGGGATAGCCGAAGACGCGGCGCAGGGTTTCGAGAGATACGGACATGAGGACGGGGCGGCCAATAGCGGGAGAGGCGGCATTATGCAGGGTAAGAGGCGTGGCAGGCGGCGCGCCGTGCCGAACTCGATGTGGATGTCGCTTATACCGCCGGCCTGCTCCACGACATCGGCCAGTTGTTGCTGTTCGTCTTCGATCCTGCGGCCTACGCCGAAGTGCTGCGTTTGCGGGCGGAACGCGATATCGACATCGTCGATGCCGAGCGTGAGTATCTGGGCGTGGACCATGCTCATGTCGGCGGCGAACTGGCGCGGATATGGAAGCTGCCGGAAGCCGTGGCGGATGCCATTGCCGCCCATCATGTCTGGGACGGCAACGAGCCGGAAAACGAAATGGCCGATGCCATTCATGTCGCGGAAGTGTTGAGTCATGCCCTTAATCTGGGCGGCCTGCCGGATGCCAGGGTGCCCTATTTGTCGGACATGTCCTGCGCCCGCATGGGTATCGACTGGCGCGAGTTTGCCGCGCATTTCCCGCTCATCGAGGCCCGCTTCGTCGGCGTCCGAATCACGCTCGGACTCTGACGGACGTAGCGAACATTCGCCCGCGTCACTCATGGAGTCTGCTTCGCGAATCACCGTCCCGCCAGCGCCGACTCTCGGGCGGGCGATTTTCCGTCGAGATTGAAATCCTCCCGATTGAGGCCGATGATGGTTCCTGTCAGGAGGAACACAAATTGAAGATCGGCTTTTTCGGCGCGGCAGGCGAGGTGACCGGCTCATGCACGCTGGTCGAGACGGGGGGCTGCCGTTTTCTGGTCGATTGCGGCATGTTTCAGGGCGGGCGCGAGGCGCGGACCAAAAACCTGAATGCCCTGAAGTTCGGCTTCGATGTTCGTTCCATCGATTTCGTTCTGCTGACGCACGCCCACCTCGACCATTCGGGTCTGCTGCCGCTGCTGTCGGTGCTCGGCTATCGCGGGCCGGTGTATACCACGCCGGCGACCATCGATCTGCTCCATGTGCTGCTGCGCGACAGTGCGCACATCCAGGAGAAGGAATCGGAGTGGCAATTGCGCCATCAGCGGCGCCGTGGCCAGAGCAGCAAACCCGCCATGCAGCCGCCCCTTTACACGGTGGCCCAGGCCGAGGCGGCGCTCAAGCTGCTCCAGCCGGCGCCCTATGGCGAGTTGATGCACCCGGCTGAAACCGTAGCGGTGCGCTTTCATGACGCCGGCCACATCCTCGGTTCCTCCTGGCTGGAGGTGACCGTCACCGGCGAGGGCAAGCCGCGCCGAATGGTTTTTTCCGGCGACCTCGGCATGTCCGACCGACCGGTGCTCAATGACCCGGAACCGGTGGTGCCCGAAGCCGATGTGCTGTTCATCGAATCGACCTACGGCGACCGCCTGCACCGCCCCTTTGCGGAAACCGAGGACGAAATCGTCGCGGCCTTCGAGCGCACGCGGCATACCCACGGCAATCTGATCATGCCCGCCTTCGCCGTCGGTCGCACCCAGGAAATCATCTACATCCTGGCCGACCTGGTGCGCCGCCAGCGTCTGGCACCGCTCAAGATCTACGTCGATTCGCCGATGGCCACCGCCGCCACGCACATCACCTGGGAGCATCCCGACCTGATCGACAGCCATACCCGCGAGCTGATCGCCTGGATGCGGGAGCATCCGGCGAAAATGAAAGTGGAATTCGTCGCCGATGTCGAGGGCTCGCGCGCGCTCAACGAGGTTCGCAGCGGCGCGGTCATCATCTCGGCCAGCGGCATGTGCGAAGCCGGCCGCATCAAGTATCACCTGCGCGAGAACCTGGCGCGCAGCGAATGCAGCATCCTCATCACCGGCTTCCAGGCGGCGGGGACGCTAGGCCGCCGGCTGGTCGACGGCGCGCGCCTGGTGCATATCTTCGGCCAGCCGGTGCCGGTCAGGGCCGCGATCCATACCGTGGGCGGCCTGTCGGCGCATGCCGATCAGGCGGGCCTGCTGGCCTGGCTGCGCGGCTTCCGCACGCCGCCCAAGTACGCCTACGTCGTGCATGGCGAAGCAGCCGCCTCGGCTGCTTTCGCCCAGGCGATCCACGATCAGCTCGGCTGGCCCATGCCGCATCTGCCCTTTATGGGCGAGAGAATCGACCTGTAGGGGAAGGACAGACGCGAGCTACAAGTACGGCGGCTTCGGATGGGTTTCGGCGCCGTGCCGCCAGCGCCGACTTTTGTTGAAGGTCGAGGAACTGGAATGGATGGTCTGGCACCCTTGCCTGACATCCTCTATTAGGGTAATCTCCGTACGTGGAAAAGCGCTCTCCCCATTACCTGCTTTCCGAGATTCAGGCCCAGATGACAACGGTCGGGACCATGAATCTGACGATCTCCGCCCAAGACGGAATTCGGGCTGCGGGCATGGTGAAAGCGGAGGCGCTGGAAGCGGTGCGGGGTCTTTCCCGTGCCGACTTCTACAAGAGCATGACCACGAACAAGGATCATCGTGTCTGGCAGGACGTGTATCACGCAGCGTGGCGCGGCAAGCGCTTCTACGTCAAGTTCCAGCAGGCCGGCGAATACTTCGTGGTGTCCTTCAAGGAGTTGTGACATGACATCGAAATGGAACGGCAAGGAGTGCCCCCTGTGCTTCGCGGGAATACTGCGCGACGGCAAGCGCAAGCAGCAGCTTGAGTATCGCGGGCGCGTCTATGAATACACGGCGAAGGGCGCCTTCTGCAACCATTGCAGCGACGGATTCCCCGAGCATGACGCGCGGGAAGAGGCCGCATGGGCGGCTTTCCGCGACCGCGTGGATGCCGAGGAAGTGGCCGAACTGGCGCGTATCCGCAAGAAGCTGGGCCTGACCCAGCAGGAAGCCGCCAGGTTGGCCGGGGGCGGCAAGAACGCCTTTTCCCGCTACGAGCGCGGGCAAGCGAAGCCGGTCACGGCGGTGATCAACCTGTTCCGTCTGCTGGATCGGCATCCGGATTTGCTGCGAGAGTTGAAGGCGGGGTGAAGATGGGCGGCCGTATTGATCTTCCCGGGCGAGAGGCGTGACACTCAATACGCAAAGCGTGGGTGCATCGGACAATCAACGCAATGGGCGTCGTCATTATCAATACAATCCGAAATGCACTTGCCACTCATCTCGTCATATTCTCGACCAAACTCCGCTTTGAACTTCGCTGAGTGCTTGTACAAGTATGTTGCGATCTGAATTTGAAGGCACTGCTCTGACTTTACCGCACCGTCGCGTCTGTATCTTTCCCACAAAAATTCGTCAGCCGCTAATCCAGTTCGCCTAATTTCTTCCGTATAGCCCAACGCCCAATAAAATTCATCAAAGTTAGCGATACGATGAATCTGTTCGCCTCCCACCGTAATCCAACCATAAAGCGAACTGGACGGCGATGAAAGATGATATTGCAAGCGAGGTATCGACGGAATTTGCGGTCCGTGCATTTGAACGTACTTCCTTTCCTTATTATTACGTAGTCATCGGACGGTAATACCGGCATGGCCTTGTGCTATGCAGACTTCCTTTGTGTCCATCCTAGCAGAGCTGGAAGTAGTTGCCCAATATATTGTGAAGACATGAAGGCTCCCCGGAACTACCTTGCCCCAAGCCAAGGGGATGGGAGTGGAGCCGGAAATTGCATTTGGGCAGGTGCTGCGGGAGTTGCGCAAGGGACGTGATCTGTCTCAGGAGGCGCTTGCGCTCGAATCCAGCCTGGAGCGAAACTACGTGTCCCTGCTGGAGCTTGGCAGGAACAGCGCCAGCCTGAAAACGATCTTCAAGCTGGCGCCGGCATTGGGCATCTCCGTCGCCGAGTTCATGTCCATGGTGGAAAGCAGGGCCTCGGAAAAACATTCCGGCAAGGCGCGTTCCAAAGGCTAACCCATGCTGGCCAAACGGGTCAGCCTTGCATTGCTTTGTACTTTTCCATTCCGCTGGACCGAAACTGAGGTTTCCCCACGAATATTACTGGTTGTTCAATAGGTTGCAGATCAAGTAGTGCATGCATGGCGCCGATAAGACCTTCATCTCGGTGACCAAACGTTGATGGAGGAAGAGCCATGCATGCGAGG
>JALNZB010000015.1 GCA_023229545.1 Sulfuritalea sp. | reverse complement strand
GCGGACAGGTGGTCGCCGGGAATTCAAACTGGTCCACCATTTTCTATGGCATCACACCCGACTACCTTGAAGTACGCGAATGGGCCATCGCCGAGGGACGCGGCTTCGAGCCGGCGGAAATGGCGGGCGCCGGCAAGGTGGTGCTGATCGGGCAAACCGTGGCAAAGAACATTTTCGGCGACGCCAGTCCCCTGGATCAGGTGATCCGCGTGCGCAAGGTACCGCTGACGGTGATCGGCGTGCTGGATCGCAAGGGCCAGAGCATGATGGGGCAGGACCAGGACGACCTGATCCTGATGCCCATCGGAACGGCCAGAAAACGCGTGCTCGGCGCGGCGCAGGCCAAGTCGCGCAGCGTGTCTTCGATCATGGTCAAGGTGCGCCAGGGCGCCGACATGAACGATGCCGACCAGCGCATGCGCGAATTGCTGCGCCAGCGCCATCGTTTGCAGCCGGGGCAGGACGATGACTTTTACGTGCGCAACCTGTCCGAAATTCTTCAGGCGCAGGAAGCCTCATCGAAGGTCATGACGCTGCTGCTTGCCGCCGTAGCTTCCGTTTCGCTGCTGGTCGGCGGCATCGGCATCATGAACATCATGCTGGTCTCGGTCACCGAGCGCACCCGCGAAATCGGCCTGCGCATGGCCGTCGGCGCGCGCGGTCGCGACATCCTGACCCAGTTCCTGGTCGAGGCGGTCACGCTGTCCCTGATCGGCGGCGCCATCGGCATCCTGCTCGGCGTCGGCGGCGCCATGCTGATCGCCAAACTCGCCGAGTGGCGCACCGAGCTCTCCGGCGCTTCGATCTTTCTTGCCGCAGGCTTTGCCGGCGCCGTCGGCATCTTCTTCGGCTACTATCCGGCCAAAAAAGCCTCGCGCCTGCTGCCCATCGAAGCACTGCGCTACGAATAGGAACTATCCGGATTCATGTACCATGCCGGTAACAAGCGCGCAACCTGACGGGATGGATTCACATGGCAACCGGAAACCACCCGTGACGGTGCTGCCCTGGAGTTTTCGATGATCTCCACCGCTTTACCGAGCGAGGCCGAATAGATGCATGCGATGGACGAACATGACCATTCCGAGTCGACGCTGCGTCGGCAGGCCGAGGCCGAGGAAGACCTTCGGCAAAGAATGGCGCCGTCGATGGAACTTCTTGATGCGATCCCGCTCGCGAATGCCCAACGGATGCTGCACGAATTGCGCGTGCATCAGATCGAGCTGGAGATGCAGAACGAGCAACTGCGCCAGTCGCTCGAGGAACTCGACGCCGCGCGAGCGCGTTACTTCAACTTCTACGATCTGGCGCCGGTGGGCTATGTCACCGTCAACGAAGCGGGCCTGATCGTCGAGGCGAACCTCACCTCGACGAATCTGCTGGGTGTCACCCGGGAAACGCTGCTCGGGCAGCCGTTCAGTCGCTTCGTCCTCAAAACGGACACGGACGACTTCTACCTTCATTGCAAACAGGCCCTTGAAACCGGTGAGCCGCACGCCTGCGAGTTGCGGATGGTGAGGCACGACGGTACGCAATTCTGGGCGCGGCTCGAAGCCGTCGTCGTGCAGGAAGCCGCCGGAGGGTTGGCGTACAACGTCGTCATGAGTGATATCTCGGCACGCAAGCAGGCAGAACTGGCGCTTGCCGAGAGCGAAGACCGTTTCAGGCTGTTCATGGACAACCTGCCGGCGGCGGCGTTCATCACGGGGGAAGACAGCGCCATGCAGTATGCCAACCGCTACGTCGAGAAGGTTTTGGGAACCCGTGCGTGGCTCGGAAAGACTCCCGCCGAACTTTTCTCGCCGGAGTTTTCGGCAAGGGTAGTCGCCAGTGACCGGCGCGCGCTAGAGGCAGGGAAGCTGGTTACGGAGGAGCAGGTATTACACCGGGATGGTCAGTCGAGGCTGTATGAGGTTCACCGGTTCCGAATTGCCAGACAAGGGAAACCTTTCCTGTTGGGCGCCGTTGGTCTGGACATCACCGAGCGCAAGCAGGCCGAAGATCAACTAAAAAAGCTGACCGCAACTCTCGAGGACCGTGTAGACAAACGAACCCAGCAGTTGCGCAGGATTTCGGCGCAATTGACCATGACCGAAGAGCGCGAGCGGCGCTTTCTGGCGGAAGATCTGCATGACAATCTCCACCAGTACCTGTTCGCCATCAAGCTCCGGCTGGGCCTGCTCCGCCCCGACTCGCCGCAGTCTTCGTTCGACCAGATCATGGAAATGGTGGCTCAGGCCGATCATGCCGCGCGAACCATCACCCAGCAGTTGAGTCCGCCGATACTTCACACGCTGGGCCTGGTTCCGGCACTGGAATGGCTGGTCGGGGAAAAGCAGCGCCTCTTCGGACTCACCGTGCATTTCAACCACGACGCCTGCCTCAAATGCTCCAGGCCGTTCACCGAGGAGGTACAGGCGAGCCTGTTTCGTTCCGTCCGCGAACTCCTGGTCAATGTCGCCAGGCATGCCGGGGTAAGCGAGGCAAGGCTTTCCTGCGCGTGCGACAACGCCCTGACGAGGCTCGTGGTGAGCGACAACGGCTGCGGCTTCGATGCCGCCGGGACCGATGGCGTCTGGCCTGTGCAGGACAGCTTTGGTCTGGCGCACATATACGAGCGCATTGTCGCTATTGACGGCACAATGGACATCGTCAGCAGCTTTGGCAACGGCACCACGGTCACCCTGACCATTCCGCATTCGGTCATCACAAAGGAGTCCCAGCCCTCATGATCCGCGTCATGCTGGTCGAAGACCATACGATGGTGCGCGAAGCCTTGCGCCTGGTGCTGGAACAGGATGACCAGATTCAGGTCGTCGCAGAAGTCGGCGATGGCGAGACGGCGCTACGGATGGCGGACAAGTTTTCGCCCGATGTGGTGGTCATGGATATCGCCCTGCCCGGCCCGTCGGGCATCGAGACCACGCAACGCATGCTGGGCAAACATCCCGGCATCAAGGTGCTGGCCCTGTCCACCTATCTCAACCAGGGCATTGTGGAGCAAATGCTCGATGCCGGCGCCAGCGGTTACATCACCAAGCTGGCGGCCGGGGTCGAGTTGGCACGGGGCATCCATAGCGTGGCGGCGGGGCACACCTATCTGTGTGCCGAAGTGACCGCGCTGGTGACCGCCGGCCTGCGCAGTCGGCAATCCGGTTCCGAGAAGCCCGACGACACATCATTGTCGGCGCGCGAACTTCAGGTGGTCACCTTTCTTGCCGAAGGCAAGAGCGCGCCGGAGATCGCGGATAAATTGCATATTTCGCCAAAAACGGTCGACACGCACCGCCGCAACGTCATGCGAAAACTCGGTATGCACAACGTGGTGGGCCTTACAAAATATGCCATCCGCACCGGCCTGATTTTGCCCTGAGTCCTGTTTCTGGCGGCTGATCGCCGCCAGCTCCGTAGCGCCCTCTACTGGTTTCCCCGTATTCGAATATGGGTATCGGGGTATTCCCCGCGCCGCGCAAGACGAATATGTTTCCCGGCACGGACCTGGATACTCGCCAGGCATCCCTGAACGTGGAGACTGAAATGTATGTTCCTGCTCCAGTAGGGCAGCAATCCATGCCCACCCATACCGGCATGGCATCGCACTATTCGGCTCTCGCCGGCCATCATGCGACGCATCATGCCATGCAAAACAACCCCGACTACGCCAGGCTGATGAGCGAGATGGGCACGCTCATGAGCGAAGACGTGCCCTTGGGTCTGGCCCTCATCCTGGGCGAAATCGACCCCGCCATGTGCGATGAAATGGAACACTGGATTGACGGCATGGCGGATTACATGTCCTGGGCCAGGTTCGGGCCGGTGCTGTACGTCGCATTCGCAAAACGGCTTTATGGAGAGTTGAAACCGATCTGGCATGAGCTTCTCGTCAATTTTCCCGGCATCTATGCCGGGATCGTCTTCTCGGATGAAATCGACGATCCGCAAACGCTTTGCCTGGCGGCGCGCCTGGCCATGCAAAAGGCCATTGTCCTGCATACCAGCTATGTCACCTTCGAGGGCGGCGAAGCGATGGCGCAGGTATCCAACAGCCACATGGCAGACTTGATGCGGCAGAATCTTGATGCCGACGGGGTAGGCTTCGAGGCCTATTTCCAGCCACAGGTCAAGATCGCCTCGGGTAGCCCCACCGGCGCCGAGGCCCTGGCGAGATGGACTTTCGATGGCGAGGACATTCCACCCGTCCGCTTCATTCCGATAGCGGAAGATGCCGGCTTGATCGGCATACTGGGCGAAATCATGCTCAGGCGATCGGTCCAGGCGGTGTCCATGCTGCGCAGCAAGGGTGTTGCCATTCCCAAGATTTCGGTCAATGTCTCGCCGGGGCAAATGCATCATGGGGACTTTCTGCGGGCCGCGCTCGAAATCGTCAGGCACGAGGGACTGGCGCCGGCTGATATCGAACTGGAAATTACCGAATCGCTGGCGGGCAGCAGCGGCCGGGAATTCCTGCTCTGGATGCAGGAGATGTCAGCGGCCGGATTCGACATGGCGATCGACGATTTCGGCACGGGGACCTCGACACTGGCGCGCGTGCGCGAGTTTCCGGTGGGCAAGATCAAGCTGGATCGCTCGTTTGTCACCGCCCTGCCGGACGACAATTCGAGCCGGATGGTGTGCCAGGCGGCCTTGCAGATCACCCATTCCCTGGGCATGACTTCGCTGGCCGAGGGCGTCGAGAATCGCGGTCAGGCGCGCTACCTGAACTCCCTCGACTGTCATCTGGGGCAGGGCTATTTCTGGGCGCGACCGATGCCGGTCGATGAAATCGCCGACTGGTGGAAGGGCAAGCGGCCACCGCAAGCCGAATCGCGGGTTACCTGACCTGGCTTGTCTTGCGACCACCGTGCTGAAGCATTTCAAGCATCACGCCCGCGCCCTGCAACTGATGATCCGGGGCGGATGGGTCATCGCCGCCCAGACCCTGGCGGTGACCATGGCCTTTGCCGCCGCCGGGGTTGGCGGCACGCTGTTGACCACGGAAGAGCTGCCCGTAGCGATGCCGACAACAACCGTGGCGGTGCTGCTTATCGTCTCCGCGCTGTGCACCTGGTATTTTGCCCGGAGCCACCACCGGCACCTCAAAAATGCGCGCGAACTCAACCTCATCCTCGGCAATAGCGAGGCCCGGTTGAACCATGTGCTATCGGTGACGGGGGAAAACGTCTGGGACTGGACCCTGCGCCGGGATCACGTCAGACACAGCCACGGCTGGTGCCAGATGTTGGGGCTTGATGACGGCTGCCTTGAGCGCCCGGTGGCGGAGTTTCTGGCTCTACTGCATGAGGACGACCGCGAGGCGGTCATAACACGCCGAAGAATCTGTCTGAAGGGAGGCGGCGCCTATCGCAGCGAACATCGCATGCGCCGGATGGACGGGCGCGTGATCTGGGTGGAGGACCGTGGCGATGTATTCGAGCGCGATGGCGATGGGCAGCCCCTGCGCATCATCGGTAGCGTTACCGAAATTACCGGGCGCAAGGCCGCAGAAGACGAGATCAGGCATCTGGCCTTCTACGACCCGCTGACCGGTTTGCCCAATCGGCGACTGCTGCTCGACCGGCTGCAACAAGCCGTGGCATCGAGTACCCGCAGCGAAACATGTGGCGCCCTGCTGTTTATCGATCTGGACAACTTCAAGGCCCTCAACGACACCCTCGGCCACGCCTTGGGCGACCTGCTGCTGCAGCAGGTCGCCGAGCGTCTGACCACCTGTGTGCGCGAATGCGACACCGTGGCCCGTCTGGGAGGCGATGAATTCGTGGTCATGCTGCTGGGCATGAGCGAAAACGTGCAGGAAGCAACGACGCAGGCCGAGGCCGTGGGTGAAAAAATTCACGTCGCGCTGAATCAGACCTACCAGCTCGCGGGTTGCGCACATCGAAGCACGCCCAGCATC
The DNA here is from genome assembly GCA_023229545.1 of Sulfuritalea sp. Taxonomy (GTDB): domain Bacteria; phylum Pseudomonadota; class Gammaproteobacteria; order Burkholderiales; family Rhodocyclaceae; genus Sulfuritalea. The sequence continues at coordinate 72,951 of JALNZB010000015.1, read as the reverse complement.
GGCATCACCCTGTTTGCCGATCATCAGGAAGGCGTCGACGACATCCTGAAACGGGCCGATCTGGCCATGTACCAGGCCAAGGCTGCGGGCCGCAATACCCTGCGTTTCTTCAACCCGGAAACGCAGGCCGCAGCGACGACTCTACGAGACCAAAAAGTCGGCGCTGGCGGGACGGCGACCCGAAGGTAGTGCAGAGCAAGGCGAACAATACGTTCCGCCGACGCGGCGTGAAGAAATTCACACAGGTATTACTCAGCCTACTGTTTTTACCGTATGCGAATCTGGGTATCGGGGTATTCCTTACCCCCCTTCCGACGAATATGTTTACTCATACGGATAGGGGTACTCGCCAGCGTTCCGGCAAGCTTAACAACACGTCATCAAGGGGCCGAAATCATGATTGCAAACCAGGCACAGTCGTTCGCTTCCACCTCGGCCACGAATGGCTGGCGCGGAGCCATCCCGGCGGGCGGCGAGGATCATGTGGCAGCACTGCGGCTCGATGCTTCCGGCATGGTATGCGATTGCAGCCGGGCCAGCGAGGCACTGTTCAAGTACCGCCGCAGCGAACTGGTGTGGCGCCCCGTTTCCATGCTGCTGCCGCAATTGGCGGACTGGGAACTGGTGCAGAACGGTCAACCCAATCCGCACCTGAAATTCCTGTGCCGCATCAGCCGTCGTTTCCAGGCGGTGACTTGCGACGGGAAGCACTTCGCCGCGGAACTGTTTATAAACCTCCTCAACAGCGCGGGACGCAGTGGGCTGTCGCTCATCGTGCGCCCGGCGGATCACATGGAATAGGGAGATGACATCATGGACACGACAGAACTGCTCAAGCTGGTGAAACTGCATTGCATCTTTGGCTCCTCGCTGACCAGGGCCGTGCTTATCCGGCACATTCAAATCTCAGAGGGAAATTTCGACTGCTATGCCGCACTCGGCAGTGACGAGTGCGGCCAGCAGGAATGCAGTTGGCGTGAGGACTGCCGGCTAGATGCCGGTTGTTGCATACAGGAAGCAGCAAGTCGTGCCGGATTGACTTCCGGCTTTCAGCCCTCTGCTTTCCCGTTGCCTCACTGAACATGAACTCTGCAATCGCTTCAACCTTGTCCGGCGCAGCGTGGCCGGACGAACAGAATAGAGCCGAGTCGACGGGAAGCGTCGGCGGCAATCCGCTGGCGTGGGTAGCCGTTCCCGTGATGATGCTTGCCGCAATCGGCGCGGTCGGCGTGCTGATCGTGGGCGGCTTCAGTCTGACATCGATGGTGCTGGCCACGTTCCTGGTTGCGCTGGGTTTTGCGACGGCATTTTTCGCCTCGTCCCGCCTGAAAGTGCTCATGGATCAGGCGCAAGCGGCGGCACAGACGCCTCTGAAGCGCGGCTTCTGCGAGCACAAGCCAATTTGCATCGGCGGTCTGGACAAGTTGTGCGACGGCGTGCTGCCAGTCTGGGCGGGCCAGATCGACATGGCCCGCACGCATACCGAGGACTCGATCACGGCCCTGGTGAATCGTTTCGCCAATATCAATCAGGAAATCGGAACCACCATGGCGTCGTCGCAGGGCGAAGCGGGCGACAGTCTGATCGCCTTGCTGCACGAAAACGAAGTGGAACTGAGTTCAATCGTGGCCACGCTGCGCTCCGCCCTGGCCATGAAGGATTCCATGCTCAGCGAAGTCACGTCGCTGTCGCAGTTCACCGACGCGCTGAAGCGCATGGCCCAGGACGTGGGGGACATTGCCAAGCAGACCAATCTGCTGGCGCTGAACGCCGCGATCGAAGCCGCCCGCGCCGGCGATGTCGGGCGCGGCTTCGCGGTGGTCGCCGACGAGGTGCGCAAGCTTTCCACGCTTTCCGGAGAGACCGGCAGGAATATCTGGGAAACGGTGGAAACGGTCAACAAGGCGATCGCCACGACCCTGCAAATATCCAGTCAATACGCCCATCAGGACGAGGAAATGGTCACCAGATCCGAAAAGGTGATCGAGCATGTCGTCGGCCGGGTCCATACCGCGGTGGTGGGACTGGCCGACTCTTCCGAAGAATTGCGTCGCGAGACCCAATCCATCGGCGAAGAGATTGCCGAAGTTCTGGTGGCGCTCCAGTTTCAGGATCGGGTCAGCCAGGTGCTGGGCCATGTCAGCAATGACATGAACAAACTGAAGGATCGGATCGCCGATCCGGAGCGGCAACTCGGCGAGGATGGCATGCCCGGCCCCATCGACGCCACCGCCTGGCTCGACGAACTGTCCCACACCTACACCGTACCCGAGCAGCATGTGGTGCACCGCGGTGGCGCGCCACAAGCGGCAACGGCATCCGAAATCACCTTCTTCTAAGGAGGACTGCCATGACAAAAAACATCATGATCGTTGACGACTCCGCCTCGCTGCGACAAGTGGTCAGCATCGCCCTCAAGGGAGCCGGCTATGACGTTGTCGAAGCCTTCGACGGCAAGGATGCGCTGACCAAGCTTGACGGTCGCAAGCTGCACCTCATTGTCAGCGACGTCAACATGCCGAACATGGATGGCATTTCCTTCGTCAAGGCGGCCAAGCAGTTGGCGGCCTACAAGTTCACTCCGGTGATCATGCTGACCACCGAAGCCGGCGATGCCAAAAAGCAGGAAGGCCAGGCCGCCGGCGCCAAGGCATGGGTGGTCAAGCCCTTCCAGCCGGCCCAGATGCTGACGGCGGTTTCCAAACTGGTTCTGCCGTAAGAGGCGCGGCGTGGAAACGAAGTGCGCGGTGACGCGCATCCCAATTGAGGGCGAGCTGACCATCTTCACGGCGGCGACCGAGCGGCTGCACCTTCTCGACGCCTTCGAGTCGGGCAACGAAGTGGAAGTAGATCTGTCCCAGGTCAGCGAAATTGACAGCGCCGGCATTCAACTGATGGTTGCGGCAAAACGGGAGGCGGTGACGCGGAACACATCCCTGCGCTTCACCGGCCATAGTCCGGCGGTCTTCGACGTTGTCGAACTTTGCGACCTTGCCGGACATCTCGGCGACCCGATGCTGATCACCGCCCGGTCGTGACAAGGAAGCGCCATGAACCTGGACGACGCACTGCAAACATTCATTGTCGAAGCCGGCGAATTGCTTGAGCAAATGGAAGAGGCGCTGCTGCGCATCGAGCAGACGCCCGACGATGCCGACACCATCAATGCCATCTTCCGCGCCGCCCACACCATCAAGGGTTCGGCCGGTCTGTTTGGCTTCGACCATGTCGTTGCCTTCACCCATGTCGCGGAAAGCGTTCTGGACAGGGTTCGCAGCGACGAGCTGCGCATCACCTCCGAACTGGTGGCCATATTCCTGAGCGTCCGCGACCACCTGGGCGCATTGATCGCTCATATCGCCGATGGCAAGGAGCCGGACGACGATACGCATCGCACCAGCGCCGAACTGGTCACCAAGCTTCGCGTCTACCTGGGCCCGCCAGCCCCAGCCAGCTCCCAGGCGCTCGTTCCGGCAAAACAGAATGGCACGGTGGAAACTCAAGCCGGCGACGGCGTCGGTACCGACAACTGGCATATCTCGCTGCGCTTTGCCCCGGACGTGCTGAGAAATGGCATGGACCCGCTGTCCTTCATCCGCTATCTCACCACCTTCGGCAAAATCGTCCATATCGTCACCGTGGTGGATGCCGTGCCGCGCCTGGCGGAACTCGATCCCGAAGCCAGCTACCTTGGCTACGAAGTCGCTTTCCACACCGATGCCGACAAGACCGCTATCGAAGGCGCCTTCGAGTTCGTCCGCAACGACGCCCGCATCCGTATCCTGCCGCCGCACGCCAAGGTAGCGGACTATAAACGGCTGATCGACGAACTGCCGCAAGAGGAATTGCGCCTCGGTGAAATTCTGATCCTTTGCGGCACGCTGACGCGGACTGAACTCAATGCGGCCCTAAGTCACCAAACCGCCCTGGCGGATGAAACGCTCAGCCCCATCGGCGAAGTGCTGGTAGACCAGAAACTGGTCCAGCCGCAGGTGGTGGCCGCAGCGCTGGAAAAACAAAAACAGGTCAAGGAACACAAGGCCACGGAGTCGGGACTGATCCGTGTCAACGCGGAGAAACTCGACGTTCACATCAACCTCATCGGCGAACTCATCATCGCCAGTGCCGGTGCCAGCCTCATTGCCCAGCACACCGCCATGCCTGAATTGCTTGAGGCCTCTGCCCGACTTTCGAGGCTGGTCGAGGAAGTCCGCGATTCGGCGCTGACGCTGCGCATGGTGGAGATCGGCGCCACCTTCAATCGCTTCCAGCGCGTGGTGCGCGATGTCAGCGTCGATCTCGGCAAGGACATCCGACTTGAGATCAGCGGCGCCGACACCGATCTGGACAAGACCGTGGTGGAGAAAATCGGCGATCCGCTGACGCACTTGGTGCGCAACTCCATGGACCACGGCATCGAACCGGTCGAGGTGCGCCTCGCCAGCGGCAAGCCGGCTCACGGAACTGTCCGGCTGAATGCCTACCATGACTCGGGCAGCATTGTCATCGAGGTGGCGGATGATGGCGGCGGTCTCAGCCGCGAGCGCATTCTCGCCAAGGCCATCGAGCGCGGTCTGGCCAAGCCTGATCAGCAGTTGTCCGACCAGGAAATCCACGAGCTGATCTTCGAACCGGGATTTTCCACGGTCGAGAAGGTCAGCAACCTCTCCGGTCGCGGTGTCGGCATGGACGTGGTCAAGCGCAACATTACGGCCTTGCGTGGCACCGTGGAGATCGACAGCACCGAAGGCGTCGGCACCACCATGCGCATCCGCCTGCCGTTGACGCTGGCCATCATCGATGGCTTTCTGGTAGGCGTGGGCGGCTCGACCTTCGTCGTGCCCCTCGACATGGTCGTCGAATGCGTGGAACTTTCCGCCGAAGAAACTGCGGCCTCTCAGGGCCGCGATCACCTCGACCTGCGCGGCGAAGTGCTGCCCTTCATCCGCTTGAAGCAGCTCTTCGACATCCCCGACCCGCCCCCCGCAGACATCGATTTCGCTGCGGACGACACCTTCGACAACAGCAACGCGCCACAACGAAGCGGATTGCCGTCCACGCTTCTTACCGCCGAGGGGGCAGCGGCTCTGGCCAGGGATCCGGAACTGGCCTTCCTGCTGCATCCCGTCAAGCGGGAAAACGTCGTGGTGGTGCAGTACGCCGGTCGCCGCACCGGGCTGGTGGTGGACGAGCTGATGGGCGAGTTCCAGACCGTTATCCGCCCGTTGGGCGAGGTATTCAGCGGCATCGACGGCATCAGCGGCTTCACCATTCTCGGCAGCGGCAATGTCGCGCTGATTCTCGATGTGCCGGGGCTGGTGCGCCGCGTTGCCGGTCGCGAAGGTCGCCGCAACATACAGGCCACGACCTACGCCATGGCGGAGTGATGCGGGTATCGCACGCCGACATTTCAGGAGATGGACATGAAGCTTACCGTAGCGAAAAAAATGGCCCTGTTGGCCGGCTCCGCCCTGGTGGGCATCGCGCTGCTTGCGGGCCTCGGCCAGCAGCAGATGGGCAAGGTCTATGAAACCGCCAATTTTGCCAACATCAATACCGTGCCGGCGCTTATTGCCCTCGACGATATGCGCACTGATTTTCTGAACACCCGGATTCAAGCATATCAGCATATCCTGAACACCGACGACGCAAGGTTTGCAACCATCGAGGCGGGTATCAAGAGCAGTCGCGACGGCGTGGGCAAGGCCATCAAGGATTATGAACCCACGCTGGTAGACGACAAGGACAGGGAACTCTTCAACCAGGAGAAGACGCTGTGGAACGAGTACCAGACCCAGCTTGAGCCGCTTCTGGCCGAGTCGCGGGCCCACCGCATTGAAAAGGTCCGCGATCATCTCGCCGTGGTCGCGCCGATCGGGAAAAAGCTCGGAAACGTCATCGACGAGCATTTCCAGTACAACGTCACCCTGGGCAAGAAGGGTTCCGACGAGGCCATCGCCACCAAGAGCAGCGCGCTGACTCTCGCGCTTCTCATCACCGCCTTGACGCTGGCGGCGGTGGGTATCGTCGGCTTCACCGTCACTCGTTCCCTGCGGCGCCAACTGGGTGGCGAACCCGACCATGCAGCCGACATCGCCAACAGGATCGCCGCCGGCGATCTTTCCAGCAAGTTCGAATTGAACGGCGGCGACACGACGAGCCTCATGGCGTCGATGCAGCACATGAGCGCCTCGATCCAGGCGCTAGTGGCCGACGTCAGCAGGCTGGCCACGGCCGCAGTGGACGGGAACCTGGCTACGCGAGCGGACGCCAGCACGCATCAGGGCGATTTCCAGAAGATCGTCGCCGGCGTGAACGACACCCTCGACGCCGTGATCGGTCCGCTGAACGTGGCGGCCGGCTATGTCGACCGCATCGCCAGGGGCGACATTCCGCCGAAGATCACCGACACCTACAACGGCGACTTCAACACGCTCAAGAACAACCTCAACACCTGCGTTGATTCCGTCAACGCGCTGGTGGCCGATGCCAACCGGCTGGCGAAAGCCGCGGTCGAAGGCAAGCTCGAGACCCGCGCCGACGCCAGCAGCCATCAGGGCGATTTCCAGAAGATCGTTGCCGGCGTGAACGACACGCTGGATGCCGTGATCGGTCCGCTGAACGTGGCGGCAGGCTATGTCGACCGCATCGCCAAGGGCGATATTCCACCGAAGATCACCGACGCCTACAACGGCGATTTCAACACGCTGAAGAACAACCTCAACACCTGCGTCGATTCCGTCAATGCGCTGGTGGCCGACGCCAACATGCTGGTCAAGGCCGCTGTCGAGGGGCGACTCGAAACCCGTGCCGATGCGTCCAGGCATCAGGGCGACTTCCGCAGGATCGTCGAGGGAGTGAATGCCACGCTCGACGCCATCGTTGGTCCCGTCAATGAAGTCATGCGCGTGCTCGTCGCCATGGAAAGCGGCGACATGACCGAGAGCATCCGCGATGAGTACCAGGGCAAGCTCCAGCAACTGAGCGACACGGTCAACAACACGGTTGCCAAGCTGGCGCAGATCATCGGCGAGGTGAATGCCACGACGGGAAGCCTGGCCAGCGCCACGGGCCAGGTGTCGGCTACGGCCCAATCGCTTTCGCAAGCCTCCAGCGAACAGGCCGCGAGCGTCGAGGAGACCTCGGCCTCGGTCGAGCAGATGTCGGCCTCGATCAAGCAGAACACGGAAAACGCCAAGGTGGCCGACAACATGTCCGCCGACGGTACCAGGAAGGCGTCAGAAGGCGGTCAGGCGGTGACGGAAACGGTGGCGGCGATGAAGCAGATCGCCAAGAAGATCGGCATCATCGACGACATCGCCTATCAGACCAATCTGCTGGCGCTGAATGCCGCCATCGAAGCCGCGCGCGCCGGTGAACATGGCAAGGGATTCGCCGTCGTTGCGGCGGAAGTGAGGAAACTCGCCGAACGCAGCCAGGTCGCGGCGCAGGAAATCGGCCAGCTTGCGGGCAACAGCGTGGGCCTGGCGGAGCGGGCCGGCACGCTGCTCGATGAAATCGTGCCGGCGACACGAAAGACCGCCGATCTGGTGCAGGAAATCACTGCGGCTTCGCAGGAGCAGACCACCGGCGTCGAACAGGTGAATACGGCGATGTCCCAGCTCAACCAGATCACCCAGCAAAACGCCTCGGCTTCCGAGGAACTCGCCGCCACAGCCGAGGAGATGAGCGGTCAGGCGAGCAACCTCCAGCAGGTCATGGCCTTCTTCACCGTCGCCGGCAGCGAGAACAAGGGCCGCCAATCGGTCGGTTCCCGTCCAGCGGTCGTTCCCCGCCCGTCGGCGGCAAAGCCCAAGGCGGGCAGCAGGACGCCAGTGACACTCGCTGCGCACAGAACCGCAGCCAGAAAGGGCAACGGCGCCGACCAGGTCAACGAGGCCGATTTCGCTCGTTTCTGACAAGACGAGCAGTCATCTGGCCACGCCGCAACAGCGCAGCATGTCGTTTGTTCCAGGAGACAGTCATGCAAATCACGGAAACGCAACCGGCGAAACAATCGGCACAAGATGCGGCGGTTGTCAGGGAGGTGGTTCTGGGGACGGAGGGACATGGGCAAGATCATCGGCAAGCTGGTCTTCCTGCTCCATGTGACTCGGGTATTGCTTGTGGATGAAGTCGCAGTTATTGCCAACATGACGCGCCTGGAAGCGCCGCCGCCGGCGGTCTGAGCCACGTCATTTAGCGAGGAGAAGAACATGTTCAAGAATCTGAAAATCGGCACCCGGCTCACCTTGGGCTTCGGTCTCGTGCTCGTTCTGCTGACGATCATCTCGGGCATCGCCTATCAACGCGTCGGCCAAGTCGGCAACGATGTCGATATCCTGGTCAATGACAAGTTTCCCAAGACCGTCTGGGCCAACAACATTGTCGACCAGATCAATGTGATCGCCCGCGCCCTGCGAAATTCCCTGCTGACGAAGGGCGACGAGGCGGCATGGGAACTCGACCGTGTGGCGGGCGCAACCAAAATCATCGACGAAAACTTCGACAAGCTGGCCAAGACTGTCCGTAGCGAGGCGGGCAAGCAGGGATTCGCCAAGCTGACCGAGGCACGCAAGGCCTACCAGGTCGATCAGAACAAGTTCTTCGAACTGCAAAAATCCGGCAAGCGGGACGAGGCAGTCAGTCTACTCACAGGCAGTTTGCGCAAAACCCAGGGGGCCTACCTCAAGACCACCGAAGAATTGATTGTCCATCAGTCCTCCAGCATGGAGAAATCCGGCGCGGCGTCGATCGCCGTTGCCCAGCAGACGCAAACGCTGATCATCGCGCTGGGCATTGCCGCGATCCTGGCGGCTTCGATATTCGCCTGGTGGGTGACGCGCAGCATCACAGGCCCGACCGGCAAATTGGTGGATGGCGCCAACAAGATGGCCGCCGGCGATTTCAGCTTCAAGCTCGATGTCGATTGCAAGGATGAAGTCGGCGTACTGGCCGATGCCGTGCGCTCGATGCAGACCGCGGTACAGGCGCTGGTGACGGACGCCAACATGCTGTCCAAGGCCGCGATGGAAGGGGAGTTGGCTACCCGGGCCGATGCCGCCAAGCATCAGGGCGCCTATCGGCAGATCGTCGAGGGCGTCAACATGACCCTGGACTATCTGGTCGGCTATATCGACAACATGCCGCTGCCGGCCATGATTATCGACAAGAATTTCGAGGTGCTCTACATGAACAAGGCGGGTCTTGGCGTCGGCAATACCGACCTCGCCCAATTGCGCGGCAAGAAGTGCTTCAGCTATTTCAAGACGGAGGACTGCAACAGCGACAAGTGTGCCTGCCGGCGCGCCATGACCGACCAGCGCATCTCCAAGTCGCAAACCGTCGCCCGTCCGACGGAAAAATTGAATCTGGACATCGATTACATCGGCATTCCGATCAAGGATCGCGAGGGACAGGTCATCGGCGCCTTCGAAGTGGTCATGGATCAGACGGCAATCATGCAGGCGCAGCGCAAGTCGGACAAAATCGCCGCCTATCAGCAGGCGGAAGTCGTCAAGTTGCAGGGTGTCCTGTCGCGCGTCGCGGCCGGCGATCTCGATGTCAAATCCGAAGTGGCCACGGCTGACGCGGATACCGAATCCACACGCGACACCTTCGCCATCATCGCCGACGCCACCAATCAGGTGGTGAGTTCCGTCGGTGCGCTGGTGGCCGACGCCAACACGCTGGCCAAGGCCGCCGTCGACGGTCAGCTCGAAACCCGCGCCGACGCGAGCAAGCATCAGGGTGATTTCCGCAAGATCGTCGAAGGCGTGAATGCCATGCTCGACGGCGTGATCCTGCCGCTGAATGAAGCCATCGCCGTGCTGGTCGACATGGAGAATGGCGACCTGACCCGGACTGTCACAGGCGACTACAAGGGGCAACTCAAGGACTTCAAGGACACGGTCAACAACACCGCCGCCAAACTGGCGCAGATCATCGCCGACGTGAGCACCACGACAGAAAGCCTGACCAGTGCCACGGCACAGGTATCAGCCACGGCCCAGTCGCTTTCGCAAGCCTCCAGCGAACAGGCCGCGAGCGTCGAAGAGACCTCGGCCTCGGTCGAGCAGATGTCGGCCTCGATCAAGCAGAACACGGAAAACGCCAAGGTGGCCGACAACATGTCCGCCGACGGCACCAAGAAGGCGGCAGAGGGCGGTCAGGCGGTGACGGAAACGGTGGCGGCGATGAAGCAGATCGCCAAGAAGATCGGCATCATCGACGACATCGCCTATCAGACCAACCTGCTGGCGCTGAATGCCGCCATCGAGGCCGCTCGCGCCGGTGAGCACGGCAAGGGATTCGCCGTCGTTGCGGCGGAAGTGAGGAAACTCGCCGAACGCAGCCAGGTCGCGGCGCAGGAAATCGGCCAGCTTGCGGGCAACAGCGTGGGCCTGGCGGAGCGGGCTGGAAAACTGCTCGATGAAATCGTGCCGGCGACGCGGAAGACCGCCGATCTAGTGCAGGAAATCACCGCAGCTTCGCAAGAGCAGACCATCGGCGTCGAACAGGTCAATACCGCCATGTCCCAGCTCAGCCAGATTACCCAGCAAAACGCATCCTCCTCCGAGGAACTTGCCGCCACGGCAGAGGAGATGAGCGGTCAGGCCGACAACCTTCAGGAACTCATGGCCTTTTTCACCATAGCCGGTAGCCAGAACAAAGGCCGGCAGGCCGCGACCCATCCCGTGGCGGCGAAGCCAAAGACAAGCGGCGCGACGACCGGCAAGACGCCCACGGCGGCGACCCGGTTCACCCCGGCCATGAAGAAGGGCAATGGTTCCGCCGGCGTCAACGAAGCCGACTTCGCCCGCTTTTAGGAGACCACCATGCAAACCACGGAAACACAACTGGCGAACCAGTCGGCGGGAGATGCGGCGGTCATCAGGGACGCGGTTCTGGAGGCGGAGGGACTGCCGCAATATCTCACTTTCCTGCTGGGTGAAGAGATGTTCGCCATCGGCATCCTGGCGATCCGGGAGATCATCGAGTACGGCTTTGTCACCGAGGTGCCAATGACGCCGCCCTTTATTCGCGGCGTCATCAATCTGCGGGGCGCCGTGGTGCCGGTGGTCGACCTGGCGGTGCGCTTCGGTCGCGAGGCTCGGGACAACACGCGGCGCACCTGCATTGTCATCGTCGAAGTCGAATCGACCACGGGCAGCCGGGAAATGGGGGTGGTCGTCGATGCCGTCAGCGAGGTGCTGGAAATCTCTCATGACGAAATCGAGCCACCGCCGGAGTTTGGCGCCCGCATTCGCAGCGACTTCATCAGGGGCATGGGCAAGATTGGCGGCAAGTTCGTCATCCTGCTCGATGTAAATCGGGTTTTGCTGGTGGATGAAGTCGCTGTCGCGGCCAGCATGATGCGCCTGGAGGCGCCAGCGGCGGTTGCCTAGTTTGGCCGTCATCCCGAATCCCACCGGAAGGAGGTACCATGAATAGTCAATTGTCAATTGCCGATGCCGATCTGCCTGATGATCACGCCTCCTTGCAGCGTTTCATCGGCGTACCGACGACCATGGTATGCGGCGGCGACAACCACGAGCACGTCGAGTTTGATCTGAAGGCTGCGCTCGCCGAGACTCAAGCACTCAGTCGCAAGCTGACCGAAGCGCAGAGCCAGTTGTTGCAGTCCGGGAAGATGGCGGCCATTGGTCAACTCGCGGCCGGCGTGGCCCACGACGTCAACAGCCTGATCGGCTTCGTCACCTCCAATCTCAACACGCTGGACAGCTATCTGAAAGACATATTCGCCGTTGTCGCGGCCTACGAGGCTGCGGAAAGAGGGTCTTGCGCCGACTGCGCTCGTCTCGATGCCACCCGGACGTTGGTCCGTGAAAAGGAAATCGACTACCTTAGAACCGATAGCGTTCAGCTCATGGACGAATCGAGGGACGGGCTGACCCGCGTTTCCAGAATCGTGCGCGACCTCAAAAACTTCTCCCGGCCCGACGAGACCACTTTGCAGTGGGCCGATCTGCACCAGGGCCTCGATTCAACGCTCAACATCGTCCGCAACGAGATCAAGGACAAATGCGTGGTAAAGAAGGAGTACGGCGAACTGCCGCTGGTTTGGTGCAGCCCTTTCCAGATCAATCAGGTGTTCATGAACCTGCTGGTGAATGCCGCTCATGCGATTCCCGAAAAGGGCGAGATCACCATTCGCACCGGTCGGCAGGGAAACAGGGTGTTTGTCGCAGTTTCGGACACGGGTGCCGGCGTCGCGCCCGAGCACATCAGTCGTATCTTCGAGCCTTTCTTCACCACCAAGCCCGTCGACAAGGGCACCGGGCTGGGACTATCCGTAGCCTACGGCATCGTGCAGAAGCATCAGGGGCGCATCGAGGCGCGGAGCGAGATCGGCAAAGGCACCACCTTTACCGTCTGGCTGCCCATCGTGGCAGAGAATGCAGGAGCTTCCCCCTCCGCATAGCCCCAATAGATGCCTGCGATGGCATGCCGGTCGTTTCTGTACGCAGATCATGGATAATGAAGCCTTTCCGGTGCGGAAACGCTCATGGCCGAGGAAATCGAACTCAAACTGGCGCTGGCAGAAAGCCATCAGGCGCGTTTTCTGCGCCATCCGCTGCTGAAACAGGCGACTGAGCGTCATGTCGAGACCCTCGACAATATTTACTACGACACGGCGGATCTTTCCTTGCGTCGCGGCGGGATTTCCCTGCGTCTTCGCCGCAAGGGACGCGACTGGCTGCAAACCGTCAAGCTGGCAGGCACCTCGACCGCCGGCCTCTCCAGCCGGCCAGAGTGGGAAACGCCCTACGCCGGGCATTTCGATTTCTCGTCGATTGACCAATCCGCCGTGCGTCAATGGTTGCAGCGGCCCAAACTGCTGGCGCGAATCATCCCCATCTGCGAAACACGTTTTCGCCGCATCACATGGAAATTTCCTGCTCCCTCCGGTGCGGTACTGCTGACCCTCGATCGCGGCTGGATCATCGCCAATGGTCGCCGGGAAGCCATCTCCGAAGTGGAACTGGAGCTGGCCGGAGCGCCGGTACATGCCATCTTCGGCCTTGCCACGCAACTTGCCCAGCGAGTGACTCTGACGCCGTCGGTGCTGTCCAAGGCAGAGCGCGGCTATCGTCTGCACAGCGGCACACCGCCGGTGCCGTTCAGGGCCACGGTCGCAACGCTGTCGCCGGCCATGCCACCTTTCGAGGCTTTTCGCCACATTGCGCTGTCCTGCCTCGAACACCTCCAGCAAAATCATCACGGCGCGCTGACCAGTGACGATCCGGAATACATTCACCAGATGCGTGTCGCCACGCGTCGGCTGCGCGCTGCATTGCGGCTTTTCGCTCCCGTGCTGCCGGAGCATTTCGCCGAGCCCCTGCGCGCTCCGCTGTCTGCATTGATGAAACAGCTCGGTCGCGCGCGCGACCTTGATGTGCTGCTCACCGAAATTGCCAATCCGGTGCTCGCCACCCTGCCCAACGAACCACGGCTGCCCGCGCTTGCCAGCGATATCACCGACCGCCGCTATGCGGCGCGCGCCAAGGCGATTGCCATGCTGGCGGCGCCGGACCATGGGCGCATGCTGCTGACCGCGCTCGAATCACTGCACGCCAAACCGAGTGCCAATGCGGCAACGATCCTGCTGATCGGCTTTGCCTCGGAACGCCTGAAACGCCTGCGCAACAAGGTAAGGCGACTGGCCGTGGCTGCGGACACCGACGATCCGATATCGCTGCACGCCCTGCGCATTGGCGTCAAACGCCTGCGTTATGCGCTGGAGTTCTTTTCGCCCCTGGCGCCGGAGCGGGCATCGAACCGTGTGCTGAAACAGCTCGCCTCATTGCAGGACACGCTGGGCCAGCTCAACGACCTGTCAAATGCCGGAGCCATGCTGATGGATTGCGCCGGAGATGACCCTCGACTGCGCGAGGCCGTCACGCTTATCGGCGGCTGGCACGGCCCCCACTACGCAAGCCTGTTGGTCAGCATATCGCACGAGTTGGGCCACCTGACTCGGCTGCGCCTGCCAAAACTACGCCGCAACGTCGAATAATACTTCTGTAACGCCTACGATTCAACCTTGGCAATCCCCAATGGAGATACAAAGATGGACTTGATACTCTGGCGTCACGCCGAAGCCGAAGAAAGCGATGGCACCCTCCCCGATCACAAGCGACGCTTGACCCCACGCGGCGAAAAACAGGCGAAACAGATCGCGCGCTGGCTGCATCAGCATCTGCCACGCAAGCGAAAGGTGCTGGTCAGCCCCGCCGAACGCACCCAGCAAACCGCGCATGCGCTGGACCTCGCCTACGAAATCGAATCCGGGATCGGCCTCGGCGCTTCGGCGATGGATGTACTGACGGCAGCCGGATGGCCCGACCAGAGCGGCGCGGTGCTAATCATCGGGCATCAGCCGACCCTGGGCCGTGTCGCCGCACTTCTTCTTGGCGGCGCGGAAGCGGACTGGACGATAAAGAAAGGATGTGTCTGGTGGTTTTCCAGCCGCGTGCGCAACGAGGAAGCACAACCTGTGCTACGTGCCGTCATTAACCCGGATTTCGCCTGAGTTCGTCGTCTTGTCGCAAATTCCGGGCTACTGTCAGTTGCGGAAACGAGCATATTTTGATACTTTAGGCATCGATATTTCCATTGTGCTGTGCCAACCCGAGCCTCACCTTCATGCCCAAAGAATCCGTACCCGCCGCTGCCGACACCGAAACGCGCGCCACCTCCGAACATGCACCCGACCTGCGGCTGTGGCTGCGCACACTGGCCTGCACCAACATGATCGAAAGCCACATCCGCTCGCGCTTGCGCTCGGAGTTCGATATCACTTTGCCGCGCTTCGATCTGATGGCTCAGCTTGAACGCTCTCCACAAGGGCTCAAGATGGGCGAACTGTCCAAACGCATGATGGTCACCGGTGGCAACGTGACCGGGATCACCGATCAACTGGTCGCCGAGGGGCTGGTCGTCCGCGAAGACAGCCCCAAGGATCGACGCGCCTATATCGTCAAGCTCACACCGGAGGGCCGTCGCAGCTTTCGCAAAATGGCCGAAGCACATGAAGAATGGGTGGTCGAGCTGTTCGGCGGAATGGACGAAAAGCAGCGCGGCCAGCTCTACGAATTGCTCGCCGTGCTGAAATCAAGCGCCTCAAGAGCCACCGAGAAACATAGACCGCGCTGAAGCGCTCAAGATTCGGCGAAATTCTGCCGTACAATCTGTTCCGCATTCATTGCCCACAACAAACATGAAACTCAGCTACGGTCTGATCCTGGTTTTTCTGACTCCCTGGCTCGCAAGTTGCGACCAGCTTGGCATTGAAAACCCCGCTGCGGAGCAGGCGCGCGAGGAGGCCGAAGGCAAGGCCGTCGGCAGCGCCTGTCGGCAAACGGGTCGCGCCCTCGAAGAATGCTACCAACTCAATCGCAGGGCGCCCAAGGCAGCCATCTTCACTGGCTGGCGCGACATGGATGGCTACATGCGCGAAAACAAGATCGAGGAAATCAAACCCGAGTCCGATTCCTCGACGACCCCGCCTTCAGGAAATGGCTCGCCGCCGAAACCCGCAGCGGAAGTCGCCGAACCGGCGCAGAAGACCGAAGTCACAACCGACAAACCGGCGGCAAGCACGAGCGAGAAAGCCCCGAAGCAAAGCCGGCAATGACTGTCCGGGTCAAAAACGCCAAGCCCCCGCTGGCGCATTGACCGCGCTCTGGCAACGATCAGGGAGCCGGACTACAGGTAACGCAAGCGCAGCGCCTCGATCGTTCAAAATGTTCCGGCGACGGTGACCCGATTGCGCCCCTGATGCTTCGACGCGTACAGTGCGGCATCGGCACGTGCCACAAAGTCGCTTCCCGACTCGCCGTGGCGATAACTGGTGACACCCAGTGAAACGGTGATGTTCGCCACAGCCTCGTTCTTGTCGGTGCGCTTGATGCGGAATTTTTCCACCGATGTCCTGATTCTTTCGGCCAGATGGCGCGCACCCTCCAGTGGTGTATCCGGCAGCAGGATGACGAACTCCTCGCCGCCATAACGAGCAGCGGTATCCTTGCCCTTGACGTTGTCCTTGAGTATCTGCGCCACGGCGCGGATCACCTTGTCGCCAAACAGGTGCCCGTAGTTGTCGTTCACCCGCTTGAAAAAATCGATATCTGTCATCAGCAGGCTCGGCCCCTGTTCTTCGGCCTCGAATGCCGACAGGCAACCTGCCAGCGCCATATCGAACCCCCGGCGATTGATCAATCCGGTCAAGCCGTCAGCCAGCGCGTCTTCCCTGGCCTGGCTCACCTCACGCCGCAACTGCTCGATCTCGTTACGGCTTTCGTCGAGGCGGCCTTTCAGCGAACCGATCGATCCTTGCATGCTGCGGGTATGCTGGAGCAGCACATCGATGCCGCCATCGGTACCCAACTGCGATCCAGCCAAACCTTCCGACCACTTTTCCAGCACACCGCCAAACTGGTTGGCCTGGTCGCCCGCCAGCGAGGCAGACTGGGACATGTCGGCCATGATCTTCTGGAAGCCTTCGCTGACGCGTCGCGCCGCATCTTCGTCGAGTTCGGCGATGTGCTTGCGAAATATCTCGGCGGTGGTCTTTTCGTCGAGGATGGCACCGTTCTGCGTGTGATCGTCGATGCTCGCCCGCAACGATGAATTATTGCCAGCTACATATTCGTACCAGACCGCATAGCTGACCGGGTGCAGCGCTGTAGCCTGCCGGGACATCAAGGGCAGAGCCTGCCTCAGATACTCGGCGCTTTTTTCAATGCTGTCGCTATATTTCAAATCTATCCTCCTCCAACCCGCAGCACATCAAAGCCTTCCAGATAACCGCTTTCCTGCACATTATTCAATGATACCAAAGTATTAACCATATAACCATGGCCTACTTGTGGGAACAATTGATGCGAGGACTGTGTCGCGCGTCGGCGCGGGCAACTGCCTCCTGTAATACAATACGCGCCATGCGCGCCCTGCCGGTTGGCGCCCAGTCCGGCATTCCGCCGCATTCCCCTCAAGCGCTTCGCCGCCTGAACCGGTTCCCCGCGAGGGGCAGGCCGATTCAGGAGTTCCATTGAACGCGACCACTCAAGGCATTACCCCTCCCGTAGACACTGCATCCGACGCCGTCCCGCCAGCGCCGACTTTTGACGAACTTGGCCTGCTGCCCGAGTTGCTGCGCGCCGTCAAGGACGCCGGCTACACCACGCCGACGCCGATCCAGATGCAGGCCATCCCGATCATCATGGCCGGCAAGGATGTCATGGGCGGCGCCCAGACCGGCACCGGCAAGACTGCGGGATTCACCCTGCCGCTGCTGCAACGCCTGGCCCGCCATGCCAGCAGTTCGCCCTCGCCCGCCCGCCATCCGGTGCGCGCCCTGATCTTGGCGCCGACGCGCGAGCTGGCGATGCAGGTGCATCAAAGCGTGGTCACCTACAGCAAACACCTGCCGCTGCGTTCCGTCTGCATCTATGGCGGCGTCGATATCCGGCCGCAGATCGCCGAACTGCGCGAAGGCCGCGAGATCGTCGTCGCCACGCCAGGCCGGCTGCTCGATCACGTGCAGCAGAAAAGCGTCAGCTTCAACTTTGTCGAAGTCCTGGTCCTCGACGAAGCCGACCGCATGCTGGACATGGGCTTCATCCCCGATATCAAGCGCATCCTCGCCATGCTGCCCAAAGAAAGGCAGAGCCTGCTGTTCTCGGCCACCTTCTCCAACGAGATCAAGAATCTCGCCGACAGCATGCTGAAGGCGCCGCAACTGATCGAGGTGGCAAAGCGCAATACCGTCATCGATACCATCACCCATCGCGTCTATTCGGTGGCGTCCGACCTCAAGCGCAGCCTGCTGGTGCATCTGCTGACGCATCAGGACGACTTGCAGCAAGTGCTGGTGTTCGTCGGCACCAAGTTCGGCGCCAGCCGTCTCGCCGTCTATCTGGCGCGCCAGGGCATCGCCGCCGATGCGATCCATGGCGACAAGAGCCAGCAGCAACGCACGGAAGCGCTGGAAGGCTTCAAGTCCGGCAAGATTCGCGTTCTGGTCGCCACCGATGTCGCCGCGCGCGGACTCGACATCGACGATTTGCCGCATGTCATCAATTACGAGCTGCCGCACACCGCCGAAGACTACATTCACCGCATCGGTCGCACCGGTCGCGCCGGCAAACATGGCGACGCCACCTCACTGTTCGCGCCGGAAGAAAAGCAGCGCCTGGCCGACATCGAACGGCTGATCAAGCGCCCCATCGAACGCGTCGAAATCACCGGCTTCAATCTCAGCACGGCGGCGCCGGAACGCGGACGCGAGCGCAGCGGCGGTGGCCATCGCCGCGAGCACGAAGAACACCGCCGCGAGCGCGAAGTCAAGCAGCACGACCGCCGACCGCCGCCGCATCTGCCGGCCCCGGTCGCCCACGTGCCGCGCATCGACCCGCGCCTGCCGCGACTCGACTTCGACCCGAACCAGCCCTACGTCAGCAAACTGGGAGCGGTCGAAACCAGCGCCGAAAAGCCCGCCGCGACGCGCCCGCAAAAACCCGTGGCGGCGCTGCTCGGCGGGTTCGGCAAGAAATAGGTGCAGCGGGTCCGCATCGTTCCCGTGCCCCTGGTCGGTAACGCGCAGCAACGACGAACATCGCAACGGCGGTAGACGCGCCTACCAAAACGTCGCTATCCAGAAGGTGGCAACGCCCGCCAGCGACAAAACATAGGGAACGCAAGCAATGGCACGCCGCGCAAGGCTGCGGCGCCCAGCGGCGATCAGCTGCATGCCGAGCCAGCCGGACCAGGCCAAGCCGATCGCGAGCAGCACGCCGCGTAGCGCCGCTAGCCAGGGCAGCACGATGCCTTCGGCACGCAGCTGGCTGACGGTCATCATCGACAGGCCGAGAAACAGGCCGATACCGCCCAGTGGCACGAGACCCAGCGCCAGCCGCCGCCAGTCGATGCCGGCCAGCCGCGCCGAGCCGCGCACAGCAAGGAGTATGAGGCCACCAAGGATGAGGGTGACGGCGCCGATGTATCCCAGGATGGCGATGCCGTCGAGCCAGGTGAACACGTCGTTGGCCTCCGGGTAGCGGGTCAGTAGCCACCACGCCGGGCTGTCGGCCAGCGGCCAGAGGATGTCGTGATTCACCAGCCATTCGGCGGCGCCCTGCTTGCCCCGCACGAACCACGGATTGACGGTCCATTGAAAGGCGCCGATGGCTACGCCGAAAATACCGAAAGCCAGCAGCAGCACTTCGCTGGTTGTCGGCGACGGGCCACCGAGGATCTCGGCATTCGGCGAGCGCGGGGCCAGCGTCACCGCCTCGCGATGATCGCTGCAACGACCGCAGGCGTGACATTGCGCCATGCCTTGCAGATGCTTGACGCCCAGCAGCGGCGCACAATCGACGGCTACGCGCTTTTTCGGGTAGCGCTCCCAGGCAGCGCGATCAACGCGAAACGCCAACGGCGCCAGCCGCGCCAGCAAGGCGAAGACGCCGGACACCGGGCACAGGTAGCGACACCAGACGCGCTTGCCCTTGCCCCACAGATAACCGGCGGCGGTAGCCGCCACGGTGGAACCGCCGAGAATCACCAGTACCGCTTTGGGATATTCATAGACGCTGACGAGCTGGCCATAAATCGTGGTCAGCGCAAAGGCAAGCACAGGCCAGCCGCCCCAGCGCACCCAGCGCGGAATCGGCCCACCGCGACCATGCCGGCTGGCAAACTCGGTCAGCGCACCCTCGGGGCAAAACACGCCACACCAGACGCGGCCCATCAGCATCACCGACAGGATGACGAAGGGCCACCAGATTCCCCAGAAGGCGAACTGGGCGAAGAGTACGAGCTTGTCATGCCAGGGAGTGAGAGTCGGCGTCTTCTCTTGCATGACGGGTTCGCCCGACGCCAGACACAGGCTCGGGTCGATGAAGGAGCTGGCGCCGTAGTTGCCCGAGAACAGTCGCGATTCCGGCAGGGGCTGCGGCAGAAAGGCGGGCAGCACGACCAGCGCGGTGTAGAAAATCACGATGACCCACTGGATGGCTAGGATGGCACGGCGATGGCGCGCCATCCAGTCGCCCAGACGGGCCAAACGAGTTCGGTCATTTCGGGCAGGGTGTGCAATGGGCGGCGCGAACTTGAGGGCGTATGTATTTTCCATGGCATCAGCGGGCGGCGGTCGAGGCGCTACGACCGAGGCGCCACAGGGCATACGCCCAGAAGGCGGCATAGGCGATCAGCAGGCTGGCCGAAGGGCGCGCGCGGTAGCCGGCGAAATCGGCCAGCACGCGACCGACACCGCCGCCATCGTCGAGCAGGCCTGAGCTGTCCCACACCGGGTCGAGCAGCGGCGGCAGCCAGTCGAGGCCGATCATGCGGTCCACGCCGGCGGTCAGCAGCGAACTGGCGATCACCAGCAACAGGATTTCGCTGGCGGCGAACAGCGCGCGGAAACTGAGAAAGCGCGCGCCGCGCGCCACCAGCCAGCCCGTGGCGACCGCCAGGGCGAAGCCGGCGAGCGCTGCGGCGAGCAGTGCGACGCGGTCGCCACCGCCGCTTTCAAGACCCAGACCGTAGAGGAAGATCACGGTTTCGGCGCCTTCACGCGCCACTGCCAGCGCCGCCACGGCGCCGATGCCCAGCGCGCCGACGGCGCGACCGGCCTGGGCTTCCAGTTCGCGCCGCATGTGGCGACCATGACGATGCATCCACAGCACCATCTGCACGATCAGCGCCGAGGCAAACAGCACCATGCCCACCTGGAACTTCTCCAGCGCCTCGCCCGCCAGTTGGCTCTGGGCGGCGAAGGTGGCAAAGCCCAGCGCCAGCGCCAGCGCGATTCCGGTCGCGACGCCGAGCCACAGCCCGCGTTTGAGGGTGGCCGGTTCGGGTTGGCGCGCAATCCACGCCAGCAGCACGCCGATCACCAGCATGGCTTCGAGGCTTTCGCGAAAGACGACGATCAGGGCATTCAGCATTTCAGATCCTTATTTGGCAATCAGCAGCATTTCGGAAGTGGTCGGGTGAAACTCGTCGATGAAGCGGTAGGTGCCCGGCTTGAGCGGATGGATCACGAGGAAGGACGAGGCGCCCGGCGCCAGCACCTTCTCGACGCGCAGGCTGAGGTTCTCGAACTCGCTGGGGCCGGGTCCCTCGTTCTTGACCGCGAGCTTGATCTTGCGCCCGGCCGGCACTTCCAGCCGCGCCGGCGCGATGCGCCCGTCCTTTATGACGATCGAGAACACCAGCGGATCCGCCGGCGCCGTCTGGGCAGCCGCCTCCACTGCCCAGCCCAAGCCCAGCCAGAGCGCAATGACAAAGGCCGCATGTACGAAATCTGCGCGCAACATGTTCAGAACCCGACCGTGGCGCGCATGCCCGGCACCCTCAGCGTAAAAGCTCCGGCCACGAACCTCGACCATGGCGTTGCGGAGGAAATTCATCTCAGTAGCCGCCCTTCTTGCCGACGCCGGCGTAGGTGAATTCCCACTCGGCCTCGACCGCCTTGAACCAGGGACGCACGCCAGTGGCGCGGTCGGTGTGGCGACCGAACATGTTGCCCGCAGGGTTTTCCTTGGCGCTGGGCGGATAGATGATGAACTTGACCTTGTATTTGCCTGGGCCCTTGAGCTTGACGTTGTCGCCGTAGTGCGGGCCGTCGGAGGCCACCATCGGCATCATGTCGCCCTTGATGACTTCGCCGCGAGGCAGCTTGGTGAGTTCATATTTCACCAGCAGATGCGGAATCCACATGCCTTCGGCAAAACCGCTGGCGTTGTTGGCCATAGCGTGGATGTCGGCTTCGAGGTGAATGTCGGAGTCCGCAGCCTTGCGCATGTGGCCTTCCGGTTCCATCTCGACGGCCTGGAGATAAACAGCGGCCACTTCCATACCAGCGAGGTTGCGCGGCGCGCCGATGGGGTATTCGAGCGCGTGTGCCGACCAGACGATGCCGGCAATGGCGAATCCTGCGGCAATACGGATTTTCAGGTTCATGCGTTTCCCTTTCAGGTTGATAATGCGAATGCGAGTAATTCTCATTATCACAAGAGGGGATCGACGTGTCAAGTTGCGGTTACAATTCGCACCATTGGCGAACACGCCCGATACCGGCAGGTGTCCCGCGTTCCCCGGTGCCAGCACAACAGGTGGTGATGTGTCCAACTCCGAAGATCTCAAAAAAACCGGCCTCAAACTTACGATCCCGCGCCTGAGGATTCTTGAACTGTTCCACAAGGCGCAGGAAAGGGAATCGAGCCGGCATCTTGGCGCCGAGGACGTATATCGCCAGCTCCACCGCGATGGCGAAAACATCGGCCTGGCGACGGTTTACCGGGTTCTCCAGCAATTCGAACAGGCCGGACTTCTTGAGCGCCATGTCTTCGACTCGGGAAAGTCGGTATTCGAGCTGAACGAAGGCCAACACCACGACCATCTCGTCTGCCTGCAATGCGGTCGCGTCGAGGAATTCTGCGATTCCGTCATAGAAAAACGCCAAGCCAGCATCGCCAGGGCAAAACAGTTCGCCGTCAAGGCGCACTCGCTTTGCCTGTATGCCGATTGCTTGCGCGAGGAATGCCCCAACCGCAATACCGCAAGTACCCAGGGCAACTCAGGGAAAAACCAAGGAAAGGCGGGGAACGCCTAGTTCAGGAAATCCAGCCGCAACCGCTGTTGCAGCGTGCGCGCCTGGCGAAAGGCTTCCTTGAGAATTTGCCGGTCGAGTTGGTGCAGACGGTCGGGATTGATCCGGTTGGCGGCTTCGGGAAACTCGCCGGACACCTGATTCTGCAAGCGCAGGCGCTGTATCTGGTAGAAAGCGGCCGCCATCGCCGCCGCCTCCTCAAGCGGCATGCCCAGAGCCTGCCGCATGCCGCGCAGGCGCTCGACGGTGTTGGTGTGGTCGACCCCGTGAGCCAGCGCAAGTATGCGCAGCGCATCGACAAACAGGCGGATACCCTGCCCTTTGAGATCGAGCGTGCGGGGATACTCGCGGTTGTCGTTGCAGCGGAAGTCACGCCACCAGCTCAACGGCGGTTCCTGCTCCAGCGCATTGACCGCCATCGCGCGCAGGAAGGCTGTGTTGCCCTTGATGCGATGCAAGAGCCAGCGTTGCAGTTCGGTCACCAATTCTTCGCGGCCATAAAGCGGTCGGAAATCAAAAAAGATGGTGGCATTGAGCAGGGCTTTTGGCTGCGGCACCGTGATCCAGCCGTCAAAGCGCCGCTTCCACTCGTGACTGGAAAGACACCAGGCCGGGTTGCCGGCCATGATCTTCCCGGTGCATAGCGGGAATCCGCAGACATCGAGCGCCGCGTTGACCGCTTGGGCGAAGGGCAGGAATTTCCGCCGCAGATCATCCGCCTCCTCCGCCGAGTCCGCGACGAAAATAATGCCGTTATCCTGATCCGTGACCAGCGTCTGTTCCAGCCTGCCCTCCGAGCCAAAAACCAGCCAGCACCACGGTACATAAGGAAGATCGAACTCGCCCTCTACCAGATCGATGGCTTGCAGGGCAATCAGGTCATTGAGCGCCGAAATCCATTCGCACAGGGCTTCCGCGCCGCTGCCCTCGACCAGGCGACGGGCAGCGAAGCGGCTCACGGCAGTGGTCTGCGCGGCAAGTTCGGCGATGGTCCGGGTTGCCAGAATGGCGTTGGCCAGACTCGCCGAGTCTGCCGCCTGCATGCCATACAGATCACCCTGAGAGACGACGTTGAACAGGCGTCCATCGGCCCCGGTCAGAATCAGGTGGCGCATGCCGCGACGAAACATGAGGACCGTTGCCTGATGCACCGTGGCTTCCGCCGGGAGGCTGGACAGCCCGCCGGTCATGACGCTAGCCACTGGCCCGGCCACATCGCATTCGTTATTGACGATGGCGCGTAGCGCGTCGCGCAGGGTCACGATGCCGAGCGGCACCGAGCTCGCCGTATCGACAATGACGGCAGCCTCGGCGCCCCGTGCGTCGATGGCGCGCAGGGCGTCACGCACCGAGGTCGCCGGATCGACCACCACGGGCGGCGCCAGCGGCAGGTGGTGCAACGTGGTATTGAGGTTCACCGACACCGCGTCGACGAGGCGCCCTCAGTAATGAATGCGGGCATGGTAGGTTTTCTCACTGGCCTCACGAGCTTCACCCAGCGTGCGGATGCCCCGGTCGACGAGCAATGGCAGCATCTTGAGGAAAACCTCGGCGGTGACGATGGCGTCGCCGACCGCCGTGTGGCGTCCGAGCACCGATACGCCCAGCCGCTGGGCGATGGCTTCCAGACGATGCGACTCCTGATTCGGAAACAGCACGGCGGAGAGCAGAAATGTATCGAGCACCGGACGGTCGAAGCGGATTCCGGTGCTGGCTTCCTTCAATTCCAGAAAGCGCATGTCGAATGCCGCGTTGTGCGCCACCAGCACGGTATCGGCGACGAAGGCGCGGAACATCGGTAGTACACGCCCGATGGGCGGCTGACCGGACAGCATGTCGGCGGTAATGCCGTGAATCTTCACCGACTGCGCCGGCAGGCTCCGCTGCGGATCGATCAACTGCTCGAAGGATTCCTGCCGCAGCAGGCGGCGATTGACGATGCGCACCGCGCCGATCTGGATGATCTCATCGCCCGCCGACGGATCAAGGCCGGTGGTCTCCGTATCGAAGGCAGTGTAGGTCAACTGCGCCAGGAGCCGGTCGTCCAGCGCCAGACCGGTTTCCTCGCCCTTGAACAGATCGAAGTCGTAGAACTCGGGACGGCTGTCGACCATCGCGGTTTCCGCAGCGGAAGAACTCGCCGCCTGCTCGCTAACGACCGGCAGCAGGAATCGAAAGAAGGCGCGGTGTGAAGCGCGATCGCGCTGAAACCATACTTCGCCCCCGTTGCGCTCGACGACGTCACGCACCGTCAGTGGCGACGACTCCCCAGCCACGGTCATCGGGTCAAGTTCCCAATGCATCACCGTCTCGGTGCTCATGAACACCCCTGACCAGATCAGGTCGACATGCGCCATCGCGCCGTCCCGGCTCAGACGCAGCGATATCTCCTTGATCTGGTATTCGTCGCGCAGACGAGCCGCAAGATAGGTCATCGCCTGCAACAGGGAGAAACCATCAACCTTGACCCATACCTCGGTATCGACGTCTTCGAGGCTCACCGGCAAGGAGCAGCGGTCGGCGATCCGGCGACAGGCCGCCATCAACAGATCGGAGCCGAGCATTTCCTCCAGTGGCCAGCGCGACTTGAGCACCGCCGCATACGTGCGTGCCGCCGTTTCGACGCGCCCGGCAAGGCTTCCGGCCTCGTCGCGGACGACCTCGAGAAAACGCCGATGCTCCTCGGCGCTCATGTCGGCGTAGTCGTACAGCGTCTCGGCGGCGGCGCGCAGACTGGCCACCGGGCCCCGACTGCTCTCGGTGAGATCCTGCAACAACTGGTCGCGCGTTGACTCGCTGTCGAATGTCTCGGTCATATCCTCGATCATCGTCATGTAGCCGGAGAATCCCGCCTCCGCGCCGGTCCCGACACCGTCCTCCGCACCGTCCTCGATCGCGGCCCCCGCCTCGGGTATGGGCGCCACCAGAACGCGCAGCAGGCGACCGGATTCGGTCACCGCAACGAAGTGACGGTGAGTGCGCCGCCGCGTATCGATATTTTCGAGGGCGTAGGCAATCAGGTGCCGGTCAAAAATGCCGTAGATCGAACGGCCAAGACCGAGTGCCGCCATGCCATGGCCCGACGAGCCGGCGAAAATGGCGCGGGCGCGACGGTTGTAGAGCAGCACCCGACCATCGAGATTGCAGACGATGACACCTTGCGCGAGTTCCGACATGAGCACGGCGAAGCGGTTGCGATCAGCCTCGGCCGCCGCATTGGCGGCGCCGATTCGCACTTCGATATCTTCGTCGCGCGCCTGATGCTGCTCGGCTAGTCGATTGACGGTGACAAGCAAAGCCTGCAACTCGCGACTACCCTGCACGGTCAAGCGGGTCGACGGCTCTTCGAGCATGGCACGGGCTTCTTCCGCAGCCCGTGCCGGGGGCAAAACCAGAAACTCGTGCGCGGCGCGCAGCATGAGAAACAGAAAGACGCAGGCGACAAAGACAATCATCAACAAGGCGCCCAGGCGACGCTCGAACACGGCTGCAAGCAGCGCCTGCTCCTGCGCTTCAAGCCCCGAGCCAATAACGCCGCCCGCCGCCAGCAGGACAGCCCACAAGAAGCCGCAGGCAACCACGACGGCTGTGATCAGTTTGACCTGGGAACTCACGATGCCATCAACTCAATAACCAGGGCGACGGGCGCTCATGCCCTGTCGATCAGCGCCTTGACCTGGGCGACAAGTTCTCGGGTCGAGAACGGCTTCGTCATATAGACGTCGGCGCCCAGCGCCAGACCTTTGGAGACTTCGGTATCGCGCCCCTTGGCGGTCAGCATCATGATCCGCAAATTCGCAAACTCGGGATCCTGACGCAGATCCTGGCAGACCTCAAAGCCGTTCCGCAACGGCATCATGACATCGAGAATTGCCATATCGGGCCGCTCGGCGTGGACCCGTGCAAGCGCCTCGGCGCCATTGTGCGCAACGACGATCTCGTAGCCTTCGCGCTTGAGCAGAAACTCAAGCGAAATGACGATATTCGGCTCGTCGTCGGCGATCAGAATTTTCTTGGTCATGCCCTCCCCCTTGCTTCAATTCGCTCTTCTTCTGTTGCGAAGAATACACCGAGGCGGGACTGGCGAACCATAAAAAAGCCCACCGCCAGGGTGGGCTGCTGGCGCCGCAAGCAGAGAGATCAGGCTGCCGCTTGCGCCGGAATATGCCGGCTGTGGTGCGTGACGCGGTTTCTGGCATCGACATACACCAGATCGGGCTCGAACTTTTGCAGTTCGATCTCGTTCATCATGACGTAGGTGGCGATAATCAGCAGGTCGCCGGTGGCGGCCTTGCGCGCGGCGGCGCCGTTCACCGAAATGGTGCCGCTGCCGCGCTCGGCGCGAATGGCATAGGTCGTGAAACGCTCGCCATTGTTCACGTTGTAGATGTCGATCTGCTGGTATTCCCTGATGTCGGCTGCGTCCAGCAGATTTTCATCGATGGCGCAGGAACCCTCGTAGTGCAGTTCGGATTGGGTCACCGTGACGCGGTGAAGTTTCGACTTGAGCATCATGCGTTGCATTGTCAAACCTTTCTCATGCAAAGGCGGCAATAAATCGGGAGTTCGCCAAAGGGAGCAATGCTCCCGTCTCGTTCGCTTCTGGTACACCGCCGGCATGAGCGCATCGCAGTGGCCTAAACTTCCAGATTGTCGATGAGGCGCGTGCTTCCCAAGCGCGCCGCCGCCAACACCACCAATCCGGAATCGTGAGCGGACGGCAATTGTAGATCAAGTTTTTTACGCAACGCAACATAATCCGGAATCCAGCCACTGGCTTGGAGTTCGAGGACGGCCCCCTGCTCCAGCCCAGCAAAATCAAGGGTTCCGGCGCGCACGGCCCCTATAACTTTAGTTAATACACGGAACAAATGCGGCGCTTCCGCCCGTTCCGCCCCGGACAAATAGCCGTTGCGCGAGGACAGAGCCAGGCCGTCGGCGGCGCGCACCGTCTCGCCGCCGATGATCTCGATGGGCAGGTTGAAATCGCGCACCATGTTGCGAATGACCATCAACTGCTGGTAATCCTTCTTGCCGAACAGCGCCACATCGGGCTGGGCGATCTGGAACAGTTTCATCACCACCGTGGCGACGCCGCGAAAATGTCCGGGGCGGAACTCGCCATCGAGAATGCCCGCCTGCTCGAACGGAGGCTCGATCTGGTAAGTCTGCGGTTGCGGATACATTTCCGCTTCCGTTGGCACAAAGAGATGCTCGACGCCAGCCGCCTCCAGACGTTCGCAGTCCGCCGCAAAGCTGCGCGGGTACTTCTCGAAGTCCTCGCCGGGGCGGAATTGCAGGCGATTGACGAAGATCGTGGCGATCACCGCATCGGCGTGACCTCGCGCTTGCGTCATCAACGCGATATGCCCATCGTGCAGGTTGCCCATGGTCGGCACCAGCGCGACGCGACGAAGCTTGCTTCGCGCCGCTCTCAGCGACGCGATGGTTTCGTGGATCTGCATTAGCGTGAGCATCGCGTCAGCGACCCATAATCTCCATCCCCTTCAAGGGGAGGGCTGGGGTGGGGATGGGGAAAACTGGCATGACGTTCATCATTGGGGCGTATCTCAAAGTCAAGCCAGTCAGTAAGTGTGTTCAGGCGCGGGGAAACTGCCGTCCTTGACGGCCTTGACGTAGGCCGTCACGGCGGCGTCGATGCTCGCCGCGCCCTCCATGAAGTTGCGCACGAAGCGCCCCTTCTTGCCGGGATAGACGCCCAGCATGTCGTGCAGCACCAATACCTGGCCGTCGCAGTCCGGTCCGGCGCCAATGCCGATGGTGGCGCAGACCCTGAGCAGCCCGGTAATTTCGGCGGCGAGCTGCGCCGGCACCATTTCCAGCACCATCAGCGCGGCGCCCGCCTGCTCCAGCGCCAGGGCGTCGCGCTTCATGCGCGCCGCGCCTTCCTCGCCGCGCCCCTGCACGTGGTAGCCGCCCAGCGCATGCACCGATTGCGGCGTCAGGCCGATGTGGCCGCAGACCGGCACGCCGCGCTCGATCAGAAAATGCACGGTCTCCGCCATCACCTCGCCGCCTTCCAGCTTGACCATCTCGGCCCCGGCGGCAAGCAGGCGCACGGCATTGCGCAGCGCCAGTTCCTTCGATTCCTGATAGCTGCCGAAGGGCATGTCGGCGACGCACATCGCGCGCTGCGCCATGTGGCCGACGCATTCCGTGTGATAGACCATCTGCTCCATGGTCACCGCCAAGGTCGAGGTCTTGCCCTGCAAGACGTTGCCCAGCGAATCGCCGACGAGGATCACATCCACCCCGCAGCGGTCCTCCAGCGCGGCAAAGCTGGCGTCGTAGCCGGTGAGCATGGCGATCTTCTGGCTTTCGCGCTTCATGCGCGCCAGTTCCGGCAGCGTGATCGGCTTGTTGCTGGCTAGATAGGTCATGGCGAGCGGAAAACGAAGTAGACGGCGCCTAGGATACACAACCCCGCCCACAGGTAATCGAGCTTCAACGGTTGCTCCATGTAGAAGATGACAAAAGGAACGAATACCGTGAGCGTGATCGCTTCCTGCATGATCTTGAGTTGCGCCAGCGACATCTCCTGGTGACCGATGCGATTGGCCGGCACTTGCAACAGATACTCGAACAGCGCAATGCCCCACGACGCCAGCGCGGCAATCCACCACAACCGGTCGTTGAGGTTCTTGAGATGCGCATACCAGGCGAAGGTCATGAAGACATTCGAGGCCGCGAGCAGCAGCGCGGTTTGCCAAACGACGGGGATATGCATCACCGACGCCATGATTCAGGCCGCTTGCGCCAGCAGCTTCTCGATCTGCTGGCCGGCGCAACGCAACAGCAGATCGGCCACGGCGCCGCGACCGGGAATCACCAGTTGCGGCGCGATTTCCGCCAGCGGCGCCAGTACGAAAGCGCGCTCATGCAATCGCGGATGCGGCAGGATAAGTTGCGGGTCGTGGCTCACGGCGTCGCCATAGAGCAGCAGATCGAGATCGAGGGTGCGCGGCGCGTTCCTGACGCTGCGTCGGCGGCCAAAGCGCGCTTCGATGTCAAACAGGGATTCGAGAAGAGTCGGCGCTGGCGACACGGCAATCAGTTCGACCACTGCATTGATGAAGTCGGGCTGATGCTTTAGACCCACCGGCGCCGTGCAATACAGGGAGGACGCAGCGATGAATTCCGTCTGCGGCAGTCCGCGCAGGGCGACGATGGCCGCCTTCACCGTCGCCACCGGATCCCCCAGATTGGCGCCCAGCGCGATGAAGCAACGCTGGCTCACGTCAGGCTTCGCTGGACGCGCTGACCACCGCGTCGCCCTCGCCCGCCGACTTCTTGCCACGCACACGGCGCCGACGTTTTTTGGGGCCGCTATCGGGCACCAGCATGGCTTCGCGAGCCTCATGATCGGCATTCTGGAAGTCGTGCCACCAGGTCGCCAGTTCCATGTCGATCTCGCCGCTCTCGGCGCGCAAGACGAGGAAATCGTAACCGGCGCGAAAACGCGGCAGTTCGATCAGGCGATAGGGCGATTTTCCGGCGCGCTTCTCGAAGCGCGGTTGCAGCGCCCAGATATCCTTGATGTCGCCAACGATGCGGCGCGTGATGGCAAGCTTCTCAGCCTGCATGTCGAGCACTTCGTCCATGGCTTCATACAGCGCCGGAATCGGCACGTCGCCCTTCGCCTTGCGCGCCTCCCAGGCGGCCAGCACTTCGTGCCAGAGCAGGGTGGCGAACAGATAACCGGGCGACAGCGACTTGCCGGCCTTGACCCGCGCATCGGTGCTGGCCAGGGACAGCATGACGAACTTCTCGCCCAGCGGCTGCTCCAGAATCACGTCCAGCAGCGGCAGCAGGCCGTGATGCAGGCCATCGTCGCGCAAGCGCTTGAGGCATTCGACCGAGTGCCCGGAAAACAGCAACTTCAGCATCTCGTCGAACATGCGCGCCGCCGGCACGTTTTCCATCAACTCCGCCATCTCGCGGATCGGCGCCCGCACCGCCGGATCGAGCGTCAACCCCAGCTTGGCGGAAAGCCGCACCGCGCGCAGCATGCGCACCGGGTCTTCGCGGTAGCGCTGCGTCGGCTCGCCGATCATGCGCAGCGTCTTCTGCTTCAGGTCGGCGACGCCATCGTGATAGTCGATCACCGTCTCGGTGGCCGGATCGTAATACAGGGCATTGACCGTGAAATCACGGCGTGCGGCATCTTCCGCGATCGAACCAAACACGTTGTCGCGCAGCACTCGGCCATGCTCATCCTTGACCGTATGGGCATCGTGGGCGGCGCGGAAGGTGGACACTTCGAGCGTCTCGCCGCCCTGCATCACATGCACGATCTGGAAGCGGCGACCGATGATGCGGGCGCGGCGAAACAGCGAGCGCACCTGCTCCGGCGTCGCATCGGTGGCGATGTCGTAGTCCTTGGGTTCGATGCCGGCGATCAGGTCACGCACGGCGCCGCCGACGATATAGGCCTTGTGCCCGGCGTGCTGAAGCGCCTCGCAAGTGCGACGCGCGCCCACCGAGACCCGCTCGCGGCGAATGCCATGGCGGGCCACGGGAATCTTGGCCGGCGCGTGCGGCATGGAGGGGGCGCCACGACGAAACACGTGGCGCAAAAACTTGCGGATCATGGAAAAGGGGCGGGAACCATGCAGAGGGCTTGCTGCGAGAGGCGGCAATGATAGCGGAAACGCAGTTTCAGTGCTGGCCTCCACCGCTTTTGGCACTAGACTACCCATGATTCTGAAAGGACTCTCATGAGCGTCAAACAACTTTTCGATCTGACCGGCAAGGTCGCCATCGTCACCGGCGGTTCGCGCGGACTTGGCTTGCAGATGGCCGAGGCGCTCGGCGAAATGGGCGCCAAACTCGCCATCACCGCGCGCAAGGCCGACGAGCTGGCGGCGGCCCGTACCCATCTCGAAAGACAGGGCGTCGAGGTACTTGCCGTCACCAACGACTTGTCGAAGTTCGACGAGATTCCCGGCCTTGTCGACAGGGTGCTCGACCGCTACGGCAGGATCGATATCCTGGTGAACAATGCCGGCGCTACCTGGGGCGCGCCGGCCGAGGACTATCCTTTCGACGCCTGGATCAAGGTCATCGACCTCAACGTCAACGGCATGTTTTTCCTGACCAGGGAAGTCGGCAAACGCGCCTTCATTCCGCAAAAATCGGGCAAGGTCATCGTCACCGCGTCAATTGCCGGCCTGCGTGGCAATCCGCCGGACATCCAGACCATCGCCTACAACACCAGCAAGGGCGCCGCCGTGAATTTCGTCCGCGCCCTGGCGGCGGAATGGGGCAAGTACAACATCAACGTCAATGCCATCTGCCCCGGATTTTTCCCCTCGAAAATGTCCAACGGCCTGATGGAAAGGCTTGGCGACCAGATCATCGCCGACACCGCCCTGGGCCGCGTCGGCGGCGACGAAGACCTGAAGGGCGCGGTGGTTTTCCTCGCCTCCGAAGCCTCACGCCACGTCACGGGTCACGCGCTGATCGTCGATGGCGGCAGCAGTTGTTTCTGAGCGCGGAGCGCCGTCCGACAGGCTGCTAGAATCGAATCCATGCTCGACTATCGTGCGCAAACCCTGCTGAAAACCCTGATCGAACGCTATATCGCCGAAGGTCAGCCGGTCGGCTCGCGCACGCTTTCGAAATACTCGGGCCTGGAACTCTCCCCGGCGACGATCCGCAACGTCATGTCGGACCTGGAAGAAATGGGCTTCATCGCCAGTCCGCACACCTCGGCCGGACGCGTGCCGACGCCGCTGGGCTACCGGCTCTTCGTCGATTCCCTGCTGACGGTGCGACCGCTGCAAGGCAGCGAACTCTCCGAAATCCGGGACGCCATCCAGCCCGACCAGCCGCAACTGGTGATCAGCCACGCTTCGCAACTGCTGTCGCAGCTCACCGCCTTTGCCGGTGTGGTGGTCGCGCCGCGCCGCCAGCAGCCGCGCATCCGCCAGATCGAGTTTCTCAGCCTGTCCGACAAGCGCATTCTCCTGATCATCGTCACCGCCGACGGCGACGTGCAGAACCGCATCCTGTTCACCCAGCGCAATTACAGCCCATCGGAACTGGTCATCGCGGCCAACTACCTGAACCAGAACTGTCTCGGACTCGACTTCGACCAGGTGCGCGCGCGCGTGGTCGAAGAACTGCGCCAGTTGCGCGCCGACATGTCGGAACTGATGACCGCCGCGCTCGATGCCAGCAACCAGGCCATCGCCGACACCTCGACGCAGTACGTCATCAGCGGCGAGAAGAATCTGCTCGGTGTCGAGGATCTGTCTTCCAACATGGCGCGCCTGCGCCGCGTCTTCGACCTGTTCGAGCAGCGCACCGGGCTGGCCCAGTTGCTGGAGTTGTCCTGCCGCGCCGAAGGCGTGCAGGTGTTCATCGGCGGCGAATCCGGCATCGCGTCGCTCGACGAATGCAGCGTGGTCGCCGCGCCCTACGAGGTCGATGGCCAGATCGTCGGCACCATCGGCGTCATCGGCCCGACGCGCATGGCCTATGAACGCGTCATTCCGATTGTCGACATCACCGCCAAGCTTCTTTCGTCGGCGCTCTCGACACCCTGATGCCACGTTACGCTCCCGAACCCGCGCAGCAGCACGGTGCGCCGCGCCGCACCGGCGTCTTGCTGGTGAACCTCGGCACTCCCGAGGCGCCGACGGCGGCGGCGCTGCGTCGTTACCTCAAGCAGTTTCTCTGGGACCCCCGCGTAGTCGAAATCCCGCGCCCGGTCTGGTGGCTGATTCTGAACGGCATCATCCTCCGACTGCGTCCGGCAAAATCGGCGACCAAATATGCAAAAGTCTGGATGCAGGACGGTTCGCCGCTGAAAGTCCATACCGAGCGCCAGGCCAGACTGCTCAAGGGTTGGCTGGGTGAAAACGGCGCGGCGGAAATTATCGTGGCGTCGGCCATGCGCTACGGTCAGCCCTCGATCGGCGGTGCCCTCGACCAATTCCGGCGCGACGGCGTCGAGCGCGTGCTGG
This sequence comes from Sulfuritalea sp., assembly GCA_023229545.1. GTDB lineage: Bacteria > Pseudomonadota > Gammaproteobacteria > Burkholderiales > Rhodocyclaceae > Sulfuritalea. Next base: position 39,315 of record JALNZB010000015.1, on the reverse strand, counting down.
TCGTCCCGCTTTACCCGCAATATGCGGCCAGCACCACCGCCAGCGTGATGGATGACGTCGCCGACTGGATCAAGCGCAGCCGCAACCCGCCGGAACTGCGTTTCATCAAGCATTTCCACGATCACCCCGGCTACATCGCCGCGCTGGCCGCCAGCATCGGCGAACACTGGGCCGCTCATGGCCGGCCCGACAAACTGGTGATGAGCTTTCACGGCCTGCCGCGCCGCTCGCTCGACCTGGGCGATCCCTATTACTGCGAATGCCAGAAAACCGGGCGCCTTGTGGCGGAAGCGCTGGGACTCGACGAAAAGAACTACCTGATCACCTTCCAGTCGCGCTTTGGTAAAGCCGAGTGGCTGCAACCCTATACCCAGGCGACGCTGGAAAAACTCGGTCGCGACGGTACGGCACGGGTCGACATCGTCTGCCCCGGCTTCGTTGCCGATTGCCTGGAAACCCTCGAAGAAATCGCCATGGAATGCAAGGCCGCGTTTCTGTCATCGGGCGGCAAGGAATTCAACTACATTCCCTGCGTGAACGAACGCCCCGACTGGATCGCCGCGTTGCGCGACCTGGTGACAACCCACCTCGCCGGCTGGCCGCTTGCCGCACAAGCCGACCCGGAGGCGGAGGCGCGCGCCTCCCGCGCTCACTCCTCCTTGCCAAGTCCTACGCGAAACTTTTCAAGCCGCGCCTCATAGTCCGCAGCGTCCCCGTAGTCCAGGAAACGCCTGTAGCGTGAATGAGTGCCGAGGATTTTGCGCGCGTGCTTGATCGGACAGAAATACTCCTCGGTGCGCGCCACAACCTCGGTCACGTAGGCAATCAGTCCGCTGCCATAGGCGCAATAGGTGCAGTGGACTTTCTCGATGAAGTTCAGATATTCGAGCTGCTGCCGGTCGAACACAATGTAGTCCGCGCGACGCACCCTGGCGACCCGGTAGATCGGGAAACACGTCGCCTGATAGAGGCTGACGAAAAGGTCGAGAACCGCCAGCGGAACGATCATGGAATAGATGATCGGCCCGGTGATCAGGTTCTGCGGACGGTAGGCAACCAGCCAGCGGAAAAACCCCGTCTTGAGCCGAAGATGCGCCTGCCGGATGGACTGCTCGAATTCGACGCGCTTTCCCTCGATCCTGAATAGCGCGCTGCTCTCCTGTTCATGGACTGCCGTGCGCAGGTCATCCTCGAGTGCGGACATCTGGTCAAGCAAATGGCGAATGCGGTCATTCATGAACTGCTCCGGTCCGGACGGGGCCCCACTGTACCAGCCTCTCAATAGTCGGCGCTGGCGGGACGGCGGTGAAAATGGCAGATACGCATCCGCCGTCGGGGAAACAAGGTCGGCGCGGCCTGTTCCGGAGCGAACGTAGCGGCCTCCCTACCGGTATACCGGTATCGAAAATACGGCAGGGAGGGTATTCCCGCGGGCGCCGGATCGGCCTACCTTTCGAGCATGGAAATGTTCTGCGCCAATGTTCGCTTGCGTTCCGGCAAGTCCTCCGTCGTATTGCCACCGGGTGCTCAGCTCATGATCGAACAAAGTCCAACCGCCGCGCTGCACGCCGGATCGAAACAGGACATGTTTCATGTCGCCGCGAATTTCGCGAATCGGGATGAGTACGGCACTCTGGTGCTGGATCGCGTGGGCCGGATCATCAGTTGTGGGGCGCCCGCCGAGAACATATTCGGAGCAAGCCAGGTTCGGCTGACCGGGAGGTGGATTTCAGAGTTCATCGCGGGGTTGCTGGTGGGCGGGAGTTCGCCGAGCTACAGCGCCAGGTATCTGGTTCACCTCAGCGCGGACGACGAATGGCGGGAATTCGAGGCGAAAGACGCCGACGGATGCAGGTTTGCGGTCGAGGTCAAACTGTCGAGGATGATGACAGACGGTCAGGAGATATTTCTCCTTAATGTGCGCCGATCGGGAGAGGTGGCGTGTTCCTAGCTTCAGGAGGAGATGACAATGAAAAAGAAAAGCGAGCCTATAACCAAGTCCAAGGACACCGGACCGGCAAAACAGGCGCGTTCATCCGGCAAGCCCCGATCATCGGGCAATGACGATTGTCCGCGCGAGCAAATGATCGCGGAAGCGGCTTATTTTCACGCCGAACGGCGCGGTTTTGCGCCTGGCAACGAGATGTCCGACTGGCTTCAGGCCGAAACCGATGTGACAGCTTGCTCTGGATGATCTCCAACTAAAGAAGGCAGGGTTTCCGCCAAACAGAATCAGCCAAAGTTACGGATTGCAGAGGGCTGCATAGCGCGGGAGCAACGCGCACTGCAAGTGGCCATCCGGGGCACCGGTGCCGCAGGATGCACCTCCGCGCCGAAAGCAGCGAATGGCCCTTCTCGAAATCGATCATCTGAGCTTCCACGTACCGGCACGGTCGGTGCTGGACGGACTTGACCTGGATGTGGCGGCAGGCGAGATTCATGCCCTGGTGGGCGCCAATGGCGCGGGCAAAAGCACCCTCGCGTATCTGGTCATGGGCTGCGAGGGCTATCGTCCCGCGACGGGCGAAATCCGTTTTGACCATCATCGTATTGATGATCTGCCTCTGCACGAGCGGGCGCGCCTGGGGATTTCACTGGCTTGGCAGGAACCCACCCGCTACGAGGGTCTGTCGGTTCGCGAGTACTTGGCTCTGGGTCATGTCGTGGCGGATGCGCAGGATTGCCTCCACCACGTTGGATTGTCGCCGAACGACTACCTGAACCGCATGGTGGACAAGACCCTCAGCGATGACGAGCGCAAGCGTGTTGAACTGGCCTCGGTGCTGGCATTGGCGCCACGCCTGGTAATCCTCGACGAGCCCACTTCGGGCATCGATCTGCTGTCGATCCGGGAGCTCATCGGCGTCATCGGCACTTTCAAGGCGCGAGGCAGCGCGGTGCTGTTGATCACCCATCGCGAGGAGATAACCCGCATCGCGGATCGCGCCTCGCAACTGTGCGGCGGCCACATCGTCGGCACCGGCGATCCGGAGTCGGTGGCGGCAGGTTACCAGGGACGCGTGTGCTGGCACTGCGACGACAGGGATTGTCACCATGACTGAACTGGACAGCCTGTTGCAGGTTCTGGATCGCCGTGGCGTCGATCGTGCCATCCTGGCGGACCCCTGGACTGCCCACCTGGTGGCGAGCGGCCAGCGGTTGCTTAGCCAGCGGCAAGTGCCGGGACTTGAACTCGTTGCCGAGGAAACGCCCGATGGCATCGTGGCCAGCATTCGTGCCAACCGCCGTGTGCACCTGACTCACCCGCTGCACTTGTATTTCGGCGTGCTGCCCGCAATGGGATGCCAGCACATCCAAATGACCCTGGTGCTGGAACAAGGCGCTGTCGTCGACGTCGTCGCCCATTGCTTCTTCCCCAATGCCGAGCAGGTCGAGCATGCCATGGATGCCCGGATCGAGATCGGCGATGGCGCTCGTCTCACCTACACCGAAGCTCACTACCACGGTCCCCACGGCGGCGTCACGGTGACTCCCAAGACGGCCGTCAAGGTCGGCAAACACGCGCTCTACCGTTCCGACTTTTCGCTCACCACCGGTCGCGTCGGCAAGCTCGATATTGACTACGAGGTGGAAGCCGACGAAGAGGCCGAGGTGGAACTCACGGCCCGAGTGTTCGGTCACGCGACAGACGCCATACGCATCCGCGAAAGACTGGTTCTGGCAGGCCGCGCGGCACGTGGCCTGATCAAGACCCGCATCGCGGTCGAGGACGACGCCACCGCAGAAATCATCGGCATCACCGAAGGCAATGCGGAGGGAGCCTGCGGCCATATGGACTGCATGGAGATCATCAAGGATCGGGCGGTTGCCAGCGCCGAGCCCGTCGTAAGGGTCACCCATCCACTGGCCAGAGTCACCCATGAGGCTGCCATCGGCAGCGTCGACCACCACCAGATGGAAACCCTGATGGCTCATGGTCTTTCCCCTGAACAAGCGGTGGATCTGATCGTCGGCGGCCTGCTGGGGCAGCGGGAAGAGGAAAGCGTCGTCAGATTCATGCCGCGACCGAACAACGAAACCCCGGTTGGATTGAGAGACATTTATTGCAGCCTCACAACAGTCGGTGCTGGCGGAACGGCGATGCGCTCGTTCAATCGGCCCGAGGCGGTCACTTGAAGTTGCTCGCAACATCCTTATATCGGTAGCACCTGATATACGGAGTCCGCCATGTCCGAGTCGTTGATCGTCATCTGCCCGCACTGCCACGCGGCCAATCGCCTTCCCGCCGAACGCCTTGACGAGGGCGGCACTTGCGGCAAGTGCAAGGATCGCCTGTTCGTCGGTGAACCGGTGGCGCTCGGCGCGGCAAACTTCGACGCCCACGCCGGACGCTCCGACATTCCGCTGCTGGTCGATTTCTGGGCGCCCTGGTGCGGTCCCTGTCGCAGCATGGCGCCGGCCTTCGCCCAGGCCGCGAAACAACTGGAGCCGCAGTTCCGCCTGGCGAAAGTCAACACCGAGGAAGAACAGCAACTCGCGGCGCGCTTCGGCATACGCTCGATTCCGACGCTGGCGCTGTTCCGCAAAGGCCAAGAAGTCGCGCGTCAAGCCGGCGCGACGGATGCCGCCAGCCTGATCCGCTGGGTCAGAAGTCAGCGCTAAGTTTTTGCGCGGCGGCGTCGTTAAGTTCCGGGCAGGCGCCTTTGATCGGCGCCACGGGATGCCCATCATGAGAATCGACAGCGCCAGCTATTCCCTCACCTCCAGCCATCTGGCCACCACGCGCGACGAATCGAGTGAGTCGCTGCGCGCCTGGATAGGCAATCGTCGGCCAGACTTTGAGGCGGGCGGCAACGCCGCAGCTTCCGCCGTGTCGCTATCGTCCGCCGCCCGCGCTTCGCTCGCGGCGGATCTTCGGGCAGCCATGGCCTCGCTGTCGGCGCCGCCGGTCGTTCAGCCGACTCAGGCACCCGAAGTAACCGCCATCGAAGAAGCCTCCGACGCAGTCGAAAACGACCCCATTCTGAGGCTGATCCGTTCCATGATCGAGATGCTGACCGGGCAGTCGATCCGGACTTTTTCGGCGAAGGAGTTGCAGCACGCGGAAGCCGCGCCGGCAATGACCGACCCCAAGGCAGCCGCCCCTGCCGCGCCGCAACAAACCGCCCCGGCCAGGCCCGCCGGCTTCGGCATCGAATACGACTACCACGCAGTGCATCAGGAGTCCGAACAAACCCAGGTATCCGCCGAGGGAAGCATCAGGACCAGCGATGGCAGGGAAATCAGTTTCAAGCTCGATCTGTCCATGACGCGCAGCTATCGCGAGGAAACCTCGGTCAGCCTCCGCGCCGGCGATGCCGTGCGCCGTGACCCGCTGGTGCTGAACTTCGACGGCACGGCGGCGCAGCTTTCCGACCAGCGCTTCGCCTTCGATCTCGACAGCGATGGCACCACAGACAATCTGGCCCTGCTGGCCGGCGGCAGCGGCTATCTGGCCATCGATCGCAACGCCAACGGTCGGATCGACTCGGGCAGCGAGTTGTTCGGCCCGGCGACCAATTCCGGCTTCGACGAACTGGCGGCGCTGGACAACGATCACAATGGCTGGATCGACGAAAACGACACCGCGTTCACGGCGCTACGCATCTGGACGCCGGATGCCACGGGCGACGGTACGCTGGAGACCCTCGCCCAGCGCAATGTGGGTGCGATTGCCACGGGCAGTGTCGCCAGCCCCTTCGAGTTGCGCGGCGCAGGCAACAGCAATCTCGGTGCAATAGCGGCGAGCGGCGTGTTTCTTGCCGAAGACGGTCGGACCGGCTGGGTGCAGGAAATCGATCTGACGGTCTAACGCTCCTTGTCAGTAACCATTCAGGCTGAAAAAAGGTATATCGATAGTTATAGCCAGACGCTCACGAACCGGTCCCCATGGGATAGAATGTACTTTATGTATAAAGTAATGAGTTGCATAAGGGAGGCTCAATGCCGCGCATTTCTGACCTGAATATCTGGATCCGTTTGACAGGCGCCATCTGCCTGATGCTGATGGTGGCCGGCGTAGCGATGATTTTCTGGGAAAGCCGCGTCAATCGCCAGACCGCCATCGAGCAAGCACGCGGCTTTTCCCTGTCGATGCACGAAGCCACCATGGCCGGACTGACCGGCATGATGCTGACCGGCACGGTCGCCCAGCGCGATGTCTTCCTCGACCAGATCAAGCAGCTCTCGATCATTCGCGATCTCAAGGTGATTCGCGGGCCGAACGTCAGCAAGCTGTTCGGACCCGGCAACGCCAAGAACGGGGGCGCGCTCGACGCCAGCGAACAGCAGGTGCTAACCAGCGGACAGGAATTCAGCGAGGTTCAGTCCGATGAAAAGGGCGAGTACCTGCGCGTCGTGCGCCCCGCCCTGGCAATGAAAAACTATCTGGGCAAGGACTGCGTCGTCTGCCATCAGGTACCGGAAAATTCCGTGCTGGGCGCGGTCAGCATGAAGATTTCACTGGACCAGGTCAATGCCGCCGTCGGCGCGCAGCGCATCAAGTCACTGCTCGCCGCCCTGGCCATCAGCCTGCCGCTGCTGGCCTTCATCTACCTCTTCATCCGCAACTTCGTCACCACCCCGCTGGAAAAGATGGTGAGCGGCCTGCGCGATATTTCCAGCGGCGAAGGCGATTTGACCCGCCGACTCGAAGTCCGTAGCCAGGACGAAATCGGTGCCGCAGCGAGCGCCTTCAACGAGATGATGGGAAAATTCGCAGCCTTGGTACGCCACGTCGGCGAGTCGGCCGGCCAGGTATCTTCGGCCGCGCATACATTGGCCGCCAGCGCCGGACAGGTTGCGGCCAGCTCGACGCAGCAGGATGCCAAGTCCGCAGCGGCGGCAACAGCCGTGGAGCAGATGCTGTCAAGCATCGGATCGATTGCGAAGGGCATGGAAAAAGTGCACGAGCAATCGCGCGAGAGCCTGCGCCGCTCCGAAGAAGGCAATCAAAGCCTCTCGCGCCTGATCGACGACGTCGGGCAGGTGGAAGACACGGTCAAGGAGATCGCGGAAGCGGTGACCCAGTTCGTCAAGAGTACCGAATCGATTACCAGCATGACCCGCCAAGTCAAGGACATTGCCGACCAGACCAATCTGCTGGCGCTCAATGCCGCCATCGAAGCGGCGCGAGCTGGCGAGCAGGGTCGCGGCTTCGCAGTAGTCGCCGACGAAGTGCGCAAACTCGCCGAAAAATCCAGCGGCTCCGCCAGCGAGATCGACGCGGTGACCCGCATGCTTTCACAGCAGGCCGAGGTGGTCCGCAAGTCCATCGAGCGCGGCTTGGAACACATCGCCTCCAGCCAGGGTTCCGTGAAAACCGTTGCCGAAGTTCTGGCGAGCGGCAGCACCTCGGTCACCGAAGTGGGTCGCGGCCTGGATGCCATTGCCAGCGCCACCGACCAGCAGCGCCGGGTCAGCGGCGAAGTAGCGCAGAACATCGAGTCGATTGCCGCCATGTCGCGCGACAATGCCCGCGCCGTGGAGCAAACCGCTGCCTCGGCACAGGAAATGGAAGCGCTGGCGGAGAATCTGCAAAGTACGGTCGGGCATTTCCGCACCTGAGACTTTTTTCCACGGGGGCTTGAAGCCTTGGGTTTCGCCCTCATATGGGCCGGGTTTCTTCCGGAGCCCGACCCATGCATCACAAACCAGCCAAACCCGAAGCCACGCACAACGCCGAAGCCTTGCCGGATGCCGATCAGTCTGGCCAGGCGCCCGACACCGCCGCACCGCCAGCGCCGACTCCTGACCCGGAGGTAATGCCGAGTCTCGAAGAAATGCTCAAGGCCGCCGAACTCAAGGCGGCCGAGCATCACGATGCCTGGCTGCGCGCCAAGGCCGAGACCGAAAACGTGCGCCGGCGCGCCCAGGAAGACATCGGCAAGGCCGGCAAATTCGCCGTCGAGAAATTCTCCGGCGAACTGCTGGCGGTCAAAGACAGCCTCGAAGCGGCTCTGTCCAACGAGAATCAGAGCGCCGAACACCTCAAGGCAGGCGTCGAGGTAACCCTCAAGCAGTTGATTGCGGCCTTCGAGAAGTCGGGCCTGGTCGAAATCAACCCGCTCGGCGAAAAGTTCGATCCGCACCAGCATCAGGCCATCAGCCAGATCGAGGCGCCGGACGACTCGACCGAGGCCAACACCGTACTCAGCGTGCTGCAGAAGGGCTATGCCCTGCACGCGCGGGTGATCCGTCCGGCACTGGTAGTGGTTTCCAGGGCCAAAGTGGCGCCAACGGCTTGAAGCCACGAGCAATACCCCCATATCAGGCACAGGCTTAAAGATTCGCCAACCGGAAATCCCGGCGGGCAACATTCATAAAGGAAAAAACATGGGCAAGATCATCGGCATCGACCTCGGCACCACCAATAGCTGCGTCGCCATCATGGAGGGCGGCAAGCCCAAGGTCATCGAAAACTCGGAAGGCACGCGCACCACGCCATCCATCGTCGCCTACGCTGAAGATGGCGAGATTCTCTGCGGCGCCTCGGCCAAACGTCAGGCCGTGACCAACTCCAAAAACACCCTGTTCGCGGTCAAGCGCCTGATCGGTCGCCGCTTTGAAGAAAAGGAAGTGCAAAAGGACATCCACATGATGCCCTTCAAGATCGTCAAGGCCGGCAATGGCGACGCCTGGGTCGAAGTGCGCAATGAAAAAATGGCGCCGCCGCAGGTTTCCGCCGAAGTGCTGCGCAAGATGAAGAAAACCGCCGAAGACTACCTCGGCGAGGAAGTCACCGAGGCCGTGATCACCGTCCCCGCCTACTTCAACGACAGCCAGCGCCAGGCCACCAAGGATGCCGGCCGCATCGCCGGCCTTGATGTCAAGCGCATCATCAACGAACCCACCGCGGCCGCGCTGGCGTTCGGCATGGACAAGCAGGAAGGCGACCGCAAGATTGCGGTATATGACCTTGGCGGCGGCACCTTCGATATCTCCATCATCGAAATCGCCGAACTCGACGGCGAGCATCAGTTCGAGGTGTTGTCCACCAACGGCGATACTTTCCTCGGCGGCGAGGACTTCGACCAGCGCCTGATCGACTACGTGGTCACCGAGTTCAAGAAGGAACAGGGCGTCGACCTGAAGAACGACGTGCTGGCCCTGCAACGCCTCAAGGAAGCCGCGGAAAAGGCCAAGATCGAGCTGTCCTCCAGCCAACAGACCGAATTCAACCTGCCCTACATCACGGCCGATGCCACCGGGCCGAAGCACCTGGCGATGAAGCTGACCCGCGCCAAGTACGAATCGCTGGTGGAAGACCTGATCGCCCGCACCATCGAGCCTTGCCGCATCGCCATCAAGGATGCCGGCGTCAAGGTCTCGGACCTCACCGACGTGATCCTCGTCGGCGGCATGACGCGCATGCCCAAGGTGCAGGACAAGGTCAAGGAATTCTTCGGCAAGGAACCGCGCCGCGACGTCAATCCCGACGAAGCCGTGGCCGTCGGCGCCTCGATCCAGGGCGGCGTGCTGCAAGGCGAAGTCAAGGACGTGCTGTTGCTCGATGTCTGCCCGCTCAGCCTGGGCATCGAAACCCTGGGCGGCGTGATGACCAAGCTGATCACCAAGAACACCACCATCCCGACCAAGACCAGCCAGACCTTTTCCACCGCCGACGACAACCAGAGCGCCGTGACCATCCACGTCATGCAGGGCGAGCGCGAAATGGCCAGCGGCAACAAGAGTCTCGGCCAGTTCAACCTCACCGACATTCCCCCGTCGCCGCGCGGCATGCCGCAGATCGAAGTCACCTTCGACATCGACGCCAACGGCATCCTGCATGTCTCGGCCAAGGACAAGGGTACCGGCAAGGAAAACAAGATCACCATCAAGGCCAACTCGGGACTTTCCGAAACCGAGATCCAGGCCATGGTCAAGGACGCCGAAGCCCACGCCGAGGAAGACCACAAGGCCCGCGAACTGGTCGACACGCGCAACCAGTGCGACGCCATGGTGCATTCGATCAAGAAGTCGCTAAGTGAGCACGGCGACAAGATAGACGCCGACGAAAAGGCGAAAATCGAAGCCGCCATCAAGGAAGCCGAAGACGTGCTGAAAGACGGCGACAAGGCCGCCATCGAGGCCAAGACCGAGGCGCTGGCGAAAGCTGCACAAAAGCTCGGCGAGAAGATCTACGGCGATGCGCAGGGCGCGGCGGGTGCGGCAGGCGCAGCGGGTGCGGGTTGCGCCGGCGGTGATTGTGGTGGCGAAGCAAAGAAGGACGACAGCGACGTGGTCGATGCCGAGTTCACCGAAGTGAAAGACAAGAAAGCCTAAAGCGGACCCCCTTTGCAAACAGCGCCGCTTCTCAAGTGGCCGGGCTCAAACGGATCGCATTTGCAAAGTGCGCGCCGCTTGACTCGGCCTTTGTGCTACATGAACAGATAGCGAATCGACATGGCTAAACGCGACTACTACGAAATCCTCGGCATCAACCGCGATGCGTCCGACGAGGACATCAAGAAGGCCTACCGCAAGCTGGCCATGAAGCACCATCCGGACCGCAATCCGGACAACCCCAAGTCGGAAGAGCAGTTCAAGGAAGCCAAGCAGGCCTACGAAATTCTTTCCGATGCGCAGAAGCGCGCGGCCTACGATCAGTACGGCCATGCCGGCGTCGATCAGCAAGCCGGCGCCGGTGGCGCCGGCATGGGCGGCTTCGCCGACGCCTTCTCGGATATTTTCGGCGACATCTTCGGCGGCGGCCAGCGCGGCGGCGGACGCTCCAACGTCTATCGCGGCGCCGACCTGCGCTACAACCTCGAAGTCTCCCTCGAAGACGCGGCGCGCGGCAGCGAAACCCGCATCCGCATCCCGACCATGGCCGAATGCGAGACCTGCGGCGGCAGCGGCGCCAAGAAGGGCACCGAACCCAAGACCTGCCCCACCTGCGGCGGCCACGGCCAGGTGCGCATGCAGCAGGGCTTTTTCTCGATCCAGCAGACCTGTCCCAAGTGTCATGGCACCGGCCGCTATATCGCCGATCCCTGCGGCACCTGCCACGGCGCGGGCCGCGTCAAGCAGCACAAGACCCTTTCGGTCAAGATTCCATCGGGGATCGACGAAGGCGATCGGATACGGCTCACCGGCGAAGGCGAACCCGGCGTCAATGGCGGCCCGCCGGGCGACCTCTACGTGCAGATCCACCTCAAGGCCCATTCGGTATTCCAGCGCGACCACGACGACCTGCATTGCGAAATGCCGGTCAGCTTCGCCACGGCGGCGCTCGGCGGCGAAATCGAGGTGCCCACGCTCGACGGCGTCGCCAAACTCAAAGTGCCGGCCGAAACCCAGACCGGCAAGGTCTTTCGCCTGCGCGGCAAAGGCATCAAGGGCGTGCGCTCCACCAGCCACGGCGACCTGCTGTGCCATGTCGTGCTGGAAACCCCGGTCAGTCTCACCGACCGGCAGAAGGAGCTATTGCAGGAGTTCGAGACCATCAGCCAGGGCAACGCGCAACGCCACAGCCCGCGCGCGCAAAGCTGGCTGGATCGCGTCAAGGAGTTTTTCAGCGGTTGATACACTCGCCAGCAGCGCCGACTTGAAAGTCGGCGCTGGCGGTACGGTGCGAAACGGCAACCTGACGAGGTATATCTTTAGAAGTAAAATGAGTACAGTCGGTTTTTCTCCGCTTTGACGGAGATCGAATCGACTAATCTCTACACCACTACCTTGACTTGGCATGCCATGAAAAACAATCAGCCCGTCACCCAGCGCGAGAGACCGTTTCCGGTTGGTCAGTACCTGGTCTCGAAGACCGACCTCAAGGGAATCATCACCTACTGCAACGATGCCTTCATCGCCTTGTCGGGCTTCGACAAGGACGAATTGCTCGGCAAGAACCACAATATCGTGCGCCACCCCGACATGCCGCCGGCGGCCTTCGCCGACTTGTGGCAGACCATCAAGTCCGGTCGCCCCTGGCGCGGCGTGGTCAAGAACCGCAGCAAGGACGGCGACCATTACTGGGTCGACGCCTTCGTCGTACCGCTGAAGCGTAATGGCCGGATCGAAAGTTACATGTCGGTGCGCTCGCAGCCCTCGCGGGAGCAGATACGCCAGGCCGAAGAACTCTACCAGCGGATCAATGCCGGCAAGGCCGGCTTGCCCAGCGCCGGCGGCTGGCTGTCCCGCCTCTCCATCCGTGCCAGGATAATCGGCGTCATGGCACTGATGGCACTGCTGCTGGCGCTCAGCGCCGGAGGCGGCATGTACGCCCTCTCCCGCTGCAATCAGGCGCTTCAAGCGGCCTACACCGAGCACATGGGACCATCCCTCACCGTGGGCAGGATGATCGAGCAGCTTGGCGACAACCGCGCGCAGATCATGCTGGCCCTGCAACACAACCCGGCCGGCGCCTATAGCAAGATGCACGATCATCCGCTGTCCCGGCACATCGATGCAGCTCTCGCCAACCGCAAGATCATCGAGGATTTGCGCGCCGAGTACGATAAAAAGGTGAAGACCGTCGAAGAAAAGGCGCTGTCCGACGCCTTCTTTGTTGCTCGCGATGCTTTGTCGAAGGATGGCAACAGTCCGGCCCGCGACGCGATCGTCGCCGGCAACTTCGACGCGGCGCAGGTCTTGCTGCTGGGCAAGATCAACCCGCTGTACGGGCAGATGAAGGAGAAGGGCGAGCAATTGCAGCAACACCTGGTCGCCCAGGGCAAGACCGCCTACACCACTGCTCAAGCACGCTACAACACGATGCTAACCGTTTCGATTTTCGGCACCGTGCTGGCCTTGCTGCTGGTCGTCGTCGGCGGCGGGCTGCTGGTCCAAGCCATCCTCGCGCCGATGCGCAAGGCGATCGAGCATTTCGACCGCATGTCCGAGGGCATTCTCACCGACGAGATCGACATTTCCGGTCGCGACGAGACCGGTCACTTGCTGTGCGCGCTGGCCGGCATGCAGGTCAATCTCAAGGTGATGCTCGACGAGATTCGCCTTGTGTCCATCGCGCTCGACACGGAGAGCGAGCAACTCACCAGCGAGATGAACCACGTCGTCGATCAGTCCGTCGAGCAGCAGGATCGCGTGCAGGGGACGGCAGCAGCCACGGAAGAACTGACCGTGTCCGTGGCCGAGGTCGCTTCCAGCGTCGACAGCACGGCCCAGGCCGCCTCCCGTTCCAAGTCACTGGTTACGGAAAGCACCGCCAGCATGAGCAGCAGCATGGCGGCGACCTCGCGCGTCGTCGGCGCGGTGCAAACATCGACCGCCACCATCGGCGATCTCAACCGCGCCATCGAGAAAATCGGCGTCATCACCAACACCATTCGCGGCATCGCCGAGCAGACCAACCTGCTGGCCCTGAACGCCGCCATCGAGGCGGCACGGGCCGGAGAACAGGGACGCGGCTTCGCCGTGGTCGCCGACGAGGTACGCAAGCTGGCCGAACGAACCTCCATCTCGACCACGGACATCAACACCACGGTCAACGAATTCCAGGCCGTGACCCACCAGGCGGTCAGTTCCATGGAGCAGGCGGCGAAGGAAGTCGAATCCGGCATGGCCCTGATGCAGACCAGCGTATCCGGCCTCGACCAGATCCGGGTCTCCAGCGACGAGGTCGCCACCATGGCCGACACCATCGCTTCCGCCTCCAAGGAGCAAGCCGTGGCCAGTCAGGAAGTGGCGGTCAATATGGAGAAGATTTCCGCCCTCATCGAACAGAACACCTCGTCCGCCAGGAACGCCCTCAACAGCGCCGAATCCCTCGCCTCCACTGCGGGCGAACTGCGCGCCGTGGTAAGAAGTTTCGAACTGGTGAAAAAGTAAGTCGAGGCAGGAAGCGCAGCACCAGTCGGCGCCGACGGCACGGCGATTTCTCCGGTGACGATGCAAAACGACCCGGAAAACCGGATTTCCCCCTCTTTTCAACGCATCCATCAGCCTCGGTAGCGCTTAAGCAAGCGCAATGCGTGTCGATATATTGCCCATGATAGGAGATTAAAATCATGAGCGTTGATACGGTGCAGCCTACTCTCGGTGTCCAAGCGGTGCATCCCAAGCAGGATGCCAACGGCAAATCCGGTCGCGATCCCCAGCGCGACGGCAAACCTGGACAACCGGAGAAAGAGCGGCAAGGCCAGCCCGATGTCTTCCTCAACGCCCAAGGGCAACTCACCGGCATGACCATCAACATCACGGCCTGAACATCTCCGGCCTTCCGGTTCGCAGAAGTCGGCGCTGGCGGCACGGCGAAGGAAGTACGCCGCCGAGACACGGCGACCATCGCCCACTGAAATTCGCCATCGAATGCCGATGGCAAAATATTCCTGCCCACCATAAAATCGCCCGACATACAATGGAAAAGCCCGGCGGGTTTCCCCGTCGGGCTTTTGGATACGGACTCAGTCTTTCGACTGAACCTTATTGTACGCGCAAGCGCTGGGGCGGATTGTAGCTATCCGGGGTGAGAGAGGGAGCTACAACCCGGATGACCTCTGATGAGATACGACTTACATTGTAGCTATCCGGGGTGAGAGAGGGAGCTACAACATCAACCGCCAGCGCGCAACCGCATGCCGTATTGTAGCTATCCGGGGTGAGAGAGGGAGCTACAACCTCATGATTGAGGGATGTGCCAAAAAAACCCGGCACACCCCTCAATCATGAGGTTCTTGCTGCGCAAGGTCAGCAGGACTATGGGCTCCAAGCCCATCGCCGTGCCGCGAGCGCCGACTTTTGCTTCGATCTCACCCTCGAACCCTTTTACGCTACACTTCCCCGCAAGGAGAACGGCACGATGAGCACGATTACATTTGACACGCTGAAATTCGTGGAGAAACTGAAAACAGGCGGTGTGCCAGAAGCACAAGCCAAAGCTGAAGCCGAAGCGCTGGTATCGGCTTTTTCCGAAGCGATGGACTCTCAGTTGGCTACAAAAACCGACATCAATCGCCTTGAGAAAGAGTTGGCCGTTTTGAAATGGATGACAGGCATCGTCATGGGCGGCATCCTGGCGCTCATATTGAAAGCGTTTTTCCCAGTCTGAACCATCCGCCGTTTATTGAACAAAATGCCCGCGATTGCGGGCATTTTCATTGGTGGGTCAACGAATAATCGTCACGCCCTGCGCCAGGTCGTCCCCTGCGGCCCGTCCTCCAGCACGATGCCGGCCGCCTTGAGTTCATCGCGAATGCGGTCGGACTCGGCGAAATTTTTCGCCTTCTTCGCCGTGCCCCTAGCGCCGACTTTTGCTTCGATCTCTTCATTGCTGAGACCGCCCGCCGGCGCCGCCTGCAAAAAGACCTGTGGGTCGCGCTGAAGCAGACCCACCACGCCGCCCAGCGCCTTGAGCTGGCCGGCCAGCGCCGCTTCGCCGCGATTCACCGCAGTGACCAGATCGAACAGCGCCGCCATGGCTTCCGGGGTATTGAAGTCGTCGTCCAGCGCCGCCTTGAAGCGCACGGCATGGGCTTCGTTCCAATCCACCGGCGCGTCGCCGCTGACACCCTTCAGCGCCGTATACAGCCGCGTCAGCGCATGCCGCGCATCGTCGAGATGGGCGTCGGAATAATTGAGCGGGCTGCGATAGTGGGCGCGCAAAATGAAGAAGCGCACCACCTCGGCGTCGTACTTTTTCAGCACCTCGCGAATGGTGAAGAAGTTGCCCAGCGACTTCGACATCTTCTCGTCATCAACGCGCACAAAGCCGTTGTGCATCCAGTAATTGACGAACTGGCACTGGTGGGCGCCTTCCGACTGGGCGATCTCGTTTTCGTGATGGGGAAATTGCAGGTCCTGGCCGCCGCCGTGGATGTCGAAGTGCGATCCCAGCAACTCGGACCCCATGGCCGAGCATTCGATGTGCCAGCCCGGACGCCCCGGCCCCCACGGCGAGGGCCATTTCACTTCGGCCGGCTCATCCTCCCGGGCGTGCTTCCACAGCACAAAGTCGAGCGGGTCCTGCTTGCCGGCCATGACATCGACACGTTCGCCGGCGCGCAGGTCTTCCAGCGACTTGCCGGACAGCTTGCCGTAGCCGTCGAACTTGCGCACCGAATAGCAGACATCGTCGCCCGCCGCGACGTAGGCGTAGCCGTTCTTCTCCAGCGTGCCGATCATGTCCAGCATCTGCGCCACATAGTCGGTGGCGCGCGGCTCAAAATCCGGCGGCAGCACGCCCAGCGCTGCAGCGTCCTCGTTCATCGCGGCGATGAAGCGGTCGCTCAGTTGCCGGATCGTCTCGCCGTTCTCCCGCGCCCGGCGGATGATCTTGTCGTCAATGTCGGTGATGTTGCGCACGTACTTCAAGTCATAGCCGCTGGCCCGAAGCCAGCGCGCAACGAGATCGAATACCACCATCACGCGGGCATGTCCCAGATGGCAATAGTCGTACACAGTCATGCCGCAGACATACATGCTGACATGGCCGGCCAGAATGGGAACAAACGCCTGCTTTTCGCGGGCCAGGGTGTTGTATATCTTCAGCATGGGGTGGGGAATCGCCTAATCGTCGGGGTAAGCAGGAAATGAGTACGAAAGGCCGCCATTATCGGCCCATCGATGAAACGTGGTCAGGTTGTGGGGAGGGCTGGCTTCTTGTTAGAATCCGAGGCTGAATCCAGCATGGTTTGTCCCCGCGAAATTCATTTTCGGGCAACCGTCAAAGAGAAGTATATAACATGACCAAAATTCGCCTCAATGCCGCACGCCTACTGGCATCAGCCGTTTCCGTAGGCTTTCTGTCACTGGCGCCCGTCGTCCATGCCGACACACTGCAGGACATCAGCAAACAGATCAAGCAGGGACATCATGCCCAGGCGCTGGAACAGGTCGACAAATTTCTTGCGGGCAAGCCAAAGGATGCCCAGGGACGATTCCTCAAGGGCATCGTGCTGACCGAGATGAACAAGCCCACCGATGCCATCGTGGTGTTTACCAAGCTGACCGAGGATTACCCGGAGCTGCCCGAGCCCTACAATAACCTCGCTGTGATCTACGCCCAGCAGAAGCAGTACGACAAGGCCAAGCAGGCGCTGGAAATGGCCATCCGCACCCATCCTTCCTACGCCACCGCCCACGAAAACCTCGGCGACATCTACGCGCGGCTCGCCAGTCAGGCTTATGACAAGGCGCTCCAGATCGATTCGTCGAATTCCAGCGCGCAGAACAAGCTGGCCTTGATTCGCGATCTGATGAGCACCGCCAGCCGGCCCGGCAAGGCCGGCAAACCGGGGACAACGGTCGCCGATACGAGACCAATCGAGCCCGTCAAGCTGGCCGAAGCCGCCAAGCCCGTGCCAGTGGTGGTCGCCACGCCAGCCGTTGCGGCGTCGTCGGAGGCATCCAGACCGGTCGCGGCGAAAAGCGCGGATGATGCCACTATCGACATTACCCGTACCATTGGCCTGTGGGCCGCCGCCTGGTCGCGCAAGGATATCAAGGCCTACCTCGCGGCCTATGCCCGCGACTTCAAGACCCCGGCTGGCGAATCGCGTGCGACATGGGACGCCGAGCGGCAGAAACGCATCAACAAGCCGGGGGCAATTCAGGTCAGCTACGAAAATCTGCGCATCAACGTTGACGGTGACAAGGCCACAGTCAAGTTCCGCCAGCACTACAAGTCGGCTTCGCTCAAGACATCCAGCAACAAGGTGATGCTGATGGGTAAACGCGACGGCAAGTGGCAGATACTGCAGGAGCGGGTCGGCAACTGATGGGTTTCCCACTGCGCTCCCTGACAGTCGTCGCGGCTTGCAGCCTGCTACTGGCGGCGGGCGCGGTCGAGGCTGCCGGCAAGGCGCCCAAGCATCTCAAGAAGGATGCCGGAAGCCCCGTTGTCGAGGCAAGCTACACGGATTCGGGACCGGAGCCGCTGCTGGCGAAAGTGTTCGACGCCATCGAGAACAACCGGCTTGAACTCGCCATGCAGCAGACGGAAATGCTGATCAAGGCCTACCCCAATTTTCGCCTGGCGCACTTGGTAAAGGGCGATCTGTTGCTGGCCCGCTCGCGCGCCCTGATGGCTTTTGGCGAGGGCGGCGGGCCTGCGGCCGGAGAAAAAGTGGCCGATCTGCGCGACGAGGCGATCGTCCGTCTCAAAGGCTATCGTACCAAGCCGCTGGCCAACTATGTACCGCGCTATCTGCTGCAAATGCAGCCAGAACAGAAGCACGCCGTGGTGGTGGATACGCAAAAGTCCCGCCTCTATCTTTACCAGAATGACAATGGCACGCCGCGTTTCGTCGCCGACTACTACATCTCGCAGGGAAAACTGGGCGCCGACAAGTCCCGCGAGGGCGACAAGAAAACGCCGATCGGGGTCTATCACGTCACCTCCAGCATGCCGCGGCAAAAACTGACCGACTTCTACGGCAACGGCGCCTTCCCCATCAACTATCCCAACGAGTGGGACAAGCGCCAGGGGCGCAACGGCCACGGCATTTGGCTCCACGGCACGCCCTCCGACACCTTTTCGCGTCCGCCGAAGGCCTCCGACGGCTGCGTGGTGCTGGCCAATCAGGATCTCGACACGCTGTCGAAAAGCCTGCAAATCGGCCTGACCCCGGTCATCATCAGCAACAGCATCGAATGGCTTTCGCTCGACGACTGGCAGAGCGAGCGCACCTCGCTGCTGAAGATGATCGAGGAATGGCGGCAGGACTGGGAAGGCCGCGATGTCGATCGCTACGCAGCCCACTACTCGCACAAGTTCAACGCCGGCGGTCAGGGTTATCAGGGCTGGATCGAACAGAAGCGCAAGGTCAATGCGGGCAAGAGCTGGATCAAGGTGGCTACCGGCAATATCAGCATGTTGCGCAATCCCGGCAAGGAAGAATATGTCGTCGTAACCTTCGAGCAGGATTACCGTTCCAGCAATCTTTCCAACCAGATGAAGAAGCGTCAGTACTGGATCAAGGAAAGCGGCCGCTGGAAAATTGCCTTCGAAGGCGCCGCGTAAGCACTCTTCGTCTTTCCCCCGTTCCCCCATCCCCGGAGGTTCCATGCATCGCCTGTTTCTGTTCATATTTGCTTTCCTGTTCTGCAGCGTCGCCTTTGCCGCCAACCCACAGGTTGAATTGAAGACCTCGCAAGGCACGCTGGTCATCGAGTTGTATCAGGACAAGGCACCCAAGTCGGTGGAGAACTTTCTGCAGTACGCCAGGGATGGCTTCTTCAACGGCACCATCTTCCACCGCGTGATTCCCGACTTCATGATCCAGGGCGGCGGCTTTTCGCCGGACATGAAACAGAAGGACGCCCGCGCGCCGATCCAGAACGAAGCCAAAAACGGCCTGAAGAATGAGTTGGGCACGCTAGCCATGGCACGCACCGGCGATCCACATTCCGCCAGCGCGCAGTTCTTCATCAACCTCAAAGACAACAGCTTTCTCGATTACCCAGGCCGCGACGGCTGGGGCTACGCCGTATTCGGCAAGGTCGTGCAAGGCCTCGACATAGTGCAAAAAATCGGCAAGGTGCCGACGACAAGTACCGGTTTTCACCGGGACGTGCCGACCACGCCGATTCTCATCGAATCCGCCAAGTTGCTGCCGGCAAAGAAATAATTTACACAGGACCACTCCCCATGATCAAGCTCACCACCAACCATGGCGTCATCACGCTCGAACTCGATGCCGAGAAGGCGCCCAAGAGCGTCGCCAACTTCATCGCCTATGTTGAAGCCGGCCACTACGACAACACGATTTTCCATCGCGTGATTGATGGTTTCATGATTCAGGGCGGCGGCTTCGAGCCGGGCATGGAGCAGAAGCCGGTCAATGATCCGATCGAGAACGAAGCCAAAAACGGCCTCAGAAACGAGATATACACCGTCGCCATGGCCCGCACCAGCGACCCGCATTCGGCCACCGCGCAGTTCTTCATCAACGTCGGCGACAACGACTTTCTCGACAACGACAAGTGCCAGGACGGCTGGGGCTATTGCGTCTTCGGTCGCGTTGTCGAAGGCCAGGATGTCGTGGACCAGATCAAGTCGGTGAAGACCGGCAACAAGGGCTTCCACCAGAACGTGCCGACGGACGATGTAATCCTCGAGCGCGCTGAAATAGTGTGAATCGTCGAGGCGGTTCCATGCTGAGCATCGCCGGAACTGCCCGCTTCGTTTCCGACCTGCACCTGCGGGCGGAGCGACCCGACCTGACACGGCGCTTTGCGACTTTTCTCGCCGATACGGCGGCGGCCAAGGTCGAAACGCTGTTCATTCTCGGCGACCTGTTCGAGTACTGGATCGGCGACGACGATCTGGCCGAGCCGTTCAATACGCAAGTGTGCAAGCTGCTGCGCGGCTTGGCGGATCGGGGCACGCGCATTTTCTTCATCGCCGGCAATCGCGATTTCCTGATCGGCGAGAGCTTCGCAGCGACGGCGGGCATCGACCTGCTGGGTGAGACCCAGATAGTCGGCGCTAGTGGTACGCCGACTTTGCTGATGCATGGCGATACGGTCTGCACCGACGACCTGCCCTACCAGGAGTTTCGCCAGATGGTACGCACCAGGGAATGGCAAACGAATTTTCTCGCCCGCCCCCTCGCCGAACGCCGCGCCGAAGTGGCAAGCCTGCGTCGCCGCAGTGCCGATGCCATGCTGGGCAAGACGGCGGCGATCATGGACGCCAACGCCACGGCGATACGCACGGCGCTGACAACCCATGGCTGCACCCGCCTGATACACGGTCATACCCACCGGCCCGGACACGAAGTATTCAAACTGGGATCGGCCAGTGCTGAACGCTGGGTACTTTCCGACTGGGAAACCGGGCGCGGCGACGCGCTGGAAATCAGCGACGCAGGCGTGCGCCGCATCGATTACTCCGCCTAGCGCAAACCCCGCGCCAGATCGGCCTGGAGATCGGCCTGACTTTCCAGCCCGACCGCTATCCGCAACAGCCCTTCGCCGATCCCCGACGCCGCCCTCGCTTCGGGCGAGATGCGGCCATGCGTGGTGGAAGCCGGATGCGTGATGGTGGTCTTGGTGTCTCCCAGATTCGCCGTGATCGACAACAGGCGGCAGTTGTCGACCACGCGCCAGGCGGCTTCGCGATCGCCCTTGACCTCGAACGACACGATGGCGCCACCGCTGGTCTGCTGCCGCATTGCCAGCGCGTGTTGCGGATGCGAGGCCAGGCCGGGGTAATACACCCGCGCCACCCGCGGCTGCGCTTCCAGCCATTGCGCGAGTTGCAGCGCATTGGCCGACTGCGCCTGCATGCGCACCGAGAGCGTTTCCAGCCCCTTCAGTATCACCCAGGCGTTGAAAGGCGACAAGGTCGGCCCGGCGGTGCGCAGAAACTTGAAGACTTCTTCCGTCAGCACCTGTGCGCCGCAGACCGCGCCGCCCAGCACGCGACCCTGGCCATCCAGGTACTTGGTGCCGGAATGAATCACCAGGTCCGCGCCCAGTTGCAGCGGACGTTGCAACGCCGGCGTGCAGAAACAATTGTCGACCACCAGCAAGGCGCCGCCGGCGTGCGCCACCCCGGCCAGCGCGGCGATGTCGAAGACCTCGGTCAATGGGTTCGACGGTGTCTCGATGAAGACCAGTTTGGTGGTCGGTCGCAGCGCGGCGCGAAAGGCCTCGACCGTGCCCTGGTCGACGAAACTGGTGTCGACGCCAAAACGCGGCAGTATGTTGCCGAACAGTTGCTGCGTGGCGCCGAAGATGCTGCGCGAGGCGACGATGTGCTCGCCCGACTTCATCAGCGCCATCACGGTGGACAGGATCGCCGCCATGCCGCTGGCGGTGGCGACGCAGCCCTCCGCGCCTTCCAGCGCCGCCAGCCGCTCCTGCATGGTGGTCACGGTGGGATTGGTGAAGCGGGCGTAAACATTGCCCGGCTCCGCGCCGGAGAAGCGCGCCGCCGCCTGCGCTGCGTTTTCAAAGACGAAGCTCGAAGTAAGGTAGAGCGCCTCCGAGTGTTCGCCGAACTGGCTGCGCTCCTGACCGGCGCGCACAGCGAGGGTATCGAACGACCAGCCCGAGGTGTCCAGACCTGTGTCGAGACCGGTATCCACGACGCTTATCCCGCCTGCACCAGATTCAGATCGAGTTGCTCGCCGTCCGCGCCGTCGAAGCCATCGTTGTCGTCGGGCCTCTGCGGCGGACGCTGTGCGCGCTTGTCCTCCATGCTCTGCAGGTAGGCGGCGCTGACGTCGCCAGTGATGTAGTGGCCGTCGAAGCAGGAAGTATCGAACTGGGCCACCGCCGGATTGACCGAGCGCACCGCCGCCTTGAGCGCGTCGAGATCCTGGTAGATCAGCGCATCGGCGCCGATCTCGCGGCAGATTTCCTCGTCGCTGCGGAAGGCGGCGATCAGTTCGCTGCGCGTCGGCATGTCGATGCCATAAACATTGGCGAAGCGCACCGGCGGCGAGGCGGAAGCGAAATAGACCTTCTTCGCCCCGGCTTCGCGCGCCATCATGATGATCTCGCGACTGGTGGTGCCGCGCACGATGGAATCGTCGACCAGCAGCACGTTGCGCCCCTTGAACTCCTGACTGATGGCGTTGAGTTTCTGCCGCACGGATTTGCGCCGCGTCGCCTGGCCGGGCATGATGAAAGTGCGCCCGATGTAGCGATTCTTGACGAAGCCCTCGCGGTAGGGAAGGTTCAGGCGCCGCGCCAGCTCCATCGCCGAATGGCGGCTGGAATCGGGGATCGGGATTACCGCGTCGATCTCCAGGTGCGGCATGGTCAGGCGAATCTTGTCGGCCAGGTAGTCGCCCATCTTGGCCCGCGTTTCGTACACCGAGATGCCGTCCATCACCGAGTCGGGACGCGCCAGATAGACGAACTCGAACATGCATGGCGCATGAAGGGTGCGCTCGGCGCACTGCCGGCTGACGAAGTTGCCGCGCATGTCGATCAGCACCGCTTCACCCGGCTCGACATCGCGCAGCATTTTGAAACCCAGGGTATCGATGGCCACGCTTTCGGACGCGACCATATATTCCATGCCTTGCGGGGTCTCGTTGCGGCCCATCACCAGCGGCCGAATGCCGTAGGGATCGCGGAAGGCCAGCAGGCCGTAGCCGGCGATCATCGCCACCACGGCATAAGCGCCCTTGACGCGGCGATGCACGCCGGCCACCGCCTTGAAAATGGTCTCGGCATCCACCTGATATTTGGTCGATGCGGCCTGCAATTCGTGCGCCAGAACATTGAGCAGCACCTCCGAATCGGAGTTGGTGTTCATGTGCCGCAGGTCCTGGAGAAACATGTCCTGCTTCAACTGGTCGGCATTGGTCAGGTTGCCGTTGTGCGCCAACATCAGGCCGAAGGGTGAATTGACATAGAACGGCTGCGCCTCGGCGGCGTTGTCGGCCGAGCCGGCGGTGGGGTAGCGGCAATGCCCGATACCCCAGTTGCCCATCAGGCTGCGCATGTTGCGGGTGCGGAAGACATCACGCACCAGGCCGGAGCCCTTGTGCATGTGAAAACGCCCGCCCTCCGCCGTGGCGATGCCGGCGGCATCCTGACCGCGGTGCTGGAGCACCTGCAAGCCGTCGTAGAGCAACTGGTTCACCGGTGTGGTGGCCACCACACCCAGAATTCCGCACATGGTCCTTCTCCGCCGGGCCGCCCCAAGGGGAAGCAGCCAAAACATTGAGCGGGCAGCGCCCGCGAACAATTATCGCCCCCTTCCCCGGGAAGGGGGAAGGGGGGATGGTCCTTTTCCTCTATCGAAACCGAATCCGTTTTGCCGCTTCAACCGGCAACCAGGGTTTTGCCGCAATCACCGCTGTTTCCAGCGGCGGCGCCAGCACCGCGTCACGCCACGCCTCGGTCTTGGGTAGCGGCGTCATGCCCGCCACCATTGCCGCCGCCAACACCACCAGAATCCCGCGCAAGGCACCGAAACTGGCACCCAGCAAGCGGTCCAACACGCCCAAGCCAACCGCCTTCAGCATCAGCGAAATCAGCATGCGCGCTATTGCAAAGACTAGCAAGACACCGACAAACACCAGCACATAAGCCGCTGCCATTCGCATGCCGGGGTCGGCGATCAGCCCCGACAGCCAGATGGCCACCACCGATGCCTCGGCGCGCGCGACAAGAAACGCCACCACCCAGGCCGCCAGCGCCAAAATCTCGCTTACCACGCCACGCCACAAACCCAGCAGCACCGATACCAGTATTACCGCCAGCACGGCGTAATCGAACGCGGTCATTGTCCTACTTTGGCGCTACGGGACCGTCTACGCCGATGATCTTGATTCTTGAGCGGGCCTTTTCGGCGGCGTCCTGGCTGGCGAAGGGGCCAGCCCGAACTCGGGTGCGCGCCCCCTGCGGTGAATCGAATTTTTCAGTGTAAGCCGGCACGCCGACGCCCTTCAACTTGGCCAGTAACAGCTTGACGTTGCCCATTTCCTTGTAGGCACCCAGTTGGACCACCCACTGTGCGGATGCATCGGTCGCCGGCTTGGCATCGGCGGCGATTGCGGCTGCCGGCTTTTCGGCTGTCACGGATTTGTTTTCCGGCGCTACGGACTTGGCCGCAGGCTTTGCGACCGGCGCAGCAGGCGTCGAACCGGCTGGTTTGGCGACGGCGGGAGGCGCCACCGCCGCTATCGCCGGAGCAGATTCCGGTTTCGCCTTGACTTCGGTTTTCTGTTCCGCCGCAGGCTGCGCTACCGGCTTCGGCTCTGGCGCCGGCATCGGAGTCGCCGCAGGTTTGCCGGGCAGAACCTTGGCCGCGAGGCCAGTCGAATCCTGACTGGGAATACGCACCTGGATGTCCTGACCCGGAGGACGCGGCTCGCGATCCATCACCATCGGCAGAACGATAACGGCAAATAGTGCAAGAGCGACGGCGCCGACCAGCCGGCGGCGCGCACGCTTCTTCAGTTGCAAATCTGCGTCAGGCGATGTGTCTTGTTCCGCCATCGTGGTTACGCGTGGTTACGTCGAACGACCAAGAATCTTCAAGGCCGCAGCAACAGTGAGGAAGGATCCGAAGGCAAGAATTCTATCATCTTCATCGGCGTTCTCTTGCGCCCAGGCAAGCGCCTCTGCAGGCGAAAAAAACCGACCGGCCACGTTCATTCCCTTGGCCCGCAAACGGCCCGCCAGAAAGTCGGCGCTGGCGGCACGGCAGCCTTCCAGCGTGCACGGCAGCCAGTGCGTTACCCGCTCGCTCAGTGCATCAATCACGCCGTCAATGTCCTTGTCGGCGAGCATGCCGAACACCGCCCAGGTGTTGCAGTGGAAATTCGTGTCGCCCAGATTGGCGGCAAGCGCCCGCGCCGCCTGCGGATTGTGGGCGACATCCAGCACCACGGTCGGACGTCCCGCCAAGACCTGAAAACGCCCCGGCAGTTCGACCTCGCTCAATCCCTGGCAAATGTCCGTCATGGTCACCACCAAATGCGGATGGAGAGCGTCGAGAGCCGCCAGCGCACAGGCCGCATTGGCCAACTGCCGCTCGCCGCGCAGGGCCGGAAAAGCCAGTCCGCCGCGCCGGATGGCCTCGCCGTCGGCGCAGCGCGCCCAGTACTGCCACTGCTGCTGCTGTCGCCAATAGCCAAAATCCCGGCCCATGACCTGGAGTCCGGCGCCAATCTGTTCGGCATAAGCCGTCAGGGACCGCGGCGGCGACGGATCGCCGCAGATTGCCGAAACTCCGGCACGGAAAATGCCGGCCTTTTCGCGACCGATGGCCTCGCGATCCGTACCGAGAAAATCCATGTGGTCGAGATCGATACCGGTAACGATGGCGCACGCCGGTTGATAGACGTTGGTGGCGTCGAGCCTGCCACCGAGACCCACTTCAAGAACGATGGCATCAAGCTCGGCGGCGGCGAATACTTCCCAGGCCGCCAGGGTACCGAACTCGAAATAGGTCAGCGCAACATCGCCCCGCGCCCGCTCGACGCGAGAAAAAGCGGCACACAGGCTGGCATCGGCGGCGGCGACCGCGTTGACTCTGACGCGCTCGTTGTAATGCAGCAGGTGCGGCGAGGTGTAGAGGCCGACACGATAGCCGGCGGCCAGCAGAATGCGCTCCAGCATGGCGCAGGTCGAGCCCTTGCCGTTGGTGCCGCCGACCAGAACCACCGGACAAGTCTCGCGCTGACCGAGTCGCGCCTTGACGGCGGCAACCCGTTCCAGACCCAGTTCGATGCCCGCACTGCCGCGCGGATGCAGCGCTTCAAGGTGCGCCAGCCAGCCGTCCAGACTCTTATCGGACAAACCTGGCAAGGGCGGCATCAAACAGCCGGGACGCGTTGCAGGAGGGTAATCAGGGACGCCAGCTTGTCGCGCAGTTCGCGCCGATCGACGATCATGTCGATGGCGCCCTTTTCGAGCAGGAACTCGGCCCGCTGAAAACCGGGCGGCAGCGTCTCGCGCACCGTCTGCTCGATCACCCGCGGCCCGGCGAAGCCGATCAGGGCGCCGGGCTCGGCGATCACCACGTCGCCGACAAAGGCGAAGGAGGCAGAAACGCCGCCCATGGTGGGATCGGTCAGCAGCGTAATGAACGGCAATTGATGATGCGCCAGTTGCGTCACTGCGGCAGTGGTTTTGGCCATCTGCATCAGTGAAAACAGGCCTTCCTGCATGCGCGCGCCGCCCGAAGCCGTGATGCAGATGAAGGGAGCCTGCAACTCGATCGCCGCCTTGACGCCGCGCACGAAGCGCTCGCCCACCACGGCTCCCATCGAACCGCCAAGAAACTCGAATTCGAAACAGGCGATCACCACCGGCACGGTCTTGATCGCGCCCTGCATCACCACCAGGGCATCGGCCTCGGCGGTATCCTCGCTCGCAGCGGCCAAACGATCCACATAGCGCTTGCTGTCCTTGAACTTGAGCGGATCCATCGGAACCACTTCGGCGCCGATCTCGAAACGGCCTTCGGCATCCAGCAAGGTATCCAGCCGGACGCGGGCGCGCAAGCGGAGATGGTGAGCGCACTTGGGACAGACATGCTGGTTATTCTCCAGATCGGTGCTGTAGAGCACCGCCTCGCAGGCCGGGCACTTCGCCCACAGCCCTTCGGGAATCGACTTGCGCGCGCCTTCCGAACGTTTGATCTTGGGCGGCAGCAGTTTCTGTAACCAACTCATCGACTCGTCTCCTGGTCCATGGCAGCGCGAATGCCCGACAGCAGCCGAGTGACGCGGGCCGGGGACTCATCGGCCGAGCCTTGTTCGATTTCCTCGATGATGCGACTGCCGATCACCACCGCATCGGCCACGGCGGCGATGCGGGCGGCGGTGGCGGCGTCGCGAATGCCGAAGCCGACGCCGACCGGCATGCCGACCTTCTCGCGAATCAGCGGAATGCGCCGCGCGACCTCGTCCAGATCGAGATTGCCGGAGCCGGTCACCCCCTTCAGTGAAACATAATAAATGTAGCCGCTGCCGATCTGCGCAACTTCGCCGTATCGCTTCTCGGTTGACGTCGGCGCCAGCAGAAAAATCGGATCGATCCGAGCCTGCTTCATCGTGGCGGCAAAATCGACGCATTCCTCCGGCGGATAGTCGACCACCAGAACACCGTCCACACCCGCCTCGCTGGCATCGCGGGCGAAGGCATCGACGCCGTAGGCCTCGACCGGATTGGCATAGCCCATCAGCACCACCGGCGTCGTCGCGTTCTCCCGGCGAAATTCACGCACCAGCGCCAGCACGCGGCGCAGGCTCATGCCATGCGCCAACGCTCTTTCGGAAGCGCGCTGGATGGTGGGTCCATCCGCCATCGGATCGGAAAACGGCACACCGAGCTCGATGATATCGGCGCCGCCGGCAACCAGCGCCCGCATCAGCGGCAGACTGAGGTCGGGATGCGGATCGCCGGCAGTAATGAAGGGGATCAGCGCCTTGCGGCCCTGCGTGGCGAGAGCGGAAAATGTGGTTTGAATACGTGACATGGCAATAGATGCTCAGAACCGGATGCCGGACTCTTCGGCGACGGTGTGCATGTCCTTGTCGCCGCGGCCGGAGAGATTGACCAGGAGCAGCTTGTCCTTGGGCAGCGTCGGCGCCAGCTTGGCCGCATAGGCCAGCGCATGACTGGATTCGAGCGCCGGAATGATGCCCTCGAAGTGGCACAGATCATGGAAGGCTTGCAGCGCTTCGGCGTCGGTGATGGTAACGTACTCGGCGCGACCGGAATCCTTGAGCCAGGCATGCTCGGGACCGACGCCGGGGTAATCGAGACCGGCCGAAATCGAGTGTGTTTCGATCACCTGCCCATTCGCGTCCTGCAACAGGTAGGTGCGGTTGCCGTGCAGCACGCCAGAATGGCCGGCAGTGAGCGAGGCGGAATGCTTGCCGGTATCGAGTCCATGGCCAGACGCCTCGACGCCGATCAG
Organism: Sulfuritalea sp.; assembly: GCA_023229545.1. GTDB lineage: Bacteria > Pseudomonadota > Gammaproteobacteria > Burkholderiales > Rhodocyclaceae > Sulfuritalea. The sequence goes on along the minus strand of JALNZB010000015.1, from coordinate 11,018 downwards.
CTTGACGTCGGCGAACGGGATATAAGCATAGAAAATGCCCATAGCATTGGAACCGCCGCCGACGCAGGCGATCACCGCATCCGGCTGGCGACCAACGAGTTCCGGCATCTGCGTCTTGCACTCCTCGCCGATCACGGACTGGAAGTCGCGCACCATCATCGGATAGGGATGAGGGCCGGCCACGGTGCCGATGATGTAGAAGGTATTGCCGATGTTGGTCACCCAGTCACGCATGGCCTCGTTTAGGGCATCCTTCAGCGTCTTCGAGCCGGACTCCACCGGCACCACCTTCGCGCCCAGCAGCTTCATGCGATAGACGTTGGCGGCCTGCCGCCGAATGTCCTCCGAGCCCATATACACCACGCATTCCATGCCGTAGCGCGCGGCCACCGTGGCCGTGGCCACGCCATGCTGGCCGGCCCCCGTCTCGGCAATCACGCGCGGCTTGCCCATGCGCCGCGCCAGTATGGCCTGACCGATGCAGTTGTTGATCTTGTGGGCGCCGGTGTGATTGAGGTCTTCGCGCTTGAGGAATATCTGCGCGCCGCCGAGGAGATTCGACCAGCGCTTGGCGTGATAGATCGGGCTGGGACGACCGACATAGTGCTTGAGTTCGTACTCGAATTCGGCGCGAAATTCAGGATCGGCCTGCGCCGCCGCGTAGGCTTCGCGCAATTCGGTCAGTGCCGGCATCAGCGTCTCGGCAACAAAGATGCCGCCGTAGGGCCCGAAATGGCCGCCCGCGTCGGGCAAGTTATAGGGAAGGTCCTGCATCTGCATCTCGCACTCCGGCAATGAATTCGGTGATCTTTTGCGCATCCTTGATGCCCCGGGCGCTCTCGACGCCGCTGCTGACATCCACCGCCCACGGTCGCACGGCGCGCACCGCCTCGACGATATTGCCCGGATGCAAGCCCCCGGACAGGATCACCGGCAGTGGCAGGGACTGCGGAATCAGGGACCAGTCGAAGGTCTTGCCGCCACCGCCATAGCCTTCGACATGAGCATCCAGCAACAGGCCCGATATTCCGGGAGCCCCGGCAAACGCGGACGCGTATTCTAACAAATCGGAACCCGGCTTTACCCTGGCCGCCTTGATCCAGGGCCTGCCGAACTGGCAACAGTAGGCCGCATCCTCGTCACCGTGAAACTGCAACAGATCCAGCGACACCTGTTCCAGCACGGCGCGAACGGTCGTCGGCGCCGCGTTGACGAACAGCCCGACCTTGGTGACAAAGGCCGGCACCTGCGCGACGAGTTGCGCGGCCCGCTGCGGCGTTACATAACGCGGGCTGGGCGCGTAGAACACAAAGCCCAGCGCGTCGGCGCCGGTCGCGACGGCGGCGGCCAGGTCCTCCTCACGGGTGATGCCGCAGATTTTGATTCGCGTGCGTTTCATGGGTTCAGGGCAGGATGATCGCCGTCTCGCCAGCGCCGACTATTGGGATACCGCTGCGCATAATTTTCAGTTGCCAGACCGGATCATAATCGACGCCGGCAAAATACAGCCCGCAGGCTTCAAAGGTTGGCGCGGCGCGAGCACGATCCCTGCCCGCCAATAACTCGCCGAGCCACGTCGGTGGATGGGCGCCTTTGCCCACATACACCAGCGCACCAACGAGATTGCGCACCATGTGCTGCAAAAACGCGCTGGCCTCGAAATCGAACACCAGCAGATCGCCGTGGCGCACAACATCGGCGCGACGCAGGGTCTTGACGGGTGACTTGGCTTGGCACTCGACGGCTCGAAACGCCGAGAAATCATGCTCGCCCAGCAGCACTCCCGTCGCCGCCGCCATGGCGTCCGCGTCCAGCGGGCGATGGAACCAGCCGACACGCCGCGCCATCAGGCCGGGTCGTTCGGCGCGATTGAGCAGCAGATAACGGTAGCGTCTGCCGAGCGCCGAAAAGCGGGCGTGAAAATCGCCGGGCACCGGTTGCGCCCAGCGCACGGCAACACTGTCGGGCAGATGGGCGTTGACGCCGCGCACCCACGCCGTATCCGGGCGCACGGCGTCCGTATCGAAATGCACCACCTGCGCCAGGGCGTGCACCCCGGCGTCGGTACGTCCGGCACAGACCACGCGTGTCGGCGCATCGGCGACAACGGACAGCGCCGACTCCAGCACGTTCTGCACGGCTCCGCCTCCAGCCTGCGACTGCCAGCCGCAGAAACCGGAACCTTCATATTCGAGTCCGAGCGCGATTCTCATGCCAGCCACGCAACGAGGACCAGAGCACCAGCCAGGGCACCAAGGACAAAGTCCATCACACCAACAACCGATGCGGGAAGAACCAGCATACTTGCCATGCGCCCCGACTCGCGACTCTCACCGTTGCGTGAAGCCTCCACCTCATTCAAAGTCAGTGCCAGACGCACGGCGATCCGATCGCGGGACATCTTCAGCAGAGCCAACGGACCAAGCAGCGAGCGCATGCCAGCGACCAGTTCGGCGGGAGGCAATGTCTTCAATATCAAGGCCACGGTGGAGAGTGCGATGAGCAAGCGCGCAATGTTGATGGCGGCCAGCAGCAGCCCTTCCTGGCTCGCCCCGGGAATGTTCGACAGCGGAGTCCCCGGCGTCAGCCAGCCGAACATCACCAGCATGGTCAGCAGCAACCAACCGCTGCGTCGCAACAGCAAACGCAAATGGGATGTCGCCGCAAACAATGCAGCCAGAGTGAGCGCCAGGCAACCCGAAAACACCTCCATTCCATCGCGCAAGGAGGTCGCCAGGAGCACGGCCAAGCCAAGCAGGATAATGCTTGCGGGATGCGGACGATTCACTGGAGCAACATCTCCCGCCGCGCTGGCGCCGGGAGAGCCGATTGATCAGCCGAGACTGTCAAGCTTGGCGCGGGCCACTTTCTGCTGCGCCGGACTACCCTCTGCCAATGCTTCCTGGAATAGCTCGCGGGCACCGTCGCGATCGCCCATTTCTTCATAGGCCATCGCCAGTTCGATCTTGGTGACCACCTCCGGGTTGTCAGGTATCTCGGCTGCGGCAGGCTCGGGCTCGGGCTCGACGCTTGTCGTGGCGACCGGTTGGTCGAGTTCCAGGCTGATGCCGCCGAGATCGAGCGCGGTCATCTCTGGCGCGGGGGTTGCAGCGGGAGCTGGAAGGTCAAGGGACATCCCGGACAAGGGTGCCGATGGCTCGGAATCCGTCCCCAGATCGAAGTCGAAATCGATGTCGCCGGAATCCGCCGCCGCAACAACCGGCGTTTCCAGGTCCGTAGCAGGCTTCTCCTCGGCAAGCGGGAAATCGAGCGCAGGCGCGGAAATCTCAGCGGAGGTCTCCATTGCCGGCATGTCAAAATCAACATCCAGCGAGATATCTTCGTTCTTGATCTCCGCCTGCATCGGGGCTTGATCGGCTGGCGCTGCCTCCGGCGCGCCGAGGTCCAGATCGAAATCCAGCCCAGCCGCAGATTCGGCTTCCGGCACTTCCGGCGCGGAAGCGGAACTTGCCGCGTCAGCGGTACCAATATCCAGATCGAAGTCCAGGGCAGCGGCCTCGGTAACCTCGGGAATGACTTCGGCAGCCGGTGGCGCCTGCTCCTCGGCAACCGGGGAAGCGCGGAGGATCATTGTGGCATCCATATCCACTGCGGCGGCCGGGGCTGCCGTCTGGACCTCTGACGGAGTAGCCCCGTACAGGGAATTTCCTGGATCAATAGCGGCACCCATGACAGCCGCCTTCTCCCATTCGGTACCGGTACCGCTCGTCAGCGCATGCAGTTTTCTCGCCACCATTTCAAACTGGGAAACATTCTTCCGTGCGGCATAGATGTCGAGCAATTTGAGATGAATCGCCTGTCGCTCGGGATCGGTATTCAAGGCTTCCAGAAGTATCTCTTCCGCTTGGGCATCGCGGCCAAAGGCAAGGAAGGTATCAGCTTCGACGATCGGATCAACTGTCTCGTGGTGCACTGCCATGCCCGCGCTGGTAGAACTGAACTGGCTCGGCTCCTGCTCGCTCGGGGGAGGCGCCACCGTTGTCGTACTGAACACCGAGTGCGCCGAAAGATCGGTTTCGGCCATGGACGCGTTGGCGCCAGCCGACGCCGCACGCTTCTTGCGGTAGGCCGAAATCCCGAGCCATCCGACTAATAGCGCCAGCACGGCACCACCACCAAAAACCAGCGGGGCGTTGTCGTCAATAAAGTTCGACTCGGGTTCGGGTGGAGGCGGTGGAGCAGCTTTCTTCTTCGGCACAGGCGGCGGCTTCGGCGCCTCCGCTGGTTTGGCGGCTTCCGCCGGTTTTGGCGGCTCGGCCGGCTTCGGCGGTTCTGCTGTCTTGGGCACCTCCTGCTTCACCACCGGTGCAGCAACGGCGGTCTCCGGCTTCCTGGCTTCTGCTGGAGCGGGCTTTGCCGCTTGAGCCTGCTTCTGTAGATCGACACCAGCCTGGCTCTTCATCTCGGCGAGTTTCTTCAGGTCGCCGAGATTCTTTTCCAGTTCAGCAATTTTCCCGGAAGCATCCTTGAGCGCCCTGTCGCGCGACACCAGATCCTCCTCCAGCATAGCAATGCGAGTCTGTAACGGTCGGCCCTTGGCATCCTTGGCCACTTCGGTACGCGAGACTTCCAGTTTGTCCTTGCCCGTCGCCAGTGGCGCCTTGTCTTCGACCTTGGGCGATATCTTGCCGCTGACGGACTGTTTCGCACCCTGCTCCCTGGCCGGCTCGGCCGCAGCGGCAGACGCCAACCGCTTGCGATAGGCGTTGAAATCGACAGCTTGAGCGACAATCTCCTTGCGTGCTTCGCTGGCGGAAATCTTGCTCGCCACTTCAGCATCCGGGATTGAAAGAATCTTGCCGGCCCTGAGGCGATTCATGTTGCCGCCATCAAAGACTTCCTTGTTGCTGCGGAAAAGCGCGACCAGCATCTGATCAAGGCTGACACCGTCCGCCTTGGTCTGCGCCGCAATCCTGCCCAAGGTGTCGCCCGAAACTACCGTGCGTGAAGTCTCTGCAACAACTCTATCGGCGACGGGTTTCGCAGCGGACCTCTTGGTCGGCGGCCTTGACGCCGACGAATAGCCATCAACCGCCGAACGAGTTTCGGTGGACATCGCCGACGTGGATCTACCCACCAGCCCGGCCTGCGCCGGTTCGGTTCTGATCTCGGGCGCCGTTATCGGCACCGGAACCGTTTTGGCCGCCAAATCAGGAGGGTCGAGCAGGAAGGTGTACTCGCGAACCAGCCGCCCTGAAGCCCAGGTCAATTCGACCAACATGTCTATGAACGGCTCGTTCAAGGGACGATCAGTGCTGATTTCAAGGTAGCGACGGCCCCCGCGCTCCTTGATATCACGAGAAAACCGCAAAGTCACCAAGGCCGGCGCATATTCGATTCCAGCCTGGCGAAAGGCATCGGCAGCCGCTACCTTGGCCACCAGCGAAGGCGCTTCATCGCGAGTCGCGGTAACTTCGAGTTCGGCCTTGAGTGGCTGCCCCAACGCCGAGAGTACGGTGATCTTCCCCAGCCCGGCAGCATGTGTCGCCATAGGCAGGACAGCAATCGCCGCCGCAATAACGGTGGCTTTAAGACGATTTCGCATGTCAGTATTGGGCACTGTGACTCCCGACGGGCTTTTTATCATGTTATCAAAACGAAGTTTCAGTAGAGGCCAACGCCAGCCTTATCAGCGTGAAGCGCAACGACCGTAACTAAAATAACATCATGGTGTTAGCGATGCAAGCTCAACCTTCCCATCACATTCTGGTCGCATTCGGCGCGCGGCATCAATGCAACAGGATGCGCAGCATGCGCCGCAAAGGCTCCGCAGCGCCCCAAAGAAGCTGATCGCCCACGGTAAATGCCGACAAATACTCCGGTCCCATGCTGAGCTTGCGCAGACGACCGACCGGAACGCTCAAAGTACCGGTCACGGCCGTAGGCGTCAGCTCCTTCAAGGTGATCTCGCGCTGATTGGGCACGACCTTAACCCAATCGTTGTGCGCCGCCAAGATGCCATTGATCTCGTCGAGCGGAACATCACGGGTAAGTTTGATGGTGAGCGCCTGTGAATGGCAGCGCATGGCGCCGATACGAACGCAGAGACCATCGACCGGAATCGGCTCCGCACCGCTACCGAGAATCTTGTTGGTTTCGGCCTGCCCCTTCCATTCCTCGCGACTCTGGCCGTTGCCCAGATCCTTGTCGATCCAGGGAATCAGCGAACCGGCCAACGGCACGCCGAAGTTCGCTGTGGGAAAGCTCTCGTCACGCAAAATGCCGGCTACCTCGCGGTCGATGTCAAGAATCGCCGAAGCGGGATCGTCCAGCAGATTCTTCACCACGCGATGCGTCTCGCCCATCTGCACCAGCAGTTCGCGCATATTCTGCGCGCCCGCACCGGATGCCGCCTGATAGGTCATCGATGTCATCCACTCGACCAACCCGGCCTTGAACAGACCACCCAAAGCCATGAGCATCAGGCTCACCGTGCAATTGCCGCCGATCCAGTTGCGACCGCCCTTCGCCAGACTGTCCTTGATCACGTCAAGGTTCACCGGATCAAGAATAATGACCGTGTCGTCCTTCATGCGCAGGCTCGACGCCGCGTCAATCCAGTGCCCCTTCCAGCCGGCTGCACGCAATTTCGGAAACACTTCCGTGGTGTAGTCGCCGCCCTGACAGGTGACGATGATATCCAGCCCCTTCAACTCATCGATGTTTTTTGCATCCTTGAGCAAGGACGCGCCATTGGCTATTGCAGGTGCCTTGCCGCCGGGATTCGACGTGGTGAAAAACACCGGTTCGATCAAGGAAAAATCGCTCTCTTCCTGCATGCGTTGCATGAGTACCGAACCCACCATGCCACGCCAACCCACCAAACCTACACGCTTCATTATCAATCTCTCACTATCGAATTACAGTGCCGCAAGAACTGCATCGCCCATTCCCCGCGTTCCGACCTTCTTCATTCCGGACTCATAAATGTCGCCGGTTCTGAAGCCCTGCGCAAGGACTTTCTTCACGGCATCCTCGATCCGCTTCGCGGCGGCCTCATTGCTGAAAGTGTAGCGCAACATCATGGCCGCCGACAGGATCGTCGCCAGCGGATTGGCCACGCCCTGGCCGGCGATGTCCGGCGCGGAACCGTGCGACGGCTCGTAAAGACCCTTGTTGTTGGCATCCAGTGACGCCGATGGCAGCATGCCGATCGAGCCGGTCAGCATCGAGGCTTCGTCCGACAGGATATCGCCGAACATGTTGCCGGTGACCACAACGTCGAACTGCTTGGGGTTCTTCACCAGTTGCATGGCCGCATTATCAACCAGCATATGCGAAAGTTCGACGTCCGGGTATTCCAGCGCGGTCTCGGCGGCCACGTCGCGCCACAACTGGGTGCATTCCAGCACGTTCATCTTGTCGACGGAACAAACCTTGCGACTGCGCTTGCGCGCCGCCTCGAAGGCCACGCGCAGAATGCGCCTGATCTCGCTCTCGGTGTAGTGCATGGTATTGAAGCCAAAACGTTCGCCGTTGCGCACCTCAATGCCGCGCGGCTCACCAAAGTAGATATCCCCCGTCAGTTCGCGCACAATCAGAATATCCAGTCCGGCCACCACTTCGGGCTTGAGGGTGGACGCATTGGCCAATTCCGGATACAGGATGGCCGGGCGAAGATTGGCGAACAATCCGAGTTGCTTGCGAATGCCCAGCAGTCCCCGCTCAGGCCGTTGCTCGCGCCGATTGCCGTCCCATTGGGGGCCGCCAACAGCGCCCAGCAGCACCGCGTCGGCGGCCAGCGCCAGTTTCTGGGTCGCTTCGGGATAGGGATCGCCAGTGGCATCCACGGCGCAGCCTCCCAGCAGGGCTTCCTCCATTTCAAAACCGAGGTCGAGCGCCTGCAGAACACGAACGGCCTCGGCTATGATTTCAGGCCCGATGCCATCGCCGGGCAAAACGCAAATTTTCATTACAAACCCTCTATGCAAAAAGCCATGCCCGTTCGGCTCTGGCAATAATTTTTGATTATCGCACAGCCTTGTTCGCCGAATCGCCCGGAACACCGCGCCAGACCAGAATCAGGCCGAGCAAAGCGAGCAGCGACGCGGCGCTGAAGGTGATTCCCGCTCCTGCCCGTTCCCACAAGGCGCCGGCCAGCAAGGCGCCGCCCAAGCCGCCGGCACCATAAGCGACGCTACCATACAGCGCCTGCGCCCGCGCCTGCTGGCCGGCCACGAACCAGCGATGGAGCGCCGCCATGGTCGCCGCATGGTGGGCGCCGAAGCTGGCGCCATGCAGCAACTGCGCGAACACCAGCAGTCCGATGAATTCGACGGCCCAACCGATCAACGCAAAGCGTAACGCCGCCAGGGCAAAGCAGGCCAGCAGAATCTGCCGCAGCGAAACCATCAGTGATATACGCGGCATGAACAGGAAGACGACGATCTCCGCCATCACGCCCAAAGTCCATAGCAGCCCGACCACCGTCTTGTCATAGCCTTGCGCCACCAGATGGATCGAGTAGAAGACATACAGCGCGCCATGCGCTGCCGCCATGAACAGGCCGGCAGCGAGCAGGAAGCCGACTTTGCGCTGGCGCAGCACATCGAGAATCGGCGCCACGACCTGACCTTCATGCCTTTTGCTCTCGGTCAAGGTCAGTGCGCTGAGGAACGCGCCCAGCAACACGGCCCAGCTAACCCAGAGCTGCGAGGCGATAGGCGCCGAATCGAGCAACAAGCCGACCCCCATCACCGCGACGATAAAGCCGACCGAACCCCAGAGCCGGATACGACCGTAGCGCTCCGGAGTTGCCGCCAGATGTCCCAGCGTCAGCGCCTCGACCAGTGGTAGCGATGCGCTCCAGAAGAAGTGCAGAATCGCCATGCCGATCAGCAATCCGACAAAATCCTGCGTCAGGAACACCACTGAATAACTGGCCAGCGAGGCTGCCGTCGACGCCACGACAATGCGCACACGCCGCCCCCCGCTGTCAGCCAGCCAGCTCCACAACAGCGGCGCCAGCAGCCGCATGAACTGCCCGAGCGACATCAACACCGCAATACGACCCGCGGAAAAACCAATGGACTGCAGGTAGAGCGCGAAATACGGCAGGAAGGCGCCGATGAAGGCGAAGTACCAGAAATACCAGGCGGCCAGACGGCCGTGCGGAAGGAAGATCAAGCTTTGTGTTTCTGGCCGGCCCGGAAGGCCCGCAACAGGTGGAATATCTCGTCCTTGAGCTTGACCCGCGCCTTCTTCATGTCTTCGAACGTGAAGTCGGCGACCGGCATATCGTGTTCCTCGAGGTCTTCGACCTTGCCGGTAAGGCGGTTGTAGCGTCCGAACAGACTGCCGATGTAACCACCGTCCGCCTTCAGAGCATCGATGGCATCGCGCATATTGGGGAATTCGGTGTAGAGATCGTGGTGATCGACGTGCATGGCTTCCTACCCTGTAAAACGTAGTATTGAAATATCGTCAAATTCTATCAGGCAACATCAGGGGCCTTGCCGGGAATCGCAGGCGTTTGGCATTCGACGTCGGCGCACTGGGCGCGGTGATGCAGCGCGGCGTCAATCAGCACCAGTGCCAGCATGGCTTCGGCGATCGGCGTGGCGCGGATGCCGACACAGGGATCGTGCCGGCCATGGGTTTCGATGACCGCCGGTTCTCCGGCGAGATTGATCGTCCGGCGCGGCAGGCGAATGCTGGAGGTCGGCTTGACCGCCATTTTCACCACCACGTCCTGCCCGGTCGAAATGCCGCCCAATATTCCCCCTGCATTGTTGCCGAGAAAACCCTCGGGGGTCAGTTCGTCGCCGTGTTCGCTGCCTTTTTGTGCCACCGAGGCAAAGCCGGCGCCGATTTCGACGCCCTTGACAGCATTGATGCTCATCATGGCATAGGCGATATCGGCATCGAGCCGGTGATACACCGGGTCGCCCCAGCCGACCGGTACATCGCGCGCCACCACGGTAATTTCCGCCCCGATGGAATCGCCCGACTTCCGCAAGGCATCCATGTACTCTTCGAGCCGGGGAACAATTCCGGCATTGGCGACAAAGAAGGAATTGGTATCAATCGCCGCTTCATCCTGCCAAGGAATATCGATACTCCCCAATTGACTCATCCAGCCGCGCACCGTCACACCATAGCGCTGCCGCAACCACTTTCTGGCAATGGCCCCGGCGGCGACGCGCACCGCCGTCTCACGCGCCGACGCACGACCGCCGCCGCGATGATCGCGAATCCCGTACTTCTGCCAATAGGTGTAGTCGGCATGGCCAGGGCGAAATGTTTCGGCGATATCGCCGTAATCCTTGCTGCGCTGGTCCTCGTTGCGGATCAGCAAACCGATCGGCGTGCCCGTGGTGCGCCCCTCGAACACGCCCGAGAGAATTTCGACCGTATCCGATTCGCGACGTTGCGTTACGTGGCGCGATGTTCCTGGCTTGCGCCGATCCAGCTCGGCCTGGATATCCATGGTCGATATTTCCAGACCCGGCGGACAACCGTCGACCACACAGCCAATCGCCGGACCGTGAGATTCACCAAATGAGGTGACGCAGAAAAGAGAGCCGAAAGTATTGCCGGACATGGACGCGGAATGAAGCAGGAAAGGAGGTCAAGGACAGCCGAGAGCTTACCATGTTGATCGCCCGGCTTCTGCCGCGACCCGAGCTGTGGTCGTTCCGCAGCCGACCAAGGGCGTCGCCGCGAAACCCGTCTCAGCGCTCCAGCAAATCCAGCTTTCCAGGCTTGTTCAACCACTCGTCGGCATCGGCCGGCGGCTCCTTGCGCTCGACGATGACCGGCCATGTCCTTGACAGTTCGGCATTCAGCGCGATGAAATGCTCCTGTCCCTTCGGCACATCATCCTCGGCAAAGATGGCCTCGGCCGGACACTCGGCAACACAGAGGGTGCAGTCGATGCACTCCCCGGGATCGATCACGAGAAAGTTCGGGCCTTCATGGAAACAATCCACAGGGCAAACATCCACGCAATCCGTGTATTTGCACTTGATGCAGGACTCGGTAACAACATAGGTCAT